>NZ_JAIUIC010000002.1:0-632008 GCF_020165455.1 Mesorhizobium sp. BR1-1-3
GGGGGGGGCCGGCGCCTAACGTCCCAACAAACCCGCCACAGGCGCCGGCCACCCCTCCAATCGCTTACCGAGATGTGGATTGTGGGGGATGCGCACCATGTGTCGGCGATGACCAGTCGATGCCCGTCCGCGTGAACGTCTGCGCCCGCCGTCCTCTCGAGTCAACCTGGGGAGAATTCGACCATGGAACACAGTTTGGCTGAAAATAGCGGCGCGGCTCTCCCGCGATCGCCTGGGTCGCGGCGGCCCTTGCATGATATGGACCGTCTAGCTGCCGATAGTTGGGCTTCGCCATTTGCTCGGCTATAGTTAGAACCATCTATGGCTCAAAGCCCCTCCAGCATCATCGGTTCGCCGGCTCAAGGATCAGGTAAGTTCCGGCGCCACCTCAGTGATCATCCCACTGACGCGGAGGGAAGCCCGCTTTGAACTGCACATTTTACGTCGCGGACCCCATGTCGGTCTGGTCGCCATGTTAGCCGACGCTAAATCAGAGCGATGCGACACTTCTTGCTGGGCCTTACAGTCTGTCTCTATTGCACCACATTGCTTCGGGCCGAAGCATGGCAGCCCTTTGGCGTCCGGCAGCTTGGCTTTACATTCGATATTCCTCCAGGTTTCGTCCTCACCCAGCACTCGGATCAAGGCGCGGCTTTTCTGGGGCCGAGAGAAGCGTCCCTAGTCGTTTGGGGCGGACGATTGGGCAAAGCCAGTTTTCGCGCCGAGATCGAGCACCGCATGATAGAGGACAAAAAGTCCGGTTGGCGACTGACCTATCGGCGCATAACATCCAGATGGGCAAGCTACTCGGGTGTCAAGAATGGCGAGATCCGCTATGTCCGCGCAATCACGGTCTGCGGCGACCGCGCCGCGCTTTTCATAATTAATTACAGGAAATCGGAAAAGAAACCATATGACCCTGTTGTCGTGCGGATGGTCCGGTCCCTGAAGGCACAGGGCTGCTAAGTGGGGGGTGGGCAACGCGGACTGCTGCGCCCTGAGCTGCGGCCGCGTGATCCGCACGCTCAGGCAGTCGGCCTTGCGGCTGTTTCCAAATGGTGCATCCCAGACGTGGGAAGACGACGCGGAGAGCATCTCCCGACCGCTTCCTGCAACGGAGGGGCGATCATTTCCATTACTATCGCCGTGTGCTCAGAGGGGTCAGAGACGAGAGCTGCGTGTTCGTGCGCCGCGCCCTCGACACCACTGACCGTTTAAAATCCGCACGCCAGAGATTTTCGCGAGGCTGCTGACGATGCCTTGTAGGCATCGTTGATGCTGGGCGAAATCCACAAGCAGCGCGTGTCCGATACCGCCCATGCCGTGTCTCTGGATTTGTCTATCAGCCTTTCGCAGAGATATTGGTCGCCGGGCTCCTCGGCACGATCCTGCGGACTAGCCGAGAGCACGATAGGCGAGCCTGCCAAATCATCATCTGTTGACGCGGTCGGCGGCCGTCGAGAACAATACACACTGTCTATTCACCGCGCCACTCGTTCGAAGACCGCATGAAGAACGGTAGGCTCGGCGAGGAGCTTCGGCGCATGTTGATGGGCTACCCGATCTACCGGCCGAAATATGGCGAGGACGGCGACATGAAGATGTGGCAACAGGAACTATGAAGATCTTGTGGCCGCTCGATCCTGGGATCGTATGACCCGCTGACGCACTGCGGCAAGACGTTCTTCCTTCGCCCAGTGGTCCTGCAAGGCGCGTTCCAAGTAGTCGTATAACGGGAGCCATGCCTCACCATGGTCACCTCGTGCCACAATGATTTCGGCGACGCGGTCGAGTACTCGCTCAATCCGCTGTGCCGTGACTGGTCGAGGCGTGGGCGAGTCTCGCCTCACGGCTTCGCCCGTCCGCAAGGCCATGAATGCACCATGCCTTATGTGTAGCGGACTTTTTTGGTGCAGTGAAGGCCTGCATTCGGCTTGAGCTGCAATCGGCGGCTGCGGCTTGCAGATGTGAAAGGCTCTTTGCTCATCGGGGTTGGCAGCGGGAGGGCGATCGTCCGCAGCCCCCGAATACGATAGCGCGAGTTGCCGGCGCAGCCCGTCCGTCATCTGGTCAACCGAGCCTCTCCTCCTCGTGAGCGCGTGGCAGATTGTTTGCTGCGGCGGCGTGATTGCCGCCGCAGAGAGTTTTAACGGTTAGTTCGTGTGCACTGCCAATCTTCGGCCCTGTCATCCAAGACGGCGCCAAGGGAACGTCTTCGATCACACCCACCCTGCGTGCCCAGGTCGCAAACGCCTTGTGCGCGGCCTCGACCGACTTGCGACCATCATACGCCGAGTAGCATGTATCACAGGCCGCTCCGTGGAGAAGGCCGCGCCTTTCGACCGGCCATTCTTCCAGAAATTCTATGGCATCCATGACGCAACCGATCTTTTTGAGGACGAAACTGTCATCTCGCACGAAAATCGGCTGTTTGAACGTAGCGCTCTCCATCGTGACCTCCCTTCAAGCCCTAAAGCGGCGCTTGTGTCTCTTCGGGTGACGCAGGATGATTCCTCGGCAAAACATGCCGGTCTGCGTGACGCCTTCGGCACAGAGAGGATATTGGAAATAGCTCTTTTCAGTTCAAGAGAGAATTGGCCGGCCGAGCCCAGCAGCCTCTTGGCAATTGGCACCTCATCCCGCTGCCAGCGCGTCTGTCCGCGAGGCCCTCGGCCCACCAACCTGCACGTCGGCGATCTTGCCGTCGCGTAGCAAGGCCTCTAACCGGCGTAGCAGTGTAGATAGACTGGAAGAGCATCAGCGCAGCGAAGGCAGCGTTGTGTTTTCCTTTACTCATGTCCATTGCGGCCACTCCACACAGCGCGGGATATAGGTCGTCAAACCGGAGCGCATCAATTCTGGCACGTCAACGCCTTCATCGCCGCCGGCATCGTCTCGCGAAAAAAAGAGCGGGCCCGGAAGAGTCGGACCCGCCAGCGGCTATGATCAGGCTGCAGAGAGCGGTCGGTCATTCGCGAGCCAAAGGCTGGCTGCTGCCAGGGCAGCAACCACAGCGCCAGCGATGGCGTGCGACCACATTGCTGCCGCCAGGCCGGCAAAGCCAAGCACCCAAGGTGCGGCCACAATCCACAGGCCGACGACAAGGTTCGCCCATTCCTCATATTTGTGGAACGCCACCAACGCGCGCGCTGCGATCAGAACGGTGATTACGCCCGCGATGAAGGCGTGCCAGACGGCAACAGCATCGGCAGCATAGCCAAGGAGCCAAGGCGAGAGCGCCAGCGCGATGCCGGCAAGGATGTTTACGACATCAAGCGCCCGCCTGCTGCTGTCGGAAGCGAGATTCTTCAACATCGTCATTCTCCTTTCCTGCGTTTCAGTACGTCAATGTACCGCCCTTGAGTCGAGGGCGGGTGCGGCAGCGGGCCTGTTCGGCCCGATGCCGCAAAGCTTCTTGGGTCCGGATTTGAAACGGACGCAGTCCTTCGGCGAGATCGGCTCAGTCAGGAGGAAGGGTTCGATCTCCCGAGGTTCGAACGAATTGCCGGCGATCTCACTCAATGCGAGATGCGGCCGGCTCTTCGGCCTGGCCGCCAGCCGGGGCGCTGCGCCGCGCGCCAGTGCGCGCGCCCGCCCTGCTGCCGCGACCGCAAGCGCGAAGGGGTTCGGGATGGTCCGTTGGGCGTCGAAGACGATCAGTGGGTCCATTCTTGCCTCCATCATGCGGCTATCCGGGATCGTACCGGGCTGAGCCGAGTCTGGAATCTCTGGGTACTGCCTTCCAAGGCCAGCAGAGCGAGCTCAACCTCGTCCAATCGCGTCGGACGTGCATTTTCCGGCATGCCTTCAGCGGTGGCCAGGTCGATCAGGTACTCGTTCCAGGCCCAGTTCTTGAGCACGGCACATTTCTCTTCGGGTGCGAGTACCGGGTCATCCACCACCTGCATCGGAGAGGCGTAGAATGTCTCGGGCTCGGAAAGCGCCGTCTGTATGTGCGCTGCCTCTGCACCAGCGCCATAGTTGTGGCTTGCCTGAAGCCATGCCAATAGTAGCCGTTGCCAAACCACGTCGGAAAAGGCGTGCCTCTCCTCCGATGCTTGCCTGTTGCTGACCTTGGCCTGAGAGCCAGAAGATGGAGCCTGCACCACGTAGCTGAGGCCTTGGCGCTCCGCATAACGGATCGCCGCCTCCAGCGTCGGAAAATCCAGTCGAACCTGGGTCAGGGTGTCCCGGCCGCCCGTATAGCCCATCAGCGGCTCGATGAACGGGGCTGTGCGAGGTTCGAAGATCAATCGCCAGTCCTTACGGGGCTTTGCCGAGGTCGTGGCCGAGCGGCATGGCTGGTAGATCCGTGCCGTCACGCCGTCCGGAAACACTGACCGCCCCATTGACAAAGCCGGCTCGTCGACACGAGGCCGATTGTCATTGTCCGGCCGGCCGGAGGTCCTGGTTGGGCTTCTGATGTCGCTGCTTTGAACTGTCTCCATTGTGTGTCCCTCCTATCATGAAGGGTGGTACGAGCAGCGGCCGTTACGGCCGCTGCTCATACTGCCGTGCGTCAGTTCTTGCCGTTGATTGCGATCCGCTTGGCCTTCGCCTGCGCCCGCTCGGTCTTGGGCAAGGTCACGGTCAGCACCCCGTTCTTGAAGGCGGCGTTGACCTTGTCTTCCTCGACCTCGTAGCCGAGCGGAATGAGGCGCTCGAAGCGACCGTAGAAGCGCTCGGAGAACTGCCGGTCTTTGTCCTCGGTCTCGGAACGCTTCTCGCCTTTAAGCTTGAGCGCCCCGTTGTCCAGCAGGACTTCTATGTCGCTCTCGTCCAGGCCGGGTATTTCCGCCGTGACGCGGACTTCCTTGTCCGTGTCGGAAATTTCGACGCTGGGCCAAGTGGCGGCAAAAGAGGGACTGAAGGCCGGCAGTCTGGCGCCGAAGCTGCGGAAGGCGTCATCGAACAGCCGGTTTACCTCCCGGTGGAGGGAGACGAAGGGGTCTCGATCTCCATCAGGGAAGAGACTGGGCGCCGAGTTTCCGTTGCCCCGGCCCCATGGGATCAAATCACGTACGCTCATTGTCTTTCTCCTTTCGTAGGTCTGTGAGCCGGGCCGGACGCCCGGCTCAAGCGATGCCTTCATCGTGGATTGCTCAGGCCGCCAGCTTCTCGGTCTCGACCTTGCGGGCTTCGATCTTCGGCATGGGAGCCCCGCTGGAGATCTCGACCTTGCGCGGTTTCATCTCCTCGGGAACCTCGCGCTTGAGATCGATGCTCAGCAGCCCGTTCTCAAGGCTGGCGCCAGCAACTTTGACATGATCGGCCAGTTCGAACCGACGCTCGAAAGCGCGCCCGTTGAAGCCGCGGTAGAGATACTGGCCGTTCTCATCGCCGGATTGCGACCCGCTCACGACCAGCATGTTGGGCTGGTGAGTGATGGTCAGCTGGTCCTGCGAGAAACCGGCGACCGCCATCGTGACGCGATAGTCATCATCATCAACCTTGGCGATATCGTAGGGCGGCCAGTTGTCGAACGAGGCCACACGGCTCGCATTTTCAAGCATGTCGACCATGCGGTCGAAGCCGATGCTGGACCGGTACAGGGGGGTAAAATCGAGGTTCATAACCACATCCTCCTTTGAGCAACATGGATCATAGGAGGCGCCAAGAGCCTTGCCGCCTCCTGGTCTTGCCGGCCCCATCAGGCGACCGGCGACCATCAATTTAGAATCGCGACTTGCACCTTCAAGAGGTATTAGGAAAATTTTCAGCGGCAATCCGGGCGAAACGCACCCATGCCACCCCCCGCCGGCGGGGTCACTCGCCGACGGGTCAATGGTTCACGAACAATCAGGTCGCGCTTAAATCCGATCGATGAATGGCACGAACCCGGCCACCATCGCGCTGTCACTGCCATCAGGACCGGCAAGCTCGTCCGATTGATCCAATTGTTGCAATGCATCCATGATCGCATCGAAGCTGACTGGTTCACCCGCCCCCGGCAGCATGCGAAGCGCTGGCACGGATTCTACCGCGCAGGCATCCGACGCCCATGACGAAAGGATGGCGCGCTTCTCCTGACCGTCCAGGGCAACGTCGGCCAAGACGTCGTGGGGATGTTTGAAATGCCGTGCCGGATGCAGCAATCGGTCCAGAAAAACATCGGGGGCCACGGGTTCAATCGAGGCAAAATCGGTCGAAATGGCTGCTTCCATTGATGGTCCTCCGCTTCAGACAATCTCCTGCGTGTTTGAGTTTGGCGGCTCTCGCGATTCCCGCCAGACGAAATTTTGGGACGTCTCAAGCAAGTTTCAATGGCTTGGCACGGGTCACATTTCCCGTGGTCAACGCCTTAGAACCATTTTATCCAGCCGGTGAAACAATCGGCGAGAATCTCAGTTCTGACGTCGGGCGAAAATCAAGGACCCGAATCCGGCAGGAGAACCAGTCATGTCTTACCTCTCTAGGAACTTGTGCATTGGCTTGATCACAGGAGCCCTGATGCTCTCGACTGGCGGCCTTGCTCCGGCCACCGCACAGGAAATTCCGAACGACTTCAGCGCAATCGTGCGTCAGAAGCTGCCCGCGGTTGTCGCCATCACGACCAGGCAGATCATCCAGGATCAAACGACGCTCAACGACTTTCTCAATCCCTTCGACGGAGGAGGGCGTATCCAGCCCCAGGTGCGGGAAGCACTCGGCTCCGGCTTTGTGATCAGTCCCGAAGGCTACATCGTCACCAATAACCATGTCGTCGCCGACGCAACTGAGATTCACGTCGTGTTCTCCGACAAGGAGACGGCGCCCGCCCGGGTGGTGGGCCGCGATCCGGCAACCGACATCGCGGTATTGAAAGTCGAGCCTCGGCCCAACATGACGGCGACGGCCTGGGGGGATTCGGACGCGATGCAACCAGGGGCCTGGACCATCGCCATCGGCAGTCCCTTCGGCCTCGGGGGCACGGTCACTGTCGGCGTCCTTTCTGCCCGCTCTCGCGATATCCAGGCCGGTCCTTACGACGATTTCCTGCAGACTGACGCCTCGATCAACAGAGGTAACTCGGGAGGTCCTTTGTTCAACGCGCGCGGCGAAGTCATCGGAGTCAACACGGCAATCGTGTCGCCGTCAGGCGGTAGCATAGGCATTGGGTTCGCGGTGCCCTCGCGCACAGCTCGGACTGTCGTCGACCAACTGATCAGCACTGGCCGCATCGAGCGCGGCTTCATCGGCGTGCGTCTTCAGGAGATCACGCCTTCCATCGCCGAGGCGCTCGGAATGCCGGGCGCCAAGGGAGCGCTGGTTGCCTCGGTCGAGGCTGGCAGCCCGGCGCAGAAAGCGGGAATCCAGGCCGGCGACGTGATAACCCGGTTCAACGACAAGGACATCCAAGGCGTCCATGACCTGACGCTGGCGGCAGCAAGCCAGAAGCCGGGATCGAAAGTGACCGTAACAACGAACCGGAGCGGCACAAACCAGGAATTGTCGCTGACTGTCGATCGACGCAGGGACCAGGAGGAACAGACCGGTGCCATTCCAAGCCTGGGGACTGAGGACCAGCGCCTTGGTATGTCGCTGAGCGCCATTCCGGACGAAGCGCGCCAGCAACTCGGCCTGCAGGCCGACACCACGGGCGTGTTCGTCCAGGATGTCGCTCCCAACAGTCTTGCGGCCGAAAGCGGCATCCGGCCCGGCGACGTCATCGTGTCGGCCAACAACCGAAACATGACCCAGCCGTCTGACGTCCGCGAGGAATGGGCGAAATCCCGTCAGCAGAAAAAGCCAGTGCTGTTCCGTATCGACCGGCAGGGACAATCGCTTTTCGTTGCTGTGGCAAACTCCTGACTGACAGGCCGGAGACGGCGTCGCGATCTGTGCTGCTGGGCTGGCCCCCTACCGGAGCGCACCAGAGTTGTGAAGCTGATGAGCGTTATGTTTGAAGTGGCGGTCCGGCTCAACATGCGGCTGCGGGAACTGCTCTGCGGCTTTGCGCGCACGGTCGGCGACTCCGGTCGGCGAGGCGAAAGTCCTTGCGTTTCGGCGCATCCGGCGACCACACAGGTGGACAACAAAAGCCTGCGATCCGCTTCTGAGCGCGTGTGCTTTTATCGATGTAAGGAACTTCGCGCCGCAGGTTTAGACTAGCGATCTCTGGCGTGTGAACGCAAGAGAAGTCGGCGATCTCCGAAATCGGTTGAGTGATCAATGCTGTAGCGTTGTCCAGTGGCCGGCTGAGCCGCACGAGGCCTGTGATGCCTGCTACTCGGCTACGATGGTCGGGAGTCTGGAGCCCACGCGCAAGACCGACTGAACTGAAACGGGCACAAAGGTCGGTTTCATCAAGGATGTTTCTGCAACGCTGCCGTGGATGACAGGGCCAAATTGCACATTCGATGGGTTTGCTGATTTATTCCAGACGGGTGCCCGGTTCAGCCGGGTCGTCCTCGTCGGGCTTAAGCAGGTCAATAAGCGCGGCCCCTCGTGTTCCCGGAAGTGGGCGCCCCTGTCCCATTAACGCCTCGTCAGCAAAAGCCCATGCCCATGCCTCTCTCAATTCCTCGATCGACGCACCCGTTGCGATGATCTCCGCAACCGTAATATCGTCGGCTGATCCAATGACGGAGAGAACTTCTTGCCGTGTCATCGTTTGACCGCGTTCTGACTACAACTGAACTAGATGGAGATTTCATGGAGCACTTGCAACCGATCTAATGAGGGCTGTCGCAGGATTCCCTTGCGCAAGATCAGGGCCTGCGCAATGGGCGCCATTCACCTAGCCAAACGCGCGCCACATAGGGCGCAGGGCGCAGAAATCGACGGAGCCCATGCGCTCGGCATTTGCGAAGACCCGGCAAGTCATCCAGATGATCGCCCATCACTGAGGCCATTTGGTGGAACTCCCCCTGGACCATCCACGCAGCCGGAATCGGCCATGGGTGTTCTGAACAACCCGGAAACTCGTTTCAGGGGATTATTCTCGAAATCGTAGTCTGCCGGGCGCGATGTGGAGATTACAGGGGAACCCTTCGTCTCGGTGGTCCAAAGTCCCTGAACTAACCTGTTATCGTCGACGCACGGGAAACCCCGTGATTCAGAAGAGCAGATCTCGGGCCACGCACGGCCTATGCCCCGAGGCTGCCCGGCCGAATCTGTTTGCGCGCGGATAACTCCGGTCTGTGAAGCAGCACCCTGTTGCGGCCCGTCTGCTTGGCAAGGTAAAGTGCGGCATCCGCTCGCTGCTGTAACTGCTCCGGCGAGATCGCCTCAGAGGTCTGAACGGCAACTCCAATGCTCAGGGTGACCCAGCGCGACACACGGGATCCAGGGTTGGGCAAAGCGGCAGCCTCGACGCTCTTACGCATTCGTTCAGCTACAGCGGCGGCCTCTTCCTCGTTCACCCCGGGCAGGAGCACGAGGAATTCTTCGCCGCCATAACGGGCAACGTGATCGCGATCACGCCTCACGTTTTCCTTCAAGATAGTTGCGACCCTTACCAAACACCGATCTCCCTCCGCATGGCCGAGGTGGTCGTTTAGCTTCTTGAAGTTGTCAATGTCGCACATCAGCATCGCGGCACCGGCAAGGCAACGTTTGTCACTTCCCCATAGGCGCTCGAGTGTTTCCGTCATCCAGCGACGGTTGGAGATGCCGGTGAGTGGATCGGTCCTCGCCAGGAGTACCAGTCGATCATTCGCTTTCGCCAGTTCGGCGACCCTGCGTCGGTCGCGAAGCTCAAAGAGGAAAGTCTTTTGAGCAAGAATTGTCATGATGCGCCGCGCGGCCACCGTTGCAAAGATACCGCTGGCGAAGAACAGCGTTCCAGCCACTGCACTCCCATGCGCGATGGCCGGGTTCTGCAGTTGAAGCATGAGATAGAGTCCGAGCGCCAGCGCAGCGATCGTCATCGTCCCCGCCAGGGGGATCCCGAAGATTATGATGGCTGTGATGGCCACGAACAACATGACGTTCAATTGCCGTTCGTAGAACTCGCCACCAGCGCTTGCTCCGACCAATGCGACTGACAACAAGATCAGGAACATGCCTGCGATCAGCGAAGCTCCTTGGAGCCAAGGCGCCTCGGTTTACGCCAGGCTAGGACCACGGCCAACGCGACGGGCGGGATGATGGCGCCGGGCAGGAGCATGGACTGCGCTACGCCCCATGGAAGCAACGCCGCGTTCAGTGCCAACGTCAGCACATCCAAAAATGCCACCCAGATCATCCACGCGCGGATGATTTTCGCCGTTTGCGACCAGACACGTGCTCGAAATAGGCGTTCGATCTCGCCACGCAGGCTGATTTCGCGCGTACGGCGCGCCAGAAGCCGGTCGACCTCAGCGGCTAGGGCAGGATCATCCTGCACATCGGGGGGCATCAGATCTGACAAGTCGATAGGCCTACGCTGCTTTCTCCTGAACATCTATCCAAGCCATAGGCGGTCGGCGGTGGGCAAGCATGTCAACTTACCCTGAAGATTTGATTTATAGCTGCGATTTGCGAACACTCAGTCCCAAACCATCCGATGCTCGATGCGCGTACCCGAATTAACCTTTGTAATTGCGGTGGCGCTGCACCGCTGTTATCCACGCCCCGCCGCCGGGCTCGGCGAAATGTCCCGAGAGCTTCTGAAGTTGACCGCGTGAAGGAACGGGTGATGCCGATTCTTGTCATGTCGACCTTTCGAGTATTGCCTGCAGACCAACAGGATGGATTTGGCCATGAAAGGAAGCCGACCGGTTATTTCGTTGTTGGATTTCGACATACTCTCCCGGGCTCTTACGTCAGCCATCAGGGAGAGCCCGGAATCCGATTCGACGGTCCAGGCCCGCGAGCTTGTGTGCCTATACACCGGGAAAAAGTCAGCCGACCAAAATTTGATCGCGGCCTTGCTTCACGCCAGTCGCGCCCAGCTGGACGTGGAAGCATCCAAGGCCAATCGCCCGGCCAGAATTGACTGAGTGCCTGCATCTGCTCGACGTGACCTCTCACCGGGTTGTCTCCTCGACGGAGCTACGTCCGAGACGAAGCCCAAAGGCGCGACCGACTGAGACGCAGAGCAGAATTCCCGCAGGCGACAGGACGAATATCCTGACCGCGACACGATAGCCAGCAGGTCACCGAATGGACCTTTGGAAGTCATGGCAGCGGGTTGGACTTCGATCGAGATAGCCGAGGCCATCGAGCATCCGGCCGTGGCCGACCGTCGTGGGCGCGAGGAAAACGCTGCTCTAGATCCTGCTGCTCGCACGAGCATTTTTACCCCAGGGCCATAAATTTTGCACTGACCTGAGGAACACGCATCTGCAGTCGAAGTTCGGGATGTGCTTGGTGAGGACGACTCCCTCCTTGAAACGACCAAGCTCTGGTGCGAGGGCCCGCCTCCGGTTCCGAGACCCGGTGGCGGGCCTGTGCAATGCAAGCAAGCGTTAAGTTTTTTCTGCAGGCCTGGACCTCTCTCTGAAATCGAAATTGGGTCTGCAGCTTGGCTCCCGGGCCAGGTCTCAAAGCAGGGCCCGCCGCTGTTTGTGTCCTCAGTGGCGGGCCCACTTCGCTTCCGCTCAACGCTACATTGCGATTGACTAAAGCAACGAACATCCAATGAACGCAATCTCACATGCATCGATCCATGGCCAGGTCGGCACGATCATTTTTTGGGTGACGGTGACCACGCCGACCAGTTGGTCACAAGGAGAACCAAACGACGAGACCTATAGCTACGGGCACAACGGCAATCCGGCCCTCCGCGATTTGTCGCGTCGGGTGTTCTTTCCTCCCGATTGCCGCAGCGTCGCAGTGCGACGAGCCGGTGAGATTGGCCGAAGGCCTGACGCCGGAAACGCGCGAGCGCGCCAAAACTACTGGATGATGCGCGGTGATGGTGGGATTGCTATCTTTAACTATGCCGATTTGCGGCTCTTGGCCTTTGGCCGGTCTTGGCCGATGCCTTCCTTGGCGAGGCTCTTTCGCAAAACCGAGGCCAGGTCGACCACGTTCTCCTGAGGCTTTGGCGCTGGTTTCGGCGGTTTTTTGCCCTTGCGCTTGGCGTCGATCATGGCAATCAACGCATCCTCGTAAGTATCCTCGAATTTCGAAGGATCGAACTTTGTCACCTTCTTGTCGATGAGAAGCCCCGCGATTTCGAGCAAATCCGAATCGTAATTTGGGCTTTTCACGTCATTAAAGACGGTGTCTTCCGATGTCATCTCATTGTGGGTGCGCAACTCGGTCAGCAGCATTCCTTTTTCAAACGGCTGTATCAATACTTCGCGGCCGCGCTGATAGAGTACGACGCAGGAACGTGCCGCGACGCGCTTCTTGGCCATCGCATCGCGCAGGACGGCAAAGGCCTCAAGGGAAGCGCCATCTGCCGGGATCAAGTAGTAGGGCTTTTCGAGATAGCGCGTGTCGATCTCGGCAACCGGAACAAAGGAATCGACATCAAGCGTATGCTGGGACGTCAGTTTCAGTTTCTTGATCTCGTCCGGCTCGACGTGGATGAAATCGCCCTTGTCCGCCTCATAGCCTTTGATCTGATCCTCGGCTTCGACAACATCGCCGGTGCCTTCGTCGACATAGGCACTCTTCACGGGTAAACCGTTGCTGCGGTTCAAAATCTTGAAGTGGATTTTCGATGCCTCGCTGGTGGCACCCACTATCTTGACCCCGCACGACACGGAACCGACCCTCAGAAAACCCTTCCAGACCGCGCGTGGCGCCACCATGCCGTTTCTCCTAGACGTCGACTTCCGCACAACGCCAGGCACACGGTTCTGTTCCGCGTCATGGGCAGCACCTTGTCGCAAGCTTATTCCTCACGGTAGTCCAGCAGCTTGGCGTGGCGGAGCCTTTCCTCGCCCTTCAGGAACCGCACGCGACCGACCAGACCAGGCTTGAGCCATTCGGCCTTTTCTTTCTTGAGACCGATCGGCACTGGTCCCCCGACCTTCCCTTGCACGCGATCCCAAAGTCGCTGGCGCTTGTCAGCTTTAAACGCAACGAAAGCGCCGCCAGCATATCGGCCTTTGTCGGCCATGAGCACCATTGCGGGCTTTCCGGCCTCGCGCTGCACGCCAATAATGTCCATTTCCTTTTCGGCATAGCACTTGATCTTGCGCCAGTTCATCGTCGGTCCGCTGCGATAGACGCTGTCCTTGCGCTTCGAGACCATGCCCTCCAACCCTGCCCTGTCGACCAGGTGATAAACCGCGTCACCGGTGCCGGGCATGGCTTTGCTGACCTGAATGCGGCCGACGGCTGGAATCAGTTCCTGCAGGATCTCGCGGCGGTCTTCCACCGGCATGTTGCGCAAATCATGCCCGTTGAGGTGCAGGAGGTCGAATGCCACCAAATACAGATCGCGCGACGGCTCACGATGGGTGACGGCTGACTGCAGGGCCTGGAAGTCGGACAGGCCGGCCTCGTTGACCGTGATTGTCTCGCCATCGATGATGAAACTTTCCGCCTCGATCGCCTCCGCCTCTCCGGCAAGTTCGATATAGCGGCCTGTCCAGTCGTATCCGTTCTTGGTGAACAGCCGGATCCCGTTTTCATCCTTCATGATTTGGGTCCGATACCCGTCGAATTTGATCTCATGGAGCCATTCGTCGCCCTGCGGTGGCGTTTCGACCAGCTCGGGCTCCATGGGCTTGATGAACTTCAGACGCATGCGCTGACTCGCATAGTGCGATTCAATTAGCGCTCGCTAAAATGGTTCCGGAACATTTTAGACGAATTGAATGTTTGATGGTTATGACGAAGCTATCCGACCTTGGACCGCCGATTCCCGGCACGCAGCACGGCGGCGAGCCTGCCGACGAGCGCGACAATTTCATGACCTGTCCGGTCTGCGGCCAGCCGTTCGACATGCGCGATTTCCGCCAGGTCGCTTGGCACAATCTGCCTCAGCATGAACCGCTGGAATCGGAGCTTGCCACGGGCCGGAACGCGAACTGGTTGCGGATCCGACCATTGAAATAGCGGCCCTTGGCAAAGGCAGATTTGAAATCGGCGACGATCTCCGGCGGTACATCCAGAAAGTCGTACTGCCTGCCACTCGCTACAAACCACACTGAGAGAACCCTGGTTTCCGGGTCGTATTCGAACTTGCGTATTGAGGTCGACGGCATGGTGCACCAGGTCATTGCCGGTGAGCGACCCGCGAGATGGCCCGCCCTGTGAGGAAGCAGAGAGCGGGCCGACCACGGCTGTACGTCCATGGCCATCATCGCCTCCACGGAAGGACGGTGACAGCATTCCAACTCCCATTGGATTTCGGTGTTCCACACATAAACAAAAAGGCCCGCCACCTCTCGGCAGCGGGCAGTGTAGGTCGCTAGGATCACCCAGCGGTACCTAAAGTACACCCCGCCTCGCCAAAAGGGAAATGTTAGGTATCTCTAATGGATGATTCGGACCCTGGGGCTGACCGTGGGGTATCAAATCCGAGAATATCCTGCGGGCCAGGTGATAGCGGAATACCGAGCTGGGGCCCCGACATCCTATTGGGCCGCCGCACAGGCAACGAAAATGCCCGTGACGCCACACCGATCCGGAAACTACTTTCTTGAGGTGACCGATGCGAGCACGGGAGGGTGTTCGCCTACCAATACACCGATTTGCTCTACTGAGTGGCTTTGAGCAGCGGCTGCTGCTTCACCTCCGGGCCAAACCGGCCGCTCCATTCATAGCCGCAGCGGGCTGTCCTAGGGATAGTTGGACTGGACGGTGTGTTGATTCACCCCTGCTGGATGGCTGAGGTGCAAAACCATGCAAACCACAATGCCCCGATACGCGACAGAAAAGCGGTTGCATCGTCGACTTTATTCAAGCCGGAATTCAACCGCATGCTTGTCGGACTCACGAATGAGGCCACTGTCCATGGCGGCTTCGAACGCCTTGGTGAAATACTGATCATCGGAGCCCTCGTGATCCTGCTGCGCAAGATCGATCGGCAGCGCTCCGATCACGCGGCCCGTTGTCTTCTCGATAACCGTGACGGTCCTCTGCATCATGGTTTGTTGACCGTGTCGTCGACTGCGTTGGCCGTTGCCTTGACGTCCCGGCCGACGCCTCGGACGGTGTTGGCGCAGGCCGCAAGGGCAAAGGCACAGGCAAGAATGACAATCGGTGTGATGCGTAGCAGTTTCATGGACGGGTTCTCCTATTTGTGATTATCAAGTCCGCTTTGCCGTATCGCACCTGTAACCGCCATCACCTTGTTGTGGGCGGCCGCTTCATCTGCGGTGTCAAAGGGCGTTGCGATGGTCGTCCCATCCAGAGCCAGTATCACAGCCAGGAACGGAAGGCCGATCAGCGGTGGTGCGTAGACAACGTACGCTGGGCGGGCATTCTTCATCGCCCATGTAGCACCATTTGTCGGTCAGGACCTAATCCACCTTAAAATGCCGAAGCGCCTCTATTCTTCACATCGCCGACTTCCTGCACCACCGTGGCAAGCGATTCCTTCTATAGGAAACAGCCATGATTTTCCTTCCGGGTAGTGATTGGGGTATGGTCGTGGAGAAATCTGCTGACAGCAAGTCGGCGACCTGGCCCCAAGTCCTATGCGTGCGAGGATGGCCATGGATCAGAAGCAGAGGCGGCCCAGATCCGCCATGCCGAAGCCTTATCGGCCGCCCTCGGTTTCCAACATTTCAAGCACGAAGTTGTCGAACATCTGCCATCCTCAAAAAGGGCGGTTGTCGGCTTGAAGAACTCCATGAGCATGGATTGGTTCGGGACGTGCCAATCGCGACTGCAGATCGTTTCGGCTCCCGGTTAGCTTTCGCTCAGGGCTCATTCTGACGCGAATGGCTAGACGGATTTAACGGAGCAGGCCCTCGTCGTCGAACGCGTTCCAGCCCTTCAACTTGGGCCGGGGAGCGTCATCTCTGGGGTTATTCCCGGCACCGCGACCCTTCTCGCTACCCTTTCCCGCCCGCGTCAGGGCAGCCTTGCCGGCGCCACGTCGCCTGTTCTCTGTAACTTGCTGCGCGTCCTCTTCACGCCAAAGGCTTGGCAGATCACGATCAAGGATGTCTTCGATGTGCTTGGGATCGAACACGTGGAAGGTGACGGCCTTGGATCGACCGCGCATCTTCACGGTGCGGGTGCCAATGCTTTGCAGCCGTCCGTTTTTCAGCCACTTGTGACGCTCACGCGAAGAGATCGCAAGGATGTCTTCGGCCTCGCGCGGCAGGACCGGGAGTACTGCGATGGTTTCCAGTGCCTTGGCGATCTTGTTCGAGGCGGCCTCGAACTCTTCGGCATCGTCTTCGCGCATCCGCAATGTCATGCGACCAGTCTCGGCTTTGACGTACTTCCTCACCGCCCAAGGCAGGCGGGCACGTATTTCACGCTCGATACCTTTCGTGCGCACCGACGAGCCAAGCGTCGCTGATGGCGGAAGGGGCCACTCGGTAATCAGTGACAACGAGGTGCTGACGCTTTGGCGAGAGCCGCGAT
Organism: Mesorhizobium sp. BR1-1-3; assembly: GCF_020165455.1. Lineage (NCBI taxonomy): Bacteria > Pseudomonadati > Pseudomonadota > Alphaproteobacteria > Hyphomicrobiales > Phyllobacteriaceae > Mesorhizobium > Mesorhizobium sp. BR1-1-3. The sequence continues at coordinate 16,411 of NZ_JAIUIC010000002.1, forward strand.
CTCGAGGGGCCACAATTGCCGCAGCCAAGCCGCCAAGAATCTTTCGTGTTTGCGCAAAACGCACCGGCATCTGAGCTAGTCGCTTCCTTGTCGCACGGTTTCTACCGCCAGCGACCCGGCCGGCAGGGCCTTCAACAGCTCCACCTCGGGTTTCGTGAGGTGGATCCATGCCGCCCAATCATCCGGGCGCAGAACCACAATCTGGCGATTGTGGATGGGCGCCACGTCCAGGCCGGGTTCCGTCGTCAGCATTGCGAATGTCGGGGGCTTGTTGCCTTCGCCATCGCGCCACAGGCCGGCGATCGCCATGAACGAGGCGCCGTTGAGCGTGAAGCGATGCTTAGCCTTTGGAGACTTCTTTCCCGTGAATTCGAAGAAAGCCGACGCCGGAATAAGGCAGCGCTTGCTGTTGGAGAAGTTCCGTCCTTCCGAGCGGAAGTTGAAGATCGGCCCGCCTTTGGGCCCGGAGGGTGGAAAGGCAAAGGTCATGCGCGTGAGTTCGATCGTGTCGCCGGCGGCGCGCATGATCGGGGCGGGATCACTGATGCGGATGTCATCCGCCTGCGGCAGATCCAGTTCGGTTTGATAAGTGGGAATGTCGAGCGCCAGCAATTGCCTCATCCTGCAATATTCGGCCCAGGCGATATGCTGCTCATAGTCGTTGCACATAGCTGCCCACGCTTTCAGTCAGTTGATGACTTATAACAGATAACGCGGCTTGGCTGCGGCGCCACCATCCGGAGATTTTCCGCTATGCCCGAAATCTCGCGATCTGCTTGAGCATCGCGCAGTTTGTCCGTGATGACATCGCCGTGGCTCACAATGATGCGCTCAAGGTCCGGTTCATCAGACCATCTGCGGAAAGCCGCGCCCAGCGCCTACCGCCGCCAGGCCAGCGGGCAGTTCTCATGGGGAAAGCACTGAATGGGAACAGTGCAACGGCCGAAGTTTGACAGCGCGATTTTGTTCCACCGTCCGTGATCAGCTTCGCGCCATTTTGGAAAACCGTACAGCAACCCTTTCTGGTCTGTTCGACTTCATGTGGTATGGCTCGCTATGTCTTGGACCTTTCCGACACCGCAGTACTGACCGAGATTCTGGCAGAGTTGGCCCGTTCTGGTGCTGGCTCCCGTCTCGATCTGATATGCAAGGTCTGCGATGCCAAGGGCAACGAATCCAGCAATTCAGGGTAGCGTTACGGGTCCTGAGAACCGCGACGTGATGCTTCACCGGCCAACCTGCCATTGAAAAACCCGCCACTGAGGGAGCAGTAACGGGCCTTCCGGTGTTATGCTCGGCCAGGGAAACCGAGCGCAATCCAAACTTCATTTTCGGAGCCATGTTGCAGTGGGTCCGCCCCTGCTGGCGGGCAGAGGCGGACCCGGCCAAGGCTTGGGACCCAGGCCCGGCAGCGGGGGACGCTGCCGCCGTTTCCAACCTGCGTCGACATATCAGGTTCCACTAATGCACAAAAAGCCCGCCACCTTTGAGCAGCGGGCGTTCCAAAGCTGCAATTCTCTTGATTAATCGATAATCCCGGAGAGCCCGGATGAGTTGGGCGAAGCCGTCACCGACGACGGCCGCTCACGTTTCGTGAATGCCGGCTTCTGATAGCTGTTCTTCATCGATCTTACCCTTTGCCAATCCGCAATGTGCCACTCTTTGCCGTCGGCCAGGCGTGGCAACCGGCCGACAAAAAGCCCGCCATCTTTCGGAAGCGGGCTAGGATGCCTCACTGCTGGTAGGAGCGACTGCTCGCACCAGCGGCATCGGTCCAGGCGAGGCATCCGGCAATGACAGGCGTTGTGCCGACGACCAGGGCGCCGCGCGCGTGCAGGGTCATCAACCCGCGCCATGAGACTCTATCGACGCCCCAGATGGTGCCGCTGGCGTCGACCCACTTGAGGTCGGCGTCGGCCGCTTGAACCGCCTGCATCATCGCGGCCGGTTGCATCCCAGCTCGAAAGACGATGACGGAAGTGGCTGCACCGTTGAAGAGCGGGCCAGCACCCGCAGCCAGTCCTGCAAGCAGGACGATGCTGGTCAGAGCCGCCGAGGCACCTGCCGGTGGTCCACCGCGGTTGGGCAGCACCAGCACCAACAGCAGCGGCACGATTCCGAAGATGACCAGCCACCCAATATCCCAGGGGAGCGGCATGTGGCTGTTCATCTTGATCCGATGCAGGCCGAGCAGCCAATGGAACACAATGGCGTCCACCAGATGCCAGACGCCGAACCCGATGAAGGCCAGCCGAAGGATCTCGGTCGTCGTTACGTCCCGCCTGCCTGCTGCCCTCGCCGCCACCAGCAGCACCGTGCCGGCAACGGCGAGCACGTACATGAACAAGTGGAAGAGGCCGTCGGCCATGATCTGGAAGCGCAGGTCGGAACCCGCCGGGTCGGCGAGGCCCGAGAGAAGATGATGCCATTGCAGAATCTGGTGCAGGACGATGCCGTCGAAGAAACCGCCCAGCGCGAAGCCGAGCAGAAGCCAGCCGACTCTCGTTCTCGGATCGAGTTTCGCGGTGATGGTGTCCATATCAGGACGACTCCGCCGAAACCGGAGAGCCAAGTCTGGTTAGCAGCTCCAGGTGCATCGCCCTGTCCGGCGTCGGGTCGTGGAGATCATGACGGGCCTCGATCCAGAAGGCGGTAATCAGCCCGCCGACCACTGTCGTCAGAACCAAAGTCCCAGCAATGATTGCCAGCATGGATGTCGACCCTTCAACCGCGGGCACGCCGCGCCCGACCCGAACCTTGGCTTCTGCCGTATGTTCCCTCGCGTCGGGCGTTCTGGGGAGGAACAATCAACTTACATCATGGTTCGGATGCCCTGTTGGGGGATGGCTGAAGCGGAGAACATTCATGAGCGAATATTCGGCGGCGGCTCCGAGCAGCCGCGACGACCACAAGCCGCGGGGCATCACCCGCTGGCTGTTTTCGACAAACCACAAGGATATCGGAACCCTCTACCTGATCTTCGCCTTCATCGCGGGGGTCATCGGCATGCTCTTGTCGGTGGGCATGCGAATTGAACTGCAGCAACCCGGGATCCAGGTTTTCCCCGGGTTAGCATCGATGATCTACGGCTACCAAGGCGACGCGGCCATAGATGCCGGCAAGCAACTTTACAACGTGTTCACCACGGCGCACGCGCTGATCATGATCTTCTTCACCGTCATGCCCGCACTGATCGGTGGTTTCGCCAACTGGATGGTTCCGATCATGATCGGCGCCCCGGACATGGCGTTCCCACGCATGAATAACATCTCGTTCTGGCTGCTGCCGCCGGCATTGATGCTGCTTTTATTGTCGATCTTCATGCCCAGCGTCCCCGGCGGATACGGTCCCGGGACCGGCTGGTTCCTCTACCCGCCCCTGTCGACGTCCGGCCATCCCGGTCCTGCCGTCGATCTGGTCATTCTTTCTCTGCACATCGCGGGAGCCTCCTCGATACTAGGCGCCATCAATTTCATCACCACGATCTTCAATATGCGCGCGCCAGGGATGACGTTGCATAAAATGCCTCTGTTCGTGGTCGATCCTCATCACCGGATTCTGCTGCTGCTGGCCCTGCCTGTCCTGGCAGGGGCCATCACAATGCTCCTGACCGATAGAAATTTCGGCACCACATTCTTCGCGCCGGACGGCGGCGGCGATCCTATCCGTACCAGCATCTCTTCTGGTTTTTCGGCCATCCGGAAGTCTACATCATGATCTTGCCGGCCTTCGGCATCGTCAGCCAGGTGATCTCGACATTTTCGCGAAAGCCGATCTTCGGCTATCTGGGGATGGTCTACGCGATCGTCGCGATCGGAGCGATCGGCTTCGTCGTCTGGGCCCACCATATGTACACCAGCGGAATAGGGCTGGACACGCAGCGCTATTTCACCTTCGCCACGATGGTGATCGCGGTGCCGACTGGGATCAAGGTGTTCTCCTGGATCGCGACCATGTGGGGTGGTTCCCTTAGCCTGCGCGCCCCGATGCTGTGGGCGCTCGGCTTCATATTCCTGTTCACTGTCGGAGGCGTGACCGGCGTACAGCTTGCAAATGCCAGCCTGGACCGCCAATTGCACGACACCTACTATGTCGTCGCACACTTCCACTACATTCTCTCGTTGGGTGCGATCTTCGGCATCTTCGCGGGCTGGTATTACTGGTTTCCGAAGATGACTGGATATTTGTACAATCCGCTTTTGGCTGCAATCCATTTCTGGACGACCTTCGTCGGTGTGAATCTCGTCTTCTTCCCCCACCACTTTCTCGGAATGGCCGGCATGCCACGTCGCTACATCGACTATCCCGACGCTTTTGCCGGTTGGAACATGGTCTCCTCCTTTGGATCGTATCTGTCGGCCGCGAGTGTCCTGATTTTCCTTGCCGGCATCGTGGAGGCTTTCCACCGGCGACGGGCCGCCGGCATGAACCCCTGGGGGCCGGGAGCCACCACATTGGAATGGGAGTTGACCTCTCCACCGCCTTTCCATCAATGGGACAGGCTGCCGAAAATCAAATGAATCCGGCTGGCGAGCGCGACAGGCGGCGGGATCGGCGCTGAGTTGGAAGGCGCGCGCCGCGCTGGCCGTGAATTGAACTATCGGAAGCTGATCACGAGCACGGCGAAAAAGCTGGCGAGGGCTACTGCCCAGCAAAACAACCAGTTGGCGATCAGCAGGACAGATTTCAGCACCGTGGCGTGGCAATAATCTTCGATGATCGATTGCATGCCCAGCCGCATGTGGACGCAGTTCACCAGCATGAAGGCGATGAGGGCGGGTGCGACATAGATCGATCCGACTACGCGGATGACGACATCTCGAGGCTCTCCGCTCAGCCTTATGACGACCGCGACGATGTAGATGACGAGGATCAACAGTGCAGCAGATGTCAGTCGTTCCAGCATGAACGTTTCGGTTCCGTGTTCAGCCGACCCAAGGCCGCGCACTCGAGCTAGCGGAGTTCTGATCGAGCGTCGGTCAGCCATCTTGCTTCCCCAAACTCACCTGGTTCCGTTGCCCGTAATTCAAGCTGTTGCTGTCCAATGCTCGGGCTCGCGTCACGGACGGATAGTGCGCAAGCACGTTCTCCAGTTTGGCGAGGCGAGCTTTTTGGGCGGTTAGCTCGTATCCTGAACGCCATCCAATCTTCCCGGGTCTGCCAGCTTTCCACAACTCCTTTTCAAGGAGCGAGATGCTGAGGCGGACGGCGTCGATCTCTTTGACCAGCGCGGCCTTCACCAATTTCCGACTCTGCATGGCTTTAGTTCCGGTGGGCAAGGGTGGCGCCAAACACAGTGCATTTGGAAATGTTCCCCGGTGGGCGTCCGGCGTAGAAAATATAAATGCTTCGATGCTGCCCTCAAAGCGGTCGCCACAAGCCCACCCGGCACTCGGCACCTGGGATCTCTGTCCCCACCCTGGTCGGGTCTCGCCTCCAATGGGCCGCGGCTTGCCGGGCTATGCTTAGGAACAAGCAGGCGCATGCTTGGCCCGCCCCTTGCGGCAGGTAAGATGACCAGAATCTGTTATTTGGCCAACATATGTTAAACATGCTTTTTGTTTCTCGATCGCGCAAAAATATTTGCGTTTCATCGTCGGGAACGTATCGATCCTCAAGAAGTTTGCGGGGCTAGTCAGGAGAACGGGCTATGTCGGGCAACGAAATTCATCAAGACGCCTCGCGTTTTCGCACCAGAATCCGTGTCGTGGACGCTCGCGTGTTCCGCGGACCTCATCTCTACAGCATGAGTCCAATGGTCCGGATCCAGATTGACCTCGGGGCCCTTGAGGCGTTCCCGACAGACAAGCTGCCCGGGTTTACCGAGGACATCGTTCGCCTGTTGCCCGGCCTTGCGGCCCATGGCTGCAGCTATGGCGTCGCCGGCGGGTTCGTCCGCCGTATGCAGGAAGGAACCTGGCTCGGCCACGTCGTGGAGCACGTCGCCCTGGAACTGCAGAACATGCTGGGCCACCGGGTGACACGAGGAAAGACACGTTCGGTCAAAGGCAGTCCGGGCACTTACAACGTCATGTTCGCCTACAATGATGAGGTTGTGGGGCTGCTCGCCGGACGAGTTGCGCTCGAGTTGGTGGATGGTCTCCTGCCGGCCAATCTGCATGGCCTCGAGGGGCTCGACGAGATTGCCGAAATGGACGGGCCATTCGATTTCGCAGTGAGGCTGCAGCAGCTCAAGGCTCGCGCCGCCGAGCGTGCCTTGGGCCCCACGACCGCCTCTCTGGTGCGCGAGGCCGGGAGACGGGGGATTCCCGCGGCGCGGCTCGATGACAGCAGCCTGGTGCTGCTCGGCCAAGGCAAGCATCAGAAGCGAATCCGCGCCAGCTGCACCGACCTCACTTCCGAGATCGCGACCGAAATCGCCTCCGACAAGGACCTGACAAAATTTCTGCTGCAGCAGGCCGGGCTAACGGTCCCCAGCGGGGAACTGGTGCGATCGGCGCAGGACGCGGTCGCGGCAGCGGCACGGCTCGGGTACCCTGTGGTCACCAAACCACTGGACGGCAATCATGGAAACGGCGTCAACATCGGCCTCGCAAGCGAGGACGAAGTCCGCTGGGGCTTCGAACAGGCGCGAGAACACAGTCGCAGCGTTATCGTCGAGCAGCACTTCGTCGGCTCGGACCACAGGATCCTGGTGATCGGAGGAAAGGTGGTGGCGCTTGCCGAGAGGGTCCCGGCACATGTCGTCGGCGATGGCCGGAGTTCTGTCGCCGAACTCGTCGAGGAGACGAACCACGACCCGCGACGGGGAGAGGGCCATTCTTCGGTGCTGACCCGCATCGAGATCGACGAATGTGTCGAGCATTTCCTGTCAAAGTCGCAGCTCACGCTTTCGAGCGTTCCAGCGCCGGGTCAAATGGTGCTCCTGCGACCCACCGCTAATCTGTCGACCGGCGGGACGGCAATTGACCGGACGGATGAAATCCATCCGGAAAACGCGCTGATCGCCAGGCGGGCGGCACAGATCGTCGGTCTCGACATTGCGGGGATCGACTTCGTCTGCCCTGACATTTCCCGGCCGGTCAGCGAGACCGGCGGCGGCATCATAGAGGTGAATGCCGGTCCCGGGTTTCGCATGCATCTCGAACCGTCCTCAGGCCGCGCCCGCAATGTCGCACGGCCGGTGCTCGATCTTCTCTTCAGGGGTGGCAAGGACGGCCGCATTCCAATCTTCGCGATCACAGGGACAAACGGCAAGTCGACCACCGCCAGAATGCTCTCGCACATTCTTCAGGCGAATGGTGCAACGGTCGGGCTCACCTCGACCACCGGCGTCTACCTGAACGGCGAGCGGATCATGACAGGCGATTGCTCGGGTCCGCAAAGCGCCAGGATCGTGCTTCGCGAGCCAGGTGTCGATGTCGCCGTGCTGGAATGTGCACGCGGCGGCATCCTGCGCGAAGGCCTTGCATTCGACGCATGCGACATTGGCGCGGTGCTGAACGTCCATGGCGATCATCTGGGGCTGAGAGGCATCGACACTATCGACGACCTGGCGGAAGTGAAGTCGGTGGTCGTCGAGTCTGTCCGCCGCGGCGGGTGGAGCATCCTCAACGCCGACGACATTCACACCTCCGCGATGTCGCGCGAAGCAGGGGGCAGGATCTGCTACTTCTCGCTGGTGAACAGGAGCGACTGGCCCGATTTCCTGTGCAGCCACGTGGCGGAAGGCGGCCGCGCCGTGACGCGGGAGCGCAGCAGGGACAGTTGGGACATCGTCATCCACGAGGATGGGGAGTCGATGTTCCTGATGGACGTCGACGAAATTCCCGCGACCTTCGAGGGGGCCGCTGAATTCAATGTTGCCAACAGCTTGGCGGCCGTTGCGATGGCACATTGCCACGACATACCTGCGGCAACTATCCGCGCTGCATTGGCCGAGTTCACCACCTCGTTCGAGCATTCTCCCGGTCGCCTCAACGTCTTCGACGGGCATGGTTTCCGCACGATCGTTGACTACGCGCACAATCCCGACGGGTTGAAGGCGCTGGGAAAGCTCGTTTCCCATATGAAGCGCGGGTATCAGCGCACGATCGGCCTTGTCGCAATACCGGGCGACCGCCGCGAATGCGACATACGCGAGATGGGCGCGGTGGCTTCGCGAATATTCGACGTCATCGTCTTCAAGGAGGATGAACATGAACTGCGCGGCCGAGCCCCCGGAACGATCGCCGGCTTGCTGCGGGAAGGCGCCTTGAACGCCGGCTGCGCTCCAGGGCGCATACAAGCCGTCTGTCCCGAAAAAGAGGCCGTCGACGTGTGTCTCCAGCTTGCTCGGGAGAAAGACCTTGTCGTGCTCACCGTCGACGACGTTGAGGCGGTCTGGAGCCACGTGACCGGGTTTGAGGGCGCGGCACCTTCTCGGCGAGGGCCCGATCAGACCCGTGTTCGCCATCTGAGGGCTGGCTGATGTGGTCGCTCATCCTGCACGGCGGCGCCAAGGAGATCGATCCAGAAGAGGAGGAGGCGCATCGCAACGGGTGCATCAAGGCGCTTGAGGCCGGTCGCGCCGTCCTGGCCGGCGGCGGAACTGCAGTCGACGCGGTAGAAGCCGCCGGTCGTGTCCTCGAGACGGACCCGACGTTCAATGCAGGATATGGCAGTGCCCTAAATTCGGACGGCGAGGTCGAAATGTGCGCAGGCGTCATGGAGGGCAGGGACTTCAATGTGGGCGCCGTCGCTGTGATCAAGGGCGTGCGCCATCCCATCAGTGTCGCCAAGGCCATGCTGCATGAGGAGCCAATCCTGCTGGCGTCGGACGGCGCCAGGCGTTTCGCGGCCGATAAACAACTGGAGCTTTGCGATCCGGCTGATTTGGTCACGCCGCAGCAACGCGATTTGGCCAGCAAGTCGGAGGCGAAGGATACAATCGGCGTCGTTGCCCTTGACCAGTATGGGGATCTCGCCGTGGGCACTTCGACCGGGGGACTGGACGGCAGCGCTCCGGGCCGTGTGGGCGATTCTCCGCAACCCGGTTGCGGCTACTACGCCGACAACCAGCTGGGCGCCGTGGCCTTTTCGGGAGACGGCGAGCATATCGCGCGAAAGGCTCTCGCCGCTCGCGTCATGCAGGAGCTTTCCGCGCGGCGCGCACTTTCCTCTGGACAGGCAGCTATGGCGGGCGTTGAGGAGGTGCTGGAGCCCTCCCTCATGGAGGTTGAGGCGATCGGCGGTGAAGCGGGAGCCATCGTGCTTACCCCAACCGGGAAGTCCGGGTGGGCGCACAACAGCCGGGAGTTCGCAGTCGCGTTCATGACCAGCGAGGACAACCATCCGCATGTCTTCGTGCGCAAGAGAGACGAGGGCAGATGACCGACAGGAAGAAAAGGCGCCCCTCCAATGGCAAAGCCGGAACGCTTGTCATTATCGGTGGCCACGAGGACCATGACGGCGATCGCGTCATATTGAAGGAGGTCGCAAGTCTGGTTCCGAACGGGCGCCTGGTCCTTGCGACCATCGCTTCGCATGAGCCGGATGGCTATCTCGAGAAGTATCAGAAGTCCTTCGGCGAGTTGGGCATCAAGGAAGTCGTCGAGCTCTACGTCAACGACCGTCTCGAGGCGGCGCATGAAAAAAAAATAAGCGCGCTCGCAAACGTGAGCGCTGTGTTCTTCTCCGGTGGCGACCAGCTCCGCATCACCAGCCAGATCGGCGACACCCCCATCGACGAGCGGGTGCACGAAATCTATGAAGCCGGAGGCATAATTGCCGGCACCTCCGCGGGCGCGTCGGTCATGAGCGATACCATGATGGTGAAGGGGCCGAACGCTGCGTCCTTTCGGATCGGCCATATTCGCATGGCGCCGGGGTTGGGCCTGCTGCCGAATGTCATCATCGACCAGCACTTTGCGGAGCGGGGCCGCATCGGGCGGCTCATCGGAGCGGTGTCGCAGAACCCACGGGTCCTGGGCATCGGCATCGATGAAGACACGGCGATCGTGGTGAATGGCGAGATGTTCAAGGTCATCGGCAGCGGCGCTGTCTATCTGGTCGATGCAGCCGGCGTCACGCATTCCAACATCGCGGAAGGTGAACCTGATGCCGCCCTTTCCATCCATGATCTGAGGGTTCACGTGCTGAGCTCCGGCGATGCCTTCGATCTCGCGATGCGACGCCCGGTCGGGGTTCCGTGAGGCTTCGATACCCTGATGGCAAAGATGCGGCGGGACAGCTGACCGAATTGGCGACGTCGATGCCGATGCACAACCGCGACGCGCTCAACGGTGGGCCACCGTGCAGACCCAGCGCAGGAGTCAGTATGTTTTCAAACCGGATAAAACTCGCCACACTGTTTGCGGCTGCCGCCCTGTCGCTGGCGGCATACAATAACGCACGCGCCAGGAAGGCCTTGGCTCCCCGTTCGAGGGGACGCACTCTGAGGATCGATGGGGTGGACCTGAGTATCATCGAGAAAGGCAGCGGGCCTCCTTTGCTCCTGTTGCATGGCAATGGCTCGGTTGCGGAGGATTTTGCGGTCAGCGGCGTGCTCGACCTGGCGAGTGCCAACCATCGGGTCCTCGCCTTCGACCGGCCAGGTTTCGGCGGAAGCTCGCGACCGGCTCGAAAGCGCTGGTCGGCGTGCGAGCAGGCCGATCTCTTCCACGAGGCCGCCGCCAAAATAGGCATTCACAAGTACCTCGTGCTCGGACATTCCTGGGGCGCGTGGATCGCGCTGGAGATGGCCCGCAGGCACGCTCCCTCGGTCGCCGGCCTGGTCCTCGTCTCTGGATATTACTATCCCTCACCGAGGCTGGATCTCGCTCTTGCAGCACTACCGGCCATACCGCTGATGGGCTCGGCATTTCTTCACACCTTGCTGCCGCTCGCAGTAAGGCTCGGCTGGCCGTCGGCCATGCGAAAGATATTCCGGCCCGGGCCGATCTCGAACGTTTTTTCAGTGAGCACAAAGGAGGTCGCCAGCCGCCCCTCTCAGTTGCGCTCAGTCTGTGTGGAGACAGCCCTGATGCTCAGCGCGGCGCTGTTTACGAAGCCTAGCTATCGGGACATCGACGTGCCGACCGGAATCGTGGCTGGAGCAGGGGACAGGCTGTTCGACGCTCGGCGTGAAGCGGAACGCTTGCATGCCGAAATTTCAGGGTCACTGATGGAAATAATCCCGAATTCCGGGCACATGGCCCACCACAGTGACCCGCAGGCGGTGCTCGGAATGATCGACAAGGTCACCTGTATGCCTCGTCCACCAAAAGAGGGTGGCAGCAGCGACGCGCTCTCGCCAGCTGCGCGCTGACCATCATCGATCAGGGCAGCCTGCGCCTTGTCGTATTGGCAGCGCAGGGTACTTGCGCCGAGCCGGTTCGCCGGGCGTCGCCCATTGCCCCCAGGCTGAGAGCGCCCGACACCAAGCGGCCGAACTGCCTCCTGAAGGCACGGGTCACGCCGGCGATGGATCCGCAGCAGAGATCGCCGAATGAAAGGACTGCGGGAAACGCGGTCGCTGATTTGCTCAGGCCTGCCGGTAGATGTGGCCTTCGTCGACGGTGGTCAAACGGCGCGTATCTCGACTGCGGCCGGACGGCGACCTCGCCGAACCGCTCGGCAACACGATCGAGGCCCCGCGGCATGCGGGAGCGCCGTGCTCGGTGACGACAAGCTCGGGCTGCAATGCCGCAAGTTGCCACCGAAGTCGCCGACGATGCATTTCGAAGCCGTGCACGGGCGACGTGGATAGACGTGTCGTCGGCAATCAAAGTCCCGTCAGCCTCCCGCCACAGAGGTGCTCCGGCGATGGCCGGGAACCTGTGCAACCATAGCCACCCGGTATGTAGGAACGGAACGAGGCAGTCTGCGGCTGGCTCCATCGCCGCCCATTTGTTAGGCGCAACGATGTTGCAGACCGTGACGAGGGAGACGAAGTCCGGTGCTACAAGGCGAACCAATCGATCGAAGGCCGCGAAATCATCAGCCAGAAGATGGCGAGAACAGCCGCGAAGGCAGGAAAGCCGAACGCGAACCAGAGCCGAAACAAGGTGTCATAGCGTTGTGGTGGAGGTTGCTTCGCTGCCGCGGCCTGCATAGCGAGATTGCGCATCTCGATCTGCATCCACACGACTGGAAGCCAGAACAGCCCGGTGATGAAGTAGAGCAGGATCGAAAGCACAATCCACCCCTCGGTCAGCGAATAGCCGGAATGCCAGGCGAGGAATGCACCGGTGACAGGTTGGGCGACGACGGCGGTTGCAGTGAAGATGAAATCGGCGATCACGACGATGCGTGCGACCGCCGCGATGGTCGCGGAATTTCCGGTCCGGTGAGCGAGCAGCATGAAGAAGGCGATGCCGGCGCCGGTGCCCAGCAGCACGGCCGCGCCGACGACATGCAGGAACTTGAGCATGAAGTAGGTCATCAGCGTTCCTCCAGGACCGCCAGCGCGACAAAATGCAGAACCAGGATCGGCAGGATCTTCAGGAATGGGCCGAGCGGCTCGTTCCACAGTTCTGGTCGCAGCATGGTCCCCGCGATCGCATAGAAAAGAGCCACCGCAATCGCCCCGAACAGCCCCAGCCGACTGGTCGGTCGCCAGGCGATCAACGCGCCAACCGCCATGTCGGCCAGCGCTCCGGCGATGACCGCCGGTTCCGCCAGCGGACCGATGGCCGTGCCGACCAGCAAGTCGACCCCGCGGCGCCAGCCGGTGGTCACGGAAATGATGCCGGTCATGATCCAGAAGAAGGGCAGGACAGTAAAGATCGCCGGCTTGACGAAATAGAGACGGGCGAACCATCGCTCCTGCACCGTCGCGGGATTGAGCTTTAGCGCCGCTTCGAGGCTGGATGGTTGGATCCCTGTCGCTGTGATCCACGCCTGCGGGTCGCCGACAGCGCCCCGCACGATTTCCTTGGCCGCATTGCTGCGCATCGGCGGTCGCCAGCCGAGCAGAGCCGCCGCATCGCCGACCCGGTACAGGCCGGCCGCGACGCTACCGGGCAGAGTGAACTCTCCAGCCGGTCTCGACCCGAGCCAGCGGCGGTAGAGGCCGACCACCTTGCTCATCGGCAGCGCTTCAGGTCCGGCAAGGTCAAGCGCAAGGTGCGATGCGCTATCGGGCCGGAGAAAATGCAGGACAGTGGCGATCACGTCATCCAACTGTACGACCTGAAGCCGACCCGTGCTGGGCATCACCGGCAACAGTGGCAATGCGGCCAGTCCGCGAAACAGCGCACTGGCGCCGAACGCCGGCCGGCCCAGCACGACCGACGGGCGCAGGATGACCCAGTCCAAATCGCGCGCCATCAACGCCTGGTCGCCAGCCAGCTTGGTGGCCGAGAAGGCGGACGGCTGCAGCCGATCGACCCCGATTGCCGAGAAGTGAATGACTTTTCTCACGCCTGCCTGCTCACAGGCGGCAAAGAGGGCCGATGCGCCGCCCGCATGCACTCCGCCAGTGCTTTCTTGCGTGCTGTCCTGCAGCACGCCGGCGCAGTTGACGACTGCATCGACGCCTATGAGGTGCGGGCTCCAGTCCTGCGTCCGCAGCGCCTTTGCCATGTCTAGCAAGACAGGCGGCAAGCCGGTGAAGGGCGCAGTGCCGGCACGATGCAGCACGCGAACGATTTCATATCCATCGGCGGCCAGGCGCGCGCAAAGCGAAGCTCCAATCAGACCCGACGCGCCGGTGACGAGAACCCTCACCTGGCACCTGAAAACTGCAGTGACAGTCGCGCCTCATCCTGTCTGCACGCGGAGCCGGACGAAACAGCGGTGTCGCTGCGATCGGGCCGCACGATCGAGCGATTCCGCGCGCCTCGCCGAGGGCAGATGGAAGCGAGCGTCGCGGCGCTGCTGGCGCGTCCGGCCAGAGCTCCGACAGTTTCGAGCAACGATATCGAGCGGAAGCTCGGGTTGATTGTTCCTTTGGTTTCTACCATGGGCGCTGATCCCAAGCTGCCACGGATGTTCCTGCAACCATTCATGGGCAAGGCGAGTTGTTCGCGCAGGAATGACCGCCTCGGACGGTTCGGTGCAACGACCGTATCCACTATTTGCTCATGCACGCAGCGCCAGCCAACCTGATCGACGGTGTCGATGGACTCGATCTCCTTCCCGCCCAACGCGTTCAGCTAGATCTAGGCGGCATCTTGCAGCGCCCTTTCATTTACGCTGGTTTCTCCAAGCTGCGTCAGCGCCTCGTCCGTTGCCTTCTCTTCGTCGAGCGTCTGCTGCAGCAGCGGAACCGCGTCATTCAAGCCGAGCAGCCTTGCCCAGGTTACCAATGTCGTATAACGGGCGATCTCATAATGCTCGACGGCCTGGGCAGCGGCAACAAGCCCGGCGTCGAGGGCCGGCGCCGCCTGGAACTCCTCCAGTATCTCCCCGCCCTCCTCAATGATGCCGTCGATCGCGGGACAGGTCTTGCCCTGCGCGCGCTTGCCGAAAATCTCGAACACCTGCTGCAGCCGCTCAACCTGACCCTCAGTCTCGTCGCGGTGCTTCTCGAACGCGGCGGTCAACTCTTGCGATTCGGCACCCCTGGCCATTTTCCTGAGGGCACTTAAGATCTTACGCTCCGCGTAGTATATGTCCTTCAAGGCTTCGTAAAATAGATCTTCCAGGCCCTTTGTGCTGCTCTGGGCGCTTTTCTTCGTCGCCATCTCCATGTCCCACTTCGAGTTCAATGCTTCGCGGCATATGCAGCTCTAACAACCAAGGCCATCGGTTGTTCCTCGCCCTCAAAGACATCGTGGGAACACGAGCAAGGACCGTGATCTCGCTCCGTTCTGGTCGGCACAACCGGCGCCATGTCGCCTCTGCGCCTGGCTAGCCTCGCGGCCGCTTGTCAAGCCGCCTGCCGCGCCTTAACCGGCGTTCTCGCCTATCGAAGTCGATTGCTGGTCACGCTTTCGCCGATCAATGTTGATAAGACGGCGGTCGGGGGCCGCGGCGCCGGAACGACCTCTTCAGCGTTTTGTGGGCAAGCTGCTGTGAGACCAGATCGCGCGCTTTTCGGCACATATTGCAAACCACAATGGTCGCTCGGCTGCCTCTGCCGGTCTAAACGGGACCCGGCCCGCGGCATGCCCGGATGGTTGAAGCGGATTGTTTAAAAGGTGTGTCGGGGTGAACTAGATCATGCGCCGCCATCGGTTGCGACGATCGAGCGACGATTGCTCCTACCGGCCGCCCGACCGCCGTTTCGCTTCTTCATCGATCCTGCGACCTGAGAATCTTGAGTGCCTCGTCCTTGGTGAGGCCGCACTTTCGGGCAAAGTAGTTCGCTTCGATGGCCCTTTCGCGATCCGTCCGAGACGCGGTGTTCTGCTTGGCCTTCTTGCCCATCGATGCTATCGCCTCGATTATATCGCCTGCTGGTGATCAAGCGCCTACGCCGTGGGAGGGCTCACGCGGGGATCGGGTCACCAATCGTGCAGCTCCGCTGCCTGGCTCGAACTGTGGTTTGGCGCGATTGTTCCGAGATCGCAAAACTTCGCAAGAGATGCCTGGCGCCGGACTTTGCTGTGGCCATTCGGGATCTGTCATCCCATCGCTGTGACCTGCAGACGAATGCAGAGCCTCAGCAGTTTTTTCGCCGCTTTCATCGTGGGTTAGTCCCGACAACATGTTCGTTCCAGTACCCGGAGGAAAACGTGCGCGACCAGTCTTTCTCCCATCTGGAGGCGCTCATTGATGTGCGTCCCGACACGAATTTCACCCCTAGCGCGCCATGGCCTCGCGGATCGGCCACTGCGTCACTCGATGCAATATGGAACAATCCTCGCAGGCGGATGTTGGGCAACCCAACCCCCTGGAGGATTGCCAATGTTCATGCACAACAAGCGCCTGCAATACACCGTCCGCGTTTCGGAGCCTAATCCCCGCCTGGCCTGCATGATCATGGAACAATTCGGTGGCGCCGATGGTGAGCTTGCCGCGGCGATGCGCTATTTCACGCAAGGCCTCGGCGAGGATGATCTTGGCCGTCGCGACATGTTGCTCGACATAGCCACTGAAGAACTCAGCCACCTTGAGGTGGTGGGATCGATCGTCACCATGCTGAACAAGGGGCTCAAGGCACAACTTGCCGAAGGCCAGATGAAAGAAGCGGACCTTTATATGATGATCGGCGCCAGCGGTACGACAGCCAAGGAATCCATCCTGTTTGGCGGTGCTCCCGCGCTGTGCGACTCAGCCGGCGTTCCCTGGACCGCGGCCTATGTCGACTCACGCGGTGAACCTACCGTGGATTTGCGGTCGAACATCGCCGCTGAAGCGCGCGCCAAGATCGTTTACGAACGCCTCATCAACATCACCGATGATCCGGGCATCAAGGACGCGCTCGGCTTCCTGATGACACGCGAGATCGCTCATCAAAAGTCGTTTGAGAAAGCACTCTACGCCATCGAAAACAATTTCCCGTCAGGCAAGCTCCCGGGCATCGAGAGGTACGCCAGCATGTACGTCAACACCTCTCAAGGTGACGGCGATACCAATGGTCCATGGAATTCCGGCGAAGAGTGGGATCGGATCGATGACCTTGAAGAGGTGATGCCCGTCGACGGCGGAGACGGCTTGGCAACCGTCAAAATGGGCGCCAGAGACATGAAGGTGGTGGCCAAGATGGCCGACCGTACTCTTTCTGATCCGGCGTCCGATCCGATCACGGGCGCTGATCTAGGTGCCGGTCCGGGAGCTGGCCGAACCAAGAACGCGGATTTTGGCGGCGCGGCAAGCATTCAGGAGGCCCCGGCCGTGGCCGAGGCTGCTGTCAAACGCGCACGTAAGCGTTAGTTTGGAGCTGACGTCATTGCGGGCAACAATGTTCGGGGTCAGGAAGCTAACGACGAAAGCAGGGCATCCGACTGGCAGCAGCGGACTGGCCGGAGTGCTCGCTATTTGCTGAGTGGGTGAAGCACATATGGCCACCGCCGCACCACGATCAGAGTCGGAACATGCGGGGCAGTCGGAGAAGGTCCGTGCCTACGGTTGCGAGAACCGGTGCATTGTCGCAATCGGAGCCTCGGCGGGGGGCCTCGACGCGCTGAAGAGACTTGTCCGGGATATTTCGCCGGACATTCCGGCGGCCCTCCTCATCGTACAGCACGTCGGTCTCACGAGTTACCTCGGCGACATTCTCGGTCGCGCTGCCAACATGCCCGTAGCGAATGCCGCCAGCGGCACGAAGGTTAAAAACGGGCACATCTTCGTTGCACCGCCCGGAGCTCACCTGCTTTTACATGATGATCACATGCTGCTGCGGCGCGGGCCGCGGGAGAATTTGGCGCGCCCTGCCATCGATCCCCTTTTTCGATCAGCGGCCTGCAGCTTTGGCGGCAGCGTGATTGGTGTCGTGCTCACGGGCAGCCTCTCCGACGGGACCGCCGGCTTGCGCGCCATCAAGATTTGCGGAGGGGTCAGCGTGGTTCAAGATCCCGACGACGCTGCAGTACCCGATATGCCGCTGAGCGCCTTGCAGAATGTGGAAGTCGACCATTGCGTCGCCCTGTCCGAAATGGCTGGCCTGTTGCGCAGGCTTGCGTCCGAACTCGCAGGGCCGACACCAGAAATCCCGCCTGTCATCCGCCTTGAGGCTGCGATTGCTGCTCAGGAGCACAGCACAATGGAACAGACAGAACGCCAGCTTGGCATCCCCTCGACATTTGTCTGCCCCGAATGTCACGGACCGCTTTGGGAGATCGAAGACGGGCCGATTACCCGTTACCGTTGTCACACTGGACATGCATTCGGAGCGGACGTTTTGATGCAGGCCCAGGCGGACGATGCGGAACAGGCCCTTTGGAGCCTTCTAAGAGCGCACCAGCAGCGGGCCGAGTTGGCGAAACGGACGGCGCAACGAGAAGCCGCTCGGGAAAGACATAGCTTGGCCAGCCAAATGGCTACGCGGGCCGCGGAACACGAAGCCGACGCGAAACTTATTGAAGAAATTATCCATCGTCGAAGGCCGTGACAAAACACACGCCCCGACAACCATGAGCTTATTTCGGTCCGGGGCTCACGGTTACCGGGTTGGCGGCGTCACTTGCCGGAGACCATGATCCCACAGAGACAGCAAGGGTGTCGGCAAAGAACGATATTAGGTCACATCAACGTCAGGCGGACGTCGCGCAGGGCATTCAACAGAAATTCCGAACCATCTCCACCCCGCTCCAAAACGCCAACTTCAGCAGAAATGCTGGGAATTGCCAAGCCTCGGCTATCCGGAACAAAATACCCGACAGCAGCTTTGGCCACGAGCTAACGCTCGTGTCGCGGGTTCACCAATTGAAGTATGGCGCCGCCGACGAATGCGGCCTCGGCCGCCTGGAGAAACCCGATGTTTACAGATAAGATTGCTGCAAGAGGTCTGCAATGCTGGTCGAGCAATATGTCGAATCCAGAAAAAGGCGACATGACGTCATTTCTACCTCGACGGCAGAAGCCGCCATTCGGGAGGTGCTCCCGAATTGGCAGATTTCCGGAAGAGCCTTTGATGACATGATAGCAGCCAGCGCCATCGCACACGGTCTCGGCGTGCGGTTTGACAGATCGATCCCAACGGAGAGTCCTGGCTGAGCAAGCCATTTAGGGAGTCACGCGGCCGCGTGGATATCCACGCTTGGTGCCTTTCCGACGCATGCATGCCGCATTTGAAAGTCGGGCTATGCGGAGCAACCATGCGGAGTTTCTTCCTTCACGTTCGGACCCGGGACGGTCAGCTCCTCAAGGATCCAGAGGGGCAGGAGTGCGCAAATTGCAAGTGGTAGAAGACGACGCCATGGCGTCTGCCAGGGAAATCCTGGGCGAAGGACTGTTGGCCCGGGAAGCCAGTCGTCACCGGCGACCTTCGACACTTTCGAGGAGCGCGAAGTCCTGGTCCTGGAGTTCCCCTTCGCGCATGGCGGAAAAGCCCGGTGCTCAGCCACAGTGCCTAATGTGCTTAGGTGTCGGTGCAGCAGAGCCTATGACGGTGATCGTGCCGACCAGCACTGGTCATAAGGAAGGACCCAGACAACCAGACCTGCAAGACCACCTCGCTGCTCGCACGAGCGATGACCAGTCAGCGCCCATGGGGCTGCTACAAGGGCACAAGCATCTTCGTGGTATAACCCAGTGGGTTTTCCCTGCCAGCAGTTCGAACGCTAGCTTGCGAAAGGGTCTTCCGCATTTTCACAAGTGAACGGCCACATCAATGTCAAATGTACCGCAGAATGTGCGTAGGACGCGTTCATCCACGCGTGGCGGGTCAGCATAGCGTTCCATTTCCTGTTGCTCATCGAAGGGCCGGCTGATGACCTTCAGAATCTCCTCGAAAGGCATTCGATGTTTTGTCGGCGCGCTGGCGCGAGCGCATCGCAAGCGATGCAGCCGACACGGCCGCGCTCCGGGCGGGCGATGCACGCCTTCAATCCCGAGGCGATGATCCAGGCGGCGCTGGGCGGGGACTTCACACCCGCCTGGATCCTCGAACAACTGCCGCACCGCACCCTGATCGATGGTACAGATAAGCAATATCAGATAATTGCGGGAAACCGTGTGCAAAAATCGCACACGAAAGTTTCTTTCGTTCCCACGACACTGCAGCCGACAGTCATTCGGACATACTTTTGCCGACGACATTGGCCGCTTTTTCGCCGACGTTCGCTGCGTTATCCGTGGGGCCGCAATGTCGCCGCCAATTCCCCTGGGGTTCCTGGAAGCTTTTCGAACTTTCTGGGTCGCGCGGCAGCCCAAATTGCGGTGCTCATGGACAAAGTAGGATTGATTCGGCTTTCCATGGTTTTGAAGGCATCAACCCCCTGGCACGTCGCGCCCGATAGCGCAACGCCATTACTTCCACCCGCTCGCGCTCGACGCCGCCCGCTCGCCGCTCCGTCTGAAGTAAGTCCTCACCTCTAAACAGCTACGGCATGTCTTCGCTGTTTCGGCCATGCATGTTGGAGCCGTGCATGAAGGACTGGATTTCGTCCAGATCGATCTTGCCATCACCATTCTCGTCGATGTTGATGAAGATCCTGCCGACCCCGCCTTCAACCTCGTTCTGGGACAATGAACCGTCGCCATCCGTGTCCAACAGTCCAAACACCAGTCGCATGCCGGCACCGCGCATCATTTGGTGACCACGGTGTCGAGCCATTCTGTGTCCTCTGCCCCAGTCGCCACGATTTAGCCAATGGTCGCCATGACGGCTAGCTTCATCGGGGCGGTCAGCATCCTTGATGCGGCCGTCCCGGTTCATGTAGCGATCTTCCTCATCGCGGAAACCTTCCTCAGAACCGCGATCCTGCTTCATTCTCTCCCGGACCGCTTGCTCAACCATCTGGCGGATCATTTCGCGTGTTGGTCCGTCCGCTTGTCGGTTGATATCCGGCAACTGCCCGCCGACCGGCTGTTCGGTGGCCGGAGGGGGTGCGGGTGTCGAGGGGGCCGGTGTTCCGCTTGTCTGGGCCAACGCGGGGAAGGTCAGAGCTATGAAAGCGGCCGCGGCCGTCGTGACGTGTGAATGTCTCATGGCGTGCTCCATCTATCGCGCCTGCTTGCTTGGAAGGCCAAACTGGAGCTCGATCTGTTGTTCCCTGAGGGGACTAGGTTCCGGCGAAGGCAAGCTGCTCGTGAGCCCTTGGGCCAAGCCTCGAATGCCTGTGATTAATGAAGCGGCTAGTTCGGCTTCCGCAATGCGTCAAACGATTGCCCCGGCGATCGCCGCGATTGGGCGGTCAAGGGAATTCAGCACCGGGGCCCCAAAGCAGATGATCCCGTCCGCAACCTGCTGGTCGTCGCAGCTGAAGCCATTCGTGCGGATATCGCGCATTTCAGCAATGAGGTCGTCAATAGTTTGCACGCTTTCTGTGTTCGAGGCTCGGGAAGACCATCGGCATAGAGCCGCCGTACTTCGAAATCGCTCATCTGGCTGAGAAAGGCTTTGCCGGTGGCCGTAAAGGCTGCGGGCAAACGCATTCCTGGACGGAACTGGATCAGCGAATGGCTAACGCTCGAATTGCGTGCGGCGAGATAGAAGACCTCTCTCCCTTCGAGCACCGAAAGGATAATTGTTGCCCCCGGGCAACTCCGTCTCGCCAACTCCGTCGCCACGTCGGATTGCTGGGCAAAGGCGTTCGACCATCGCATGACGGGGGCCTAACTGGAAGGTCTGGTCGCCGCGGCGTATCAAGAGCTCCAAGTGTACGCCGAGCGTCGAACATAGCGCATGCGCAGAAGAACGCGCGATTCCAAGCTCGCGAGCCAGATCCGATAGCGTTGGGAAGTTCGTGATCTCGCGACGATGTCCAAGATACGCACCCCACGGTTCAGGGCAGGGGGAAGGGCCGCTTTCGCGCCTCGTTTTGATTGATCTCGGTGTCAGCCATGGCTCCTCCCAAGCGCGTCACGCATAAACCTTGAGGTGACAGGGCCGCAGATAGCGAGCCATCGGGCAAAAATCGAAAGGCCGGAAGGGTTGCTGTACGGTTTTACAAGGCAACGACGCTAGGTCGTTGGAACAAAAACCGCGCTGTCGAGATTGGGTCATTGCACTGTTCCCATTCGGTGCTTTTCCCATGGGAACTGCCCACTGGCCTGACGGCTGGCGGGCTTTTTTGTATCAGCGGAACCTTATTACTCATGCTCAGTTCTTGGCGGCAGCGCCCCGCACGCTGCTGGCCAAGGAAAGGCAACCCTTGGCCGGGCCCGCATCGGTCCTCACCCAAGCGGTGCGGGCCCACTGTCGATGCTGCCGAGCCCGTCTTCACACCCTTGGGCGTATCTTTCGAACAGTTCCACCTTTTCTGGATAAGGAAGGCGGTGTAAACGCTGGCAACCTTCGCACCGATAGTGGGCGGCAACGATGAACCAACGCCCTGGCTTGGTGAACTCGTTTCCACATCCGGGGCATTTGAGTGTCATCTCAACCGAAGATAGTTTCTGGGAGAGCGGCATCAGGTCGCGTAACTCAAACTGCCGACGCCAGAATCAGCGTTATCCCCACCACCGTCGACCTTGTCGGACGTGTGAAGACCTTGAAGCGAGAGGACAAGCTAGGCCACGCGACTTTGCGGGCGATCCGTGAGGCGAAATCGTGATGTTAAATGAAGTAAGCCCGCCGCTGAGCACACAACAACAGCGACGGGCCTTGCTCGCCTACGCTTGGTGGGGATTGATAACCAAGCTGAACTTAACTTGGATCTCAGAAACAGGTTCCAGCGCTACCAAAAGATTTGATCGCAGGTGGCCCGGCACCGGGTCTCTCAATCGGTGGCGGGGCCTTGCTCGGCTGTTTCAAGGAGATTTCCTTACCAATCGCGTCCCGAACTTCCATTTCAGAGACATGTTCCCTGGTCGTGGGACAGACACTTCAGCCTTTACAGGACGGCTTGATTTGGGGGGCCTTGGGCGTCGCTAGTGCTTGAAGCGAAGCTTCTGCAAAGTCCGACCGTAGATGAGCGAACAGCAGAGGCGTCCCTGACTTCCATGCGGACGCAAGCAAGCTCGTCAAGCAAGACACGCCCGCTGGCGCATAAGGTTGGCACGGATCGCACGCGAAAGCTCGATGTCGCTGAGGCGTTGGGAATGGGAAAAGTCAGCCCGATGTAGCACCTTCGTTTATTGATCACCTAATTGCCCACTGCTGCGGGCGTAGGCGGAGATCGATCAGGTCCCCGCAGATCTGACAATGCCCGCTATGCGGATAGCGACGGCATCAAGTCCGCCCTGGCAATCTCGTCAGGACGTGTGCCGCCGCTTCGGCCGTGTGGGCAGTGCACCCGAGAAGGTCGCCACCGCCTAACCTTGCCGGGTATTGGCGACGCCGGCCTATTGGCGACGCAATCCCAAACTCCCCACGATCCCTCGCTCAATATGACAGTTGAATCTGTGCTGGTGATTTTCCATGCAACCTCGAGGGGAGAGATGGTTCTGCTTGGAATGGGAAGCGTGGTGGGCTGGGTGGCGTAAGGCCAAGGTATAGTATGCCAACGACGTTGATCTCCCTGAAGGATGTCGATCTGAAGCGCCGGATTGCGAGATGATCTCTAATGGCAACCGGTTGTGCTCACCAATGATCTAAGTCAGGTCTGGAGACGAGCGGATGTCTCCAAGCAGCCTCACGTAGTCTGCCTCCGGCTGACCGTAGGTGCCATTTGCAGATGCCAGAAGGCCGCTGCGGTCCCGGATACGCACTTCGCCACGTCGGGAATAGATGAACCCGCGTCCTTCCAGCACCTGAAGCCCAACGGTAACTCCCGGACGCCTCGAGCCCAGCATGATGGCTAGAAACTCATGGGTGATCACAACGCGTCCACCGTGGACCCGATCATCACACATTAGAAGCCATCGCGCCAAACGCTCTTCAAGGTTTGCGCGCGCGTTGATCAGCGCCGTATAGCTGGTCTGGATGTGGAGATACTGGACATAGCGCAAGAGTAAGAGGCGCAGCGTCGGGCTGTTCGCGAGTGCCGCCTTGAATGGCTCAGCTCCGATCCTAAAAGCGTTGCCGGGCAGCTGGACAAAACATTCATGCGCGGCATAGTCAGCCCCCGTCACGAGCGCCGCACCAGTCATTCCCTCAAAACCGATGAGCGCAACCTCGGCTTCCTTCCCCGAGGTCCGCGCAACAACAGAACCGATGCCGTCCTCCAGGAAGTACACCGCATTGATCTCCGCAGCGGCTTGCTCCAGATTCATTCTCAAATTGAGGGCACATGGCTCAAGATGTGGTTGCAAAAGCGCTAGGTCATCGGGGTTGAGCCGACGCAGCAATCCGTTTTTATAGGAATCATTCACTGGATTGGTCATGGCTCAATCCCGCCTGGGGCAAGAGCTTTCCAATCTCCTTGCCGTCCGCGCCCGTAAAAACGTGCAGACGATCTTGTGAGGCTACGCCTCTTGGCGCGACAATCATAGGAGAATGCGAATCGATGCACGGCGAGCCCCCGCCACCGTGATTACAAAAGACTTGGAAGAAATGTCAGAGTTGGAAACGTACCGAGCTCGGGTTTGTACTAAACCGACATTCTGACGCCCCGGCCTGCCCGTCTTCATTTTGCCTGACCAGCGGAAGCGGCAACGGCCTAGTCTTGGCTTCTGACAGCAACGATGCGAGGCATGGCCGAGCCTCGCTTCGACTCCCGTGCCCGTCTCGCCATCTTGTACCTTCGTCGCGACCTGACTGCTTCCTCCGCCTGCTCGCGCGACATCTCCCCCGCGCGGCCAAACGGCTTCTTTTCTGGCATTCGATTGTCGTTGGCACGTTGGGTCACTGCCATGTCCGTCTCCGTTCGGAGCCGAACTTCGATTTGCCGGAACTATTCCATGCAGCACCCGCTGGTGCTGAGCGTGTTTTGAGCTGAGGTGAGGCGTTGTGAGGTCAAATTCCGTCGCGCTGCATTTCTAGCCTTGCATTAGAAACGCCATCCAGAATCCGGTGATAAAGCACGTCGAGCAAGTGGAGGTATTCAATCAATCTTGCCGGGCCGACCGGCCTTGGATTCCTCCAAGTCCAACTGGGCGCGACTGGCATGAACCAATGCTGCGATCAAATTTTCGTCGGCTGACTTTTTGCCGGTGTAGAGGCGCACAAGCTCGCGCGCCTGGACCTTCCAATTGGAGTCCGGGCTATCCCGGACGGCTGACGTAAGAGCCCGGGAGAGTATGTCGAAATCCAACAACGAAATACTCGGTCGGCTTCCTTTCACGATCAAATCCATCCTGTTGATCTGCGGCGTTCGCGACACTCGAAAGGTGGACAATGACCAGCATCGGCATCACCCAAAATAGGTCCATTCCTTCACGTGCTCAAGTTTCGGAAGCTCTCGCTGACCGATCATAGGACGCAGCGGCGCAGCGTAAATACCGCAGGGCAGCACCACTGCAATAACAAAGGTTAAGCGGTAGGCACAAAGCCGACTAGCTGCGGTTTTCTTGTCCAGCTTGCCTCTTCGGCAGCCCTGCCGATGACCGAACGCGTCAAAGATAAGCGGAACCTAATCTCCCGGCGTAGCTTGTCTCGATATGAGCGATCATGCCGAGAAACTAGTACCTCGCCCTCCACCAAGGTGGCAGAACCCGAAAGGAATTCTGATCTCGGCCGCTGTCGCTGTGCTTGCGTTCTGTGCTCTTCGCGGCTCGTGGAACTTTAGATGAGCACACGCGGCATCAACTTTCTGCACAAGTGGATTGCTAACGACATCCCAGAGACGGCGCCTCCCGACGCGGTCTCAATCGGTGAACTCACCCACAAGCTCCTGGCCGACGCCAAAGCGGTCGGCATCAAGAGAATAGAGCTGGATGAGGATGTGGATAGCCTTTACCGTATTTTCGTCGAAGCCATCGCTCACTTCGACGCCGGAATTCCAGAGTAGGTCCGCGGAGCTACGGTCTCATTCAAAAAGCGGATGCATTCGCTGGTGGGATTTTTATCAGATGGCGATGCCGTTCGAACAACACCAGCTTGTCTGGGTAGCCGAGACGAATCCTGGCATTGCAGGCCTCGCAACGAAACATGGATATTACCTTGAACCATGATCCTCGCCTTACAATAGGATGGGAGCATTTGGGGCAGTCGAAAACGAGCTCCGCATCTCCCAACTCGTCAGGTATGGGCATTGAAAGTCCTTTGTGGGGAGTTTGATCCATCCGGCAAACTGCGGTCAGGGTAAGCCCCGTGACGGTTGTAGAAGATTGGGTAGTCATAGGTCCATCCCACGCTACAATCCCTTTCAAGGCTAAGGTTCGCCCCCCGTGCGAACCGACGACCGCGGGGAGGGACGTAGCTGTGGCTGCCCACGCAACATCGATCTCCCGAGACAGTTCCTTACCGGAAGCCAAGCTCGGACCAATGCGTTTTGGCGGCGGGACTTAGGTCCGGCCCGTGAACTCCGCCACGTTTGTATCTGGCTTGGTCTTCAGCGAGCTACCCATCCGGTAATGCTGCCCGCAGGTGTCGACGGGGTGGCGGGCTAGTCAGTCTTTTCATGAGCAGCTCGGAACTGCCCCTCCGCGAAGCACCTCGGCGCCTCTTGAGCCGTCGCCTCACCGGCCATAGCGGCCATGCAGGCGCGGACAGCTTGGTTCCACTTAGGGCCACGCTTCGTCCATTTCACCAGATATTCGGAAGCGGCCTCCACGCTGTTGACGTTGTAGGTCATGCCGGGTCGCTCCCCGATGACGGGAACCGGAGGGGTGAACCAGTGGGTTGCCATCATACGACCCTCCCTCGCGACAATCGACGCTTGAGGTCTTCGGCATTCAGTATGCCTACCAGATCTTTCGGCGTATTCCTGATCCAAATATTCCGCCGGCGCCCCCCATGCATCGGCTGGCTGTCCGGTAAACACGTCGAATACCGTCCAGCTCTCGTCCGAGTCTTGCCTTAAGCCGTATCGCAGTTGCACCACGAGGCTAATTTAGGAGATCGGAATGTCTGATGCAAATGTCTGAGCGAGGGGATCGTGTGACTGGGGGGCACGTCAGCCAGGAGCTGCCAGCCCTGCTTGTGAATTGAGAAGGTTTGCGAGGCCCGTGATGATCTGGGGCATAACGAACGGCTTGGTTATCATGAGGCTGTTTGGCACTCCAAGTGACGGCCAGTCCTCCGCACCATCGCCACTTATGTAAATGACTGGCAAACTGGGGTTGACGGTCCGCATGTGACGGGCGACGTCCCAGCCGGTGGGGCCTTCTCCGATCCTTATATCGGTCAGGAGGGCTGCGACACCACCGGGTTACGATCAAAGGTCGCGATGGCATTGTCCCCTTTATAGACGGCAATCACCTCGAACCCGGCTTCACGCAGCGAGTGTTCGATATCCAGGAGGATAAGGCTCTCATCCTCCACGACCAGGACGGCACCTGAGTTCATTCGACGCCAGCTTCGCTCGTTGGTATCCGGGCATGCAACGGTGGCCGGCTGCGAATGTTCCTCGACGCCCCTAACATTGCTAATCGGGCAGCAGCATTTCCTCCTCCTCAGCCGCATCCTCGAAGAGTACACGGAAGTCGTTGGTCGGCATCTTGCCATCCATCGCCGTCAGGCAGGCCTCCGCCGCCAGTCGCCATTTGGGGCCACGGTTGGACCACTTCAGTAGTTCCTCGGCGGCAGTGTCGATACGGCTGATCCCAAGGCGGAATCCCGGTCTGTCGGTCTTGACGTAGACAGGCGGGTTGAACCAACGAAGGGGCATCAGGATTCGCGCACGTCGAACGCAGCGAAAAGCTCCCGTTTCGTGGCACAATCGACGATCATCGCGACCAACTGGCAGTCCGTCTCATGGAGATAAAGGCCGCGCTCGCGCACTGCTGTAATGGTTGCTTTCACGGAAATGATGGCGCCCGGTTGAGGGCCCAAAAGGACTTCTCGAACCAGCTCCTTGGCCGTCGTCTGCGCAGGCCGGACAGGTGTTTGAATGTCCATCCCATCCTCCCAGAGAGACAGAACCTCAATCGTCTATTCTGTGGCGCACTGTCTGAAAAAGACAAGTACCAGAAGCGTACAAAGCGGGTAGTAACGGGCGCGACCTTCTTGGGTCTGTGCGCTGTCATCAGACCATCCATGGGCGCTCATGGTCATCCAAACACAGCGCGGAAGGTCGGCCACCCCGAAGGAAGAATGTGCCTGTTCGGACATACATCGTCCGGAAGATGGTGGGATTACGGTCGCAGGAGCGCGCCGCCAAACTGCGCCCATAAGCGTTCGCACTCTCTCGCCCTTAGGCTCGGCGTCGCCGGTTCGCCGTAGAAGACCATGGCTCGGCGAACGTCGTATCCAGCACCGATGCGTTCGCCACGAATTGAATGGCCATTCCCAAGGTGAGGGGAGCGATTTTGGCACCCGCTTTGGTCGTGAGGTCAACCACACCGAACACTTCCGCACTGGCACGCCTGCCAGCCAAAACGGCCCTCGAGATGGCACTCTTCACGGCGAGGAGCATTTCGGTCAGTCGTCCGCTGAAACGGCTCTACAAACTCTCAAAAGCAAGGTTTGTTCCCGGTCACGCGGCATCTCCCCAAGTGCCGGTGTTCGGCTGCAAAAACCAAACTGGATCACGCGGCCTTTCTCATACCTGTGTAGTTGATATCAATCTGCTCGACCGGAAGGTCAGGCCGCCTAGCCCAGTTCCTCTCAGCGTCAAGCAGTTCATTCGGCCCAGTCAAGCCGTTCATGAACAGCCTGAGCACGTGCGCAGCTATGCGCTCTCCTCTCTCCGAAGCGAGAGGTACGCCGCGCTCGTTGCAGACCGTGTGACAAACGTGGGCCAGCATCTCAACATCGCTCGGCTCCAAAAATCGGCCCGGATACAACATACCATTTCCTTGTTAGACGATTGCGATGGATGTCCCTTACGCAAGGTCAGCGGCAGCCACAATCAACTATGATAGTGACGTCTCGACGCTGGCAAGAAAGCAGGTCGGTCGCGCTCGCTGGCCACGGGCCGTCTGCTCTGGGCAGCCCGGCGGAACATTAGCGCCCGCTGTAAGTTGGGCGCCAACCCCAACAGGTTCTTCATGGCGCAGGTTCCTTCCTCGAACATTTTGATCCGCAAGCTCCAGACCATCTCGGAACTCGCAGAACCAGATATTGCAATTTTGGGAAATGCCCGGATTGAGGAGAAGCAATATCAGGCCAACGCAGACATTCTGCGCGATGGCGACCAGCCGACGCTTTCGTTTGTTGTTCTTGACGGCATGATAGGCTCGACCAAAATGACAGGCGACGGCAAACGCCAAATCACCTCCTTTTTTGTTCCCGGCGACATTCCCGACCTTCATGGACTGCATCTGTCGGTCATGGATTGCACCTTTACGGCTCTAATGCCCTCTCGGGTGGGCTTCATGCGGCACGACGCTCTTCGCTCTATTTGCGACCAGCACCCTTCGATAACCACAGTGTTTTGGCGCTCGACGCTTGTCGATGCGGCGATCTATCGAGAGTGGGTCACCAACGTCGGAAGACGCGACGCCTATACTCGCATGGCTCATATTTTGTGCGAACTTATTGTCCGCCTCCGCGCAGTCGGCCGCATAGAAGATCATGTGGCCCGCCTTCCGATAACGCAGGCTGCGCTTGGTGATGCGCTCGGCCTTTCCAACGTACACGTGAACCGAGTTCTTCAGGATCTTAGACGCGACGGCCTGATATCCACCGTGGGCTCGCATTTTCATGCAACCGACTGGTCAGGGCTCGTTCGCGCCGGGGATTTTGATGGGATGTATCTGCACCAAAGGGCCGCTGACGTGTTGCGCCAATAGAGGTGTTCCATGGCGAGATATTTCTTTGACAGCAGTGTCCGGGACGAGCTCATAAAAGACGATGAGGGGATCGAATGTGATGGGATCGAGGAAGCATGCCGAGAGGGCATGGACGGGCTCAGAGATTTGGCGCTTGAATTCTTCAAGGACCCCGATGGGCAGCAATTGGCGATCTATGTCAGGGAGGAGGCTGGTGAAAGGCTGCTGAGCTTGAGCATCACCCTTCAGGGAAGCTGAGTGGCTTTGAGCTTACCCGGTTTCGCTGTGTAGCCGCGCAGGGGCTCCAGCGTGCGAACCCGCCGTACGCATCGGCGGGGCCTTACGACAGACCGCCGGGACCGTTGTGCCGCAACCAATGAGCCGGTCGGTTTGCGAACGTCAATAGCGCCGAGGAAGGCTAATCGGCGGGTCGCGCGGGACTCATGGTGGTGCGCGGTCTCAGCGCCCAGAAGACCTCGATCACGAGTAGACGCGCGTCTTGCATGGGCCTGGCCTGCGCGAGGCTGTTCTTTGGGCAAGAAAGTGTTAAGACCGGAACATCCGTGCGCGCCCAGGGTTGGATTGCAATCGGGTCGCATCGCGGCTTCCGCAGCCGTTTCGTGTCACCGGCAATGTGGGCGGGACGGGCTGTATTGCTGGCGCGAGGCGCAGGTGCTTGGATCACTGCGGTCTACGTCCGGCATGCTTGGAGCGCTATAATCGAACTTAGAGCGCTATAATCGAACTAGCCGAACGTAATCGGCTTCTGGCTTGCCGTAGGTGCCGTTTGCGCAGGCCGCAAGTCCGCTGCGGTCCCTGATGTGCACTTCGCCACGTCGAGAATAGATGAAACCACGTCCTTCCAGCACTTGCAGCCCAACGGTAACGCCTGGGCGTCTTGCTCCAAGCATGACGGCAAGAAACTCATGGGTGATCGCAAGGCGCTCGCCGTGGACCCGATCGTCACACATTAGGAGCCAGCGCGCCAACCGCTCTTCAAGGTTTGATTTTGCGTTGATCAGGGCCGTATAGCTGGTCTGGATGTGGAAGTAGTGGACATAGCGCAACAGGATACGCCCTCTGGCGCGCGATTGACAGTGAAATGCAACCTGATGCACGGCGGCCCCTCGGCCGCCCAATTACAAATCAGGGGTGTACAAAGTTAAAGGGTTGGAATCGTACAGACTCTGCTCCGTACGAATCTGACTATTTCCTGATCGAGGCAAAAGCGGGCATGATGTGCATCTTGCAAGGATGTCGACATTATCCGGTGGAATAAGGAACCAGCTCTCCCCTTAGGGCTGGATAGCGCCTGCCTTCTCGACTAGCCGCTGTAGCAGCTAGTGGGACTCAGCAATAATGCGGCGCGTTGACGTGATGTTCGGAAAGGATGATGTCAGCCTCAGCGACCGCATGCCGCTGGCGTTGGTGCGCAGCCATAATGAATAGCTAGGGCCGCGTCTTCATCTATCGGGCGGCTCACGCACCAACTCGACCGTGACCTTCACGGTGAATAGGAGCTTGCTGGTGTGATCGCGGACATGGATGGCAACCTCTCTGAAAGTGCCGTCCGGCATCCGGTCTTTGGCCATTTCAAGCAACGCTCTTGCTGCCTCATCTTCAGCGGCTTCCCGGCTCGCAATTTCGGTTCCTTCAGGATCGGGAAAGACTTCGCCATCGTCGGTTAAATCAAAGAAGAAGCGGGCCATGCGACCCTAATTCCGAACCCCCAAAAAGGTTTCCTTGTAGCGCTACTTGCTGGTGATCCAATCCACCAGGCCAGTTTCCATCTGCTCGCACCCGGTGAATTCATGTACCAGGCTCGTGGCCAGATCACGCCATTGATACTCAGGCACACCCGTTTGCCTGACCAACTCTCGGAATGCCGAGCGGAGAATGTCGGCGTCAAAGGCGGAGACGGCGACGCTTGCCACGCCCGGATCTTCCCACCCTCGCGCCATGTCATCGTGGTGACGTTGGCGAAGGCGTTTGAGCAGTTCGCGCGATGTCTCGATTGCGCGCCTTGAACGATCCACGTCTTGGCGAAACTTGGCAGTTCCGATCATGGAATTATGCCGAACAAGATAGCCGGTTGCGATTACGGCTTGTGCAACTTCTAAATGCGTTCGAACCATCGCGGCCTCCCTTCCAGCGAAAGGAATTGTTTACCCTGTTGTCCAGCATAACCCCAACGGATTCGCTGTACGTTTTCAACCAATCGGCTAATCGGCGATTGTCGGCCAATTGCTGGGTTCTAGCTCCGGTGAGCGGCACTTCACCTCAAAGTGCCGTGGCGGCCGGCGCAGAGGTGCGCGAACCCTGGCGCCGACCAACAGAATCTGAGCGGTCATGCCTCGCGCTGGTGGAGTATATCGGCCCTTCGGGAACCACAGGGACGCCAAACACAACGACCCGGAGAAGTCGGTGCGCACAGTCACCATTCATTTACAATATTAGCGCAGGCTGAAAATCGGACATGCAGGGTAGCTCGTACATGGCCCTTAGCCCCGGTGAAGACCCAGCGCCGGCGCTTTTCTGTTTCGCTGCTGGGTAGGCCCTGTCCGCACTCCTGCTAGACTGCGCGACTGCGAGAACAACGCCTCGCGGGTTCCCAATCCTTGCAAACAGTTAGATTCGGGAGCTAAGTGCGGCATAGGCTGGTAGGGCAGGCGACCAGAGCGATCTTTCGAAGAACGAAGTCGTCCTCTCGGACGAATCGGCTGCTTGAACGTACACTTTCCATAGAAAACTCCCTTCTGACCGCCGAGCAGGTTGCCGCTTCGCAAGTACTCTCAGAGAAAAATATTGGAGGGTCTTGTCCCAGCTTGACGCATCAAGGAACTCAAAGGGGGTGGTCTCTAAGGCGACCCTACGCGACATTAGCGGCTGCTATTGCGTTCGCCAATTCTTCTTCGGTAAACGGCTTGCTGAGAATTTTGATGTCGCGAGTCCCCGGGAGTTCGGCGTAGCCCGTTGCTATAATGACGGGTACGTTCGGCCACTGGACTTTGATCGTATTCGATAGCTGCAGGCCCGTCATCTTCGGCATAGCATGATCCGTTATGACGAGGTCGAACGGCTGCTCCTCCAGCAACCTGAGGGCTGCCGCCGCAGAATGCGCCTCCGCGACAGTATGGCCGAGATCCTCGAGCATTGCCGCGGTATTCAAAAGGACCAGCGCATCGTCATCCACTGCCAGAATCCGCAGCGACGCCGTCTCAATGGCTTCCTCGGCAAGAACATCCGGCCCGCGCGCGACTTCCGAGCTCGCGGTGGCCACCGGCAGCCACAGTTCCGCCGTCGTTCCTGCTCCCTTGCGGCTCCTAAGCGTCAGGCGCCCGCCCATTTGTTCTGTCATCCCATGGACCATAGACAGACCGAGACCCGTGCCTTTGCCAACGCCTTTTGTGGTGAAGAACGGTTCTGTCGCCCGAGCTAGTGTTTCTTCGTCCATTCCTTCGCCAGCGTCTGCTACCGAGAGGCAGACGTAGGGGCCCGGGGCCAAGCCAGCCTCTTTGCTTTCGCCGACCTGTTCCATCCGAGTGGAGATGACGATCGTTCCGCCGCCAGGCATCGCGTCCCTGGCATTGACGCACAGATTGAGCAATGCGAGTTCGATTTGACTTTCATCAACCATCACACGATCAAGCGAGAGCGGAAATTTCGTCTCTATGATCGCCCTTGAGCCCAGCGATCGTTCCAAGAGATCCTTCATTCCGTCTATGAGCCCTATCAAATCGACAGGCTTTGGATCGAGTTGCTGCCGCCGGGCAAAGGCCAGCATGCGCTGCGTCAAGGACGCTCCCCGTCGCGCGCCGAGCACCGCGTTGTCGAGAAGACGCAGCAATTGTGGATCGTCGGGAAGCCGTTTGCGGAGCAGCTCAAGACTACCCAGAATCGCCATCAGCAAATTATTGAAATCGTGAGCGACGCCGCCCGTCAGTTTGCCGATCGCATCCATTTTTTGGGAGTGGAAAAGGGCCTCACGTGCCTGATCCAAGGACTCCTGCGCCTTCTTCCGCTCCGTAATGTCGCGTGTGATCTTCGCGAACCCCAGGAGTTCGCCATCCTCGTGCCGAATGGCGTCGATGACCACGTGCGACCAGAACGCAGTGCCGTCTTTGCGTATACGCCAGCCTTCGCGCTCAACTCGCCCTTCACGGGCGGCGATCTCCAGGGCACTTTGCGGACTGCCTCGCTCGCGATCCTCGGGCGTGTAGAATTGAGAAAAGTGCTTGCCGATTATTTCGTCGGCCGAGTAACCTTTGATGCGTTCTGCACCCGAGTTCCAGCTCGTGATTACGCCTTCAGGATCAAGCATGTAGATCGCGTAGTCCGTCACGCCCTGAACCAGACGCTGGAACTGCTCCTGATTTTTCCGGATTTCCTCCTCCGCTTTCTTGCGCTCGGTAAGATCACGGGTGACTTTGGCGAAGCCGGTTAGTTTGCCGCTTGGATCGAGTATAGGATCCACCACAACGTGAGCCCAGAAAGGAGTCCCGTCGCGACGAACCCTCCAGCCCTCGGTCACAAATTTGCCATCGCGGACTGCTGTCTCCAGAGTCCGCGATGGAAGACCAGCTTCGCGATCCTCCTCCGTGTAGAAGCACGAGAAATGCTGACCGATGATCTCGCTGGCGGAATAGCCTTTGAACCGCTCGGCCCCCGCGTTCCAACTCGTCACGGTTCCCGAACGGTCCAACATATAGATCGCATAATCAGTAACGGCCTCGACGAGAACGCGGTAGCGATCCTCATCGGCTTTATCGACGGTTCCTTGAATCATACCCCATCCGTTCATTTGTTAACTCTGTGAAACTGCTGGCGTCTTGGATGGTTCCACAGACGATGGGAAGGCGTGCGCGCTGTGGCACAGGCCGTGACTGCCGTGGCCTGCAACGAGCTACTTGCCTGACGGGGGCGCGGCCATTACAGAAATTGGAATTTCAGATACCGGGCCGGGCCGCCGATCGCTCCACCCAGTTCTACTTCGAACCTGTGATACTGGCGGCTTGCGATTCCTGTTTGGAGACGATGGCGGAATGACCGAGCGAAAGAAGCAGCCCGTTGTAAGTTCCGGCATTGCCGGCTTGGACGAAATTCTTCGCGGTGGATTGCCCGCTTCAAATTTCTACATCGTGCAAGGCGATCCAGGCGCAGGCAAGACGACGGCGGCGTTGCAATTCCTGCGCGCTGGTGTGGCAGCCGGTGAACGCTGCATCTATGTCAGCCTTTCGCAAACCGCCGCCGAACTGCAAGCGATTGCGTCCTCACACGGCTGGACGCTTGATGGCATCCGCGTTGAGGAATTGTCCGCTTCGGAGACCCTGAGCGGAGCGGCCGATCAGACGATTTTCCAGACTGCGGACCTTCGATTGGATGAGACGCGCAAGGCGATTGAACGCGCG
This sequence comes from Mesorhizobium sp. BR1-1-3, assembly GCF_020165455.1. Taxonomy (NCBI): domain Bacteria; kingdom Pseudomonadati; phylum Pseudomonadota; class Alphaproteobacteria; order Hyphomicrobiales; family Phyllobacteriaceae; genus Mesorhizobium; species Mesorhizobium sp. BR1-1-3. The sequence goes on from NZ_JAIUIC010000002.1 coordinate 51,009, forward strand.
ATTGAAGAACACAAGCCACACAGGCTTGTTTATGACTCGCTGCTCGAGATCCGGCTGATTACCGGCGACACACCGAGGTTCCGGCGCGAGCTGATTGGTTTCAAGGCCTTCCTGGCCAAGCGGGGCATTGTGGCGGTGTTGCTCGACACCCAGACCAGCGGAGGCGATCACAATGGCGAGGAAATCGAGGGCATTGCCCACGGCGTGATCCGGCTTGATAAATCTCTCGAGGACTACGGCGGCGTGCGGCGGCGTATTGAAGTCAGCAAACTGCGCGGTGTGCCGTTTGCAGACGGTTATCACGATATGGCTATTCGCGAAGGCGAAGGCGTTGTGGTTTTTCCGAGGATTGTGCCCGGGTCGCCTGCCGAAGTGACCAAGCCGCAGCTGATCAAGTCAGGGGTAGACGCTCTCGACGAGATGTTCGGCGGCGGCCAGGAATCGGGAACCATAACGCTCGTGATTGGTCAGTCGGGGACAGGCAAGTCGACGATGTCGTCGCTTTACGCCACTGCCGCGCTTCAGCGGGGCGAAAGCGTGGCCCTGTTCCTGTTTGAGGAGCGGCTGGAGACTTTCTTTCGCCGGTCCGAGGGACTTGGGATGGATCTTCGGCAGTTCTACAGGGATGGCCAACTCGTCATCTACGATTTTAGTCCGAACGAAATCTCGCCCGGAGAGTTCGGCCAGATTGTGCAGCAAGTCGTCAGTCGCAACAATACCCGCGTAGTCGTGATTGACAGCTTCACCGGCTATCTGAATTCTCTTCCCCACCGGGAAAAGGCGGTGCTGGACATCCAGTCTCTCCTGAAACATCTCGCTCGCGCTGACGTGCTAACCATGCTCATTGTCGCCCAGCATGGCTTGCTCGGGCAGAATGTTGGAATCGACGTGGACGTCAGTTTTCTCGGCGACACCGTGCTTCTGCTGCGCATGTCCGAGCATGAAGGCCGCCTTAGGCGCAATATCACGGTCGTCAAGAAACGCCACGGTCCCCACGATCTCGATGTCCGGGAACTTTTCATCGCGAGTTCCGGCGTTTCCGTGGTTGCTTACAATCCTCTGCCCGAGACGTGAGCGACGTCGAGCGAAACGGGCTGGGAACACTGGATTGGGTGCTCATTTTGGCGCCTTACCGCAAGGATGCTGGTTACACCGCCTCCCTGCTGCAGGAACGTGGTTTACGGGCTCGAGCGGCGAGCCCCGAGGACTTAGAGGGATTGCTTGCACTGTCCCCTGGAGTGCTGGTTGTTACCCATGAAGCCTTGAATCCTCAGGCTATCGCAACAGTTGAAAGTTTCCTTCAGTCGCAGCCGAATTGGTCGGAAATTCCAATCGTTGTTTTGTTGGACCGTGGGGCACAGCAGTCACGCATCCAAGCGGCGCTGAGTGCTGCCTGGCCACGTTCACGTCAGATATACTATCAGCGTCCAGTGGCTGCGCTCGAACTGATAAGCGGAATCCAGTCGGCACTCCTCACCAGAATTCGCCAGCGCGACGTGCGTGACTATCTTGAGCGGGAGACGGAACTCCGCCTTGAACTAAATCATCGAGTGAAAAACATCCTGGCGACCGTCATATCCATCTTCGATATGACCAGGCGCGGTGCGATCTCGGCAGAAGGGCTTGCAGAAGACTTCAAAGGGCGATTGAGAGCCTTGTCGGATGTTCATTCTGCAGTTTTTGCTGCCGGTGGCGAGACCGTGGCCTTAACGGATGTCGCAAAATCGGTCCTCGCGCCATACCTTTCCAAGCAACAAACTGCCATCACGATCGACGGACCCGAGGTGCTGCTTTCGCGCGATGCCGGTACAACTCTCGCCCTCTCGCTTCATGAACTAGCAACAAACGCCATTAAATATGGCGGCTTGTCCCGCCCCGAAGGCAGGATACGATTGGAATGGAATATAACGGCGAGTTCGGAACCAGTGCTGACGCTGAGATGGATCGAATCAGGAGGACCGTCGGTAGTTCAACCCTCGCGAGTAGGGTATGGAACACGCTATATGCGCGCCGCATTGACCAGCCTATTTGGAGAGGCTCCAGATCTTGTTTTCGCGTCGGATGGCCTGCGTTTCTCTATTCGCGGCCTACTGTCCCGCCTTGCACCCGATGAACGGCTAGGCTGATCGCGGCAGCGCCTACAATTTGGGCAGCGGAAATTCTAAGGTCGGTTGAGACCGGTGACCACTCCCTTGGCATTCAACGACCGCGCAATCTGAAGCTCGGTCCGACCAGCCTTCACGTATTCATGGTAGATCCAGCGCACCGTCGCAATTTCATCAGGTGGTCCAGGCACGAGGATGCCCCGATCCGTCTGGAGGCTCTTGTACTCTTTGAGAGCGAGCATGGTCTTTGTGCGCCCAAGCTGGTCGATGAACCGGCGCCTCAGGCCCAGGCCGGCCGACCCTCCCTGCCGGTGTCACCATTCGAACGAGCCTGCACTGGCCGGCAAACACCTTGACCGACAACACCCGGCTGTGCTCGGCACGCCATCGTGCGCTTTATCGCCTTGAGCAGGTCTGATCCGATGCTGCCATCGTTTGCGAACTGTTCGCCAAAATATTCAATTCAACGCCGGCAACACGACACCGATACTCGTACGACGCACTCTCATCGGGGTTCGGGAATCGCCCCCAGCGGCTCACATCGTAGACGATGACGATTCGAAATCCGCGTTCTTCGTTTCGACATCCGCCAACAGCCTTTGCTTCGAGGTTCAAGCGCTGCGACCGGCGTCCTCGTATGTGGCCACGGTGTCGTAGTTCATCGCATCCGCGAATTCACGGATTGCATCCTTCTGATTGTCGATCGAATAGCTCTGGTGGTCGGTGGACATTCGCAGGTATTGAGCTGCGCGCACGCGCTGTGCGTTCTCAGCAGGTCGACGGACCGTGTGCGCCTGTTCCATCATTTAGCGCCTGGAAGGCAGATTGAACGTCCGCTTGAACCGGACGATCCTAGCGGTATGAGGCTTCAATCTCGTTACACATTGATCGACACTTTGTATCGAATGGGACTTGTTGCCATAAAACGAGAAGCGCGGAAAATAGCAGGCAGGCTTCTATCAACACCCGAGAAACCATGTCTTTTATCGTGAGGGCTCGTGCCCCCGTTCCGCCGCATTGCGGCCGCACGGGACGAGCCATAGGGATTTCAGGCATTCAGGGAGACGTCAGATGAATTTTCGCAAAGCCATAGCCGCCGTGCTGATGACCGCAGCACTGGCAGGGTGCGCGCAGACCGAAGGCCAGCAGCGGGCCGGAACTGGCGCGCTGATCGGCGGCGCTGGCGGCGCCCTCGTCGGTCAGGCCATCGGCGGCAACACCGAAAGCACGCTCATCGGCGCTGCCGGCGGCGCCCTGCTCGGCGCCGTCGTCGGCTCGGCCACTACGCCGCAGCGTCGCGGCGAACAGATGTGCCGCTACCAGGACCCCCGCGGCCGCATCTACACGGCGCCGTGCGACGACAGGTACTACAACGGCGATTATTAAGCAGAGGGGTAGTCTGCTCATCCGTTGTGAAAGTGGGAAATGGGAACGGAAGCTCCACTGTGGGGCGGTGGTCCTGCTGGTACATTGTTGCTGATCGCGCCGCCGGCGGCGGCGCTGCGTTGTCATCTTTTGCCCATAACATAGTGCTACAAGCAAGGACGGCGGGTTTCTGGAGGTCGTGATGACTGAGAGCCTTGCCGGCACCCTGAAGAGCCGTGGCAAACAGGCAGCCAAGCGGCTGCTTGGCTATGATTCCCGCAACTGGCTGCGTATCCGCCAGATCGAGGCTTTCAGCCTCTTTCTCGAAGCCGGCAACCGCAAGGCCGCCGACGTGATCGAGATCTCGCCCGGCTGGAACCGCTATTGGCGGGCGATGTGCCCCAACTACCGCTCTGTCGATTTCCCCGGCTTCGACATCTGCAGGGACCGCACCGACGAGCAGTATTCGATCGTCATCGCCGACCAGGTGCTTGAACATGTGCAGCGTCCGCATGCAGCGGTGGAAAACATCCACGCCATGACCCGACCCGGCGGTTGGGCGATGGTTGCGACGCCCTTCCTGTTTCGCGTGCACGCCAGGCCGCACGACTACAACAGATGGACGCCCGCAGGCCTCAAACAGCTGATGGTTGAGGGCGGCTTCGCGGAAGCCAACGTCAAAGTCCACGGCTGGGGCAACAAGGCCTGCGCCAGGGCCCATATCGGCGGCCCCGTTCGCGCCTACGGCCTGTGGCGCGATCTCAGCAACGACGAGGAATACCCGCTGATGGTCTGGGCGTTCGCCAAGAAGGGATGAGTGGCGGAAGCCGCGCTCCATCGTGGTGATGGCCAGGGAGTTTGGCTGGACACTTGACCGGATCCGCCGCCAGTGACCTATTTCGAATTCGAGGAGGCGTTTGCGAATGGACATTCGAGCCACATTGACGGAGCTATGCGAGGCCTTCAACGCGCACGATCTCGAGCGGATTATGGCGTACTTTGCCGACGACTGCGTTCTGGAGATGCCGAGGGGGACCGAGCCTTGGGGAACGCGCTGCGAGGGCAAGCGCAGCGTACGAGACGCGCTTGCCACACGCTTTGAGGGTTTGCCCGATGTGCATTACGGCAATGGGCAGCACTTTGCGGACGAGGCTGCCAACACCGGCATGTCGAAATGGACCCTCACCGGCACCACCCGCGAGGGCGTCAAAAAGGAAGTTCGAGGTTGCGATTTCTACACATTTCGTGACGGAAAGGTGATCCGCAAGGACTCATACTGGAAGATCGTGGAGTAGGGGGTTGGCATTCCTGTCGGATCTTTTCGTTGTCCCGCATTCCAAAACAGGTGGATTACGCGATGCGCGTTTGCATCGCTGCACTCGCCGACGAAATGCCAACCTCAGAATTCCGGAACGCATTCAAAGTAGCTGCCAAGGATGAAACCACGTCCAGCTATTCCATGTCCGGCACGTCGCCACCCGCAAACAGAGTCGTCGGCTCGCCATAAGCCACCGAAGGGTTACCCTCGCGCGACCACGCAATGAGGCCAGCATGCTTGCCGGTTTGCAGGTCGCCGGTCTCATGACGGTGGAAGGCCCTGACCACGATCAGCCTGGTGCTTTCTGTTGGGAGAGTAAACTATTCAACCTGGAGGGTGTTTTTCCGCTGACCAACAGCCGGTTGAAGTTGAACGGCGCAGGGGGAAGCATCTCTGTCATCTCGAATAGAGGCACAGGGCCTTCCGGGTCCGGTGCTTTCTGCTTGGCCTTCAGGTCCGTGATCTCCTCGTCGCGCCGCGCAATCCGGCTTTCCAGATTGGCAATGCGCTCCGCAAGGAAATAGCGCCCCACGGCAAATCCACCGGCGCCGAACAATGCGGCAGACGTAGCAAAGGCCAACGGGTTAGCCGCCACCAGCGCAGAGTTGCTTTGTATGAAAGCGATAAGGTCATGCATGGCTAAAAAGCTCTCCTGTCACGCCGGGAACGATTCAACCTGCCGAGGTCGCGCGAGGGGTCGCAATACCAAGTCTCCTCCGATCAGTTTATGGGCAACTTCGTTTCCCCGCCTCGCCCTGCCGTGCGGAGCGCCGCGAGTGCGTCAGCACAAGCTGCCTCAGAGGTCGTTCCGTTCATCCGCGCTATCCTAGCCGCAGGGCGGGACTTCGCAATGTCCACGCCGGTCATCCTACAACAGGGGGCGTATCGTCGTAGCCAATGGAACCTATCCCCGGATGCCTGGGCTATGGCGAGTATCTGAGTCTCTGGCTCGCGGTTGTAGGCCATCAGCGCCTTCACGGTCTCAAGCGGGCTTTCGTAGCGGGCGACAAGCTTCACGGCTTCAGAGTGCAACTCGGCTTTGACCTCGGCATCGAAGTACATCGTTCCCATCGCGGTTCCTCCTAGCGTGTCGCACGCGTGATGGAGGGAGCACATCAAGTCGCTCCTAAGTTGGCCGTTGAGCAGGTTCATCCCTTTGAGCGCCTTACGTGATGATCGGCATGAGCATGGCAGTTGGCCTTTCCGGCAGGCTCGGGAAGTGAACATAACGGGAACATAAATGTCAAGCAAGAATTGACTCGGGCGAGGGGTCAATTCCTATTTTTGGCCATGCCGGACGCGGCAGAACTCGGTCGGCTATGTCCTGGCATGCTGCAGCCACCCTCAAGGCGCGGCTCCACTCGGTCCTTAACCCCTAGGCCGGTTGAGCATTGAAGCCAACGTGCCCGCGTTCGACGTCCCCATGCCTTTTACCTCGGAGGCGGCCAGTGGATCGAGCCCAGCAGGGAGTCGTCGAGGATCAATAAACCGAAAGCAGCATTCCGCCAATTTCCCAGCCGATGAATGCTCGCGGCGGGAAGCGGCCGGTCGCTGCAGCCCAGGCGCGCTTCACTCCTCCCGGAATGCTCGCTGGATCTGATCGGCCAGGGGCTTGACGAGATAGGACAGCATCGTGCGGCTGCTGGTCGTGAAGAACACCTCGACCGGCATGCCGGGCGCCAGGGTCAGTCTTTTGAGTCTGGCAAGTTCCGTGCGCGGCAAAACGATATGCACGGTGTAATAACCGGCGCCGGTGCGCTCGTCGGTGCTGAGATCGGGGGAGATCTTGCTGACGCTTCCGTTGAGTTCAGGCGTGGTCCGCTGATTGAAGGCCGAAAGCCGCAGCGTCGCCTCCTGCCCCTGTTTCAGCTGATCGATGTCCTGTGGAGCGACACGGGCATCGACGGTCAGTCGGTCCGCGACCGGCACGATGAGCATGACCGGTTCGCCCGCAGTGATGACACCCCCAATCGTATGTACGGCAAGCTGAAGGACGACGCCGGCCTGCGGGCTTCGAATGTCGATGCGCTTGAGCTGGTCCTCGGCCGATACCTTGCGTTCGACTAGCTCCGAGAGTTTTGCCTGGACCTCACGCAGCTCCGTGGCGACTTCGCTGCGCAGATCCTGATCGATCTGGATGATCTGCAGGCGGATTTCCGACGTGTGACCTTTCGACTGCGCTATCGCCGCGATCAACTGCCCGTGTTCAGCCTCCAGCCGCACGGCCTCGCGCTCGAGCGCGGTGATGCGATCGATCGAGACCAGCTTGCGCTCCCATAATGTGCGCATGCCCGCGAGCTCGGTTCCGATCAGCTTGATTTCCTGGCTCTTGGCGTCCTTTTGCTCGGTCAGGCCGGAGACTTCTTCGGCGAGCTGGGAGATACGTTCCGCCAACTGCGCCTTCTGGCCAGCGCGTGCCTGCCGGCGGAACTCGAAGAGCGACTGCTCTCCGGCCATTGTTCCGCTGACATCCGGATCGTCCCGCCGAGACATCAGCGACGGCGGAAAACCGATGGCGTCCGCACCATCGCGCTCGGCCTTGAGACGTGCCAGGCGGGCATCGAGTTCATCCGCGCTCTTGGTGACAATGGCCAGATTGGCGCGGGTGACGGTTTCATCGAGATGAATCAGAACCTGTCCCGCTTGCACGGCATCGCCTTCGCGCACGAAGATTTGGCCGACCACGCCGCCGGTTGGATGCTGCACCTTTTTGACGCTGGAATCGACAACCAGCTTTCCCGATCCAATGACCGCGCCAGAGAGGTCGATCACGGCGGCAAGGCTGCCCGCTCCACCGACCAGTAGGATGGAGGTCGCAATGCCGCCAAGCAGATAACGTCGAATGGCCCGGTCGATCACCGATGTCGCCCTCTCTGGCATCAGAGCGCCGCCTCTTCAGGACTTGGGACAACTTTCAACGGAACGCTGATGGGACGGGTCACCTTGGTCATGATCTCATTCTTCGGGCCAAAGGCCTGAATGCTGCCGTTCGTCATGACAAGGATCTGGTCAAGACTTTGCAATGCACTCGGGCGATGCGCCACCACGATGGCCATGCCGCCTCTGTCGCGCACGCCTTGGATCGCCACCGTCAAGGCGGCTTCGCCATCGGCATCGAGATTGGAATTCGGCTCGTCGAGTACTACAAGAAACGGATCGCCATAGAGAGCACGCGCCAAAGCGACCCTCTGTCGCTGGCCCGCCGAAAGCGCCGACCCGGCCTCGCCGATACGCGTTTCATAACCTTCAGGCAGGTGAACCACCAGATCATGAACACCGGCGGCGCGCGCAGCGGTCAGTATTTTGTCCGAGGGGGGTTCGGGTTCGAAGCGAGCTATGTTCTCGGCAATGGTGCCGTCGAACAGCTCGACATCCTGCGGCAGATATCCGACATGCTTGCCGAGGTCGTCCGACGACCACTGGTCGAGCGTCGCACCGTCGAGCCTGACGGTACCGCGCACTGGCAGCCAGACGCCGGCGATGGCTCTGACGAGCGAGGATTTTCCCGAAGCGCTCGGACCGATGATGCCGAGGCCGGCGCCCTTCTCCAGCACGAAGCCCGCATCCTGGACGACAAGGCGGCGCTCGCCCGGCGGCGCCACACTGATGCCCTCTACCGAGAGGCGAAACGACGGCGGCGGCAGCGAGACAGTTGTTGCAGCCTCGGGCAGCAGCCCCAGAAGGTTGGTGAGGCGGGCCCCGGCCTGGCGGGCGCTGACGAAGCTCTTCCAATGCACGATCGCGAGTTCAATCGGTGCCAGCGCCCGGCTCATCATGATCGAGCTGGCAATCATGATGCCTCCTGTTGCCTCCTGATGGATGACGAGCCAGGCGCCGATCGCCAGGATGCCGGATTGAAGCATCATGCGCACGACTTTCGAAATCGTTCCGAGCGTCCCCGCCAAATCGCTCGCCTTGGCATTCGTCTTGAGATAGTCGTCGTTGACGGCAGACCAGCGATCGGCAATGCGTGGGCCAAAACCCATTGCCTGAAGCACCTCGACGTTGCGGCGTGTCGCTTCCGCCAGCGTGTTGCGCGAAGCGGCCTGGCTGTTAGCACGTTTCGCCGTCTCCCTCGTGCGCAGTTCCGCCAGTAAGGTCAGGGCAAACAGAATGATGGCGCCCAAGAGCGCGGTCATGCCGATCCAGAAATGGAACAGGAAACAGATTGCGAGATAAAGCGGCATCCAGGGCAGGTCGAACAGCGCGGTCGGCCCAGCGCTCGACAGGAACGATCGGACCTGATCGAGGTCCCGCAATGACTGCAAGCCATCGCCGGGAAGCTTCGTGCGCAACGGCAGACGCATCAGTGCGGTGTAGACCTGCCCGCTGAGCCGCGCATCGAGCGCCATGCCGATACGCACCAGCAGCCGCGATCGGATCAGCTCAAGAACGCCCTGGAAGAGGAACAGCGTGCCCGCAAACAAGCAAAGGCCGACAAGCGTCGGCACGCTGCGGCCGGGGATGACGCGATCGTAGACCTGCAGCATGAAGAACGAGCCGGTCAGCGCCAGGACATTGACGACCCCGCTCATCAACGCGATGCCGGCGAATGCCCGGCGAAAGGAAGCCAATACGGCCGTGAGCGTTGTTCGCGGCGGCTCAGAAGGGTGGGAGTGAGACATCGTCCTTCACCTCGGGCCTAGTGCGGCGGCAAGCGGCAATGAACGCGTTCGAGACCAGTTGGTGAAGGATGTCGGTTTCACTCCATCTTCCAGCATGGCACCTAGATGAACCAGTCATTCAGCGCGTAGGCATGAACATAGTCGACGTGCATTTCAGAAGGGGTGGCAAGCCCGTCGGCGGGCGCTCCCGCCATGCCGCCGACAGCCTGGTCGACCAGCATATACATTGGCTTGTGCATGTCGGCAGGCGTTGGTGCGCGGGCAACTTCGACATCGTCGAAATACCAGACCAGTTCGCTTGGGGTCCAAAGCACCCCATATTTGTGGAACCCTGCGGTATCCGCTGCATATACGGTCGAGGTCACTTTTGTATGCGACCCCGTGGCATTCGAGTGGCTGGTCAGGGTGAGCTTGTTGGGATCCTGGCCGATCATCTCCACTGCGTCCAGTTCCGGCGGCCAGGAGCCATCCGCCGGAAGAAGCCAGAAGGCCGGCCATGCACCCTGCTTTTCGGGCATGTCGGCTCGAATTTCGAAATAGCCGTAGGTCTGTGCGAAGGAATGGTAGGTCGTCAGCAGACCTGACGTGTAATCATAGTTGTTTATGTAGGGCTTGATCGCATCGGGAGCCCGGGCGGCCGTAATGGTGAGAACACCGTCCTGTACGCTGAACGGGTTGACCGAACTCGTGGGGGCGTAGCTGGTGTCGATATACCACTGAAGCTCGCTGTTGGTGGTGAGCGAGCTGCCGTTCGGAGCACCCCACCAGAAGTTCGTATCCCAGGTCCCGCTAGAACCGCTGTGCAGGTTCAACGTATTGAACTCGTCCGAGAAGGTGAGCGTCAGATGCGACTTGTCCAGGGCGAGATCGAACTGGTTGGCGCTGAACTGGTCGATGGTCTTGTTCTCGAAGACGAGAAACTCGGTTGGCGACAGGGTAAGTCGGACGTTCGATCCCGACTGCACCATGGCGGCGTGCACCTGGTCGAAAGAGAGGAAGCCGTAGCCTCCGACGCGCACGGTGTCGTCGGCGCCGAAGTCGAGAATAAGGTCGCTGCCATTGCCTGGTTTGACGACGAAAATGTCAGCGCCGGAGCCACCCTTGAGAACGTCGTCGCCCTTCAAGCCGTCGAGCGTCTGCTGGCCGGAACCGCCGACGACGATATTGTTCAATGCGTTTCCGAAGGCATATTGTTTATCGCCGGTGACCGTCAGATTCTCAAAATTCGCCGGCAGCCTGTAGCTCATCCAGGTCGAGATCGTATCGATGCCCTCGTTGGGCAGCTCCGCCGCTTTGTTTTTCGCGGAGTACAGGTAGTAGATATCGTCGCCCTGGCCGCCATACATCGTAACGCTGACGCTGCCGTCGCCATACAGCGAATCGTTGTAGATGCTGCCGTAGAGGGCCGGGCCCGAATTCGTCGCCGAGTACCACCTTGCGGAGGACCCACTATAGGGGAGCGGAACGCCCTTGGCATTGGTTACGGCGGCCATTTTGCTTGCAGCTCCGTTGGTTTGTTCCAAGCCCTAACACGATGCAAGGCAAAAGGAGCCGATAGGTTTTGTCTTCAAACTCAGGAGGGTTATCAAAACGTAAATGCCCGAGGGGCAGGACGCGTCCGTCAGGCGAAGCTGGCTTGAGCGTGAAGTGGGGCGACTGGGGCCGGTTGGGCGAAGAGCGCGCACCAACGAGAATGCTGCCGAAACGTGGCAGGCTTCTGAGCGGAACCTTGGACCCGAATCGCAAGTTTGGCGGGACACCCGCGAGAGCCCTGCCCATCGGGCGCGGATGCGGGACCTTCCCCCTAGCCGCCGAACGCTTGCGGCCATTCCTCGCAGATCAGAGGCCGAGGGTCTGACCCGTTTCCATCTGAAGGAAATCTGCCGACGAATTCCGCAACACCGAGTTCTGGAACGCGTCAAGGGCAGAGCCGTGGGTGATATCGACCAGCACGGCCGCTGCGGCTTCAACCTTATCGGCCGCTTCGTCTACCTTGTCGAAACGCATCAGCATTCGATCGTGGAGCATCGACAACCGCGTGGCGTGGTAAAGCACGCTGCGCTTATGGTAATCCGAGTCCAGCGGCTCAAACAGTATTGTCATGACGGCAACTCCTCGCCATTTCATGTCCATTCGGGGGTGATTTGGAGGCCGCCCGCGTATAGATATTGGTCTGGCGCTCCCGAGGCCTCCGTCACGCGCTGTTGAGCTGCCCGGACCCTGCAGCACAGGGCGATATTCACCACGCCATTTTTCCTGTCCGTTTCTTCCTTTGCGCGCCTCAACGATTTCTCAGCACGTTTGAAGCGCAACCTTGAACTGCCAAGTTTCAAGAATTTCAGCCATCGTTCCGCTTCCTATGCGGTTGCTTCCCTCGGCTGATAATTACGGCTGTTCTGTTTGGTTCCGGCCAATCGCGACCGGCTCCCAGATTTTACAGAGCCAGGCCGATCTGGCGCTGCCGATTTAAATCTCTCCGGCAATGGGCTTGAGCGCATCTTCTGTCTCAGGCTCCAGCGGGACGCCGGCGACGTTCCGGAGCATCAAAGCGGCGCGCTGAAGGACGGACTGCAAATCCGCCCCGGATATATCCGCGATGCGATCGACCGCGCTTCAACCTCTTCCGCGATAAATAGGCGCGCCGATGATCATTCCTTCGACCATGTCCTCTCCGAGGAGGTTTCAGCTTGTTTGGGAATGGCATGTGCTGGCCAAGTGGTCTATCTCACGCACCACCAGAACCTGTGCGAAATTGCCAGGACGGTTGTGCACGGCGTGACGGCCACGAACTCGGATAGCGATCCAGGGGCCGCTGGAGGTCAAAAAATTGCGCCGTTCGCAACCGCGGTGGAGGTAGGTCCGGAGAGCCAAAAACGTCGGCTGCGGTCGAATGAACAGCCGCCTTGTGTGCATGCGTTATGAACCATCGGATCGATCTTTGAATGAGCAAACTGGCCAAAAGGCGCGCATTGCTGCTCCTCAATCCAAAGGCGCGGCGCGGCCAGGAGCTGATCGCCCCGATTGTGGAGCGGCTGGAGCGCGGCCGGCTTTCTGTCACTGTCGAAAAGTTCGAGGCGTTGCCGGAGATCGCTCGTGACATCGTTCGCTTGCGCCAAACGGCGGACCTTGTGGTCGTGTGCGGTGGCGATGGTTCGTTGTCGGCGGCGGCGATGGCTGTAGTGGAAAGCCGCCTGCCGATGGGCATTATTCCTATGGGAACGGCTAATGACCTCGCTCGCACACTCGACATCCCTATGGATCTTCTGCAGGCCGCTGACGTGATCGTGCGGGGCCGACTCCGGCAGATCGATATCGGCACGGTCAATGGCAATGCCTTCTTCAACGTTGCGAGTATCGGACTCAGCACTGAATTGGCGAAGGGTCTGGATCCCACTTTGAAGAAGCGTTTCGGCAGGCTCGGCTATGCGCTGGCGGCGGTGAAAGTGTTGACGCGGGCCACGCGATTCCACGCGAAGATTATTGAGAAAGGCGCGTCGACCGACGTCGAAACCTACCAGATTGCGGTGGGAAACGGTCGCCACTACGGCGGCGGCAACGTGGTGGAAGAGACGGCCGAGATCGATGACGGACATCTCGATCTTTATAGCTTGGAAATGACGAACCTCTGGAAGCTGGCGCTGATGCTCCGCTCCTTCCGGTCTGGAAGGCATGGCGCCTGGCGAGAGGTGCGCACGGCTAGGTGCGTCGAGTTCGACATCGAGACGGAGAAGCCGATGCCGGTCAACACCGATGGTGAGATCGTCACCTCGACACCAGCCCATTTCAAGGTCCATCCAAAGGCGATCTCGGTCTTCGCGCCTCCGCCCGTCGACGACGCTGACCTCCACTAGGCAAGCAATTTGGCCCCACGATCGTCCCGAGGTCATCAAAACGGCGACAACGACCGGTCCATACGAGAAGCGGCGAGCTCGACAAATTATGATTTCCTGGTCTGTTGCTAGCAGGTCGACATGCGCGACTTGGGGCCGTGGCCGCTTGGCACGACCGGCCTGAAAAGAGTCCTTGGCCGGAGCTTTGCGTCATGAGCCGGAATGCAAACGGTTGCTGCGGCTCGTTACAACGCGCCTTGGCAAAGGTGCCGAACGCGGCCCTTAGGCGTTCCCGAAGGCTGGTTCAAAATGAACTGATATGTGATGCAGGCAAAGGATTGTTGCCCTTTGCCGTTCGAATATTAGCAACCTCTTGACGACCGCCGGCCGCGCTCCAGAATCTCTCACATGGCGCAGAGACAGACTGGCATCGACTTTGGGCTCGAGGTGACGGCAGGCGGCGTCACTCATCTGGAACTGCGCGACGACCGTCGGGCAAGCAACGCGCCGGAGAAGGCAAAGGCGCCGGGCCACGCCACGCCGGTCGACTATGAAGCTGGCAAGGCCACGGTCGGCGGTTTGGTCACAGTCGAAGCGGGCTCCCATCAGGGGATGGAAACGCGCCGCGCCGGTGCTTCGCGATGAGAAAATCCGGGACTGACAATCTCGTCCCGGCCATCAAGAGCCCCGGCGATGCGCCGTCGATGAAGGGCGCAGAGCAGTTCGAGATTTTCCCCGGCTACGGCCCGACGATCAACAGGCGCCACATGTTAGCGGCAGCGGTTGTGGCAGTCCCGCTCCTGTTCGGTTTCACTGGCCTTGCCATTCGTTATGCCGCTGTTGCTTCAACGTTGGCAGAGCCAGGCTTCGAGTCTTATGCTCGTGCGCTCTGCCGATGGGATTGCCACTGGTATGTGGATATTTCCGAACGCGGCTACGAGCGCTTTCCCATCCCGAACCAAAGCAATGTCGGACGATGGGGCTTCTTTCCATTCTACCCGTTGCTGGTAGCGGTGATCCGAGCGATTTTTCCTTTCCCCACGATAGTGGTCGCAACCGTCGCTTCACTTGCATGCAGCTACGCCGCATGTCTGGTGGCATGGCCGCTGCTGAAGAAGAACATGCAGGCCTATGTGCTGTACTGCGCTTTTTTGCTTAGTGGCCCGTTCTCCTTCCACTTCACCACTTTCCTTTCCGAACCTCTTTTCGTGCTCCTGACCTCGAGCGTTTTCCTGGCACTCAAACGCTCCAGCTATCCCGCCGCTGGCATCTCGTCAGCGCTCCTCTCGGCAACGCGGCTTGTTGGGGTCCTTGTCGTCTTTGCGACCGTCATTGAAATGTTCCAACAGCATCGGAAAGGGGGCGGCTCACCACTCTCCTTTCCTCGTTGGGTGCTCGGTCGGCCGGATCTGCTCGTCGCTATCTTGATCTCGCCTGCCGGCTTGTTCGCTTACATCCTGTTTTTGTATGTCACTGTCGGCGACGGCTTTGCGTTCCTGCACGTCCAACGCGCCTTTGGACGAGTGGCTGGGAACCCGATCCTGTTTCTGTGGGACGGCCTCTCAGCGTTTCCCAAGACCGGGTGGCTGCCCACGGCGCCGCAATGGAGTGCGCTCGCGGCAATCGCCGGGCTGGCGCTATCAGTCGTGCTGATGGCTCGCAAGCAATATGGCGCTGGTATCTTTTGCGCGATCAGCATTGTCGTGCCATTGATTACGAATCTGGCCTCCATGGTCAGATACGTCATTGGGCTTGCGCCTCTGATACTGTTGATGGCGTTCTTGCTGTCGGCATCGAAACTGACCTGGATAGCCGCTTTGTTTCTCTTTCTGGTCGCCTGCTATTTCATGACAGTGGCATGGATTGGGGGCTACCTTGCTTTGGTCTGACGTCGGCAACCCCTACGCACGCGCGATCTCGCTTGGGTGTTACGCGCTCGCCGCGGCTTTGGCCGTGTCAGAAATCCTCATCCTTGCGCTGGCTCTCCATCCGAATGTCCACCCCGACTATCGGGCCTATTACATCGACCGCACGACAACCTGCCTCAACCGCGATACCGTTGGCATCTACTCACTCGGCCAGACAGTGTCCTTCCGGTCCGACGGCGCCAAACGGGCTTCCGGCATGAAAGTTTGTGGCTGGTCGGGGCCAGCAGCCGACGGCACGCATTCGCTGGGTGAAACCTCGCGGCTCCGCCTGCAGATACCGCCGCTTCGCGACGGCCTAAAGGCAACGCTACAAATGGCCGCTGTCGTTCGTCCGCCACAGATGACCCAGAGGGTGATTATCTCAGTCCATGGCGTATCCGTGCATAACGTTACGCTGTCGGGCAAGCAACCCATGACCGTCTCGTTCTTCATTCCGCACGCAGCTTTTTCGAACGCCAGCACGTTCGAGATGACGTTTGACTATCTCGACGGGATCCCGCCCAGCAAGGCCGCCAGCAGCATTTACAAACGCTCCATCAAATTGGTGTCGTTTCGACTGGACGCCGTTTAAGTATTATCGCCGCTGGCGGGAGCGGTTGCCCTGCCGACCGGGACGGCGATCGGCAAAAACCCACCGGTCAAGGACGAAGAAATTGATGGTGGGAACGAGCAGGCACGTAATCAGGACGGGAACGACGAGCGGCAAGCCCAGCTTCACCGTCATAAGTGCCGGCGCCCCATAGGCAATGGCAAAGCCTGTTGCCGCCAGCAGGAGAAAACGTGGCGCTGCGGTTCGATGCGACCGGCCCGACACGAACGTCAGGTATTTGTGCGCGAGATACGAAAACAAGGTGGCTGCGGCATATGCCCCAAGCGAAGCCTGGATGGGCGTGAAACCGAGCAGTTGCGATTTGGAAAAAGCGGCAACCAAAGCGGCATACAGAATTGTGGCAGAGATGCCGACCATGCCGAAGCGTGCCAGCAGCGTGAGCGCGTCGTCGCCGGGAGACAGGTGCTCAGGCACGCGCACTAGACACATACTGTGCTCCCAACGGCAGGCGGGCGAGCATGCGCTCGACGTTTCGGGCAAACGGTCTGCCTGACGGCAGCAGCAGGAAGTGCTCGGACCGGATGTTCGTGAAGCCTGTCATCTGCAAGAGTGACGCTGTTTTGGCTGCGCTGAGCAGCACGGCATCTCGGTCGAAGGGACACCGGAACACAGCCAGACGCGTCAGCGGGTTATAGGGATTATGCTCGATGATGCAGGCGACACCGCCCGGGCGAAGGACGCGCCGCATCTCGCGTACGAACTCAAGCCAGGAAGCTGGCGGTACATGATGGACGACGCAGCTGGCGAAGGCCAGATCGAAGACGCCGTTGTCGTATGGCAGGGTCAGGCTGGAGCAGACCTTGTACATGACGCCAGGATTTTCCTCCCTGGCACGCAGGATGGAGTCCGGCGAGATGTCGCAGCCGTCCAGGGACGCGAAGGCGCCTTTGAGAAATGGATGGAGAACGCCTACGCCGCAGCCGACATCAAGCGCCCGCACACCCGAGCCATCAGGGCCGAGCCCTCGTTCAACCACAACGCGTCGCAGAAACTCGGCCTTGGCCTTAAGAAAGAAGTCGTGCTTAAGCCCCGAAAATCGGATCGATCCCTGGACTGTCTCGTCATAGATCGATCTATAACTGTCGAAGAGTTCGGACATTGGCCGGCACTCCAATCCGGGATTTTCGAGACGATCGTCGGTTCTTGACGGGAACGGCAGGCATCGCCCGGTCGAAGCCGGTGAGGCGATCGATCACGTAAAGTGGGCGCCGTTTCACTTCAGCGTGGATGCTTCCGACATACATCCCGACTACGCCGGTCATGAAAAGGTTGATGCCGCACAGGAGCGATACAATCATCACGGTCGAGGTCCAGCCGGCAACAACGCCGGTTTCAAAAGCCCAGGCATAAATTGCAAACGCACCAAAGGCGACGGCCAGCGCAGAAATGGCCAAGCCACCCCAGAGCGCCAGGCGCAGCGGCCGTTCCGAGAAGCTGACGATGGCGTGAGCAGCAAGATGCACCATCTTCCAGAATGGATATTTGGTCTGGCCAAGGGCTCGTGCTGGACGTTCGAACGGCACCGCCGCCTGCTTGAATCCCATCCAGCCAAACATGCCCCTGACGAAGCGATCCTGTTCGGGCATCTGTCTGAAAGTTCTCAGCGCTTTGGGGCCGACCAACCGGAAATCTCCAACGTCGCGCGGAATGTCGACGGTCGTCATCTTTTCCAGTAAGCGATAAAAGAGACTTGCCGTGAAGCGCTTGAACAAAGATTCGCCTTCGCGTTTAACGCGCCGGGCATAGACAATCTCGAAACCTTCCTTCCACTTCGCCACCAGATCGAGGACCACCTCGGGTGGGTCTTGGAGGTCGGCATCCATGACGATGACAGCATCCCCCTGGGCGGCGTCCATACCGGCTGTAATTGCTATCTGATGCCCAAAATTGCGCGAAAGTTCGATCAGCCGAAAACGAGGCTCGGCGGCAACCACGCACCGAAGGTATCTGACGCTACCGTCGCGGCTTCCGTCATCAACGAAAATAGCCTCGGTCTCACCGTCCAGCTGGTGGATTAGCAACCTGATGCGCTCGACCAGGCGAGGCAGCACTTGTTCTTCGTTGTATATCGGCAAAACCAGTGAGTAGCGCAGCGACACGTTCGCTCCGGTCCCGGTACCTTGGATCACAGTGGCCTCCATGCCGATGAAATGAAACGCCAGCCCCAAAGTTCCATAAGACGTTGCTAATTTAACAGTTGCCGTAGGCGGGTGGCGAACTGTCCGTTCGGAACGTCTTCGGTCTGATTAGGAGTGAGATATCGTTTCGCGCGCCGGCGGAGCAATGCGCTGTTTCGTCATTTCGCAATCCATTGTCGGGTAAGGCCGCCTTGCCAGCTCTTGTCAGCGCGTCGGCGCGCGATAATTTTTGTGGGGAAGGGACTTCGATCAAAAGGAGCCGACGATGGAACACCAAACTCTAAGCCAACTGCAGACAATTGCAGATGTAGAACCCCTGTCGACATACCCGATCATGACCCGCCAACAGCGAATCGAGCGCTGGGCAGAGTTGCTGGAACAACGTCCCGAGCGACGCCTGAGAGCGCTTACTGGCACTGAGTATCTGAAGCGCGAAGCTCGCGACGCGGCGCGCGGTGAGGGCTCGCCGATTACAGTGGCCTTCGAGGACCCGCTACTGCGTGCGTTAGGCCTGAAGGATGACACCTATGGGGAAGCAAAGCGCTTCTTCGAACTGTCCGACGGGGAATTGCATGACATCGTCTGCAGTTGCCATGTCGGAACCACGTTCAGAGGGCAGTGGGCTGCCGCTCGAGTCCGCCGGTCAATCGGAGGGAACAGGCTTCTCAAGTGGCTCAGAGAAAGAATGTGGCATTGAGGTCGCCAAGGACGGCGATTGAAGCTCGTTCAGAGCGAGGTGGATGAACGATTGGCGCGCCAGCGCTCCGCCGTGGTGACGAGGGGGTTCGGCACCCAAAGGTTGTCACGCAGACGGGTGGGCGCTCTACTTGCGGTGCTTCCAGGCAAGGCTGCATTCCCAGGGGCAGGATTCTGGGCTTCTCTTTGCGGCTAGCATCACGACGTGAAGACGTCGATCGCTCGGCCCTCTGTTGCGCTAACCTCGGCGGCGCCTGGCCTGAATGGCAGCAAAAGTCACTGGGCGAAAATCCCAGGCGTCAACGCCGACATCGTGCTGGCGCGTCATTGGCTTCAGCCGGCCATGAGAATGGCCGTGCAGGTTTATTGATTTCTTGCCGATCTGGTTCCAGGTGCGGAACGGGTAGTGGCAAAGAACCAGGAAACTGCCCTCGACAGTTAGCTCCTTGTAGTGTTGGACGCTTGCCCAAGCCGAAGCGCCGAGCGTTACCACGCCGTCGTTGTTGCCGATGATCAGGTGCTTCGTGCCGTGGAGGCAGGACAGCAGCGAAGACACTGTCTCGGCAGATCCCTTGGCGAAGTCGCCGAGGTGCCAGACCTCGTCGCTTGGAGCAACAGTCTCGTTCCAAAGTTCAATCAGTGCTTGGTCATGCCCCGCCAATGAACTGAAGGGGCGGGGGCCGAGCCGCAGAATGCGGGGATCGTTGAAATGCGTGTCGGAGGTGAAGAAGATCATGCCGCCGCTGGCTGTGACGAGCGATCGACGATCGCTTCTAAGTTCGGTTGCCGGAGCTTTTTTTGGGTCCACCATCGATCCTGATTTGGGCTTCCCTGAGCATCTTGAGTGCCTCCTCCTTGGTGAGGCCGCACTTGCGCGCAAAGTAGAGCGCTTCGATCGCCCTTTCACGATCCGCCGTGGCTTCTGAGGGCTGTTTGGGCTTCTTACCCATCGTTCCCAATCACCTTTTGATGCCACCGAACCATCACCGTGCCGGGTTTGTTCCCCCTCGGATCTGCTAACCTGCCGAGCGTCGCCGCCTGATACGCCGATGAAACAACATCCGAGCCCTGCAACCGGCATCATCTCCAACAACGAGCGAGCAGGTCGGCCCTTCCGTGTATAAATTCCACGCCGGCGTGGGGAGGGACCGGCGGTGCGTTTTTTGGGTGAGCCAGTCTGAGGCGCTTCTAAGCGCCACGCCACCGAGCCGGCGGGGGCGAAGCATTGTCGTTGGTTCAAAGATCCGTTCTGGTCCGCCCTCGCTCAAAAACCGGAACGTCTTCATCATCTCCTTCGCTTAATCCCGTGGGGATGTCTTCCGCGAAGCTGCGGGTCATCTCTTCGGTGTCGCTCAACCCGTCGACCGTTTCATTTGCGCCGGCTCCCTCGTCGTGACGGCCCGTGATCTCGCTTCGAGGCTGCGCGCCGATCGGCTGCTCGATGTCGGACCCCAAAACGCCCGGTTCCGCACCGTGTCTATCCTCGTGGCCTGCGATGCTCTCCAGTACGGCCGCATCCTCCTCGGGGATGGGCTTGTCATTGGCAAAGTCGCTCTTTTGCTTCCGGGTTGTTATCGGCATGTTGTGAACTCCTACGCAGTGAATCGCACAACGTACGACTACGGCCGAAGTTGCGAGGCGGCTGCTTTGATTTTAAGGAACCCCGACTTCGGGCAAGCGGTCGCAAAAATCGAGACAGTGGCGCACGTGCTGAAATGGAACAATCAAGCGCGCAAGTTGGCACGATGGCGGGATTTTGAACGAAGCACTCCTCTCCTCGCTATCGACTCCAGTCGGGTAAGGCCTGCTCCCAGCCACGGTTCTTGCACGCCCTTTGCAAAAGGCGCCAATCGAGGCCGAACGAACTGCGCTCGGAATTGCTTTACAGCCGCCAACAGGCTGCGCGGTCGCGTCGTTTTTCGTCGCTTAATGGCACAGCGATGGCGAAGGTGGCGGACGAGCCTTAAGCACCAGCTTACGAGTATGCGTGCCTCGCTGGCGAGCTTGCCCACATTCGCGCGAACTAGAGACGCTGGCGATACGTGCGGACAGCAGATAGCCTGACACACAGCAAGGGGCCTCCGAATGTGATGAAGCAGCCCACGCTAGGCGCGAGTTGGGCGCAGTCACTCAGCAGCTGCCGGTGTGATCATCACCGACGAAGCCTGTCGGCGAGACGGAGCCCAAGGGCCAAGATCGTCAAGGTGGGATTCGCCTGGCTGGATGTTGCCAGAACCGAGCCGCCCGCGATGTGCAGGTTCATCAGTCCATGAACTCGGCATTCAGCATCAACAACCCCGTCGGTCGGGCTCGCAGACATTCGCGTGGTACCGAGATGATGACCGTCCATGGCGCCTGATTTGCCTGCCATTTCGACCACATGGCCAGGTTCAAATCCTGAAATGGTAGCTCCGATCTTCTCCAGCTTCCAACCGAGCAGTCGATAGGCGCGCGCGACGCTTTGGAGATCGTTGTTCGTGATTTTCCAATCGACGCGCAGCTTCGGCATACCCAATCGGTCGCGTTCGCTCACCAACGTCAGTCTGCTTGCGGGGTTCGGCTCCTGTTCCGAATGAAACTCAAGATTGACCACATTAGCGCGCGGGCCCAATACGATGGAGGGCAGCTTTCGCCGCGTGAACGTTCTGTTCGCCATCCAGCCCAAACCGAAGCGCCCGAGGCGCACTGGCGACGATACGACGTTCTGAACGTGCGCGAGCTTTTGGTCCAGCGTCACTGAATGCTGCTGCCGACCTCTGAGGTGTTTCGGGAGAAATGTCCTTTTCACGAGATACATCGCCGAGAGGATCGGGTCGTTGTGTCTGGGATCGGCTGGATCTGGCAGATGGGTGCGGAAGATCTGGTTGAGCAAGCAATGCTCCCGCTGCGCTTGCTCCGTGAGCGACAGCCGCCTTCGGCAGTAGATGCCGGCCGCGTCCCGCTCGTAGCCAAAAGCCACCGCCTGCTGGGCGTTCGGCAACTTTAGTGCTCCGACTGTGGCTCCCAGATGGGCCATATAGAAACGACCGAGCTGATCTCGGGCATTGCCGATACCAGCCGGCATCACATCATTCGAGGCAAGTAGCAATCGGGTGGTCTCAAAACCGCCGGCGGCTACAATGTAATGGCAAGCCGTGACCTCACGCTTTGTGCCCTTCAAGTCAACACAGTCGATGTGGTGGACGCAACGCCCGTTCGGCGCCAGGCGAATTCCCGTCGCCGCAGCGTTTAACCAGATGTGGATATGACGCGAAGTCCGCAGCAACCCGGAAAGCCGTTTCCACACGTTGGTTGGTCGACTAAACCGCTCCAGGCGGGTCCTGAACAAATCGCCGTCGACGCCCTCGAATAGCTCAACGCGAGAACCAGGCAACGCGCTTGTTGGATCGTAGTCGTAAGACCCGACCTCGATCACCTCGTGCGCCCGACGGTAGTAGGGCAGCAGGGTTTCATAGGTGATCGGCCAGCCCGAATTGCACACCCATTCGCGCTTCTGGAAGTCGATGCTATCGAACGGCACGCAGCGGCCACCCCATGCTCGGCTCGATCCTCCCAGCGCTCGTATCCGGAAATTCTGGACAGGCGGGTGGACGAGGGGATCTGCGACAATGCCGTGGTAGAGCTCCTGCGATCTATTGGTCTGCCACCTGCCGCCCGCTTCCAGAACGCAGACGCGTAGCTTTGCATTTTCGAGCGCGGCGGCAATGGCCAGGCCGACAGTGCCACCTCCGACAATGCAGATGTCGTAGGCAAGTCCGTCGCCCGCTGCGGTGAATTGAGCGATCAACGTTCACTCCGGATTTGTTCGATCCCCGAAGGCACGCTCCCACCCTTCGCGCCCGGCTTGGGCGAAGCAGGTAGCGCGCGAGGAGCAGTTGGCAACCACCCGATTGATCGCATTTGAAGCGCCGGCCCAAAAGAGGTGGCTTTGGTGACGAGGTCCGTGACGACTTCAAGGGGCCCGAACCGGAAGAGTTTTTGTCGCGACCACCCTCAAAGGGGCATGGTTATGGTGAACGCTACTTCTCAGCCTGAGTTCGGTGGTGGTATTCCGGTTCGATCCGCGAGATTTCCCGCCCATGGCTCGCCGACAGACACGCTGTTGGCTCCGGCTGAAGCCTTGCCTCTGCTTGCGAGGTTGCCATGGCGATCCGGAACCTCGAGGCATGTGGAGAGTTGTCCAGCAGCCCAGCGGAGATCCAAGCCATGGCGCCACCAGATGCCAATCCGGCGCCGCCGCGCAGCCGAAACGCTCTGGCGTGCCGGCAACCCCATGGCCGGCAGGGCACAAGGCTTCCGGAGCAGGATTATCGATAGACGGGCGCCCAACGATATGAAGGACAATGGCCCATGAACGTCGCCAACCTGCAACTGGAAGGTCTGCTTATGGCGGTCGCTGCCATCAATAACGCCCTGGTCCGGTGGGGCCTTCTTTCGGTTGATGATATCGACATGGCTTTGAAGACCGCGGAGGCCTCGTTCACGGCTGATGAGCGCCTCTTCGAGGACATGTCGCCCGCCAACCGGGACGCAGTCTGTTTTCCTTTGCGGCTTTTGCGGTTGGCTAACACCAAACAGTTCGAAGCGGGTGTGCCACCGTTTGCCGAGCTGGCCAGGCAAGTCGGGATAACCAAGCAGCCCTACAACGATCAGCTGTGAAGGGAGGAAGATAGGCAGGTGCAGGGAATCGTCGTGGTCAACAAGGTGGTCGAATTCCGGGGAGAGGCGGTGACCGCATACCGTGACGGTCACGCACACTGCTGCATGCCGCCGCTTTCGGGGAGGCGGGCCGCGACCCTGGACGCGAGACCATTCCCGCATTGAACCCGTAGCTCTGGCGAAGGCACCACATGGAATATTTTCGAGCACAAGGAACATGTCAGCCCACGGGTGTTTAGGCCGGAATGACAATCATCGCCGTCACGACAATGAACTACCCTCTCGCCGACTTCCCTGGCCCGAAGCGACGCAGGCTCTCAGCAATTGCGCGACTGGAACGAAGCCGTGGCAAGTGGCTGGCGCAGAACCGGATCCACATGACCGGTAAGCAGAAACAGGAGCCGGTCGCTGGCAGCGAACCACAATGCGGCTGCCATGAGCCGTGCGGTTCCAGATGGTTGGCTGCATTCCAAGATCGACAGCAACCGAAACAACAAGCGCCTTTAGGGTCTGCCTGCGCGCGTGGCCTCGAAAGCCTTGGCCATGAACGATGACCCTGTAGATTCGCTCGCCAACGCAATTCACCACCGCAGCGCAATTCTGTTTGTTGGGGCAGGGGTGTCGATCAGTGTTGGACTCCCTTCTTGGGAGAAGCTGATAGAGCGGATGGCAAAGGAGCTCGGTGTCGACGACGAATTTTCCATGCGACGCGATCGTTTTCAAACCCTGGCCGAGTATTATCGGATCAAGCATGGCAGCATCGGGCCACTTCGCAGTTGGATGGACCGAAATTGGTCTGTCCCCAAGGACCGGATCGAGAAATCCGAGTTGCATCGTCTCATCGTGAAGCTCGATTTCCCTGTCATCTACACAACCAATTATGACCGGAACCTGGAACTGGCTTACGAAATATACGGTCGGGACTACGTGAAAGTGGCCAATGCACGCGATGTAGCGCAGGCCCGCCAGGGCGTTACCCACATCGTCAAATTCCATGGTGATTTCGACGAGGATTCTTCCCTCGTCCTCACCGAAACGGACTACCTTGATCGTCTCTCCTTCAATTCTCCGCTGGACGTGCGTTTTCGCTCGGATGCACTCGGCAGCACGATCCTCTTCATTGGCTATAGCCTTTCCGACCCAAACATTCGGTTGTTGCTGCACCGTCTCTGGCAGACGTGGCATCGGTCCGGCTATGAGAAAGATCGCCCGCCGTCGTTCATCTTCATGACCAGCCGAAACCCTGTGGAGGAGGCCGTGCTTGGACGTTGGGGCATTTCGGTCGTCGTCGGCGAAATCGACGAGCCGCAAGCTGCTTTGGTGGACTTCCTCAGCCGGCTGGCGGAGATGGTTGGGGACAGAGCCGAGCCTGGAGAGACGACCCATGAGGGAACCGTCGTCAGACAAAGAGCGATTGAAACAGTCAGATCAAGGGGCAGCTAGGCGGGCTCTCAAGGAACGCCGTACGGCAGAGAACGTCGTTCCAGAGGCGATCATAGCCAGTTTGTGTGGCCAGTTTGAAAATCGCATCCCATAGAGCATGCGATCTCCCATGTGAGCTTTCAACTATTCTGGCGGACGCGCTGGAACATTCTCGCATCAACGAGCTTCGAAGGGGGCACTGTTCCCGTTCAGTGTGTTTTCCCCCTGTGAGACTGCCCGCCGCCGAAAGGTGGCGGGCTTTTTTGTTGGGACGCAACCTTGGACATTATAGCGACTTTGGCCGGACACGCGCAGCGTCGCTTCCCATCATCGGTGCCCGAAGTTGGCGACAGCTTCGAAGTCCTCCCGATGCGATCGCAATTTTTGGGATAGATGTTCGTGTGGTGCCTGTCGGCGACCTGGACGCTGCCTACCAGAACCGGCCTCCTCCGGTCCGAACCACGGCGCTGGAACCCTTGTGAAAAGATCGATGTTCGGCATGCAGCTTGGCCTGCACAGCCAAGCGGTCTGGTGCGGCCCGTCGCCGCCTGTCCGTTCAGCGGCGGGCCTTTGTGTGGTGATGACGCCACCGGCATTATTTGGCCAAGCTGGGAACCTGTGTCGCGAATCAAAGTTTGGGTGGCAGCTTGGCTTACAACCCCGGGCCAAGTGGTCTCAAAGCAAGACCCGTCATTGCTGATCAATGACGGGTCTTCGCTGTGTATCGATCGATTGACCAACATCCCGAAGCTCAGCGCCGCGCCCCGTCCTTCGCACAGAGCGTTGGCGTCACACGCCTGTCATGGGACGAGCTTATTCGCTGAAGAACCGGCCTGCGGCCAGCGACCTGCGTTTTTAGGATGGCTCGACGCCGAGGTCGGTCCGCTCCTGCCTACCTGGCTGCCGTTGCCGGTCGGAGGGCGGGAGAGGAATGACCTCCTGCTCACTGCGCCCGGCAGCTTCGCCGAGTTTGTATGCCGCATATAAGGCGCCGATTCTGACTAGCCAACGGATCATCGCGATCTCCTTTGGCGCCAGAACACAGCGGCTTTCGATATGTTCCACATGCTGGAAGCGCCACCCTCCGCATCGTGCAGAATGGCGAGTGCTACAGACCATCGCGGCATGCCGACGTTTGGCATGTCTATCGGTGTCGATGCTCTCATCAACGCCTCGGCAATCTTTATCATTTCATCTCGGCCATCGTAATCTGTGCGCCGCGGCAAGGTGCTTGCAGCGGATGAAGGCCGCTCGATCATGTGGCGGCCGCTACGGGACGCCGTCCTAAACGTGAAGCCAGGCTCAAACGAACCTCCTCGGTTTTATGAACCAAAGCTCTGCCGTCGTCGCTGTCATGCAACGAGATGGTCAGAAAACGAGTGATCGAACCAAGCATCAGCCGGACGTGCTGGCAGGCGAACACTCTTCCGCTGCCTCGTCGGTTACCCTTCCCGTCCCGGTGGAGCGTCACTGGCCTTGTCGTTGCCTTGTAAGCTGGGGCACTCGCGCGGCCTCGTTGTCCCTCGCTGCGAGACTGTCGTCAGACGCTTGGTATATCTGTCGAACAATTCCACCTTTTCTGGATAGGTAAGGCGGTGTAAACGCTGGCAACCTTCGCACCGATAGTGGGCGGCAGCGATGAACCAACGCCCCGGTTTGATGAAAGCCGTTCCGCATGCCGGACATTCGAGCGTCATCTCAATCGAAGACAGTGTCTGGGGGAGCGGCATCAGGTCCCGTGGCTCAAACCGCCGCCGCCAGAAGCAGCGTTATACCCACGACCGTCGACCCACAGATCGTCGCTAGAAGCACAATCGGCCGCGGATACTCGGTGGGTGCTGCGAGGCTGGTGAGGTCGGAACCTCGAAATCTCACGGCGCTGGGCGACTGGACGTGGGCAGCGGTAGACTTGTCATTGCACGCTAGCACAGAAAGACGCTGGCGATATCGGCGGCGATGAGAGGATCGTCCGCCACCAACTTCGACCAGTCCGAAACAGTGCCGATTTCGTGATGCAACATCGTTCCCTCCCAGGTGATCGCACAACTGCGAGATCTGACCTTTGTTCCTTTGATTTTTGCGAGGGGGGAAGTCGCGCCCGCTGCCTCGATGGACGGCGGGTCACATGCGACTGATCGCTATTTCCGGGGCTCCGGGAACTTGATTATCGTCGCGCTGTCTTCCGGCTCCAGCGGCTCGTGGCCAGGCCGTTCGTGCCACATGACTTGCCGCAAATCGGTCTGATCGACTTTCTGGCCGCAAGATGGACACGCGTAGAAGCGGTCCTTTTCGCGAATGCAATTACCCCCGTTGCGGGGGATGCGAGGTCCAAGGTCAGACAGTTTTGTCATGGCGACGAAAATCACCGCCGGAGGAAAAAGTTCCCGCCATTTCAGCAAAAACCAACGGAACACTCTTTGGCGCCCGAGGTTCGATGAGCTGAAAGCATCGTGACTGCATGGACGCTTCCGCCAGCCCATCGACAGCCTCTATGGCACGATCCACGATGCCATCTCCACTACGATCCTGGTTTGACCGGATGATGCTCGCGGCCGCAGGTTCCTCGACGATTGGATCGCGAGCCATCTGCCGTTTCCAGAACCGGCTCCCCCCATGGCTGCCAGCGACCTTGCGGACCAGCCGCCGGTGATGCCGGTACCAAGCCTGACGAGGTCAATGAAGAAGTCAGGAGCGTATCGGAAGTAATGTTCAAACGATGCATACAGCAACGACGCCTCACCGGCTTGACCGGTTTCTTGGCTCGCCCCTTTAGGTGGGCTGTGGGTCAAGTGGATTGCTAATACGAGGCTCAAGGACCTTTATCGTTATGCTTGTCTCTGCCGGCTGCGCCACATTCTATTGGTGGTGGAGAGACTGCTATGCCCTTCACGGCGGGCTAGCGATGGAGCGCCTTCGAAGGTGAAAGCAATTCCCGCGTCCTCAAACGCCTGACGCATGGCCGCGATCTTGTGGGGACGCGGATTTCGAATACCGTTCTCAAAATCTCTGATCGTCATTTCGCTAACGCTCGCTTTTGCGGCAAGCCGTACTCGCGGCCAGTTCAGCAGGGCGCGTGCTGCTCTCGATTGAGCTGGTGAAAGTTGGGTTCGGCTGTCCATAGGATTTGAACATTCGATACGTCTAAAATGTTCCTTCGATCTATCGACGATCGAAAGATCGAGCAATTCCCGCGCGGGGGACGGTCGTCACGAGCGATGTCTCAGCGATGCATGCGTCAGGCAATAGGCCGGCACTGGGACGAGGGGGGCAAGCAGTGGGCGCCTGAAGCGAGCGCTGAGGGTTGGCGGGCGTCCGCCCGCTATCGCAACCAACCCTGTTGCGGCTCGTTGACCTATGCTGGTTGGTCCCAGCACACTCCAGAACCTGCCCGCCACCACTTCGCGGTGGCCGGCTTTTCGTTAATCAGCGGAACCTGATATGCCACGGCAGGTTGGAATAGCGGCAGCGTCCCCCGCTGCCGGTCGAGGTCCCCAAGCCTCGCCCGGGTCCGCCTCTACCCGCAAGTGGGGGCGGACCCACTAAATATGTTGCGGATCCAGGCAACCTGGTTTGTTGCTGATGACGGGCCTTCGCGCTGGCGCTGCTACACACCTCATTGCAAGCACTCTACCGTGTCTGGGCCCGACCAAAGCCCGACATGGAATCGCAAAGGTCTGACCTATGAAACAAGGAAGCCTTTTCCACATTTGGAATGTGACCGTCGATCATCGTCCCTTCATCGTCGGTTGGTTGTTTACCCGCCACGGCTCGCTTGGCGTGGCGGGTACTCATTCATGGAGAGTGTATGCAGCCTGGTGAGATCATCGCGAACGTGTTTGCAGCGGGGTT
Organism: Mesorhizobium sp. BR1-1-3; assembly: GCF_020165455.1. Lineage (NCBI taxonomy): Bacteria > Pseudomonadati > Pseudomonadota > Alphaproteobacteria > Hyphomicrobiales > Phyllobacteriaceae > Mesorhizobium > Mesorhizobium sp. BR1-1-3. The sequence continues at coordinate 79,554 of NZ_JAIUIC010000002.1, forward strand.
GGTCAGTGTCCTGGTAGCAGTCGTTTTTCTGATTTTCGGGAACCCGCTCTGGCCTGAACGACACGTCCGGATGGTCATCATCCCGCCTGTCCATCGAATGACAACCACCGCTATCAAAAATGCCTGGCCAGACCTGCCGGACAAAATTGATTTGAACGTTTCGCGCCCGAGGCCGGCCACCGATGAGCGGATCTGAAGCGTCCTTCGAAGCGCACTGACCTGGAGCGCTATGGCGCGCGCCCTGTGCTAGGGTGGCCGGTCAGCTTTCCGGTCTAGACTGAAGTGCATTGTGGATATGTGTTGCTGCGGTGGCGGCATGGCCAAACGCAACGGCAATTTGATTGAGGCCCTCAGCCACGTCTCCAATGGCATAGAGACCCGCAGTCGACGTTTCGAGGTGTCGGCTGACCAGAACATATCCTTGCGCGTCACACTCTGCACCGAGTGCGACGGCAAGTTCAGAGCGCACATCAGACCCCATTGCGGGGTACACCACATCCAATTCCCGCATTGGCGCACCGTCGGCCATGACAACGCCGAACCCGGTTGCCCGAGCAACAAGATCCTCGACGGTGTCCCAGATTTCGATGCCGCCTGCCGAGGCCATGCCGCGGGCGGCATCCGAAATATCCTCCGGATAGTTGGCGAGCAAGGTAACCTGACCGCTGTACTCCTTCAAAAACAGGGCTTCCTTGAGCGCCAGATGCTCTGGGCCGACGACGCCGATGCGCTTGCCCACGGCCTCATAGGCGTCGCAGACCGGACACAGTCGGACAGTGCCGGCCGCGACGGCCTCCTCCAGCCCTTCTATTGCCGGGGCCTTGTCCACGATCCCGGTTGCAAGAACCACGCGCCTTGCTCGGATGGTCCCGAAGGTGGTCGTCAGCACAAAGGTCCCGTCGCGCTTCTTGGCGCCCGCTACACGACCGTCCACTACGCCTGCACCGTATCTCTGTGCCTGGGCTTTGAGACGGCCGAGCAACTCTGACCCGCCTACGCCGTCCGGGAAGCCAGGACAGTTATGCGATTTTGGAATGAGCTTGGCTCGTGCGTCGCCAGCGTCGACCACGATCACCGAATGCAGGAATCTGGCCAGATACATGCCTGCCGCAAGTCCTGCGGGGCCGCCGCCGACAATAGCCACGTCGAATTCATGACCGGGGGAAGAAATTGGCATTTCGCCCAACATTGCAAACAGGATCTTGTTCCCTGCTTTGGCAGAGGGGATGAGCGACGGTCAGGCCTCCAAACGTGATTTACGCGGCAACTCGTCGAGGTCCCTTTCACCGGGCGATGGCGCGCGCCTCGATCTGATTTGCGCAGTCTTCGCCATCAAGCGATTCCAGCTTCTGCAAATCAGGCTTCAATTCGAGGTGCCCGAAAATGCCGACATGGCATTTCACAGGCCAACTTGTTAGACCTGCGACCGTGCGCATTTTCCAAGCCGACGCGATTCGAATCGGATCGACCTGCCGGGAAAACCCACCTGATAGCCCCGTCCTTCCGATCCGGAGGGCGCAATGCCGATCGTCTGAAGGGCCGCTCAAATTTACTGACCCAGTCGAGGTGCAGACTATCATAGTTGATTGTTGCTGCCGGTGACCTCGCGTAATCAAAGGCTCACGAGGCTTTCCAACAGAGGACGGTATGTTGTATCCAGGTCGATTTTTGGAACCGAGCGATATTGTGATGCTTGCCCGTGTTTGTGCGACGGTCTGCGAACAGCGCGGCGTACCTGTTGCTTCGTGGGCCGGAGAACGGACAGCTGCGCACGTACTCAGGCTGTTTCTGAACGGCTTGACTGGGGAGAATGAGCTGATCGATGCTGAGAAGAACTGGGCTCGCGGGAGTGATCTGGCTTTCGAGGGGGCTCCTGTCAGCTACGAAAACAAAAGAGAGGCCGCGTGATTCAAGCTTCCTGAGAATCGAATGTAGCCAAGAAAACTGCTCGCCCACGGGTCAGGCACCAGAGGCACCTCCCTGCATATCGGGGGTGTTGCTGTGGCACTTCAGGTGAGAAAAAGATCTCCGCACGCCGCCCGATCCGTGGTGTCCGGGCGATTTTCCAGGTGGACTCGACATGAGGCAAGCGCATCCTTTTTGATCCCGGCTCGGCCTTCCTGGTTTGGGGCTGAAGCGTCGGATTGGTCAGAGCACATCGATGTCTGTCAAAGTCCGAAGACCGCTTCGTAAAATCCGTTTCTAAACGCTGCCGATCCGCTCCTGGCCCAACGCCGCCGGACCGCTTTGGCCCAGCAATGAGCGAAGCAACAAAAGGGGCGGTTTGGCCGTTCTCATTAGTCGCACTGGCGGGCCGGGGCATTCGAAGACATGACTACGCCGCAAATTTTGTCGTTTGCCGTAACCTTCGTGATGATGGCAGCGTTCGTGTGGGGTCGCTATCGATATGATCTGGTCGCGGCTGTGGCACTGTTGCTTGCTGTCGCGGTTGGCATTGTGCCTTTTGACGAAGCCTTCAGCGGGTTCAGCGACGATATCGTGATTATTGTCGGCAGTGCTCTGCTGGTGAGCGCAGGGATAGCACGCTCGGGTATCATGGAGGCAGCGATCAAGCGCTTTGCTCCGAAATTATCGGGAGTTCGGTCGCAACTGGCGCTGCTGGTGATCGTGGTCACGATCCTCTCTGCCTTTGTAAAGAATATCGGGGCGCTCGCTATCATGATTCCGATCGCCTTCCAGTTCGCGCGCCGGTCTAACATTTCACCCTCGATATTCCTGATGCCCATGGCATTCGGGTCACTGCTCGGCGGACTAATGACGCAGGTGGGAACATCACCCAACATCGTAGTGTCCCGAGTGCGAGAGGAGCTGATCGGAACCGCCTTCACAATGTTCGACTTCACACCTGTTGGAGCTGCCATAGCCGCTGCCGGAACGATCTTCCTGCTGTTTTTCTATTGGTTGTTGCCGGTGCGCGAAAAGCATGGCGGGTCACTGAATGAAGCCCTCGACATCAAGAATTACCTTACAGAGGCTCGAATTGTCGCCGACTCCACGGTGCTCGGGAAAACCGTCGCAGACCTCATGAAGCTCGCCGGGGGCGATGCAATCGTGACGTCGATCCTGCGCAATCGCACGATGCGGATGACGCCACTGCCCGACGTGGTCCTCAAGGTGGATGACATCCTGTTGCTCGAGGGCGACCCAGAAGCGCTGGATCGCCTTGTCTCCCAGGGCAGGCTCAGCGTGACCGGGGATAGGGGCGGTGGTGACGACACCACCAACGAGATGGTCGCTATCGAAGCCGTAATCGGTGAAAGCTCCTCTTTGATCGGCTGGACCGCCCAGCGCCTTGCCCTTTACGATCGCTTCAACGTCAACCTCCTGGCCGTCAGCCGTCGTGGGGAGCGCCTCGACCGCAGGCTGGCCGCAGTCGAGCTGAGGCTCGGGGACGTTGTCGTCTTGCGGGGCAGTGCAGCGAGGATGCCCGAGATACTTCGTGAACTCGGCTGCTTACCGCTGGCAGAAAGGGCTATCCTTCTTGGTAGCGTCCGCAAGGGTATCGTGCCGGTAGTGGTCCTTGCTCTCGCCATGGTGGCGACGGCGTTTGGGCTGCTGCCAGTGTCCGTCGCTTTTTTCGCGGCCGCGGTCGCGATTGTGCTTTTCAAGGTCATTCCGCTCCGCGATGTTTACCAATCGCTCGATGGGCCTATCCTCGTCATGCTCGCCGTTCTCATTCCAGTGAGCGATTCACTACGCAGTACAGGAGCTACGGGAGTAGTTGCCGGCGAGCTTGCTAGACTGGGGACCCTCCTTCCGGCGTCCGGCGCACTGACGCTCATCCTTGTCGCCGCCATGGCCGTTACGCCATTCCTCAACAATGCCGCCACCGTCCTTGTCATGGCGCCTATCGCCGCCGAATTTGCTAGTGATCTGGGCTACAGGCCCGAACCGTTCTTGATGGCTGTCGCCATTGGCGCCGGCTGTGATTTTCTCACCCCGATCGGACACCAGTGCAACACGCTTGTCATGGGGCCGGGTGGCTACCGCTTCAGCGACTATCCGCGTCTGGGACTGCCCCTGTCTTTCCTCGTAGTCATTGTTGCTGTGCCGATGCTTATGATCGTCTGGCCAATGAACTGACATCCGATATTCGGATGTCTTCTTGGAAATCCCACACGACACCACATTCGTGAATGAGGTCGCCGCGCAAGCCTGACGCGGGCTGGCCAACCTGCGGTCAGTGTCGCCAGCAGTTCCCCTCTCGTCCCGCCCGCGGCAACAGAAACTGTGTTCCGGCCGCTCTATCGGGGCAAAGGGAAAGCCAGCAAACAAACCTTAGGCCATGGACTATACACCGCAGCGAGATTGTCAGGGGCTTGGCGGAGTATTGACGTCGTTTCTCACCTAGGAAAAGCCGGTTCACCTTCGTGATGACGACAGGCCGATAACGCTTTCTTCGAGAATACGAGGCCCTTTCGGGCTGCGATCAGCATCACAAGTCGTGTGTTGCTCAGCGGCAGGGCCCTGGTGAACTGCAAGTCGTCGCGACGACCATTCGACCTTGGTGCTACCTGAGATACCAGCGTTGCACATCGCGCAGGAAGGACGAGGGCGGCTGTTAGCCGCCCAGTCATTTCATCTCACACGTTGCGACGACCTCTGGCGCTTTCCAGGTCATCACCTGTGTAGACTTCATCCGTTGGATCGAAGCCGGTCCAACCGCCTGCTTCGTATTCGGTTCGCCGATGGGCTATGTCGACGGAATTATATTGCTTCAGTATCTGTTCCGCGTCGGGGACAAGGTCGTCTTCGACCCTGGCTATAACCATTGTTCCCCCGCGCCGAACGCCTTCGGCATAAACATGTGCGTCGCTTTCCGGCACACCGGACTCTGTCATCGCGCCGATGATGCCGCCAGCTGCGCCACCGACCACGGCACCGCCGACAGCGCCGACCGCAGTCGCTGCCAGCCAGCCCGCGGCAACCACGGGGCCGAGACCAGGTATGGCCATCAGGCCAAGGCCGGTGAGCAGGCCGCCGGCCCCGCCGACTACGGCGCCGACACCAGCCCCTGCTGCCGCATCCTCGCCAGCCTCCGACGCTTCGCCCGTAAGCCGGCCGCCCGAATTACCCGCCACGATGCTAATATCGTCGTGCGGAACGCCCGTGGCTTCAAGCTCGCCCACAGCGTCGCTTGCTTGATCATAATTGTCGAAGAGGCCTGTTACGGTTTTCATCTGATTTGTCCTTGGTTGGAGATCAATTCTTGCCGGCAACGACGTTGCCTTGAAAGTCGAGGGCGATGGGTGCTGCTTTGCCGTCCTTGCTCGCCGTTCCACGCCAGATGCCCTTGTCATCCTTCGTCAGGGCGGAGACGTCCGAGTAGCCCGCCTTCTCGATGGCGTTCTTGGCCTGGTCCTCGGTGAAGCTGTTGGCGCCAGGCACCGGGGCCACAGAATTTGTGGCGGCCGCATCGGACGCGGCTGGCGCGGAACTGTCGGGGGCAGGAGCGGCAGCCGCGACCTTGCCAACCATCTCCTGATGCATCTTGAGTGTCGGCAACGTCTCGCTTGCAAACGACTTGAGAGCGGAATTGTCGCCGTCCCTGGCGTAGCTTTCAAACATGCTTACAGCATCGGCATGCGCCGTCTTCTGCATGTCGGCATAGGTTGCATCGACTGGCGCCGCAGCTGACTGCAACTTGTCGACGTCGCTCTTGTGGGCAGCGTCGAGGTCGGCGGGCACCTGCAATTTCTGTTCGCCGGCAATACTCTCGAGTTTGGCGTTCGCAGCACCGTGGTCGGAGATCATCTTCTGCGCGAAATCCTTAAGGGTCGGATCCTGGAGCTTGCTTTGAGCGACCTTGCTGGACTGCACTTCGAACATCCCGCCGATCGCGGCCTTCGTGACGAAGTCCTGGGCCGTCTCTGCTGACAAGGCAGGCAGTACAGCGGTCATTGCGGTCGCGATCGACAGCGATGCCATGCGTAGTTTGGTTCTCATGCTTAGGTTCCTTGGTTGAGGAGGACGATGAACTCCAATCTCCCGGCGCCATCTTTGTTCCGGGCCTTGATAAATGTCGGATATTTTCGGGGCGCCATTCCCGCCGTCACGAGCTGGGCGGAGTGACACCGATCCCAGATTGTCCAGGAACCCCAGACCGATCGAAGAGTTGCCATTGCTCGCAGAGGGGACCTGATGGCGGAAAACCAACGGTGAGTTTGGTATGCTTGCCGGCAAAGAGCCTGAAGCAGACGGGACGGCCGACCAGAAGATCACCACACGGCGGAAAGATGTCAGTAGCGCAACAGATTGCGCTTACCCAGGCATCCCGGCGGCGTCAGCAGGTCGACATGCGTGACCTTCGCCAAGTAAAATGCCGGCCAAGGCTCGTTTCTGAGGGTTAGCTTATGAAAGCCCGCCGCCCCATTTGCGAAGCGGCGGGCTTCATCCGCCCCAACTTGTCAAAGCAACTTTGATGCCAAACCTTTTTGGCTCTTTATAGGACAATGGCCCCTCCGACAGCGATCAAACAGACATCCAAAATGCCAGCAGCAGGGCGCATAAGGACGAGACGAGGGCAGCGGTGGCAAAAAACACGCCCTGCCAATCTGGCGGTGGCTCGGATATCAACTTGTCGGGGGGCGGCTGATTGTCATTCATGAAAGCAATTTGCGACGCCAAGTGTAGTTCCCCCTGATCCTTCAGGTTGTCGGCGGAAATGCTCGTCGCCTACCGAAGGCCAAAAAAACTCAAAATCGCCAAGACGACGACCACCGCACCAACGAGCCAAATGAGATTGTTCATGATCTCTCTCCTGTTGCTTTCGAAAGTTCGCGCCTGGCAGCCCCGATCGTTTGGGACGCTTCTTCTTCGAGTTTTACAAGCTTCTCCCTGATCTCGTCCGGCTCGGCATGCTCCAATCCGACAACGTCGTTCCTGGTTTCCTTCAGTGAAACGATGATCTCGTCGAGTTTTGCGTGAATGGCGGCGGTATCGCGATAGCCTTGTAAAAGGACAACACCGGTGATCACGATGGCGGCAACCGACAGGGCATAGGTGACCGCATTTGTCAGTCCAAAAGGCACCAGGGCGGTGCACAAAACCATTGCCATGAGCATGACATAGAAGCCTGGCGGCCGAGATAGGAAGTCGGAGGCCGCGAAAAGGAACCGATTCATATGCTGGCCAAGGTCATCAAGGCGACCAGTGCGGTAATCGCCACACAAACAGGCACGGCCGCCAGCAGGCCTGCCTCTAAGATCCGACTCTCCTTGTCGCGCAACATCAGGTCACCTACTGCAGGTTAAAGATACGGGTTCGGCGTCGGAAGGGACGTTTGCCCGCCGATCCACCACATGCCAGCCAAGAACGAGTGCCATCACGAGAAAGGGAACAGCCGCGAATAACCAGCGTGCTTGGTCCACACTTTATCCATCTGCATTCTTCCAAATTCGAGAGACAACAGCCGCGGAAGCCAAGCGTTCCAGCCGCTGCCGCTGACAGGACCAATGCGGTTTCCAGAACCAGACTTAGGTCCCAAGGGGACTAGACCTAAGTACCTAGGGCGGAACGTTTAGGGCGGCTCCATGTTCAACTTGCCGGGCGGCGCGGGACGATGATCGTGTTGCGCCCGTCCCTACAGGAGTGCAGATATGAACATGCTTCTAAAGAACACCGCAGCAGCGATGTTGCTATTGGCTGGGATCGGCTCAGCCGCCGCGGACGACATCATCATCCAGCCGGAACAGGACACCGTCATCCGCGAATATGTGAAGAAGCAGCCCCTGGCGTCGGTCAAGCTCCCCGGCGTGGAACTGAATGTCGGGACAGCCCTGCCGGAAACGGTTGAGATCCATGAGGTCCCCAACGTCAAATATCGCTACGTTGTGGTCGACAACCGCACGGTGCTGGTGGACCCGGGCACCCGAAAAATCATCAAGGTTTACGACTGAACGAACCATCCAACCCCGCCGCCATCGCCTGGCGGCGGGGTCGAAGCTTACAAATCTCCACAATCCGGTGACGAGCCTTGAGTCCCGACATCGCAACCTTCCAAAGGTCCGGCTTTATGGATGATGGTCGCCGCCAGGCAGAGTTTTCCGCTCAACAAGCCAGTCCAGGAGCTCAAGGACTTTCAGGGCAAGATCTGTGCACGAGTAATACGCTTTATGGCGCTCCTGCCTCCGGGTGACCAGACCAGATTCTCGCATCATGCCGAGATGCTGGGAGAGTGCTGAGTTGCTAAGCCCCAATCGCGGCGCCAGATCAGAAACGGACATTTCTCCGTCAGCAAGAATCATTAGAGCGAGAAGGCGCTTTTCATTAGCCATGGCAGCGAGCAGCTCGGCGGATGGCGCATAAATGCTGGGCTTTTCGGGATTCATGATGTTCCCCTCGCTCACGCGTCGAGCGCGCCTTGCGCCGGCCTCCTTGACGGCAGCGGCGGGCGCCCCAATGAGGATGTGCCGGGATCGTCGCGTGCCCGGCGCGCTAGAACTATTAGCGTGGTGTATGTTCCATCAGAAGGGCGTCGCTGTCTCACGGCCAGCCTCGGCGGCTAAGCGCCTTAGCTCCTGGATCGGCCTTTCTTCGAAGCCTGGGGACCCTTGGCTTCGGCAGCAAGGCGTTGTTCTCGAAGTCGCGCAGTTTTCAAATAACGCGCCTCTCTCTCGGCCGCGTTAGCAACTTTTGCCTCGCGGTCTGCGCGCTCCAATCGGTCTTTGTCGACGCTTCGCTGGGACACTTTTGCCTCCTACCAGAAGACCGTTGAATTTACTGTTCGCTAAATTGTTCCCGTCAATCGGCGACTGCCTTCCTGACGCATGCCGACCCAGCCGCCGTCCGCAGCACCGATGGCCACGACGATCTCGTCGGCAGCCGGGCCGTCTGCGATCTGAAAATTGGCGGTGATGAAGTGTGAGCGGCGACCGTTCTCACTCTTGTGCATCATCGGAAGCGACAGCAGCGCGCCAGGCGCGCTGCGTGTGTTGCAGAATTCGAGATAGGTCGTGCCGCCCACGAGGTGAAGGAAATTGCTTCTCGCCTCGCGGATAATGGCGTCATTAACATGGGCTAATGCGAGAGACCCTCCGAGAGGGTATTGGAGAGCTTAGCGAAAGGGCTGAACGATGACGATAGTCGAACTGGCTTTCGATTTGCTTGCGAAGAAGCTCGCCGCCCGCACCGGCATTTCCAGCGAAGAAGCTAGTGACCTCGTCGCCACTATGGGAGCTGATTGGTCGTCACTCGTGCGAGCAGCAAGGGTAATGAAAAAATACTCCGGTGTTGCCTGACCCGCTCGGCCTGGAAGGACTTCCTCCTCGCATGAGGGCACAAACGACCAGCTTGATGGGACGAATCGTCAGGCCATAACGGAGGCCGCGTGGCACGCGCATTTCCCAGAACGCACTCGATCACCTGCCAAGAAAACATGGCGGTGCGGGTCGCCCCAAACTCCCGAGACAACGCCCGACCGCTGCCGAATGTTTCGTGGCCCGGCCCGACGGAGGTTCTCACTTCAGTGGCCTAACGATGCTTCTTGCGACTTGCGTCTTGATGCAAGATGCCGCTCTCTCAGTTCCTGTTTTCAATCGGAATGACGCTCCACGCCCGCATGAGGAACTGCCGTCATCAGACCAGGTCGTTTTGTCGTTGCCGCCCAAACAGGACGGTCACCCCCAAGACCGATACGAATATTACCTGGTCAAGGTAGTTGCTATGTGGGCCCGCGCCACGGCGGTCAGCGTGGGCCCGTACGCTGCGCTGACCGGTGCTCACTATCGCCTGCGAGCCACGATCGTAGATCAGCGCTTGGCGTTGTCACTCTCCGAGTCGGCCCGCGCGAGGAACTGCTCGGCTGTCGCTGGAATATGGCTTTTCAACCAGTCCGCCATCGCAACTTCCTCACGCAGATTCTCTTCGCAGAGCTGGGCGACCTCTGCTTCGCCTAGCGATTTGGCGGCGGCGATCAGGATTGTGTAGGAGGCGATTTCCATGTGCTCGAACGTGTAGCTTGCAAGCGATCCCTTCATCACTTCGTCCCCGGCGAACACCCCACTGAGCGACTGCGCCATTGCCGTCAGCTTGCCGCCGGCATCCTTCAGTGTGGAAGATCCTTGTCCGATGCGGTCAAGACAGGTTTCCAGCCGAGCAGCCTGCTGTCTGGTCTCCTGGATGTGCTGGCGAATCCGCTCGCTGAGCTCAGGATAGTTCTCTATCCGGTTCAGTTGCCCATTCAACATGGTTTCGGCCTGCTCCTCCATGGCGTGAGCATCCCTGAGCCATTGGACAAGCCATTCGCGTGATTCTGACATTTCATACCTCCTTCATGGGTCGGCCAGAACTTTCAAAGGGAGATATTGTTCCTCATCGGTTGAGCTGCCGAGTCAGCCTGTATTGCAGGCTCCTGGAGGTAGGCGCTGCAAGCGGGCGCTTGGCACCAGGAGAGAGTGGCGGGCGACGGGCATGGTCGCGGTGTCCGCGTTGGCAAAACGCATTCCTGCAGAAATGACGAAGCTGCTGCCTGCCGCGGGTTCCGTGATGGATGATCTCAATGAAGCGTTTCGCGTCGGCTCGCATTCCAATACCCGCACCGCGACGTGTCAGGCTGTGTCTTGCCCGAGCGCCTTGGCCGTTGCTATTCGTCTTGCGAAATCAGCCCATTGCCGGTGCGCCCCAGCGAGGCCTCCAGGTTCAACAACGGAGATCATATCACGATGGAACGTCACGGCGTTTCGCAGGTTGGTATTGGGGTTTTCGCGCTAGGGAAAGAGCCATGACTTCTTCAGACAAGTCTTCAACTAACATATCACACCGCCCCGAGAAATCGAGCGGCAGGACCCCGTCAAAGCCGGCGACACCTTCACCGGCCCCAGAGAAAATATCCGGAGCAGGCCCTGCGGTCGCCGAGCATTCGAAAGACGCCAAGGCGCCCAGAGGCGGGCGTCAACCTGGGGCGTATGTCAAGGATTAGATGGCCGAGCTGGGTGCGTTTGTCTGGCCAACAGGAAGCGACGAGGAGGTTTTTATGCAGATGATGGGAGTTGTCGTCAGCCGAGACCAGGCTCCGGTCGTGGAATTTCGGGGCGAGGGAGGCGAGTGTATTACAGTTACCCTGCAGGCCGGGCATACTCTTCCCGACGATGAACTCATTGCAAAGGCCAGGGCCATGATGGTTCAGGTCGCTCAGTTCGGGACGGACCAGATCAACAATGCGGCGATGTCTGACGGGTCGTCGGCCGATGGGGTGATACAATCCGGAATGTCGGGATAGATAGCTTCGCTCGATGCAGGCCTGCTGCAAGGCCACGAGTCGGCAGCGGACGTGCAGTCATCAGCCAGAAGATGGCGAGAGCGGTACGCAGGCAAGGCACGCAGATCGCACCCTCCAGAGCAGAGACACCGGTGATCATCGAAAAGCCGAGCGTGAGCGTTGGGGCTATCAAAGCTATGGAACAAAGCTGGCGCGCACTGGTTGGGTCCAAATTCAACGCTGTGGGGAGGGGATATGTCGCGTATCTTCAATCTTGGTTTGCCGGTCCTGCTTGGCGCTGCAACGTTCACGCTCAATGTTGCTTCGGACCCGCTGCCGCCGGATCTGACGTATCGTCCATTGCCAAGCTTGCCTTTTTCTGCGGTCAAGGAAACTGACGAGGCGCAAAAGCCGGCTGTGACACAACGGCAACGCGGCCTGCTCGAGAGCCGTTACGATCTGGCCGACCGGCCGATGCCCGGCGTCATGATGTCGGGCGGGCGCAAGGCTGTACAAGAAGGCTCGCGAGTGAAACTGCCGGCAGGCGAAACCTGGAGCAGCCTGGCAGCGAAAACCCCTCAGGAAATTCGTGATCGTGGTCTGTTGCCGCAAGGCTTCCTACCGTTGCCGCACGTCAAGCAGGCCGCCGGAGGTCAGGTCTTTCCTGAAAGTGAGATTAGAGAGATCGGCGCTGATGAAGGACGCGATCTGCGCCGCTTCGACGTCGATTTCGATCTACCGGATCACCTTACCCCGGAGTTTCCACCTCCAATATTTCTGACCACGCACCCGGAGCTTGGAGATGTGTCGCGAGGGGATCTGCTGACGATACGCAACTTCTACGAATACATGAACGGCATCATCACGCCCGTGCAGATGGAAGGACTTCGTCTGCTGCTGACGCCATTTCCGCAGGAGGAATTCAACCAGACCGAGGACAGGAAGGTAGCGATGCAAAGCACGGGTGTCGCTTGCCTCGATTGCCATTCCAATTTCCACACCAACGGGGCGTTTCACCTCACCCCGGACGTGCGGCCGCAAGCCGAGCGCTTCCGGCTCGACACAACCAGCCTGCGCGGCTTGTTCAACCAGCAGATCCACGGATCCAAGCGCTCGCTGCGTTCCGTGGAAGACTTTACGGAGTTCGAACAGCGCACCGCCTATTTCAACGGCGATCACGTGAGCGCCACCCGCAAGGGCGTGAACCTGCCGGATCGGCCCAACCAGGTCGCGATGATGGCGCAGATGCAGAACATCATCGATTTTCCTCCGGCACCCAAGCTCGATCCATTTGGACGACTTGACCCGGCTACCGCCAGTGCGCTGGAGATCAAGGGCGAGCAGGTGTTCATGGGAAAGGGCCGCTGCGGCGAATGTCATGTTCCAGCCCAGTCCTTCATGGACAACAATATGCACGACCTGAAGCTCGAGCGATTCTACAAAGTTGGTCAGACGTTCAACGACCAGGTTGCCATTCCAGATGGACCGATCAAGACCTTCACGTTGCGCGGGATCAAGGATTCTCCGCCCTATCTTCATGACGGCCGTCTGATGACGCTGGGCGATACCGTTGAGTTCTTCAACCTGGTGCTCGGAACGAAGCTCGACCAATCGGAAAAGGAAGCATTGGTGGCCTATTTGCTCACGCTCTAGACATCATCCGGGAAAAACCGTGGCCGACAATTAACTTGGTATTGAATGGAGGACAGTTCATGCGTGCCGCCATAATGACAGTAGTCCTGGCAGTGTCGCCCTGCTGTGCGCTGGCGCAAATCGGCAATCCAGCCGGTCTTGCCCCCGATACCAGTATGGAGAAGCCTGGAATTCCAGCACCGCACCAGACGAATTATCAGGATCGGCTTTTCGTACAGCTAATTACGGCAGGCGGCAGGGCCGAGATAGAGTTCGGGCGACTCGCGGCTGGAAAGACAAGCCACGAAGACCTCCGTGAATTTGCAAATCGGATGGTCGATGATCACGACAAGGCCAATGAGCAGCTGAAATCCGTGGCCGATAAAAGCAAGATTCCACTTCCCGAAGGGCTCGACCCAGATCACAAGAAAATCCGTTCCGATCTCGAAAAGCTCGACGGCGCCGCGTTTGAGCTGGCGTACCTGAGGGCGCAGATCGTCGATCACCAAAGGACGGCGCAGCTCCTGGCTTGGGAGATAGGCTCGGGCGAGGATGCAGCGCTTCAGCGCTTCGCCTCCGAAAAGCTGCCGACGGTGCTTGAACATCTTGACCTGGCCCGCACGTTGCACGCGAAGCTGGCAGGCCAAGCCCTGTTCGCGCCGGATACGCAAAAGGCCAAATGAAGCGGCGGTCATGTGGCACCTGAAAGTTCAGCTGCCTTCCGTGAATGTCAGCGCACGCGCGTCTGCTTGTCTGATTGAGAAAGTGACGCCATGGCGGAACTTCGGATCGCCGCCGCGCTTAATCCGGTGGAGGAGTTATCCGATGAACGCGACCAAAGAGTTTTTTGAAAGCTGGCTGCAGGAGAATGTCGGCACTCTTGCCGGCCAAGAGGAAGTGAGCTTCGCCGTGCTGGCCCAGCAATTCGAGCAGGATGCCGAAGCGGCCGGTTATGGTCGCGAGGTGCGTGAGGACGAGCTCGGAAACATTGAAGATGCGATCGAGCAAGCGCTCAAGAAAGCGCGAACTGGCGTGCATGGTGACGCCGCTGGCGAACCCAGCGATGTGGCAGCCCTCATGGATGCGCTGGAGGTCGAAGATGCCAAAAGCGGGCCGTAGGCCATACCAGATCAGCTCTTTTCGTTTGTCGAAGTTGCCGGGGTAGCCCCATGGAGCAGTTTCGCAAGGACATGGCCGCCTTGGCAGAGCCGGCTTTCTGGGTGACGATAGGTTTGCTTCTGGTCCCTTATGCGCTTGGAACGGTGCTGCTCGTTTGGACCTGCGGCTGCCTGTAAGGTGCTACTGACACACCCCGGTGGTGGTTCAACGGCCCTAACGCCCTACAACACCCAGCTAATGCGCTCGCGGGGGGATCCTGCGCCGCAGCAAAGTCCGAACGATCTCGTCGCCAGGAAGTTCATCGTCGACACCAAGCTCCTTTGCTGCCGGTAATCGCACCGCCGCGGCTGACAGCGTTTGGGAGAGGTCCGCCGTGTGCAGGCGCCGACGCTATCTGCGCTCTCAAAGTTCCAGCTAGGGCCCCCTGTCACGGTTCCCCGATCACGCGCCTGAAGCGCGTTTCCTTGCATCGAAAATAGCCCAGCAGCTTGCGCGTTGCCTTGGAACACTTGGGTCATATCGAAGTTCGGCCCGCATAGGAGAACCGAGATGGCCATCCCACAAGCGGACAACGACAACCACCTGCGCAAGAAGCCGGCTCATCGAGGCAAAATCTCGCCCAAGGGGGCGATACACCAGGTTAGAGCACGACCCAGGTACAAAATGGCTCTGCGGGCGACAAGAATTAAGGCGAGGCGCTGAGATGCCGCGGACCAATAATGACGCTCGCAACGAGAAGACCACATCAGCTGCAGCAATCATTGTCGACAAGGAACGTGCTGAGCGCGCCGCCAAGACGGCGCGGTTGAAGGAAGCGCGCCTCGCACAGGCCATCACGCCGTCTCCCATAGAACGCAAGCAGCGTGTCACCAAAAAGGTTCGCAGGATTTTTGTTGCTGGCTAGGAGGTGTCCGTGACGCGCAATCATGACAAGGAAAGATACGACCGCGCCAAACGCATCAGCCAAGAGACGCTGGACGCTGAACGCGCACAACGCGCCGAGAAGACGGCGCGGCTGAGACAAGCAAGGCTTGCACAGCGTCCGGTGGAGTCGTCGCCGGCGCAGCCGCAAACTCGCCGCAAACCCATCCAGGCTCTCAAAAAGAGAAGCCGTAAGGTGATCGAAGTCTTTTAGGCTCTCCACATCCGTGCGGAACACTGGGAGAGTCCAGCGGCGAGCGCGGCTGGGAGGGAGGGCTTCCGCGACCTGATCCAGCAAGGCTGCGAAATACCTGGCGAGCAATCGCGGGGACTTTGGATCTCCGCCTCCTCGCCATTATCAGAGCTGGGAGCGAAACCTGCTCGCAAAGTAGTCGGTGACCTTTTCGCTTAGCGGACGCGCTTGCCATTCTTCCAGACTGACCTGCCTTGATCGCTTCAGGTCCTCGTTGAAAACGTCTATTTGCGTCCGCGCGAATTCCAAGCCGTAGACGTTCAGACTGGCCTCATCGTTGAGGCGCAAGGATCGCTCATCCAGATTAGCCGAGCCAAAGCTCACCCAGGCATCGTCGACGATCAAAAGCTTGGGATGGTACATTGTGGGTTGAAACTCAAAGATGCGCACACCGGCCTTGAGCAATTCGCCCCAGAAAAAGCGCGAGCCCTTTCGCACCACAGGCACATCCGTGAGCCAATTGGGAACGATGACATCGACCGAGACGCCTCGCTTCCTTGCATCAAGAATCTGCTGCAGCGCGATGTCGTCCGGCACGAAGTAGGCCATGCCGATGCGCAGATGATCCTTGGCCGCGGCTATTGCCGCCAACATCATCAACTCCATGTTCTCCGAGCCGTTTGGCTGCGAAGAAAGTATCAACTGCGCATCGAGACCGCCAGCGGCCGCAACTGCAGGGTAGAACTTCCCGCCCTGCAATGTCTCGCCGGTCGTCTCAAGCCAGTTTTCGGCGAACGCCGCCTGGAATGCGGGCACGGCTGGTCCTTCGATCCGGTAATGCGTGTCGCGCCATTCATTTGAGTTGCGTGCGTTCCCGCGCCAATCATCGGCAATGCCGACCCCGCCAGTGAAAGCGATCCGGCCATCAACGATCAGCAGCTTGCGATGAGTTCGGTTGTTTACACGGTCCAACGTATACCAGCGTAGCGGCCGATAGCGTTCGAACCGCACACCTGCCGTCGTCATGATGCGGATCAGGTCCTCGTCGAAGGGAAGGCTGCCAACCCAGTCGACGTTCACGCGGACTTCCACGCCTTCGCGGGCCTTCGTCGCCAATGCGATCGCGAACTCGTAGCCGATGGCTCCTGACCAATAAATATACGTTTCCATGTTGACGCTGGATCGAGCCGCCCCGATTGCTTGCAGCATTGAGGGAAATATTTCGTCTCCGTTGACGAGAGTTTGGACCGCGTTGGAACCGAACATCTGCCCTTGCGAATAGCTGCTCATCGTCTTGGGAAATTGGGGATCCGTAGCGTCGAACCGGTGGGGGACGATAGATCGTAGAACGCGCGGCTGTGGAGTGAGGTTTATGATCAACACCGTGAGCAGGCTGCCGATGGCGGCAATGGCCAGATAGATGAGCACCTTTCGCCAAGGCGCAATGCGGGAGGTCTTCTTGCGGGCGCCTGACGCAACGGAACCGAAAGGCTGCACGTCAATCGCCCTGTTGCTGGCGATGGCGATGTTTTTCGATCTCCTCAGGCTCTTCATCGTCGATCCGGGTGATGTTTGAAGCCGCGTGATCTGACCGCAGGATCTCGTCCAGCTTGGCGTGGATCGCTTGAGTGTCGCGGTGCTCCGCGCGCTGGATGAACAGCGTCATCGCCCACGTGAACAATGTTGCGGCTCCATGCCAATCCAAGCTCTGTCGCTCGAAAATCATCCAAAGAATTGCGTAGGCCAACAAGACCAGGAACGCAGCGGGACGGGAAGTCAGTGTGCCGATTGTGGTAAGGGCGCTGGTGATCGGATGATTTGCCATTCCAGAGAACTCGCGGCAGTCCCCCCTGGTTCCGGCGAGACATCATACCGCCCCGCCGTGCCTGCAGTGGATTTGGGTCGGCCGCTTGAGTACATCGCCTCTGGCCGATCGTTACTTTCGATCGAGCACCTTTCGGACCTTCTCGGCCAGCTCGTCGATCGTGTAGGGTTTGGTCAAAAGCTCCGTTCCAAAATCGAGCGTGCCATTGTGAACAATCGCGTTTCGCGTGTAGCCGGTGGTGTAGAGCACCTTTAGTGACGGGTGCGATGTCCTGACCTTGTCCACCAGTTCGCGGCCTGACATTTCCGGCATGACCACATCGGTGAACAGAAGCGAAGGCACATGCCCGCTCTCCACGGCGGCAAGTGCATCTCGTGGCCCCGACATTTCCAGGACGGAATAGCCCAGTTCTCGCAGCGCTTCTGCGGCCATCAGGCGTACACGATCTTCATCCTCGACGATCATGATGACCTCGTCTGAATGTCCCGGATGCTCGCCCGCCAAGGCGGCGGCCGGGCTGTCGGGAATGCCGCCATGCGACCGCGGTAGATAGATCTTCAAGGTGGTTCCGACACCGAGTTCGGAATAGATCTTGACGCTGCCGCCGGACTGACGAACAAACCCATACACTTGGCTAAGTCCCAATCCGGTACCCTTGCCGACTCCCTTTGTGGTGAAGAACGGATCGAAGGCTCTTGCCAGCACGTCCGCAGTCATGCCCGTTCCGGAATCGGTGACCGCTATCATCACATACTGGCCCGAGGAGATCGCGTTTTCTCTCGCATACCGATCGTCAATATGGGCGTTAGACGTTTCAATCGTGAGCTTTCCGCCGCCGGGCATGGCATCGCGTGCGTTGACGCAAAGGTTGAGCAATGCGCTTTCCAATTGCCCTGCATCGGCCTCCACATGCCACAGCCCAGCGGCGAGCACCGTCTCGATTGCTATGGTCTCTCCAAGCGTTCGGCTCAGCAGTTCGCTCATGCCGGAGACGAGTCGATTAGGATTCAGGCGCGTCGGTGCCAAGGGCTGCTGGCGAGAGAAGGCAAGCAGCCGCTTGGTAAGTTCCGCAGCGCGTTGTGCCCCATCGATTGCACCGGTGACGAAGTGGTTCACGTTCGTGTCGCCGTTTCGGAGCTTGCGCTGCACGAGATTCAAACCGCCAATGATGACAGCCAGCATATTGTTGAAGTCGTGGGCGATGCCACCGGTAAGCTGTCCCACGGCCTCCATCTTCTGCGCCTGGCGCAGGTGCTCTTCTGCTCGGACGCGTTCGGCAACTTCCTCAGCCACACGCTGCTCAAGAGTGGCGTTGAGCGTCTGCAGCGCTTTGAACAGTCGGGAGTTGTCGATTGCCGTGGCGGCATGACCGGCCAGCCCCAGCAAGGCTGTCTCATGCTCTGCGGCAAAGACACCGCAACCGGAATGTCCGAAGAACAGCCCACCCAGCACTTCGCCCGATCGCGAAATGACCGGCACGGCAAGATAGGATCGCACGGGAAGATGGCCTTCCGGCATTCCCTTCCTCGGCGGATTTTTTCCATAGCGCACATCCATGAGGATATCATCGGAACGCACCACGCCCGTCCCGCGAAAAGTAGGCTCGAACACGGCCGTGTTGCGTGGCATGGGGAAATTTTCGAAAGCGGAGCGTGGCGCTCCCGACAGGGCGTAGAGCACATAGCTGTCCCCCTTGTCATCGAGGACATTGTAGAAAAAAGCTCCGAATTGCGCGCCTGACAGCGCGACGCCAGCGTCGGTGACAATCTGGACAATACGCTCCACGTCCAGCTCGGCTGCCACGGCGGCGGCAGTCGCATTCATCATCTGAAGCTGGTTCTCCACCCGCTTTCGCGCGGTAATATCCATGACGGTGCCGATGAAACGCACCGCGCGCCCGGACCGGAAAAGAGATTCGCCCGTTGCAGCTATCCAACGCTCCTTTCCGTCGCGCAGCCCGATCGTCCGATATTCGATGTCGTAGCGGGAAGACTCGCCCGGCGCGAGCGCCCGGCGTACGGCCTCATCCGCCCGTTTGCGGTCTTCTGGATGGAGACCGGCCAGGAACGCGCTCTCATATGTCACCTCCGCCTCAGGTGGCAGACCGAAGAGAGCTTTGCATCGGTCGTCCCAACGCAGCACCCTTGTGATGGGATCATAGTCCCACGTTCCGATAGCGGCTGCATCGGTCGCTAGCCTTAGCCGCTCCTCGCTCGCTCGGGCAGCCTGTTCCGAGCGGACGCGCTCGATGTGAGCCCATGACCGCTCTGTCACCTCCGCCAGCAAGGACAGTTCGCGCTGCGACCAGACGCGGCGCTGCGTGTCGTGAACGGCCATTAGCGCAGCCAGCCGGCCTTGCTTGACCAAGGGCATGCAGATCGTTGCCGTTATGCCGATATCCTGAAAGGTCTTTGCTTCCTCGGGCGCAATTTCCTCGAGATTGTCGTTGATGACGAGCGGCCGATTGGCGGTCAGATTTCCAACAGCGAGGCGACCGAAATCGGCAAGACTGTAGTATCCCCTGATGCTAGGCGAGCCAGGAGCGCTCCAGTCGCCGCGAATGGTGAAGTGGTCCTGGTCCGGCTCCATGTCAGCGTAGGCGCAAATCGAAACGCCTAGATGTTCGCCAAGTAGACGGGTGGTGACCTCCATGACAGCGTCGGCATCTGTCGCCGGGGAGATCTCTCTGCCGAGGCGATCCAGAAAGGCCAGGCGCTCGGCATTTTCACGCAGGGCCTTCTCCGCACGAAGCCGTTCAATTGCGGTGCGCGTCCGGTCAGCCACTTCCGAAACCAGAGCAACCTCGGCCGGCGTCCAGTGTCTTGGCTCGGAGTGATTGAGGTACAATAACGCAACCAACCCGCCGCGCTCCGTGACCGGCATGTTGATGACGGATTGGGCGCTGATTGCTTTGAGAGCCTCGGCATGGTCGTGGGTTCGCGGGTCTGTCTCGGCATTCTCGAAGACGACCGTCTCGCCTCGTTTCAAATCATCGACATAGGAGCCGTAGTCCCTGAAGTTCAGAGTTCCGGCCAGACTTCGAATTCCCGGCGCGTTCCAGTCTCTGTCGATGGCTATCGTTTCTTTCTCGAGATCGATCGTGCCATATCCGGCTCGACTGATGCCAAAATGCTTCCCAAGCAATTCCGCTGCCGCAAATGCCAGTTCGGCAGGATCATCGATCTCCCGAATCCTGTCACCCAACCCCGCCAGAAGCTGGAAGCGCTGCACTTCAGACGAACGTTCGCGTGACGTGACTCCCATTTCGCCCCCGGTTGGTCGGACTAGATAATGCCGTCAGTCGCGAAGAGTTCCAGGCGCCGGACAACAGGTCGGGGCTAGGCCGCCGACGCATTGCGAAGAAACTTGCGTCACGACAGCCAAGGACAACTCCATATGCGCCCTCAACGGGCGAACGACGCGCCGTGCATCATAGTTTAATGACACCTGCTGGGCTGTGCCGCATAAAGCCATTGTCAGCGGCTGTGTAACGGGCGCCGCTGCTTGGGAGCAATCCCACTGTAGCCGAATAGGAGCGCCTGATGCTTAGCCGACCAACCCGCACGAATACGGAAGCTCTCTACCCCAGTGACCTGAACATCCTTCGCGACGCGTTCGACGCGCTGTGCCAGGAATTTGCTATCTTGCCCGACACGGCGGCGGCCAACGCCGTAGCGAGAGAACTGATCAGGTTGTTTGAAACAGGAATGACGGAAGCGGCCACACTGATGATCGCCGTGCGCGCACGTTGGCAAGGCGACTGGGAGATGGGAGGCAGCAATGCTGCCTGAGGTTTGATGATCACGCGCAATCAACCCGCTGCATCCTTTTCGACACCGCCGCGTTGAGCGTCAAACCTGCCAGAAATGTCCGATGCGCTGGCACAATGACTGGAGCGACCGATGCCGAAATTTCGCTTCGAGTTTATCGAAGGCATGGCCCAGCCTGCAATCTTTGCCGATATGGCTGATCGAGATGAGGCTGTCAGAGAGGCGAAGCGTGCAGCCAAGGAGGCCATGCTCGACGGAATTGTCGATGGCGTGGACCCGACAAGTTGGGTGACGAAGGTTTACGACGAAGCAGGCTATCTCGTCGCCACTATCGGATTCCAGGATCTGGTCGCCGCGCCCAGGGATACGGAAGAGTTCAAGGAAACAGAGGAGCCAGGCGTCTTGCGATCGGGTTGAAGCCGGTTTCTCCGCTGTCGCCATCGAGCCAGATGTTGCGGCCGCCGGGCAGATCACGCCGTGAACCCGAAAAAGACCGTTTCTGGCTGGTGCGGACAGCCTTTTTGTTTAATCTCCGAAAGACGCGCAGAGGCTGCAACACGGCTTCAGCCCACCTCGACGCTCTCGAGACGGGCGCGCGGGAGTTGAGATGCGATGCATAGAGACGCCTTCACCCCATCAGAACTTGCCCTGCTCAGTCGCGTCTTCGCACGCAGCAAAATCAAAAACGAAACCGCAACCGAGAAGGAGCGGCGCGCATCACGTATTCTGGCTTACTACCAGGCTGGGGTCACGGATGAGGATGAGCTAGAACTGCTTTCTCGCCAACCGCTCGGAAGGTGACGATTAGTCTTCCTTCTTCAGAGCTTCCGCCTCGTCTTTGAGCTTCGGCCAATCGGCGCCATGCCTGCGAAGCAGCGTTCGTGCCTGCTTGGGGTCAATTTCCGTGAGCTCGACCAGATGTTCGACCTCAAGGTCCTGGCCTTTCGCAACCCGGCTTGCCTCGTTCGCTTTTCGTTGCATCTCGACGACCCTCTGCTGAGACAACATGAACGAGCGCTGAGAGTGCGCGTTCCAGAACTTCATACAAAAATCGGGACATCGATTAAATCAGTCGTATTGCGCCACTGAGGCGGGCATGCCCTTCTGCTGCGGCTTTCCGATTTGTCCAATGTGGAGAACCCGAGCTGGTCGCAAATGGCGGCGGCATCTTCGTGCGACAGTCCGGCCACGCGGCATTCGGTTTCGTCGCCGCTCTGTTTGGTGTGCCGGCGTTCGGCAGCGTTCTGTCGCAGCAAGTCCTATCGCACGTTATCTCATCAGCTTGATCTGAAGCGAGATGCTCAGCCTCAGAATCCTGTCGCCGTTTTCGTTCCGCACTTCAACAAATACTTGCTGCCCGTCCACCTCGGTCAGTGCATCTTTCGTAAGGTCGATAAGGCCTTCGAAGCCCACGCGGCGCACCTCCTCCAGACCGGCACATTCGATGCCGATTTCGTCGTGGATGACCACATCTTGATCGCCACTATCAAAGAAAAATCGTGCCATCCGAAAGCTTCCGTCACCACTAAGCTGCGGGGTTCCTTTGGTGCAGGTAGGTCGTTTCGAAATCACCTGCACGAGTGAGGCCGGGCCAATCAAGAGCCTGCACCCTTGGGCCTGTGGTGGCGATGAGGCCTCTACGTCGAAGTTCCTGAAGCATTCGGTTGACGTGGACTGTAGACAAGCCCAATGCATCGCCAAGTGCTGCCTGGGTAATGGGAAGATCCGCGACGTGATCCTGGATGCGTCCAACCGAGCGCAAGCGAAAGATCAGTTCGCACAAGATGTGAGCCATGCGCGTATAGGCCTCTCGTCGTCCCACATTCGTTACCCATTCCCTGTAAATCGCTGCATCGATCAGCGTCGAGCGCCAAAAAGCCGTCGCGATTCGGGGATGCTGTTCGCAAATGGCTCGAAGAGCGTCATGTCGCATGAAGCCCAGTCTGGCTGCTGTCAGGGTCGTGAAATTGCAATCCATGACCGACAGATGCAGTCCATGCAGATCGGGAATGTCCCCAGCCACAAAGAAGGATGTAATCTGCCGTTTGCCATCGCCGGTAAGTTTGGTGGAACCGAGCAGGCCATCCAAAACCACGAACGAATTGACAGGGCGGTCACCCTCACGCACCAGGTCGTAATTGGCAAGAAAATCCTTCTCCTGAATTTGGATGTCTTTCAAAACATCAATATCGCCCTCTCGGAGATCCGAGATGCTCTGGAGCTTGCGGATAAGTACATCCGAGGATGAAGTGGGTGACAAAGTGGCTACCTAGCTGATGTTGGTTATCGAACTTGCATCCGCGTCAAAAGTTCCGGATAGCCGTAACGAGGCGCCGGACTGCTGGTCGGGAACTGGGAATTCAGGATGCCGAGGCAGGTCCTTGGCCGGGACTTCATTGCACGGGGCACAGGAGTGCTGCACACCCATAATCGAGCCCCTCGAGCAGCGCATTAACCTATGACATAGGCTGCGCTCGCAATGGTCGCTGCGACATCACATGAGGTGGTTGATCCGCCAAGGCCTGACGCTGCAACCTCACCTATGAGGGCCAGATGGCTCCGGCCAGGCATCAGGCAAAAGGCGTCTCACCTGAAGCGAGAAATCCGGCCTTGCAAATGGGCATCTCAACGAGCCCGCTTGAGGTGCGGCCGCGCAATGTCGCTACACGGTTGACGAGCGGCTATCTATTGGGGTCACTCATGGTTCATCAGG
This sequence comes from Mesorhizobium sp. BR1-1-3, assembly GCF_020165455.1. NCBI lineage: Bacteria > Pseudomonadati > Pseudomonadota > Alphaproteobacteria > Hyphomicrobiales > Phyllobacteriaceae > Mesorhizobium > Mesorhizobium sp. BR1-1-3. The sequence continues at coordinate 102,945 of NZ_JAIUIC010000002.1, forward strand.
CGTCTCCAAAATCCGGCCTGGTGGGGAATGGAACTTTCTGCCGATCAGTGGGCTTTCGGATATGTCCTTCGGAAACGATGTGGAGAAATTGATGCGGAACCTTATACTGGCCTTCGCAGCACTTGCCCTACCCGCGTGCCAATCGGCTCCTGAACCGCTGCAATCCGCCGCTATCGAACCTGCTGCCATTCCCTCCCAATCCGCCTTGGATCCTGCCGTTGTTCCCCCCGGCCCGGCAATAATGGATCAATCCGTGGCAATCATTCCTCCTTCAAAGGGCGTTCCAACAAAGTACGCCGCTTTTTCGGGCAATTGGGTCGGGCGATTGGAAGGCACATATGAAGGTAAACTGTCTGTTCAATCTGTTTCTTCAAACGGAAAGGTGACCGTAACCTACGCATGGGGAATTCTGAGCGATGACAATCCGGGTGAGGCCGCGGGCGAAGGAAAAATTGTAGGGAATACGTTGAAGCTGGGGCGCCTCCCGAATGGCGCGGACGTCAGTTTTAGGATGATGCCCGACGGCACGCTGTCCGCAACCCATACGCTCGCCGGCCAGACCTATACGGGCATGTTCATCAGGCAGTGATCAAAGAAGATACGGCCGCGTTCCCGCGGTTTTTGATCCGAGCGATCCCGCGCCCTTGGACCATCTCCCATAGCGGCCCTTGAAATACCAGTCCCTGGCGTCATAGTCGCTACGTTCGAGGACCGTGGCGGCCCCGGACCGAAGCATTTCCTCAACATGGGGGTCAGGAGACCCGCCTGACCGCCCACGTCCCAAAACACACCACCGATGCCAATCCCCATTAATTCTGAGGGGCTGCGGGGCGTTTCGGCGCGGCTTGCATGGGTTTCGCGCAGGTTCTGTTGGGACCGGTTTGCGTACGTTATCGAAGGTGTGTGGTGTTGGATCGCCCCAGGTGGACCTGCTTTGCACCGCCTGCGACAGTCCCTAGCGAATGGCGCTATCCTCGCTGCCGCGAATCGGACGCGGGCTTTTTTCTTGTTTCGTGAAACGAAAGGTCATTCCGCAAGTTGGCTTCCCAAAGGAGGAACCCAATGAAAAAGGATGGCGATGGCCGAGTCGAAAAGGGCAATCAGCAATTGCTTGCCCGACGTCTGTCTGAAGAAGTCGGTATTTCAGAGCCGGATGCGCGCGGTCTGATCAAGCTTATCGGCACGGATTGGAATTCGCTGCTTCGTGAAGCCCGATTTCTGAAAGAGAGGCACTAGAACGCTTCTGCCGGTCACATGATCTCGACTGAAAATATTATTGCTCTCGCGGCGGTAGTTTCTGGGCGCCGCCGGCTGTGAGCGAAGAACATGCTTCCGCCCCATCGGAGGGTGTCATGACTGCTCCCGCTACCACGCGCCTTTAGAAGGCAGCGTCGACGACAAAACCCGTGTGATGTGGCTGCTGCACTCCGGAGCGCACTTCGAAGAAGCCACTTTAAAGACATGCTACGGGGTAGAGGCTGTTGAGCCGCGCACCTTATGGCTGGATCATCTCATTGCCAGAACAGGACCGTCCAAGGGAACTGCTGCAGGTGGCGCCTGGTGGGATATTGTCACTGGCATCCGACGAAGGCTAGTGGGTCATACCTCGGCCGGGCCGCGCTATTGGTCCCTCCATGGCACGGCCTTCTTGGGAGAAGAGATTGACCCGTGGGTACGGGTTGGCTCACGCGCGACTGTGCCGCATAGCGTCGCAGGCGGACCGAAGCGATGGCGCGATGAAGAGGCGCACGCCAACCGTCGTTGATCTTCAGGCCGTAAGCCCGGCCCCACACCTCAAACGTTGAAGCCGTTCGCTCGGCATTCGACGCCGTGCGTGGTGCCCGTCAGAGGCGTGAGCCTTGACCGTGGATTCATCTGCAGTGACTGGCAAAGGTAAGATCATCCGAGCCGGCGCCGTATCCCTCCATACAGCTTGCGGCTTGCTCAACTGCGACTGATTTATGCCGATCGTCGGCGCGTTGCGATGGCACCTCGCAGGAAGGGTCTGCCCGGATAACCGGCTCCAGATCGTGGGGGAAGTTCGGCGCATGGACAGGCAGTGCTTCGGCCGAATTGTCGCCCTTTTGAGCCATCGCTGGAAGGATTTCAGCGATCTCGACCAGGATTTCCTTGAGCAGATGTCTCATCTGCGCGCCCGCCCTGCGGCCCCTTGCTATGGCGATCAAACTTGCTGACGTAGCCAATGTTCCCGCTTGAGCTGAATGGCGCGCGCTCTGCCGGCAAAGATCGACGGAGCGGCTTGACGCGACGGGCCTCGTCCCTCTCGCCTGCATGATCGATATTGGAAAGTCGAAATTTGAACGGACTGTTGCCTGCCTTCGCCGGAGCGTTGGATGATCCGATCACGGCATGTGCCTGACCCCCGACTTGCCTCGCGCAGCTTCTTCCCTGGCTGCTGTCTGCCTCTGACGGGGTCGACGGGAACAAAGGCTCGATCATCCGGTTTGGAACCATCCCGTTAAGCACAGGACGAAAGTGCAGCCTGGCGGATGAGATACGGCAGCCGGATTGCTCATGGCTGCTTCGATCTGCATTCGGCAGCCGAGACTGAGCCCAAATGCCTGCAGGAGACTTCGTATGAGCGAAGCACGACACAGCGAAGGCAATGAGGTGACTTCGATTGCGGGCACGTCGCCCTTCGCCAGTTTTTTCATGGCTGGTTTTGAGTGCTCGTCGCACCGGCGCAAGGACGGCGTCCGCCTCGATCTTATCCGTGCGACCTCGCATTATTTGCACGCCCTGGGCGACTACCGCGGTTGCGCCGAACTCGGTCTTCGTACCGTCCGCGACGGGTTGCGCTGGCACCTCATCGAAACCGCTCCTGGAAACTATGACTGGTCAAGCTGGACGCCGATGGTCGAAGCAGCGCAATCGGCAGGTGTCCAGGTCATCTGGGACATCTTCCACTACGGATGTCCAGACCACGTTGATCAAGGGTCGATGCATTTCATCGATGCCTATGCCTCGTTCGCTGCAGAAGCTGTGAGGGTTCATCGTTCAATCGCCGGTACAGCGCCTTTGTTGTGCCCGATCAACGAAATCTCGTTTTTCGCCTGGGCTGTTGAGGTTGGCTATTTCCCGCGCGTTGGCCCGAAGAAGCGGGGATGGTTCAAGAGGCACCTCGTGAGAGCTGCAATAGCTGGAGTTCGCGCGATGCGCGAGGTCGATCCCGCTTGCAGATTTGTCTGGGCCGAGCCGCTTATCCACATTGCCCCTCGCGACCGGACGCGGACCGAACGGCGTCGGGCCGAAAATGCCCGTCTCGGACAGTTCGAAGCTTACGACATGCTGCTGGGCCGGGCAGAGCCTGAGTTGGGGGGTAGCGACGATGTTGTCGATGTCGTTGGCCTGAATTTCTACCCGCACAATCAGTGGTACCTCAACGGGCCGACGATTCCCATGGGGCACCACGAGTACCGTGCCCTATCCGAGATGCTGATCGAGGTCGCGCATCGATATGGCAAGTCGATGTTCATCGCCGAGACCGGCTCCGAGGGATCAGGCGGGGCGGCGTGGCTCCATTATGTCTGCGACGAGGTGCGTGCCGCAATTGACCTCGAAGCGCCGATCGAAGGTATTTGCCTATACCCGATAACCGCCTATCCGGGCTGGGACAATTCGCGGCATGCGGAGGTGGGATTGTTTTCGGTCGTCCAGGCGGACGGCAGTCGGCACGTCCGCAAGCCCATCGCGGAGGAATTGGCCCGCCAGCGAGCTTTGTTCGCGGCGAACCTGACGCGTTAATACATGAGCGGCACGAGGGATGTTGCGAGCGCCTGTCGGCGCCGCCTTGCCACGCTCGATGCTCCCAGGTACGTCCGGGTGGGCGAGCTACAGCGCCCCTTCGGCCAACGACGCCTTCCCCGCGCTCGCCCATTCCGGGACGCTCTTCTGGATGCGGGCGAAGGTTGCCAGGGCCTGCCCGACCACCTGATCCATGTTGTAGTAGCGGTAGGTTGCCAGGCGACCGACAAACCACACGTCGGGACAGGTTGCGCCAAGCGCTTCGTAGCGCTTGAAGAGCTCTTCGTTTTCGGCCCGCGGCACCGGATAGTACGGGTCCCCGATATCGGTGGGATATTCGTAGGTCAGACTGGTCCGCGCGTTCTGCTGGCCGGTCAGATGTTTGTACTCGGTGATGCGGGTGTAATCTTCCGTCTGGGGATAGTTGACGACGGCAACCGGCTGAAACTGCTCTTGGTCGAGGGTGACGTGCTCGAAGCGGAGCGAACGATAAGGAAGACGCCCCAGCTGCCAGCCGAAGTACTCGTCGATCGGGCCGGTATAGATCAGGCGGTTGAACGGTATCTCGTCACGAATTTCGCGGAAGTCGGTCTGCAGCATGATCTTGATGTTCGGATGGTCGAGCATGCGCTCGAACATCCTCGTGTATCCGCCGGCAGGCATCTTCTGGAAGCTGTCGCTGAAATATCGGTCATCGCGGTTGGTCCTGGTCGGCACTCGTGCCGTCACCGATTTGCTCAGCTGGTTCGGATCGACGCCCCATTGCTTTCTGGTGTAGCCACGGAAGAATTTTTCGTAGAGTTCGCGTCCCACGGTGCTGACGACAACATCCTCGGCCGTTCGCACGTCCTCTACCGTTTCGCGTCGCGACGCGAAGAACTCCTCCAACTGTGCAGAATTCAGTTCGAGGCCATAAAGGCGGTTTATCGTGTCCAGATTGATCGGGATGGGGAGCAGTATCCCATCCACCGCCGCCAGAACCCTATGCTCGTATGTGCGCCATTGGGTGAACTGCGAGAGGTAGTCCACGATCGACTGGCTGTTGGTGTGAAAAATATGTGGCCCATAGCGGTGGATGAGGATGCCGGCTTCATTATAGCAATCATAGGCGTTGCCGCCGACATGGCTGCGGCGATCGACCAAGAGAACGCTTTCATGACGCTGCGAGGCTATTCTTTCGGCAAGCACGCTGCCGGCAAACCCCGCGCCGACGATCAGCCAATCGAACATGGCTATGCGCTCCTGCGCAACGGGACGACCTTCTTGCGTCGGTAGGCGCCCTCAATGTGAGCGGCCATGGCCGTCCATGTTCTTTCCCACGACATGTCAGCCAGATAGGCATCGACTTGCGGCAGCAGCATCTCACGCGGTCGCAAAAGCATGGAGCGCAGCTTGCTCTCCAAGTCGTCACTGTCGGCGATTTCCACCAGTCCAGCAGCGCCGTAGCTGCGCACGACGTCAACGATCGCCGTCGAGATTACGGGCAGGCCCGCAGCCAGGAACTCTGGCGTCTTGGTTGGGCTGATGAACCGGGTCGCCTCGTTGAGTGCAAACGGCATCCAGCCGGCATCCCAATGGCGCAGATAATCGGGCAGGTCGCAGTAGGCCTTGGCACCCAACCAATGCAGGTTGTCGGCCTTCGGCAGGATTGCAGGATCGATTTTGACCACGGGGCCAATCATGACGAAATGCACCTCCGGCATCGTCCGCGCCGCTAGCGCCACGAGTCCGGCGTCCAGCCGCTCGTCGATGACGCCGAAATACCCCACCCTCGGGTGAGGAATGCCGGCCTGATCGGCTGGGTCCTTTCCTGGCAGCCTTGCCTTGTGAAAGTGTTTCACGTCGATGCTGCTCGGAAAGGGGTAAATAGCCTGATGCAGGCGGCGCTTGGTCTCGAACAGGCTCAGGCCACCGGTGAAAACGAGATCGGCGCGGCGCAGAAGTGCCTTTTCCATCTGCGCCAGTTCGGGCGGCGCATTCTTGAAAGCGGAGAGTTCGTCCATGCAGTCGTAGACGCATATGTCTGGGTCAAGAAACTCCGTGAAGCGGAGAGCCATCGGCGTGTAATACCAGGCGATCAGCCGGCTGTGCGGCATAGAAGCTATGATCTGCTGAACAAACCTCCGCTGCACGGCATCTGATTTCGCGGCCGACGCGCCGAGCGGCAGCACTGGTGTCACGATCAGGATGTTTGGCGATGCCTCGCTCGTCCGCATCTGCGGCTGTGGCAGTTCTTCGAAAACAGGCTCCTCAAAGTAGACCACTCTCTGCTGCTCGGATGCGAGGGTGAGGATATGCTGCGGCCGTTGATGAACGAAATTCCATCGCAAGTGGGAGAAGCAAACCAGTAGATTTTCCCTGCCAGTGTGTTTACTGGCGGATACCCTGCCCAAGGCTGCTTCCATTGAGATGTTCCTTCCCGTAATCTTTCGTTTATGTTACGACTAACATTTGTTAAGCGCGGATCGAGGAGAAATAGACTTCGATGCCAGCTCCTAACTTTCCAGCGCGTGAGTTGTTCCAAGGTGAAGTGAAGAGCTCTCGGTCACCGCTCGGATGACGAATGCGACCATATTTCCGCGAAGCTGAGAACGCCCGCCGCGCATCGCCGGGCTTTGAAAGCGTGAGCGACGGGGGAATGTCGGTGGAGAACGGACCTGCCGTATTTGCGTTGAAGTCGCTGGCTATAAGATGCGCAGGACATCAAGTTGATTCGCCCGCATCGCTGGCGAGTCCGTGCCAGGCGAATTCCGGGGCTGATATGAAGATCGACTTTGCGACCAACGTTTTTCCGCTGTTTCATCCGCAAAGCGTGGATGATCTCAAGGACCCTTGCCCCGTCTTTGATGGCAGCCTGTGGCACGTCTTCGGCTCGAGCGGCACGGTGACCACCGAGACGTGGACGATACTGCACGCCACGGCGCCGGACCTTTATGGGCCGTGGACCGAGCATCAGTCGATCGAGCTTCCAATCAATGGGAGTGGTGTTGCGGCTCCGGGGGTCATCCACGAAAGCGGCGTCTTTCACATGTTCATCCAGACCGAGTTCATGAAGTCTGGCGGCCGCTGCGAGCATGCGGTTTCCAATGACGGGTTCCAGTGGGTGGTTCTTAGCCCCGCAATCCTCGCGATCCCGGACACGGAGGAAGATGGCATTTACGATCCGCATCCCGCACTTATTGGCGGCAAGCGCTACCTCGTCTATTCCGCCATGCCAAAATTCACCAGGGTGCCGCAGCCCGACATCTATCTCGCACGCAGCCAATCCGACTCATGGTTCGGTCCCTGGAAGCGGATCGGCAAGATCCTCGACCACAATGATGTGCCTCACCACAACACGAGAGAGGATCCCGACTATGAATGGGGCATTGAGGGCGCACAACTGGTCGAATTGCCGGACGGTCGCGTGCTTCTCAATGCCACTTGCTTTCTGCCCAATGGCCTTCGCGGGAACCGGCAACGCGTGTTTTTTGCCATCGCGGATAACGTTGCTGGACCTTACGTCTCGATTGGCCCGGTGCTGGAACCAGGCCAGCCCGGAGAGAACGGCCACTCGACAGTGATGATCGAAGGCAGCCAGCTTTCACTGTTTTATCAGAGCCGGGTCGCCACGACTGATCATCGGTGGCGCTACGGCTTGGCCAGATGTGACGTCGCTCTGCTTTCCAGGGTCGCGTGATCCGGTCGGCGCCACTCGTACCGACTGCATCAACGAACTGGACGGCTCGCATTGCGAATAAGCGTCCGTGGCTCGAGACATTCCCGCGGAAAGCCTGCCGGAATTAAGTGTTCCTCGCACGGAACAATGCATCAGAGCTGAGGTTCGGCTGACTTCCAACCAGGAGTCAGCCATGTATTACACCGACAAGAAATTGCAGTACCCGGTTCGTGTGGAAACGCCCAATCCAGTCTTCGCCCGTGCCTTGCAGCAGGCCATCGGCGGAGTAGAAGGCGAAATCCGCGTGGCCTTGCAGTATTTCTTCCAGGCATGGGGATGCCGCGGGCCGGCCAAATACCGCGACCTGTTGTTGAACACGGCGACCGAGGAGCTCGGCCATATCGAAATGCTGGCGACTGCGGTCGCCCTCAATCTTGAGGGTGCACCACTTTCGCTGCAGGAGGACATCTCGTCGGACACGGTCGGCGGCTCGGTCCTCAACGGGATGAACTTCCGCCATATCTTGTCGACCGGCCTGGCCGCACTGCCTGAAAACGCCAACGGCGTTCCCTTCAATGCTTCGCATGTCTATGCCAGCGGCAATCTTGCCGCGGATATGGTCGCAAACGTCACCGCGGAAGGAAGCGGCCGCGTGCTTGCGACCCGCCTGTACAACATGACCAGCGATCCCGGCATGAAGGACATGCTGTCCTTCCTTATTGCGCGCGACACCATGCACCAACAGCAGTGGCTCGCGGCAATCGAAGATATGGGCGGACTGAACGCGTCTCTGCCGGTCCCCAACTCCTTCCCGCAGGAGAAGGAGCATCAGGACGTATCCTATGCCTTCATCAATTGCTTCGTCGAAGGTGTCGAACCAGCGCAGGGTCGTTGGAGCGAAGGACCGTCGATGGACGGCAAGGGCGAGTTCTCCCTGGTCGCCGGTTCGCCAATGGGCGAGGAGCCCATGCTGTCGCCGCCTCGGCCAAGTTCCGGCGCCCAGAGCGAGCAGATGATCGACAGGCGGGCAGCCGAATAGGTAAAGATAGCAATGCCGGAGGCAGCCGGCACTCGGCTGTCTCCTGCTAGCGGCTCCTGCGGAGTCGGGCGCACCCGGTGGTACCGAGCAACTGGCGCTCCGCACGAGGGATAGCGCGACCCATTGGTGACTGGTGCGTGCCTGACGAAGCTCTCCATTTCCGCTTCGACATAAATGCTTCACCTAGGGAACATCGCCGGCTCCGCGAAGTTGGACAGCCACGGAGGACGTGCACATGAACAGTGTCATCTATCTTATCGGCGTTATCGTTGTCGTGCTGGCGGTCCTCTCCTTCCTCGGTCTTCACTAGGTGGCCCCATGCAGCATGAAAACGATCAGGGCGGACAGCCCACCGATTTCGACAAGGCGAAAAGCGACGTTTCCGAAAGGCTTCGCCAGGAAAATGAGCGTGCCAGCGAGTTGCTTCACGACGCGCGTGATACGGTGACCCGCAAGGCTGGCGACTATGCATCTGAAGCCAGGGAGGTCATCTCCGACAAGGCGCAGGAAGCGCAGCGCGACATCGGATCGAGCCTGGCGGCGCTGGGCGGCGCACTGCGCGCGGCCAGTGATCACCTGGCCAACAACGATGAAAGGAACGCATCGAAGTTCGCATTGGATGCTGCCGGTGGCTTGGAGCGGCTTTCATCGTCATTGAAACAGAAGCCGTTCGGCCAGGTCCTGGAGGACGTGCAGTCCTTTGGCCGGCAAAATCCCGGTGTCCTGCTTGCCGGATCGGTATTGGCCGGATTGGCTCTCGGGCGGTTCATCAAGGCCTCGCCGCCGGCGGGTCGAGAATTTCAGGATGCGCCGGGAGACCTCAAATCCCACACCGATCAGGCACAGGGTTGGTCCGCTGATCGGTCGCTGGATTCGGGCGTCGTCGGCGATGATGGGGCCATGCAGAGCGCGGAGCAGGACAGATGAACACCCAGGACAACCCAAGCCTTGCCGGGCTGATCACCGACTTGGCCCAGAATGTCACCACTTTGGTGCAAACCGAGGCCAGGCTGTTTCGGGCCGAGCTTTCTGAAAAGCTTGCCAAAGCCGGAGCAGGTGCCGCGGAAGTGCTGGGCGGCGCGATCTGCCTGCTCGCCGCGCTAATGGTGTTGCTGCAGGCACTCGTTATTGCACTGACGCGGGCAGGACTTGGCGCGGGGTGGTCTTCCCTGCTGGTCGGCGTGGTCGTGGCGGCCCTCGGCATTATCCTGCTGCGGACCGGGACGGCCAGCATGGCGCCTTCGGAACTTACCCCCGACCGCACCCAGGAACAGCTCAAGCGCGACGCGAGCGTGATCAAGGAACAGGTGAGATGACTGAGAAATCCGCAGCCGAACTTGAACGCGAGGCCGAGGCAGCCCGTGCCCGGGTGATGGAGACCGCCGAATCCATTCGAGGCAGGATGACGCCGGGACAATTGCTGGATGAGTTCACCGGGCTGTTCTCGGGAGGGGAGAGTTCGGCCATGCTCGCCAACCTCAGAACGCAGGTCCGAGACAATCCTTTGCCGGTCACCATGGTGGGAGCGGGTCTGGCTTGGCTGATGTTCGGCAGTGGTATCGCAGACACCGCCCGCGGTTCGGCTGGCTACTCAATGCCCTCGGCGCCGGGACGACATGATGAACGGGAACGTGGAGGCCTGGGCAGCACGCTTTCCGATGCCGCCGCATCTCTGTCATCAGCTGCCACCAGCGTCGGCGATACCGTTTCCAGCGCGGCAAGCAGCGCCGCGGAGGGTTTGACGGGCAGCACGGCCACTGCAAGATCGGTGACCGGCGACATGGCGGCGAAAGCCACCCGCTCCGCGCAAGATCTGTTGGAGAACCAGCCCTTGGCCATAGCGGCCGCGGGTCTCGCCATCGGCGCCGCCATAGGTGCAATGCTGCCCCATACCGCAACGGAGGATGAGCAGCTAGGCGCCTATGGCGACAAGCTTCGCGATACCGCCGAAACCATGCTCGACAGGGGTCTCGACGAGGCCAAGCAGGTCGCCGCCGAAGCCTATGAGACCATCAAGCAGGAAGCTGGCCGGCAACATATGGAAGCAGACACGATCGCCGATCAGCTCGGCGAGATCGTGAAGTCCACAGCAGACAAGACCGAGCATGCCGTGCGTGAACGGATATCCGATCCGTCTCAGCATCAAAGCTAGATGATCCTGGATCGGCGATAGTCGGTCTCTTCCACACAGGGTCGGCGTTGCCCGTCAAACGGTGAACCGCTCATCATTTCAGAGCGTAGAGGTAGGCCGCGATATCGCGCGCCTGCTGCTCCGAAATTCGGGTCGATGGCATGGCCGTGCGCGGATTGATTTCCCTGGCAGATCGTATCCAGCGGATCAGGTTCTCTGGATTGTTGGCCAGCCCGCCGCCGATAAAGGTGCGGTCAGCAAGACTGGCGTCGAGGCGTGGACCGACCTGCCCTTGCGCGCCCGGCACGCCCGAAATCGTATGGCAGCCGGAACAACCATTCGCAGTCATGATCGGCATGGCGCGCGCAATGTCACCTCCCGTGGCCGCCTCCGCCTCGTGGCGGATGCGCGCCGCCTGATCGGACCACCAGGTCATTCCGGCCACGCCCGCAACGAGCAGCACCAGCGCGGCGCTGGCGCCGGCAAGCAGCTTAGACAAGCTCGTAGGCATGCGCCGCCTCCCCCCTTCCGCTCGCCTTGATCCACAGCGCGGCCAGCAGCAGCGCTGCGCCGCCATAGATCAGTCCAGCGGGAACCCACATCACCAGCCCGGCAAGTTGCTGGTCTTCCAGGGGGCTCAAATTCCATAGTGCCGCACCCACCGCGTTCTGCGGGTACCAGAGCCGCGGCGAGAGCAGCAGGAGCACGCCAAGCAGGCCAGTGTGCAGCGAGGTGACGAAAAGATGCATCACTGCGGTCCCATAGGCATGCTGGCGGCCGGGACGCGGCAAGAGTACCCACCAGAACAGCAGCCCTGTTCCGAAGAAGCTCGCGTGCTGTGCATAGTGCATCACGCCGCGTTCGAGCGCGGCCTCGAACAACGCCGGAAGGTGCCAGATCCATATGGCCAGGCCGTGGGCAATGGTCGCGCTGAGCGGTCGAGTTACGAAAGACCAAACCGCATTCAGCCATCTGCCGTGCGCGGCCATTCCAAGAATGCGCCGGACCCCGGCGGGAAATCCCCACATCAAGGCCGCAGCCGGGCTGGCGGAGACCAGCAGCGGCGCCGCCACGGCCATCAGCAGTTCATGCTCGATCATATGCGCCGCAAAGATCTGCTCACCGAGTGCATGAATCGGGCTGACCAACGCGGCCGTCAACACGCCCCATCCGGCCGTGAACAGCAGAGCCTGGCGCAGCCGCAAAGTCCTGCCGCGGCTGCTGCGCCGCCAAAGCCGGCCAGCTCCAACGACATATATCAGGGCAAGCACCGCAAGTGGCAGGGTGATGGGCAGCGCGAGCGTCCACCCGGCCTCGGGTGCGCCGGCGCCGTAGCAGATGGAAGTAGAGAACAGCCCGTCCAGATTCATCGCAGGCACTCATCCAGGATCAGCGCCGCGCTGCCTTGCATGAGGATCACAAGCGCAAACAGCAACGCCGACAGCATGCCGAGATTGGCGACGAAGCGCTCTGTGGCGCGCGTACGCTCCGGCTTGAATGCGGCACCGCCTCGCCGCTTCGCCCGCCACGACAGCGCCCCGCCGAGCAGCGACAACAAGACGAGCAGCAGCGCCACGGGAAGCACGACCGGCACCTGGCGATTGCATTGCCAGGGCACCAGCGCATAATTCAGCTGTGTCGAGACCGCCCACGCCAGCGGCCCTGACAGAAGACCACCCCAAGACGTTCCCAGGCGTAATGCACGCATCTCAGCCTAGCCTCGGCACCCAGTAGATGAGCAGATAGATCGGAATCCAGGTCAGGACCACGAAGTCCCAGTAGAAGACATTGTCGCCGACATCGCCGAAGCGACGGCCGCTATAGCCGTGGCGCGTGAACATCAGCACAGTCAGCACGATAGTGTCGCCGACATCGGTGATGAGATGGGTGGTGTGCAGCCCGAGCAGCACCCAGAGCATCGATCCATAGGCATTGGTGTCCCAATAGATGTTGAGGGCCGGGAATTCGAACCAGCGCACGACGAGCGGAGCGATGCCGAGCAGCGACATGACCATCAGCCCGATCCGCACCGGCACCATCGAACATTGCTTGGCATAGCGGTGGAGGATGTGGTTAGGCACAAGGCTGACGATGAACAAAATGGTGACGATCGTTCCGGGCCAATGGTTCGGGCGCGGTGCGCTGAGCGGCCAGTCTGGCCATGACTGCGCAAGGTAGAGATAAGCGCCGGCCGCCAGCGCGAAGCCCGTGCCTTCCAGCGCCATGAAACCCAGCGTGCCCCACCAGGTCGGGCTGCGCGGACCGTGCCCGAAGGTGGGCAGGCCAGAAAGATCGGCGGCGGCGCGCTGCTTCATTCCTCGTCCTCCGGATCGCCCTTGGGCCAGAACCATCCGATCAACGTGATGGCGATTGGCGCGGCGCCCCAGACGATCGCCCAGGGCGTGAAGATTGAATAGAGAAACGTGCCGCCGACGGCCAGCGCCGCTAAAAGCGGCCAGATCGAAGGGGCGGCCGATTTCTCGCGAATGTCGGGATGAGCTTCGGCCACGGTCGAGATGAGGAGTTCGCGCGCGTCGACGCGGAGCCCGGTCGCTACAGGGAGCGCCTCGCGCTCGGCCCAGAGCGGCTCGATATGAGTTACGATGGGAATGCGTGCGAAATTATAGCTCGGCGGCGGCGAGGATGTTGCCCACTCCAAGGTTCCTGCGTCCCAAGGATTGTTGCCGGCCGAGGTGCCTTTCAACGCGCCATGCACAAGGTTGAAGGTGAACAGGACAAAGCTCAGGAAGAAGAGTAACGCCCCAGCCGAGATGAAAAGGTTGATGTTGCCCCAGCCAAGCTCGGCCGGATAGGTGTAGACACGTCGTGGCATGCCCCACAGGCCGACCAGATGCATCGGGAAAAAGGCTGCATTGAACCCGATGAAGGCCAGCCAGAAATGCCACCGCCCGAGGCGTTCGCTCATCATGCGGCCGGTGACCTTCGGGAACCAGAAATAAGCCGCGCCAAGCAGCGGGAACACCGAGCCGCCGATCAGCACGTAATGGAAATGAGCGACGACGAAATAGGTGTCGTGGACCTGAAGATCCAACGGCACTGAGGCGAGCATCACGCCCGTCAGCCCGCCGATGACGAAGATGAAGAAAAAGCCGAAGACGAACAGCAACGGAGTTCGGATCACCGGTCTGCCGTCCCATAATGTTGCCAGCCAGCAGAAGATCTGTACGCCGTTCGGGATGGCGATCATCATGCTGGATGCGGTGAAGAAGCTGGCGCCAAGCTTTGGCAGGCCGGTGGCGAACATGTGATGGACCCAAAGCCCGAACGAAAGGAAGCCGACCGCGATCAGCGACAGGACCAGCCCGAGATGACCGAATGTCGGTCGCCTGGCGAAAACAGGAATGATCGAGGACACCATGCCCGTCGCCGGCAGGAAGATGATGTAAACTTCCGGATGGCCGAAGAACCAGAAGAGGTGTTGGAACAGCAGAGCATCCCCACCTTCGGCCGGGTTGAAGATGTGCGTGCCAACCAGCCGGTCAAGGATCAGGAAAGTCGAGGTGATCATCACCGCCGGCATCGCGAAGACGACGACGAAGGAAGTGACCAGCATCGCCCAGACATAGAGCGGGATCTTGTCCAGCGACATGCCGGGGGCTCGCTGCTTGAAGACCGTGACGATGGTCGCCACCGCGACGGCCAGTGACGACACTTCGGTATAGGTGATCATCTGCGCCCAGACGTCAGCCCGCTTGCCCGGTGCGAATTCGGGGCCGGACAGCGGCACGTAGGCGAACCAGCCCACATCAGGGGCCATGTTGAGGGCGAAGGACACCCAGGCGAAAGCGCCGCCCGAGACGTAGACCCAGTAGCTGAACGCGTTCAGGCGCGGAAACGCGATGTTGCGGGTGCCGACCATCAGCGGCACCAGGTAGATCCCGGTCGCCTGCACGATGGGCACGGCGAACAGAAACATCATCGTAACGCCATGCATGGTGAACAGCTGATTGTAGAGGTCGGGCCCGATCAGCCCGCGTTGCGGTCCAGAAAGCTGGATGCGCATGACGACAGCGTTGAGGCCGCCAAGACCAAGGAACACGAAAGCGGTGATCAAATAGCGTCGTGCGATCACCTTGTGATCGACGCTCGACAAGGCTCCGACGATGCCGGATGGCGTCCGCCAGGTGCGCTCGAGCCAGCGATGCAGGCCGGCATCATCCATGCCGGTGTCGCGCGGTCCGTCATGCTCGGGCGCGATGTCGCCTTTTGCAGATACCTTGCGCTCCGGCGGCAGGTCGCGTTGGCTTGTGAGATCCGCGCTGCTCATTTCAGACCCTCGAGATAGGCGACCACGGCATTGAGCTCATCGCCGCTGAGCTCCACCACCGGCATGTGGGAGCCGGGCTTGATGCCTTGCGGGTCGGCTATCCAGGCGGCGAGATTGCCGCGGCTCATCGTCAAGGTCCCGGCAGCGAGCGTCTGCCGGCTGGCTATGTGGGTGAGATCGGGAGCCACCGTTCCGCCGGCCGGCGTCCCCCCGATCCTGTGACACATCACGCAGGGGCGTTTGAGGAACAGGTCCGCACCGACCTTGGCTTCGCCGCTCGCCGGCGCGCCGGCCGGCTGCAACTGGTCGTTCAGCCAGGCATCGAATTTCGGGCGCGGCTCGGCGATGATGAAGGTGCCCATGTTGGCGTGCTGCGCACCGCAGAATTCAGCGCATTGACCACGGTAGACGCCTGGCTTGTCCGCCTTGATATCCAGGACGTTCATGTGGCCCGGGATAAGGTCGAGCTTGCCGGCCAAGCTTGGGATCCAGAAGGAATGGATCACATCGGTCGAGGTCAAAAGCAGCCGCACCGGCTCGCCGGCAGGGATATGAATCTCGTTTGCCGTCGTCAGGATGCGGCTCGGCGTAGCATCCTCGTAGCGCACCTCCCACCACCACTGGTGCCCGGTCACCCTGATTGTCAGCGCAGCCTCCGAGCCGATCGCAGCCAGCGTCCTGTTGGCGAAAAAGCTTAGCAGCGTCAGTCCGATCAGGATGATGGTGGTCACTCCGACGGCGGACACGACCACGCGCATCTTGCCGCGTTCGGCCGCTTCGTCGAGTAGGAGGGGTTCATCGCCGGAACGCGATCGCATGACCAGCGGTGCTGCGAGAGCGATCATCACCAGCGCCCAAACAACCGCGCAAAGCGCGGTAAAGAACCAGATGAGCCAGGCCAGCTCGCCGGCTGCGGGGCCCTTCGGGTCAAGCGCCGACTGCCAGCCTGCGCATCCCTGCAGAAACAGGACACAGAAGGCGAAGGCCATCGAGGCCGGGCGCTTCACGGTGATTTGCCCAGTGTCGCGGCATCCGGCAGGCGGTTTTCCGAGGGATGCACCATCATGTCGTCATTGCGTTGCGGCGCGGCGGAAGACGGCGCGTTGCCGCCCAGTGCGTGCACGAAGGCCGCCAGCTCCCATATCTGGTCGTCGGGTATCTTCTGGCCGAAGCTTGGCATCCCGTTGGGCCTGCCGTCGCGGATCGTGGCGTGGATGCTTTCCATCGAGCTGCCGTAGATCCACTTCTCGTCCATGAGCGCCGGACCCATGCCGCCACCGCCATTGGCATGGCAGCCCGAGCAGTTGAACCAGCCGAACAGGCGTTTGCCCTCGCTCATGTGGAAGGCGTTGGCCTCGAAGCTCGCCGCCTTGTTGTCGGTGGGGGAGGGTCGCTGTCCGCCCGGCTCCAACGTGGTCACAGGCGTCGGCTGCTCACCTGAGCCGAGCGCCGATTGCGGTCGCGTGTCGCGCTCCTCGCGCTGGCAGGCGACCAGGGCCAGTGTCAAGGGCAGCAACATCGCCAGAGCGCGCCTCATCGGGCCGGTCTCCCGGCCATGTCCAGACGCGGTACGCCGTATCGCGCCAGAACCGCGTCGATCTCGGCCTTGTGTCGGGCAAGCGCGCTATTCACATCGCCACGCAGCGCATCGTCCTCGCGTCGAACACCCATTGAGATGTCGTACATCAGCGGCAGTTGCGGTCCATCGACGCGAGGCGTGACCGGCGTGATCCGGAGCGGCACCTTTTGCCTCTGCGCGAAATAGCCGGCGAGCGGACCCCAGACCACGGCAAGGTCGATCTCGCCGTTCGCGACAGCTTCGACGATGCGCGCCGGCGGGTTGGGAGCAGAGTAGTCGCCATAGACGGGGTAGCCGATGAGGTGCCCGACAATGCCGCGGCGGCCAAGCGCCTGGACAGGCGGCGAGTTGGCGCCATCGTCGCCGATGAGCTGAACACCGATGCGCAATTCTTGCAACCGCGGGTCGTTGAAGGACGTCACGTCCGGGCCGTCCTGGCGGGTCACGAAGACATAGGACGAACGGTAGTAAGGCGTGGTGGTGCGCAGCATTTCGAGATTGGCAGGCGTGCCGGGCACGAGATCGCAAAGGCCTGCCTTCAGCGTGTTGCGGATGAAGCCACGGCGCTGCGCCCACCAGGTATACGTCAGCTTGGCGCCAAGATCAGTGGCGACAATTTCCGCGATCCTGTTCTCGAAGCCTTGACCGGCCGCATTGGAAAACGGCATGTTGTTCGGGTCGGCGCACACTCTCAATTCACGTGCGTTGGCAACAGCCGGAAAGAGCAACAAGGCGAGCCCGGCCATGCCGATCGCCACCCGTTGGAACGCCTTTCGCGCCGGACGTACGGTCAAGTTCAATCCATCAAGGCAGCCGGAACACATAAAGCGTGCCTCCCGCCGTGGTAGCGTTCTTCAGATCCTTCATCGCGTTGACGAAGCCAAGTGCCGCGGTGGCATCGCGTGGGTCTAAGTCGCCCGAAACGATGGCGCCGGCCCAGCCACCGACGCCTGACAGAATTGCGACATACTGGTGCCCATCGGGGCCGCGATAGGTTATTGGCTGGCCGATGATGCCGGACGACGTCTTGAACTGCCAAAGCAGATCGCCAGTCCTGGCGCTGACCGCCTTGAACCAGCCTTCCATGGTCCCGTAAAAGACGACATCGCCGGCAGTGACGACGGTGCCGCTCCATACCGGAAAGTTCTCCTTCAGGACCCAGGCCGGCTTGGCGGCGGAAACATCCCAGGCGGTAAAAGCACCACGATTGCCGCCCGGCCCGGGGATCATGCGTACGTTCATGCCGACATAGGGCGTGCCTGCGATGTAGTTTACCTCGACGCCTTCTTCATCCATGCAGAGATTGTTGTGGGGGATGTAGAGCAGGCCGGTCCTCGGCGAAAACGCCGATGGCTGCCAGTCCTTGAGGCCGGATGCCGTCGGACAAATGTCTCGGACCACCTTGCCGGTGCCGGTTCTCTTGTCAGGGTTTGCAATCAGGCGGCCGGTCTTCAGATCGACGCCTTTGCTGGAATTGACCGGGCCATAGGCTGTGGCCGATAGCACCTCTCCAGTGGTCCGATCGAGGATATAGAGGTAGCCGTTGCGTTCCGGTCGGACAAGGACCTTGCGCGGCTTGCCTTGCCAGGTCATGTCCAGAAGGATCTGCTCGTTGATGCCGTCATAGTCATGGAGGTCATGCGGGCTCCACTGATAGAACCACTTCGCCGCTCCGGTATCGGCGTCACGCGCGAAAATACCGGACGTCCATTTGTTGTCGCCTGGCCGCAAATCCGGATTCCACGGTCCTGGATTGCCCGTGCCGTGAAAGATCAGGTTCAAGTCCGGATCGTAGGAGATCCAGCCCCACATATTGCCGCCGCCGATCTTCCAGGCTTCCGGTGGCCATGTCGTCACGCCAAGGTCTGTGCCCCTGTCCATGTCGTAGTGGGGCTTGAAGTCCGGGCCGATCAGCACATCCTTGTCGGGTCCAGTGCCATAAGCCGTCCAGACAACATGCCCGTCTCCGGCATCCAGCGCCTTGACCCAGCCGCGGACGCCCATTTCGCCGCCGGAATTGCCGACCAGAACTTTGCCCTTCACCACCAGCGGAGCCATGGTGATGGTCTCGCCGATATTGATGTTGCCGATATGAGTGTTCCAGATCGGCTTGCCCGTATTGGCATCGAGCGCGATCGTGTGGCCGTCCAGCGTGTTGAAGAAGATGCGTCCGTTGGCGAAGGCCGCTCCGCGGTTGACGACATCGCAGCAGGCCACTCCTTGTGCCGCCGGCTCGGGGTTGGGCTCGTACTTCCACTTCATCGGCGCGCCGGGCCTGGAAAGGTCGAGCGCGTAGACGATGTTGGGAAAGGGCGTGACGATGTACATGTTGTTGCCGACGACCAGCGGCGCTGCTTCCTGGCCCTTGTTTACGCCGGTCGAGAAGGTGAAGGCGACCTGCAGGTTCTTGACGTTGCCTTCGTTGATCTCGCTGAGTTCGCTGAAGCGGGTCGACGCGTAGTTCTTGGCCGGCATTGTCCATTGCCCGTCATCGGGTGGCGCCGCGGCGGCGGGCGGCGCGATAGCCGCCGCCGATGCGGGCTCCGAGGCACCGCTCAGAAACAGGCCGCATGCCAGCAGCATCACCGAGAGTATGCCCGTGCGAAAGGAATTCTCGGTCGCCAATGCGCGGGCGCCTTGTCCTGCGTCAACGCGCGCTGGTGGCGGGTGCAGCATGCCTTTCATTTGTGGATCGAGCCTCCCACGCCGGCGCCGAGCTCCGCCGCGATGTCAGCCTCGGTGCCGGCACAAAGCGGATGGCCCCAGCCCGAGGCGCTTTTGCCGCCGGGATCGACATCGTAGACGATGGCGTCCTTGAGATTGGGATTGACCCCGGCGGGAACCTTGTCGAGGCCAAGCGCCGCGCGAACACGCCAGGCGACATTGTGATCGGCGCATGAGGAATCTCCTGAGACCCCGAGGCCTCCGACGATGCTCTTGCCGTCATAGAGGGCAAGCCCGCCGCCAAACACGACGACGCCTCCGATTGGCTTGCCGACGAGAGGATCGCTGGCACTTCCAAACGTTTTGGGATCGCCCGCGTAGGCTGCGGCCTGGTTGACCGGGTTGGTCTCCTGCAAGCCGAAAAGCGGCCCGCCCGGCTGCGTCCCCGCGTAGAGATTGGCCGTCGATAGGGCCATTTGCGCCAGGCTGAGCCCATTGGCTGTATTGGCCTTCTCCGCCGCGACGAGGCGACTGCCTGGCCATTGCGAATCGGCGGTGGGACCGCTGAAAGCGATCGCGCACACCGCGCCGTCGCGAGCAACGACAGCGGCCCATTCGTTCGTCTCAAAGCCTCCGTTGGCAGGTCCGCCGCTTGCTTTCACATTGGCCTTGAGTGCGGCGAGCAGCTTATCGTGGTCGGCCGGGCAGTGCGCCTGTGCCATGGCTGGGCCCTGTGGGAACAGGCCACTCGTCAACAACACCAGAGCAAAGGCTGATAGCAAACGCCGACAGCGATACATTGTCCTGCCCATTCGTTCGAGCATCAAAGAACCCCGGAGCATTCTGGCAGCCTGGAAAATGCGAAAATGAGTCCGTGGTCCAATGCCGTCGCTATTTAACTTGGGCGATGCAGCTATGTTCCTGCTTTTGCAAAAAATTGCGCAGCCGCGTGCGCCGATGCAAGGTTGCCGTCTGTCCGTGTCGCTGGCGCAATATCCGCGGCCGAGATCGTGTTACCATTGTGCCGGCACCTATGAACGCTGCGCCAGCATCGCCAAGGCACCTGCAGGCCTGTAGGCCTCTGGCAATGGGAGAAAACCTGCATGTCTTGAGGACTCGGGCACGCCTTTGCTTTGTCGAGGCTCGCCTACATCCAACCAGACGCCTCCAACTGCGGCGGTGTCACGGGCTGGCTGCGGGTGGCAGCACTTTCACGCAAGGCCAGGATTCCCATCTGGAGTCACGGAATGCAGGAACTTCCTGTCAGCCTGGTTCACATTTGCGCCTTTGCCCGCAGCGTCAGCCGATGGAACATGATGCCGGTCGCCGCCGTTGGAAGAGCTTGGAGGCGGCCGCATGCACCTTGTCCAGATCCTGCTTCCTCGTTCCGACAACGCGGGTGAGCCCTTCGCCAAGGAAGACTTCGATCGTGTGAAGGACGAACTCGCCAATACGTTCAACGGTGTCACCGCGTATTTTCGGACGCCCGCGGAAGGGGTATGGAGGGAGGGAAAAGAGTCCGACATGGACGAGATTGTCATCTTCGAGGTGATGACGGAAGAAGTCGATCTGCCCGATTGGCGAAGGCGCCGAGCGGAGTTGGAGCGCCGTTTCCGGCAGGACGAGATCATCATCCGCTACCTACCGATAGCATTGGTCTAAAGGTCCAGGCGCCTCCGGGATTGGGTTTTGCCACCCTCGTTCCCGAGCTGAACTGCATTCGAAATCTGGAATGGCCTATTAGAGGTTTAATTACGATCCTTTGGACCTGCGTAATTCATTCAGTGGGTCTTCTGTAGGGCATAATATTGCGCATCGGTCGAATTAGAGAGGAAGGAAATATAACATACGTTCCATTAACAATTTAGACCGTTTGTCGATGTTTGTACTGATGACACTGTTATTTTACTGGTTGCAAGCCTTGCGAGTCAACCTGACGGGGTCAGTCTGGACAGGACCGAACCGCCTGCTTCAAAGGGTTGACCGGAAATGGGCGCATTGTTGGCTGTCCAGTGACTACGCTCCTACGGCGTCGGTCATTTTTCTTTTGCTGCCGCCGATCGGTTCTGGCCGGTCGGCGCCGTTGTCTTCGCGTCTTTCGAATGCGCTGCTATTGCAGGACCCGCGCCAGTCGACTTGCGCATATCGCCGTTGCCAGCGGGGCCGGGCTTCTTGCCGAGTAGTCTTGAAACGAGCGTACCTAGATATCCCATTGATACCTCCCGTGAGATTCGCGTAGCGACGGGCCAGTCTTCGCCTGGTGGGGCTACTACACGTTTTCGGCAGCCATGTTGACAGCCGATTCAGCGAGTTGTGTCAGCGCCTCGTCGGTCGCCTTTTCCTCTCCAACGGTTAAATTGAGGAGCGAAACAGCTTCATCCAGCCCGAGTTCGGAGGCCCAGGTCTTCAGTGTGCCATAGCGTGAGATTTCGTAGTGCTCCACAGCCTGGGCCGCAGCCAGCAGGCCAGCGTCCAGGGCAGGTGTGCCCTTATATTCCTCCATGATCTCGGCACCTTCATCGGTGATGCCCACAATAGCCGCACACGTCTTTCCCTGCGGCTTCTTGCCGATCACTTCGAAAACCTGTTCGAGCCGGGCAACGTGTTCTTTCGTTTCCTCGCGGTGCTTTTCGAACGCCGCCTTCAAATCTGGGCTTTGAGCGGCCTTTGCCATTTTCGGCAGCGTCGCAACGATCTTCTTTTCGGCGAAATAGATGTCCTTCAACGTGTCGTGGAAAAGTTCGTTCAGGCCCTTCGGTGATGCCTTCTTAGTGGGTGCCATCCTGTGTTCTCCCGTTCGCCCTCAAAAGCGAGGCGGAATAGCAACTCGATGCGGGGCAACTGGTTCCGGAGGGTGTTCTCTGATTGCAGTGAAATTGAACGCGACCAATTTATTGCGGAGCCTTGACGCTCAAGATCTGTCTCCCAGCACCCGCCGCCCGACGCTCAGGTAGTCCTGGCTGCAACGGTGGAAGCATCGGCACGGGTGATCGACAAGCTTCCGTGAGTCCATAATCGTCATAGATCAGACGCTTCCGACTACTCACGACGGTAGCTTGCGAAGGGTCTTCCGCATTTGCACATGTTAACCGGCCATCATTCAATGTCTCATGTGCCGCAGAATGTCTGTAGGACGCGTTCATCCGGGCGTGGCGGGTCAGCATAGCGTTCCATGTCCGGCTGCTCATCGAAGGGCCGGCTGATGACCCTCAGAATCTCCTCGAAAGGTGTGAAGTCCCCGCCCAGCGCCGCCTGGATCATAGCCTCGATGCGATGGTTGCGAGGGATGAATTTGGGATTGACGGCATCCATGACCGCCCGGCGCGCGGCCGCGTCGGCAGCATCGCTTGCGATGCGCTCGCGCCAGCGCGCCGACCAAACATCGAATGCGCCTGGATCCTCAAACAACTGCCGCGCCCCGCCCTGATCGTCCGGGGCGGCGAGGTCGTCGCCCAGACGCCGGAAGGCGAGCGTAAAGTCGGCTTCGCCGCGAGCTAATACATCCAGAAAATCAGCCGCGAGCTGCAAGTCGCCTTCCGCCTCGGTCAGCAATCCGAGTTTTCTGCGGAAGCCGCGCTGCAACACAGTCTCATATGAGGACTGGAAAGACCCAAGCACCTCTTCGGCTTCAGAGACGGCTTCACTCTCGTCCGTGCTCATGAGCGGCAGCAGAGTCTCGGCAAAGCGTGCAAGATTCCATGTCGCCACATGAGGCTGGTTGGCATAGGCATAGCGGCCGACACGGTCGATCGAACTGAACACCGCGCTCGGGTCGTAGGCGTCCATGAAGGCGCATGGGCCATAGTCGATCGTCTCGCCCGAGATCGTCATGTTGTCGGTGTTCATGACGCCATGGATGAAGCCGACCAGCATCCAGCGCGCCACCAGATCGGCCTGTGCAGCGACAACGGCCTCAAGCAAAGCTCGGTACGGACGCGCTTGCCCGACCAGCTGCGGGAAGTGGCGTTCAATGGCATAGTCGGCGAGGATCTTGAGGCCTCCGGTATCGTGGCGCGCAGCGAAATATTGGAAGGTGCCTATCCGGATATGGCTGGCCGCCACTCTTGTAAGGACAGCGCCGGGCAGCCGGACCTCGCGATAGACCGGGTCCCCGGTGAGCACAGCCGCCAAGGCTCGCGTCGTCGGAATGCCCAGCGCGGCCATTGCTTCGCTGACGACATACTCGCGCAGAACCGGGCCGACGGCTGCGCGGCCGTCGCCATTGCGCGAGAACCGCGTCGGTCCCGATCCCTTCAACTGGATGTCACGGCGACTGTCGTTAACGTCCACCACCTCGCCAAGCAGCAGAGCGCGCCCGTCGCCGAGCTGAGGCACGAAGTTTCCGAACTGGTGACCTGCATAGGCCAGGGCGATTGCCTGCAAGCCTTCCGGAAATCTATGGCCAGAGAGCATATCCAATCCATCCGGGCTGGTAAGCTGGTCGGCATCGAGCCCGAGTTCCTCCGCAAGTGGCCGGTTGAATCGGATCAGCCGCGGTTCGGACACCGGCTTCGGATCTGTGGGCGCGAAGAAGCGCTCGGGCAATTGCGCATAGCTGTTGTTGAGGGCGGGAAGCCGCATCTGAATGCCCTGGGTTTATTCGGCGGTCGCAGGTACCGTCATGACAATCTGGCTCCGACGGGAAGGACCCAACAGCTCCCGTCTCGAGGAGACTGTCTTCACTTGTCATATAGGACACAATCTCGCTGGTACCATTCGGATCCATCAGGCCGGCACCGGATAAGCTTGAACTACCCGCCTACGTCGCGTTTCGGGGCTACCGTGCGAAAAAGGCGACAGGCAAGCTGATCCCTTCTGCTGTCTCGACCACCGATAGGCCTTGTGGATCCATTCTGCCCTTTGTCCATGACGACGATGTTGTCGGTCACCCTCATGGCCGTACTAGGCCGCAGGCGAAGGAAAAACTGTCGAGACTACGTTGCAGCTGGGGCGCCTCCCGAATGGCGCGGACGTCAGTTTTATGATGATGCCCCGACGGTACGCTGGCCGCAACCCATACGCTCGCCGGGCGGATCCGTACGGGCATGTCATCAGGCGAGATCAAAGAAGATACGGTCGCGTTCCCGCGTTTTTGATCCAAGCGATCGCGCGCCATTGGACACAATCACCCTAAGGGGGTCCTTTAAATGCCATCCTTGGCGTCATAGCCGCTACGTTCGAGGAGAGCATGGCGGGCCCGAACCGAAGCCTTCCCTGGTGGAAGGCCCTCATTGTCCGCAGCGCCGTTCAGTCTGCTTGGGTTTCCTAGAAGCTTTTCGAACTTTCTGTCTTGCGGCTCCCGTCGAGATGCGGGCGCTTCTGGAGGAGGTCGGGGTGTTTTGGATCCGCTGTGGTGCAACCTTGATCCAAGCATTTATGGGGTTCGAGTCGGTAGACCGCTACATCGCAACACCCACTATCAAAGAGGCCTTCTTCTGCTATCGGAGGCACGCGGCTTAGTCCAAAACTTTCCAATTTGGGGACAGAGATTAGCCGATGCCGTCCGAGGGCAGAGGTCACCGGTTCGAATCCTGTCGGGTGCGCTCGACGGGTCCGGGACAACGGAAGCCCACAAAGAGATTGCGACCGACCGGGTAGGCACCAGTGCGCGTCATTTCCACATGTTCATTCCTTTTTGAGGATCTCGCCAAGATCGGCGAGGCGGTCGATCACGTGGTCCGGTCTGAATGGAAATCGCTCCATGTCAGCCCGCGTGCTCACCCCAGTAAGAACAAGGGCTGTCTTCAGACCCGATTCCAGTCCGGCGACAACGTCCGTATCCATTCTGTCTCCGACCATGATCGTGTCGGCTGCACTAACTCCCAGGCGGTCGAGCGCGCTTCGCATCATGAATGAGTTCGGTTTGCCGATGAAATAGGGCTGACGGCCGGTAGCCTTTTCAATCAGGGCTGCGACTGCCCCGCAGGCCGGATGGAACCCGCGCTCGGTCGGGCCGGTGGCATCCGGATTGGTGGCGAGAAACCACGCGCCCTTTGCGACAAGCTCGGCACCGGCGGCGATCTGCTCGTAGTGGTACGAAGTGGTGTCGCCGAGGATGGGCAAACTGCGTGATCCGACAACCTGCGTGCCGGAGGGCCTCAACCAGTCCACTGTCGCCGATGACATACACGGATGATCCGGGCTTTTGCAGCTCCACGAATCGCGCAGTTGCGAGCGCCGATGTGTAGATGTGCTCAGGCTGAACAAGGAAGCCAACCGCCCTCAAACGTTCGGCATGATCTTCCGGCGTGAAGCGGGAGTTATTGGTAAAGATCTGAAACGGCTTGCCGTTGCAGACCAGCCCCGCGACATAGTCGATCGAGCCTTGAATTGGCTGACCGCCGCGGACCAAAACCCCGTCCATGTCAAGCAGATGCGCTACTATCATCCGACTATAACCCCTGATGTCTTTTGATATACGCGGGGTAGAGGTCGCTTCTGATTCACGTGCGTTGTTCCCTTTCCAGCCGGTTACGCGTGCACTCTACGCGTCGAATGCAGTGTGGGAACGGCATGAGATCGGTGGTGCGGTGATTAGGACGTCGCGGCGTGCAAAAGGGTCCATCGCACGTTCCGGATCGTCCCTTAACTGATCCTTCCCTTGCTGACAGATATTGCCGACCGGGCGATGGCGGATGCAGCCAAGGTCGGTATTTCGCGATCATGGTCGCGGCGGTCGCCAACAGCGCGGGCGTCATTCCGGAATGACGAGCCGGAACTGAATCGCGCGCCGATACTTGAATCGGGTTCGAGTAGCTCTGGGTGGCATGATGCAAGACAAGCGTTTCGATATGCCCGTTTCGGTCGCGTTAGGCCGGTCCGGCGACACTATTTACAAGGTTGAGCGTGTCGCGCAGGCGGCCGACGTGCTTCTCAATCGTTGGCCGGCAGTGACGGGAAAAAGCCATGTGGCCGCTCGAAGGGCCTGCCTGGCGGTCTTGGACGGGATCAAAGAAGCCAGTGTGGCAAGGGCGGCATTCGTAAAGGCCGCGGCTGACGCCGACATCTTGCGCGAGGACGACTATGGCCGTGGCTAAAAAGGATCAGGAGCGCGTCGGATATGCTTGGCTCTATGGGGTACAAGCGCGCAAGGACGGAAGAGAGCGCGTCGTGCCTGAATTCTGGAAGGAATATGCCGACGCCTGGTTGCAAGGTTTCGATGGCGAGTCCATCCATGGTGCCGGCAAGGCCGAGCCGGTCGGCGATCAGATGGAAGCGGAGGTCGATGAAGCCGGGGTCAGCAAACTGTAGCCGGCAGCCTAAAGCGGCTTGCCAGCGCGTATCATAGCGCGCGCGATCGCGAGCTCGGCTTCCGTCTTGGCATTCTCTTTCTGGGTCATGTTGTCGGCGGCAATGAGCGGCTTCAGCGCCCGCAGTGTCTCACCCCGGCTCCAGCCCACTTCCAACATGCAATCGATGATTGCCTGAAAGCCGGGTTCCATAGCCTCCTGGCAGTCTAGCGCGCGGTCTACGAAGTCATGGTCGTCCCGGTGCCTGGGCGGATTGATCATTCTTCACTCCATGTCCGGCAGTTCGCCGTTGGTGAACAACACTGTCGGCAACCCATAGTCGCCAAGCGCCGGGTCGGCGTCGCGACTCCATGCTATGACACCGACGTGGTTTGAAGCCAGCGCCTTTGCCGTGCGGATCGCGCGGTCCTCGCTTTGCTGGTCGGTCGGGCCGTATGCGGTGAACAGGTCGCCATCCTCGCCGCGGTCGAACGCGACGACAACGATCAGCTTCGGCTTTTTCTGATCTGGGACATCGTTGGACACTCAGTGCGTCCTGCCGGAGCGGAGATGCATCTCGATCTTATTGATTGCCTTGGTGAGGACATCGACTGCCTGCAGATTAACGGCGAAGTCGAAGTTACCTTCCGCGGTTTCAAATATCAGAACGCCGACCTTGGCCTCGTCGTCGCTTATCATGCCCATTCCAATGCCGGTCGGCATATAGGGTGGTTTTTCTGACATGATTCTCTCCTCGCATGGGTGTGGGCTTGTCAGGCTTTTGGCCATCTGGCTTGCGACCTGGAGTGGCCAAGTACGATCGATCGACGATGGCGGCCTTGTGATCCGTTCAGCCTTATTCGAAATGCATCGACTGGCCGCGCATCATCGCCAGGGTCAGTGCGATTGCAGGATTTGCAGGCGGCTTCTCCATAAGCAGCGAGCCGTCGAAATCGCGCCACGCCGCCATGCGCAATTCGTCACCGTCATCGGCGGCTGCAGGGTCGAAAACGCGGGCATCATAGGGATCCCGGTCAATCTCGATCGTCCAGTCCTTGAGCGCCTTGCGGGCCATTTCCTCAACCTGGGCAAGGTCGCTGGTGAAGAAGGGGATACGATCGCCGTCTTCCGATAGCGGCTCGACCCGATCCAGCGTCGGCCGCTCGGGGACCCAACCCAGAACGAAGGCAATATCGAAATCGATCTGGCGGTCCGGGCCAGCAGTAACCTCAAGCCGTTTGACGACGTCAGGATAGAGCTGCTTGCGCGCCGGCCACGTGTCCGGAAGCGCCTCGGCTTGCAATCTCGTTCGGGGAACGTCGATCAGTTCCATGATCTGATGGTGCGGAATCGTGTCCTCCGGCCAGTCCGCACAACATGCAATTGTCGCAGCTTCGTCGGCTTCTTCCCAGATTATGGCCGCTCGGTCCTCATCCTCGGTAGGTTTGTCGTCTTCCGGAAAGCCTTTGATTTCCCACCCCTCCAACGCGAACAAACCTTCCGCGCCTTGCAAGGGCGTTATGCCGGCTCGCGCGAAGACTGCTTCGGCTGCCGCGACACCGCGTGCCAGTTCTTCGGGCGTTGCACCTTCAATGTTCAAGCGAAGTTCCATGGTTCGCCTCCTGTGCCAATCGTGTCGACAGTGAACAAAATAAGAACATTGGAGTCAATAGGCTGTTGCCGATAGAAGAATAAGGTCTGTTTTTTCAACGCGATAACCCATTGGACAATGATCGGCGCATCATCCCGTTTCCAAGGCAACTGCTTCCATCGCCGATCAAGATGCGGACCGCCGCGGACGGGGACAGTCGGTCCCGCGTCCCGTCCTGCGGCCGGCGCTATGCTGACGCTCCTACGGCTGTCCTGTTAACCGCCCGCGGCGGGGGCGAATTTCCTCCGTCCTGCGCGCGACAATGTCCGCATTTGCGGACGCGCGCAGGACTGCGGTTTATGCGCCGTTTTTCCTTTAGGCGCCGGCAGTCGCCGGCGCGACGTCCAGCGCGGCATCGTGGCCTTCGTCACGAGGCAGCGGTCGCGCCAAACATTTCTTCCGCAGCGCCACCGCACCATGCCATTGACTCTTCATTAGGAAGAGAACAAATGAGGAACATATCACAGCATTTCGCGTTCAGAGGACAGATGAGTGCATCGGCGCCAAACGCTGCCATTTCCGATCTGCGAGATCGCATTGCGCGTCTCGAAGGCGGCAATACGCGTGAAAGAGCGGTGCTCCCCTTCGGTATCTCCTCTATCGACAGTCATCTGCCAGGCGGCGGTGTGGCACTTGGCGCTCTCCATGAAGTTGCCGGCGGCGGCAATGGAGCAATCGATGGCGCCGCCGCGTCGCTTTTTGCGGCGGGCATTGCGGCCAGAACGCAAGGCAAGGTGCTGTGGTGCGTGACGCGCCAGGATCTGTTTGCGCCGGCAATCGCCCAGGTCGGACTTCACCCCGACCGGGTGATCTATGTCGAAGCCGGTGACGACAAAGCCTTGCTCGCCTGCTTCGAGGAAGGTTTGCGGCATGTGGGGCTTGGGGCTGTGGTTGCCGAAGTTGCCCGGCTCTCGATGACGGCCTCGCGACGTTTGCAGCTTGCATCGGAAGGCTCCGGCGCGATGGGCATCGCCATCCGCCGCTGGCGCCGCCAGACCGAAGCTGCCGATTTCGGGCAGCCGACGGCTTCGGTCACGCGCTGGCGCGTTTCCGTGCTGCCGTCGCGACCGCTGCCCGTGCCAGGCGTCGGCCGGGCACGATGGCAACTTGAATTGATCCGATCACGTGGAGGGGAAACGCTCGATATCGAAGTGGAGGCTTGTGATGCAAAGGGTCGTCTCGCTCTTCCTTCCAAGCTGGTCGACCGACCGGCTCAGAAGGAAATTGGGCGACGTCTCGCCGCCACCGGATAGACCCTTGGTGCTGGTCGGGCAGCAAGGCAACCGTCGCTTGGTGGTAGCAACAGATCGCGCGGCTGTGGAAGCGGGCCTGCGGGTGGGAATGCCGGCGACGAAAGCACAGGCGCTCGTTCAGGGGCTGGCGGTCATGGATGCCGAACCCGAGGCAGACGGTGAGGCATTGGAGCGGCTGGCGCTATGGGCATTACGGCGATACGCGCCGATCGTCGCTGTGGATCCTCCGGACGGATTGGTCATGGATACCACGGGCGCCGATCACCTTCATGGCGGCGAACAGTTGATGCTGGCCGATATGGTCGACCGTCTCAACCAAGTCAGCTTTTCGGCGCGGGCCGCGATAGCCGATAGCTGGGGTACCGCTCACGCCGTTGCGCGATACGTCAATCAGACCATCAGCGTGGTCGCCGTCAACGCAGCCTATGATGCGATCCTCCCTCTGCCCATCGCGGCGCTGCGATTGCCCGATGCGATCGTTGGCGGTCTGCGGGTTTTGGGCTTCGACAGGGTAGGGGAGCTTCTGAAGCAGCCGCGAGCGCCACTGACGCTGCGCTTCGGGCCGGAACTCGGTCGCCGCCTTGACCAGGCGGCTGGACGCCTTGCCGAACCGATAGAGCCGGTCCGGCCGGCGGATGTGGTCGAGGTAAAACGTGCGTTTGGCGAACCCATCGGTGCGGCCGAGACGATCGCCCGCTACACTGGCAAGCTTGTTCAAGCGCTGTGTGTAGAGCTGGAGACGAAGGGTCTGGGTGCCCGGCGGCTCGACCTGCTGCTTTACCGCGTCGACAACCGTATCGAAGCCATCCGCGTCGGCACGGCCTTGCCGGTCCGTGACGTGAAGCGCCTGACGCGGCTCATCTGCGACAAGATCGAGACGGTCGATCCGGGCTTCGGCATCGAGTTGATGCGCTTGTCCGCACCTGTGGCCGAACCACTGACACCCACGCAGACCATTTCGTCGCTCATCGAGCAACGGGATGCGGATATCTCGGACTTGATCGACATCCTCGGAAATCGTGTCGGTGAGGAAAAGCTCTATCGGTTTACCCCGGTGGCCAGCGACGTGCCCGAGCGATCGTTCCGGCGTGTAGCGCCCGCGTCCGTTGAGACCGGCGAGGCATGGCCAGACCATTGGCCGCGTCCGGCTCGTCTGTTTGCCATGCCGGAGCTGATCGAGGCGATAGCGCTCCTGCCCGATCATCCGCCGGCGAGCTTTACTTGGAGAGGTATCCGTCGAAAGGTGAAGCGCGCCGATGGCCCTGAGCGGGTGTTCGGCGAGTGGTGGAAGCGCGACGCCGAGCTTGCCGCCGTGCGCGACTATTTCCAGGTCGAGGACGAAGCCGGCGAGCGGTTCTGGATCTATCGCGCGGGCGACGGCGAGGATGCCGCGACCGGTTCGCATCGCTGGTTCCTGCACGGCATCTTCGGATGACTGCGACCTACGTCGAACTGCAATGCACCTCGCATTTTTCCTTTTTGCGCGGCGCCAGTTCCTGCGAGGAATTGTTTGCGCAGGCCGCACTTGTGGACATGCCCGCACTTGCCATCTGCGATCGCAACAGCCTGGCTGGCATTGTCCGCGCGAATGAGGCGGCGAAGGCGACAGGTGTCAGGCTGATCGTCGGCTGCCGACTGGATCTGGTGGAAGAGATTTCGGTCCTGGTCTATCCGACCGAGCGCGCATCCTACTCCCGATTATGCCGCTTGCTGTCGCTGGGCAAGGGACGCGGCGGCAAGGCGAAGTGCGTGCTGCACTGGGCCGACCTCGTCGCCTATGGCGAGGGCCTCGTTGCGGTGTTCGTGCCCGACCAGGCCGACGATACATGCTCACTTTGGTTGCGGCGGCTTCGCGAGGCATTTGACGGTCGCGCCTATATGGCGCTGACGCTGCGCCGCCGTCCCAATGATGCGCTGCGGCTACACGATCTGTCCAACCTCGCTGGACAGGCCGGCGTGCCAACGGTGGTCACCAACGATGTCCTGTTCCATGAACCGTCGCGGCGCATCCTGCAGGATGTCGTCACCTGCATCCGGCATAATGTCACGATCGATGACGCCGGGTTTCGGCGCGAGCGGCATGCCGACCGCTACCTGAAGCCGCCCGATGAAATGGCACGGCTGTTCGGCCGCTACCCCGAAGCGATCGCCCGGACGGTCGAGATCGCCGACCGCTGCCGGTTCTCACTGGACGAGCTTGCCTATCAATATCCCGAGGAGCGACTGCTGCCGGAACTGACGCCGCAGCAGGCGCTGGAGAAACTGACATGGGAGGGCGCCACGGAGCGTTTCCCCGAAGGCGTGCCGGACAAGGTTGTCGGCACGCTCAAGCATGAGTTGCAGCTCATCGACAAGCTGCAATACGCGCCGTATTTTCTGACGGTCAATGCGATCGTTCGCTTTGCCCGCAGTCAGGACATTCTGTGCCAGGGCAGGGGGTCGGCCGCCAACAGCGCCGTCTGCTATGTGCTTGGCATCACCTCGATCGACCCCGATCGCAACGACCTTCTGTTCGAGCGCTTTGTCTCGGAGGAGCGGCGTGAGCCGCCTGACATCGATGTCGATTTCGAGCACGAACGGCGTGAAATCGTCATGCAATGGGTGTTCGACACCTATGGCCGTGAACATGCCGCGCTGTGCTCGACCGTCATCCGCTATCGCTCGAAAGGCGCCTTGCGTGACGTTGGTAAGGCGCTGGGCTTGCCCGAAGACCTCATGAAGATGCTGTCGTCGCAGGTGTGGGGCTGGTCAGAGGAAGGTGTTCAGCCAAAACATGCAGAGGAGCTGAACCTCAATCTCGGCG
The DNA here is from genome assembly GCF_020165455.1 of Mesorhizobium sp. BR1-1-3. Taxonomy (NCBI): domain Bacteria; kingdom Pseudomonadati; phylum Pseudomonadota; class Alphaproteobacteria; order Hyphomicrobiales; family Phyllobacteriaceae; genus Mesorhizobium; species Mesorhizobium sp. BR1-1-3. Next base: position 135,005 of record NZ_JAIUIC010000002.1, read on the forward strand.
ACCGCCGCCTGCGCCTGGCACTCGACCTCGCCAGGCAGCTGATCGGCGCCCCGCGCCATCTGTCACAGCACCCCGGCGGTTTTGTGCTGACCCGCGACCGGCTGGACGATCTCGTGCCGATCGAGCCCGCAGCGATGAAGGATCGTCAGGTCATCGAATGGGATAAGGACGACATCGACGCGTTGAAGTTCATGAAGGTCGACGTGCTGGCGCTCGGCATGCTGTCCTGCATGAAGCGCGGCTTCGATCTGCTCTCGCAACACAAGGGCGTCACGCTCGATCTTGCCACGATCCCGGCCGAGGATCCGCGCACCTACGCGATGATCCGCAAGGCCGATACGCTCGGCACCTTCCAGATTGAGTCTCGCGCCCAGATGTCGATGCTGCCCCGCATCAAACCGCGAACTTTCTATGACCTGGTCATTGAGGTCGCGATCGTTCGACCGGGACCAATCCAGGGTGACATGGTGCATCCGTATCTGCGTCGACGCGAAGGCAAGGAAGAGGTTGTCTATCCCAAGCCTGAACTGGAGAAGGTGCTCGGAAAAACACTGGGCGTGCCGCTGTTTCAGGAACAGGCGATGCGGGTGGCGATCGAATGCGCCGGCTTCACGCCGGGTGAGGCCGATCAGCTGCGCCGCGCCATGGCGACCTTCAAACATACCGGCGGCGTCTCCAGCTTCGGCGCCAAGCTGATCGGCGGCATGGTGAAGAACGGCTATGAGCGCGAATTCGCCGAAAACACCTTCAAGCAACTGGAGGGCTTCGGCAGCTATGGTTTTCCCGAGAGCCATGCTGCGAGCTTCGCGCTCATCGCCTACGCCTCCTCGTGGATGAAATGTCATCACCCCGACGTCTTCTGCGCCGCCCTCCTAAACGCGCAGCCGATGGGATTCTACGCCCCGGCCCAGATCGTTCGTGATGCCCGCGACCACGGTGTCGAGGTGCGCCCGGTCTGTGTAAACGCTTCACGTTGGGATTGTACGCTGGAGCCCACCGAGCACGACGATCGGTTTGCCGTTCGGCTTGGCCTGCGAATGGTCCGCGGCTTGGCCAATGTCGATGCGGCCACCATCATCACCACAAGAGCCGATCAACCCTTTGGGTCGGTAGACGACCTCTGGCGTCGAGCCGGTGTTCCCGCCGCCTCGCTGGTTGAACTCGCCCAGGCCGACGCGTTTCAGCCTTCACTGTCGCTGGCGAGGCGTGAGGCCTTGTGGGCGATCAAGGCGCTGCGCGACGAGCCGCTGCCGCTGTTTGCGGCGGCCTCGGCTCGCGAACAACGGACGGTGTCAGAGATCTTGGAGCCCAGGGTCACGTTGCGTGCCATGACGGCCGGCGGCGAGGTCGTCGAAGATTATGGGCATGTCGGGCTGACCCTGCGCGACCACCCCGTCTCTTTCCTACGTGCCGATCTGCGGCGCAAGCGCATCGTTTCTTGCCGCGAAGCCATGCAGGCGCGCGACGGGCAGTGGCTCGAGGCAGCGGGCCTCGTGCTGGTTCGTCAACGGCCGGGCTCAGCCAAAGGGGTGATGTTCATCACGATAGAGGATGAGACGGGCATTGCCAATCTGGTCGTGTGGGTGAAGGTCTTCGAAAAATATCGCAGGGTCGTGCTCGGCGCCGGCATGATTGGCGTCTATGGGCGCATCCAGAGGGAAGGCGATGTGGTCCATCTGGTGGCGCACCGGCTGAGCGATCTCTCAGCCGATCTAGCCAGCGTTGGCGATCGCGATACTGCCTTTCCGCTGCCGCGTGGCCGCGGCGATGAGTTTCATCATGGCAGTCCGGCGCCCGACCCGCGCGTGCCGAAGGGACCGCGGCCGCGGAACATCATCGATCCCTATCTGCACATCGACCAGATCAAGGTGAAGACACGGGATTTCAAATAGTCCTGGGCGGAAAATCGGTGGAGTGGCTCTGGCTAGGTTGAATACCAGAACCTTGACGGCGCAGGCGCGGAAGTCTCTTGTTCCAACGGGCTCGGCCGACCAAAGATCATCCTGGACTGCGACCCTGGGCATGATGACGCCATCGCCATCCAACAGCGTTTGATAGGAGACCCGAACAATTGAGCGTAGCATTTGCCAAGGAGGAAAGCGCCGAGACGGCGTCGGAAACAATCTTGCCGGCCCGCCCTATCTCCGATCGCATCAACCTCGTCACTGAGGCGGGTTTCAAGATGCTGCAGGATGAATTGACTCGCGCTCAGCAGTCTTTCGAGGCCGCTAGCGCGCTGGAAGATGTCAACGAGAAGCGACGGCAATCGGCCGTTCCGATTCGAGACATGCGATACTATGCCGAGCGCGTCCGTACGGCTCGGCCTATGTCGGTGCCGACGTCCAACGAAGTGATCACCTTCGGTCACACCGTTACCTTCGAGCGCGACGATGGCCGCACTCAGACCTTCCACATCGTCGGTGAGGACGAAGCCAACCCGTCTCAAGCTTCCATATCGCATGGTTCACCGGTCGCCATCGCGCTGATTGGCAAAACCGTTGGCGATGTTGTCCGGTTCGGAGAGCGCGAGCTCGAGATCCTGTCCATTTCTTAGTTTGACATCGGGGAAGGCGCACGACCGAATTGCAGATGTTTTGTGACCTCTTCACGGTCAACCGCCACTCTGACGGTTGATACACCTTCGGGTGCGCAGCGAGTTATACCGTCGCCGCAACGTGGAGGTCGCCAGGCGGCAACCCAGGGCGATTGATGGCTGAGAGCGGAACGTCCGCTATCTGAGGGTTTCTATGCGCAAGCCGCCCTTGGGAGCGAGCATTCATAGATCATTGATCGAGGGCAACGGTTGTGGCAACCACATTGGCTAGTCGCGCCAAATCCACTAACAAATCAGGGGAAATGGCGGTCCAGTCCTTCGCCTTCGCCAGATATCGTTTAAACGAATTCCCTAATCTAACTGGCCCTGGATGCCGTCCGGACCATTCGATGATATTGGAGCCTGTGCAACGGCACCATGCGGCCGTCTAGGCACCTTCCAGTCGTCACTGGCTCCGGCCATTTCGCAGGCGTAACATGCTGGGCAGAAGAAACCGGGGCTATGATTAGAAATGCTTCTCCGCGATCTACCTAGCTTTAATACTGTCAAGGTTGGCAGGCGGTATCTCAGACCCGGCGACGTGTTCGAAACGATCACGCAGTCCTGTCGCATGGTCCTGATCGAGATGAGCGACCGGTCGCTGCCTCTAGCTCGCAGAGGGACGGCGACATTGATCGAGCACGGCGGGACAAATTTCGTTGTCATGACGCGGCACCAATTCGACTTGCCGCGTGGAAGCGAGGTGGCGAAAGAAGTTCTTGAAACGGCTCGTGTCGCAAGCGGCAAAGGAGTCCTGTCCAACATCCTGCTACAGCACTGCATATTCGAGACTGGTAACCCCGACGAGGAGTATCATGACCTTCTCCTGTTCGAGACGGCGGCTGACTGGAAAACTAAACACCAAGACCAGCCGTATTTCTTTCCGCTGGAGCCGTTGTGGAGGGGAGAGAGGATCAAATCGTTCTTGGTGGGTAACCCATCCCTCGATGGTGTCATCGACGCCTATCATGAGAACTTCGAGCCATTGCGGCCGGGCGATATCAACATCAAACGCGCGATATCAGATTGTGACTTTGACTACTCATTCAAGTCGAACGCCTCATATTACCGCAGATACGTGAACGCACGGGGGCGACCAGTTGCAGACGGCTATAGCGGCGGAGCAGTGTTCTCCATGATCGGTGAAGTCGGGAGCCATGCAGTCGTCCTAGACGGGATCGTAGTCCGCGCCGGAAGGAAGCATGTCCACGTCATTGATGTTGATTACCTGCTTACGATTATCGCCGACAGGCGAAGAAGCTAGGCGAGTAATTTTTTTGCTCGCGTCTTGCGCCTCTGTAATCACCACAAAGAACCTATCACTACGCGCCATTTGGACGCCGTTGCGGCGATTGAGCACGAACGCTTGGCAACTGAGTTCCTTCCCCGACAGCGGAAAGCTCCGCCGGAATGGCAGGGCTTCGGGACCAGGGGCCAGGCATTTGCGTCAGCCTTCTGATTGTTGACGTACACCACGATCCGGCTCGGGATGCTATTGAGGTCGACTTGTGCCTTCTTTTTCCTTTGAGATAGACGGCCTGGAGCTCTGTGTCAGGAGGATAATTTCCTCGCCGGGGTTTTCGGTCGAGGGGTACGCGGCGCCGTTCTGGAAGAAGCGATGATGCTTGAGGATGCGTTGTAATTTTTCGTTGGCCTTGCGGGTCGTCGCATAAACGAGCTTGGCTCGCGCCGCATCCAGCAAGCCCGCGATCAAGTCTCGGGTCTGCTTTCCACGATGCTTTTGCTCGACGAAGAGCCATCGCGTGAAGTCGCCTGGATTGGCTGTAGCCTGCGCCTTCTGAAAAACACCGTTCCGGTAGGCGGCAGCCGGCTTCTTAAGTGCCCCGACTCCGACGATTGCCTTGTCGTATCGGATGAAGCCCAGGACATCGGCCGTCTTGAGGCGAGCCTCGATGCCATCCGCGACTTCGCCCCCCTTCTTGACGAGGACCGCGAAATCGTTGAGTTCGTTCTCGGTAAAGTCGCCAGGCTTCTTGATCTGAACCGAGTATTTTTCCTTCTCGACCTTGTCGACCACGATCTTCAGCGCGTCTTCGAAAATCGATTGGAGATCTTCCTTGGTCAGCTCTTCTGCGGCCTTACCCTTTGCGCTGATCGTGAAGTTGGCGGTGCCTTTTGCGATGGAGTCCAGAAGTTTTCTATCGTCCAGAAGTTGGTCGACCAGCTCGTCACGAAGCTTGGTTCGCTCACGCTCCGTGACCGGATCGTCGCGCTTGTCCTGACGGAAAATCGTTCGAAGTCTCGAAGCAACATCATTGGTTTCTGAGTTGATGCGGGTGACGTAAGCTTGGATGGTACCGAGGGCGCCTTCCGTATCGCCAAGCTTGCTGTCGGCCCAGCCGAGTTGATCGGCCATGCTCTGGATGCTGGCATCCAAAGAAGATTCGAGCTGACGGAGTTCTTTCGTCATGCGGCCTGCTGCCGCCTCAAACCGCTCGGCAAATGCGCGCGCTTCGCTTTCGAGAAAGATTTTCAGAAGCTCGGTTGGATGCAGCGCGCGAATACGTCGACCATCACGCGTACAGTAGATGCCCTTGGGGGTGTAATGCGGCTTCGTGGCGCTGCTCGGGACATCGATCCGCAGAAACGACGTGCCGTCGTCACTTTCGATGCTGACATTGATCGCGACCGGTGGGATGCATCCCAGAGCTTTGTTGGCGATCTGAAGTATCGTTCCATCGCCAACATCGCATCCCACCACGATGCCGACCTGTGCGCCTCCATCCCCGGTCCGTTCATCGACGCCAGCAAGAATGGCTCCGCCACCCGCGTTGGCGAACGCGACTAGATCCTCAGCAGACACGCCGTCAGGGCCGCGCTTAAAGTCCGCGCGATCACCTTCTCCTTCCTGCAGGAGCGAGGCGGTATCCGCGGTTACTGTCTTAGTAGTCTTCTTCGAAGGCATGTCCAACGTTAGCATATCGCAATCTTTGGAACACAAAATCGCCTGCCTCATACAAGGACGTGGCGCCGATCTCGCCGCACCTGATCAATCAGGTCTTTGCCACCTCTGCGTTGGCGCGCATACCGCATCGAACCAACAGAAGGTGCAGCTTCGGCATCAGAGCAGCGGATCTCAGATCCAATCGGCGTCCCGCAATTGTCCGGCCGGCGGTCTCACTGGGATCGAGGGAGGCGAATACTGGCATTTTCATTGTTAGCCAAGTAGCGTCGACTGCCTGATTATGACGGAGGTGTAAGTGGCTCGAAGGCGGAGACTAAGCGGGGCGGCATTGCCTTTGCCGCTGAAAACGATGTCGGCCTTGGGCGTAAATCACGAGTATGAGAACTTCATCGTGCCGCGCAATGTTGAGGCAGTACCGTTTCAACATTGGACAGCGCATCTCCGGTCATTTTGGGGTTGGTATGCTGACCCACCAGACTATGCGGCGTCGCCGAACGACCTTCCAAAGCTAATCGTACAAATTTCCAATGGTCTAGCCGCATCGGGAAACGCCGAGTTCGCAAAGCAAGTTTTGGCCTGTACCGATGACGCCAGTTTGAACCGTGCAATCATATCTCAATACACGGCTGACACGACCCTCTACGAACAAATAAACGGGCTCCTGAGGACCGCACATGACGGCGGTGCGCTCCATTCGTCCCCATTCGCTCCTTGGATTCTGCAACTTAATGCCGCGCTACGACAAAAGAGAGCTATTGAAGGGCCGGTTTTTCGCGGCGCGCTGATAAGCGAAGCCCACTTAGCTACTTACACCCCGGATCTCCTGTTTGAATGGGCATCATTTATATCGGCCACTCCCGATCTTGACGTTGCGACGGAATTTGATGGCAACGTGCTGTTCGAGATAAAGCCCAGTGGCTCGCACGCTTTGTACGGAAAACGGAACCCCTACGATGTCTCAGAGGATTCGGTTTTTCCAGACGAGTTTGAAGTGATTTTTCCTATCGCGTGTACCTATCGCGTCTTGAGCGTAGGTTCGGCAAAAGGGAGATCGCATGTAAAAACTGGAGACGGTGGATTTCTACTGAACAGTGGCGACGCATTGAACCACCCCGGTTGGAAGCTGGCCTTCTACATTTGTGACGCTACACTGCTGCGTTCAGCCGGGAGGATTCGTGGCCGAGGATCATTTTAACATACCAGAGAGTGTCGCTTGCGCTTTGGAGGCGCTGAGGAGATGCGACAAAATTGAGCAGGTGATTCTATTCGGCTCAAGGGCTGTTGGCGACCACGATCCCCGATCTGATGTGGACCTAGCTATCTCTGGACCAAGTCTATCAAGGGGGGAGATAGCTATTCTCAGAGATGAGATCGAACGCGCGCCCTCCCTCTTCCGCATTGCCGTGTCTCATCTTGAGAAGATGCCCGCTACGCTGCGCGAACGGGTAATGAAACAGGGGATCGTAATCCATGACCGAGAGAAAGCTCTTAGATAGTTTGTCGAACCTCGAAAGGGTCGTATCAAACTTGGAGCGTGCACTGGCCGTCCCACGTGACCGTGAGTTGGTATTCGAGGGCACGATCCATCGTTTCGAGATGACCATCGAATTGATGTGGAAGACTCTAAGCCGTGCGCTCGCTTACGAGGGCGTTGCCGCAAAAACGCCGCGGGAGAGCTTGACGCGCGCCTTCAGTTTGGGATGGCTGCATGATGAAGGGATCTGGCTGGACATGGTCCAGAACAGAAATACCACATCACACGAGTATCTCGCCGAAGAACTAGCTGAGGACAATTACGACGACATCGCAAAAGTCGCACCGCTTTTAAGGGCGACAAACGACCTTCTACAGTCGAAGTACAGTGCCTTGAAGCCGAGGTAGAAGCACTCGGATCGCGTCGCGCGATCACATGCAGCGACGCGCTTTCTCCGCTTGACCGCCGATAGAAGCGATATGGCAGGGACAGCAGCGCACCCTGAGCGAGACCTCCTTGCGCGACTGCGATGTCCGCTCTTCGGGAATCGTGATGCGCGTCCTGATGATCAGCTAGAGGCGCAAAGCAGTCATGCGGGCTTCGCTTCGTAGGGTGCTGATGCTCAGGACCCCACAGGTGAACGGTTGTTTTGCCCTTATAGCCCTTGGGTCGACGAGTGCCGGCGTTGGCGCAAAGTCAGTCGCTCCCTTCTCGAACGGTCTCGACCGACAACGACCCGGCCGGGAGGGCCTTCAATAGTTCTGCCTCGGGTTTCGTGAGATGGATCCATGCCGCCCAGTCTTCCGGGCGCAGCACCACAATCTGGCGATTGTGGATGGGCTCTACATCCGGCCCGGGCTCGGTCGTCAGCATCGCGAATGTAGGTGGCTTGTTTCCTTCGCCATCGCGCCACAGTCCGGCGATCGCCATGAACGAGGCGCCGTTGAGCGTGAAGCGATGCTTCGCTTTTGGAGACTTCTTTCCGGTGAATTCGAAAAAAGCCGATGCCGGGATAAGGCAGCGCTTGCTGTTGGAGAAATTCCGACCGTCCGAGCGGAAGTTGAAGATCGGTCCGCCTTTGGGCCCAGAGGGCGGAAAGGCAAAGGTCATGCGCGCGAGTTCTATTGTGTCGCCGGCGGAGCGCATGATCGGGGCAGGGTCACTGATGCGGATGTCATCCGCCTGTGGCAAATCCAGTTCGGTCTGATGAGTGGGAATATCGAGCGACAGCGATTGCATCATCCGGCAATATTCGGCCCAGGCGATATGCTGCTCATAGTCATTGCACATGGCTGCCCTACGCGTTCCGTCCGTTGCAGAGTCATGCAAAATAGCGCGACTTGGCCACAGCGCCACCGTCAAGAAATTTTTCTGCTATACGCCGAAATCTTGCGCGACCCGCTCAAGCACTTTGCGCGGTTTGTCAGTGATGACATCTCCATGGCTTACAATGATGCGCTCAAGGTCGGGCTCATCAGACCATTTGCGGAAAGCCGCGCTCAGCGCCTTGCCGTCCTTGACAAAGAACCACCTGCCAATACGCGGCATGCTGGGCCGGTCAACGCCAAAGCCAAGCACACGCGCCATGATCTGGGCACCAATCCCATGAGGGTGGCGGACATTGGCTAGGATGTCGTTGACGACAAGGGTTGTACTGCCGTCGCGGCGCACGAGCAGCGCCGCTTCCTTTTCGGCCACACCCGGCACCGTCTCCATGCGAACGGAAGGATCATCGAAGATATTCGCAGTTGAATCGACTTTGACAACTTTCTCCACGGCTTCCCGCGCCCCCGGCGGGCAGACAATTTTCGCTCGGGGATAGCGAAGCTTCCAAGGCTTGATGTCGAGCCGATGGCCAGGGCCTGGCACGATGAGAAAGGCTGGATCGCCGAGCGCTTCAATCTCCTGCATTTCCGGTTCCGCAAGGGGGATGCAGCTCCAGATCGCGGTGCGGTCTCCCGTCAAGCCGATGACCGTCATTCGTCGCGGAAAATGGCCAAGCGGCATCTGGATTTCGCCGCTGACCGTCAAGAGACCGTCAGCGACCTTTTCCAAACGGCCGTGCGGCTCGACTTGCCACGTCTCATGGACCTTCGGCATGCAAACACCACGCTTGGTTTGCATCCATAATTGCGGTGGGTGATTTTCGTTCCGCACCGACACTCGTGTTCAAGCGAGTGGAGGTTCAACGTCTACGGCCCCGTCGGTGTGGTATGCCGCGGCTTCGCGCAGGCAAGGAGGATCGAATGTCGAGTCCAGCGAGTCACAGAATGAGCAGGACGCCAAGCCGAGATAACGCCTTCGAACGATCGGTTCGCTCATTGCTATTCGCACGCGGGCTGAGATATCAAGTGCACTTTTCGCTTCCCGGGATGCCGCGCAGAACGTGCGACGTGGCATTTCCCAAGAAGAAGATCGCCATTTTTCTCGACGGGTGTTTTTGGCATGGTTGTCCTGTCCATGGTTCGCAGGCCAAGACAAACTCGGATTTTTGGTCGAGAAAATTCAAGCGAAACACCGATCGCGATCACGAGACGGACGTTCACCTGCACTCCCAAGGTTGGCGAGTACTGCGTTTCTGGGAGCACGAGCAGCCATACGACATAGTCGATCGCATCGTCGCGGAGGTGGCGGCGAGGACGGCGACGGATAGCTAGAGTCCAACTGATCCCGTGCGTTGACTGCGAGCTCGCTCGATCGCGAGAAGCGGTCGTCGTGCGAGTTCGAAGGTGTCGATCGGAACATAGCGGTCGTCGAGGCCGAGGAAACTCAGAAGGCCCTCGCGCCTCCAAAGCGGGTGAACTACGACAGCCCATTTGTCGGAACCCTCGGATAGTGAGAATGCCGGCAACTTGAGGGTGGAACCTACTATGGATCTCGAGTTTCGCGGGATGAAGGTAGCGGAATCCGCCGCACTCCGGTCGGCCAATGCCCGCCAGTCGGTCAGCTCGTAGGCATCGTAATTTCCGTCGAGACCACAGGTATGGTTCTGATCCACCAGCGACCTGAGATATGAGAGCCCGAGGCGCCAATCGAGTAGGCCGTGGTAGTTGCGGTTGTTATAACGCTGAAGGCATCGGTAGCACGAGGTGCCACATGCATCCGAGTGGCCGCGATCATCGAAAACCCGCCTCGGCCAAGCCGCTGTGTCATTCAAAACACTATTGATGAGTGACGTCACCGGCAGAGAGCTGTCACTCAAAAGATGTCGGCAAAATCCCGAGCCGTTGGGTAATGCGTCCGCGATCTGGAGGTACGGAAGTAGGGCGCCGGACTTCCCAGGCATGGCATTGGGAGCGAGCGCATCGAACTCTTCCGGCGCGATGTCTAGTTCGAATGCTGCTCGTTGCACCACGATTTCTGTTGCGGAAATGGCGGCAGCTCGAACGCTTGTCCGGCCGGGGCTGCGACTTCCCATCGACAACCCACCGTCCAACTCGTTTAGCCGCAGTCTATCGTTCAGCACTGAAGCGCCGATCTGCAGCGAGTTGGTAATCTTGGGAGAAGCGAGCCATGCTCTCTCGCTAGGTCCAGTGCCCACCCACCGTGTTGGTGCCTCAAGCACGACATCCGTCATGATCGCTTGGTTGGACAATTGTAGTTTCTTGGGCGCGAAAGGGAGATTGGCGGCGTAGAGATCAATCGATGGAGTGACGTCGAACCCGGTGAACCCCTCGTCGTCGCGACCACCGGGATTGACGATGAATACCTCGGAACGCTCGGCGAAATTTACCCGCAGATTGCCGCTCTCGACCGTCTCGTCGGCTTTGCCCAAGCTCGCAAGCGTTATGCGTTGGCCGACCTTCGAGGCGATCGAATCTTCGGACGGCCGCAGATCGCTCCTGTACCCCGAAGGAGTGATGCAGCGGCGCGCGTTCGCTGCCAGATCGGTCCCGCATCCGCCGCAGACGATGGATTCGAACGAGCTGCGCGTCCAGGTGCCGCAATGATCGCAATAGCCGAGCAGAAAATCATCTTTGAACCAGCTAGAATAGGGCTCCAAAGGTTTGGTTAGATCATCCGTGAACTGGCTAGGTACTGGGAGGGGACCGGTGAAGCCTATACTTCTGTGATGCAGTTTTTCCCTCGTGCGCACGCTACCGGGGGCAAAGTCGAAGATCGCCATATCCTGGTCACGGTCGATCGTATCCCACTCCAGGGCAAGGTCCTGCTGAGCTCTCTTCCAAAGAAGCTCGACATATAGATTCCGCGAGCGGGTTGGCATCCCATACATGGGAATGAGACCCCGCTCAGCCAAGGCGGAAGCAATGCCGATAGCCTGCATCGAATATTCTGCTCGCAGAGCTTCCACGTCTGCAAGCACGCTTTCGACACCGACCACGTTCCGAAGCTGGTCGATGTCACATCGGGCGCCTCTTGCGAGGATGCCAGCGAAAAGCTCGTACTGCGGATTTGTCTCCACCAACGCGTCGTGTAAGAGTTTAGGCCACGTCTTGTTAGGATCGAAGTATTCATGGCAGTAGAGAAACTCACCGTGGATGTCCCCAGGTACCATGTCGTCGCCGGCCCAAGCGTCGGTCGCGTCGTTTCTCAACTTGTTGAACGCCTCGACGAGCCAGAACTTTCGCAGCAGTCTCGACGGGATGTCCACGAGACCGGTCGTTATGAACGGCGGCGGCGGGGCTGCACCGGTCATGTCGAGCGGGTTGCGGAAATAGTGTATGTCATGGCTCTTACTCCGGCACACCGTAAGAACCGTCGAGAACGCCTGTCCCCGCCGACCGGCGCGGCCCACTCGCTGTTGATAGTTGAAGCGCTGGGGAGGCATGTTGCCCTGATAGACGGCCTGCAACGAGCCGATGTCGACGCCGACCTCCATCGTGGTGGTGACCGATATGAGATCGACTTCATCGAACTTTTTGCGAAGTAAGAAATCGTTCTCACTCTCTCCGTCGTCCGGTACGAAGACACCCTTGAACTGCTGCAACCGGGTGGCCGGATCCTCCGTTTGACCCGTCAGCTCTTCACATCTCAAGCGAAAGAGCGCCCCGCCCGTTTCGAGCGAGCGCATTACGCGGCGACCGAGGAAATTTCCCGATGACACCAACCCGGCAGTCAAAGCCGTTTCCGTAGGTAGGCGTTCGCCGCAGCGCGTACAGCTCTCCAGGCCCCTGTGAAGGTGGACGCGACCGCATTTTGCGCAACGCCAAGCCGGCGCGTCGGGGTTTGCCGTCCTAAAGAATAGGCGAGTGACGTCGATCGTCCCATTGGTACGTTGTCCCAACTCGGCGCCAAGCTGGGAGAGGAACTCGTTCGCAGCGGCGGCTGGATCGGTAAAGAGCTTTTCCATCAAGTGCCGAAGTCGTCCTGTCCGCCTCGCGCCTAGCATATCGCGAGCGTCGTTCCAGTTCTTCTTGGCCTCGCTCTGAAACTCGTTGGGTACCAGTCGATATGCGTCGGCGAACAGTCTGAGCCACGCGTCCTTCTTGGAGAGCTCTGCCGTGTATTCGCTCGGTCCGTAGAAGCTAGGCCAACCCAGACCTGTTTCCTCGAGCGCGAAATATGTCTTACTGAACAGTAGATCGGTAGCTTCTGGCTTCTGTTGTTCCTCGACCCAATTACGAGCTTTTCCAACCAGGCTATGTAACGGTTCGGGCTCATCGGATTTCCAAAAGCTTTCACCATCGCGCTCGTTGAAGAAGCGGTACCATGGTTGGCGCTGCACACGGTTCAGCACGGTGTCGGCGCCTTTCACGGGCAAGGCTCCGATCTTCAACAGTCCGCCGACGATGGGGCGGACGTCGTCCCCGGCTCTACCCCGATTGAATTCGAACAATTCCGAGAGCGACAGGCTTGGCGAGTATTTGCCTTCTTCTTTTTTCTGCCGCAGAGCCTTTCTCTTCGCAACCATGGCCTCCAGTGCGTCCTCTTCTTCGGGAAGGTCGCGTTGCATGAGCGCCTTGATGTCGAGGCTTAGCTGCTCCAACACCCGTTCATCAGCGGCAGTAAACGCTCGCTCGCGAGCTAACCGCTCCGCTGAGGAGATTAGAATTTCGCGACGAAGGTCGGTCTGGTGTTGTACCTCGACTTCCAGGGCTAGGTTGGCAGCGTCTTCCCGGCTGTCGGAAAACGCGACGAGCTTGCCGTCGCCTCCTTGCGATTTCAATGCAGCAACCAATTCTGTTGCCAGCAGCTGCGAGGTTTTGGAAAAGCCCGTTCGGAAGCTTCTGATGGGTGACAGCCTGCCCTCTCTCCGCAATGAGTTGGGGGCACGGTAGCGACCGGAATAGTCGGTCCCACATTTGGGGCAGCAGTAGGGAACGGCGGTGCCGCCCGTAGTTCGATCGCGATCGTGATGGTCCTTCGCATCGCGCCGATGGAGGGAGTAGCCTAGGACAGCATCAGGAAGCTCCGATGGTGAGATCAAGCCTGTTCGAGAATCGAGAAACGCAGCGTTCCACCGAAACGCGGGATCATCGCGCAACTCGTTAATCGGCTCCGTCCCGCCTGGCCAGAACATTGCGAATTCCTCGTAGCTGGCGTCCTCGAAACGCAACGACGCAGCCACTTCAGGCAATTTCTCCAGCTCCTCCGGTGCGGGCAGCAGCGAAATGAAGCGGCCAGATTCGCCACGTTTACCGCCCACGTACAGTTCCCCGCAGGCTTCGCAATAGAGGAGCTCGAAGAGACGTCGCTTTTCGCCATCCATAGACGTGTCGTAGTCGACGCCACGCTCAATGCTCGGAGCGCCCCAGACAGGCGCCTTGTCGGGGCCGGGCAACACGGAGGCAAACATCCCTTCGACATTCCGTACGAAGGTATGCATCCTGAAACTCGGGAGAGAGGAGATCTCGCTCCGCCGTGGTCTAAGATAGTCCGGCAGCACTTCGGTCGGAAGGTCGGGAATCGCTCTGAGAACCAACAATCCCCTTACCGCATCGTCATCGCGTTCCCCGAACAAGCGAGTACCGATTTCCCCAACCGAGCTGGGACGCCTCCTTCCGTGTACTTCAGGATCTTGTGTTGCGAACTCGAGCATAGCTGCGGCGGTCTTGGTCGCCTGCTCTAGGACCTCCAGGTCCGTACTCGCGGGCGTGTCCTCGATCGTTTTGGACGCTGTCAGAATGCTCGCTAGCAGCGCGCCTGCACCAGCAGGTGTCGAGGTGCCGCGTTCGACCGAATCGGCAACAGCTCGCAGCGATTCCGAGGTCGGAGTATGGTCGGGGCGGGGCGTAACTTCGGTCGTCCCTGTGACGACGCTGTCACGCCAGGCTCTATCGAGGTCTGTGCTCCCTGCAGTACCGGCGTTGCCGAACATGCTTTTCAGATATTGGACGCTGAAAGCGGAATCGGCCCCTTCCATAGGCAACGATGCGCTAGATGACAGTACGCGGAGCTTATGGGCATGATCGGGATGCGACAGCCCCAACCTTTCGATCAAGATCCTTAATAGCGAAGCCATCTCGGCGCCGGCAGATCCACGAACGAGATGCAGTTCATCCAGGATCAGGTAAAAGCGGGCTGAAGGTTCCCGCAATATCCAGTCGCGGGTCTGATCTATGATTGGTGCATCGATCTCGCGCACCAGCATGGCGTTTAGGATCGACTGGTTGGTGACGAGGATATCCGGAGGCGTGGCCTGCATATCCCAACGCGAGATCAACTCTCCGCCATCGGTAGATGGGAACAAGTACCTCAGATCGTCGGGGAGCGTCGGGTCAGCACCGATCTTCGCCTGGATTTCCCGGTAGCGTCGAAGCTCCTTTCGGAGTTCGCCAGTGGCCCGCTTCGAGCGCTTGTCCCAATATGGCGTGTCCGCCAAGCGTGGGTGTTCGAGGTACCCAGTAACGGGAGATTTGCCCGTGTATCGCCCAAAGAAAATTCGGTTCCCCGCGAAGTACTGATCCATCACGGCGCGAGCCTCTGGCGAATCCACCGCCTTCCTAAGTCGAACCATCTGGTCTTCGACGAGGGCGTTCAGCGGATAGAGGACGATCGCCCTCATCGCCTTTGGCCGATCGGGATGTTCGTTTCTGCGGTGATATTTGAATCTTCCGCGCGGATCCAACCAGTCGTCGTCTAGCGGCTGGAGGGGAGCCGGCCAGGAAGTCGCCTCTCGAGAGATTTGCGCCAGCAAAGGCAGAAGAAAACTCTCGGTCTTTCCTGAACCCGTTCCAGAGGTGACGATACCCGGCAGACCGTCTGCGACCCCGCGGCGCAACATGTCCATTTGGTGAAGGTATGGTTTGTAAGATCCCTTTCTTCCGAGCTCGGAGTCATCGGCAACGCTGTCGAAAAGACCGCACAGAACCAACTCGGCAAACGCTCGCCTTTGTACCTTGGAAAAGCCTTCGAGCCGCCCCTCGGAGTCGGCCACCAGTTCCTCGATGCCATGACCCCACTGCACGTACCGTGGCACCGCCTCGAAGATTGGATCGAGGGCGAGTTCGCCGGGAGCCGATAGCAAGACGTGCCGCGCAGCTGCCACGGTCGGATTCTCGATCCGATAGGCGGTGTCGAGGTAGACCATGAACTGGTCGATCATACGCTTGAAGCCACCGATCGGATCGTACATCGTTCAATCCTCAAATTGCTGAAAATACTTGGTGCTTGGGTGCTGTGGCGAAGTCGGTCCACGAACGGCCGCGAGCCAATCAAGGCAGTCTTTGAGCGCGGCAACAAGGTCGATCGCGGCGATGTCGACGGATGCTTGGCAGTCGTTGGATATCTTTCCGAGGAACGCAATTGTCGTTCGATCTGAGACCTCGAGCAGGTCTTGAAGTCCGACACGCAGGTTCTTGGACTCTTCAGTCTGCACAGCGGGCAAGGCCGGCCATGCTCCCGCCGGCGTCAAAGATGGCGGTAGATCGACCAACCGGGACCGATCGACACCGATGTCGATAGGAACGATTGCGCGAAGCAGAGAGCCGGGCAGGGGCACTCTGATCCCATCTGACGATACGGTCGCAAACAGCCTCAGGTTCTGCGGGAAATAGCCAGATCGCTGGCCATCTAAGAGCGCCGGCAGCCAGAATTCGCAGGGAGCCTTTGTGAGACCGCAAAGGGCTACCGCAACGAGTATGTCAGGATGTGCCTTTGCGGTTTCGATCGCAGTAGATAGACCTGTCACGCGCGTCACGGTCGGAGCGAACAAGTCCTGCAAAGAAACCAATGTCGGGTCGCAGAAGATTGCGACAGCTTGATCGGAAATGCTCCGTGCCAAGGCCAATGCCACCACGTCGGGGTCGGACCCAACGAATACAGGAAGCAGTCCGGCACCGCCAAGCGCGATCCCGAGCAACAGCTTGGCTTCATCGATGGACAGTGCAGAAGAGAGCGCCCGCAACGCAGCGATGCGTTTCGGACGAGGTAGGATGTCCCGCGGTGAGATGAGACGAATGTCATGGACTACGGGCGATTCGGTTGGAACGGGCTCGACTTCTAGCCTGCTTGCGTCCCTGATGCGTTCGACCTCGCTTTTCAGGTTAAGCCATTCTTCGCGCTCCACCCACGGCTCGGTTTTGATCTCGGCCATACGTTTCTTGATGACCGAGTCAATCTTGTCGCTCACCCTCTCCTCGACGTCTGCCAAGGCGTCTCGATACGCTCGTTCTCGTTCACCGAGCCGAGAGAGTTGAGCCTCCCGTTCTCTCAGGACGCCATCGAGCACATCGATCGCAGCTTGCTTTTCAAGCGCTTCCGCCTTGAAACGAGATTCCAGCGCGTTGAGCTTGCGCTCGACCTCCTGATCCGTCGCTGCCTGAACCCTGACCGACCAAGCGGCATTGCGATTGAGAATCTCGGGGAGGGCATCAACTAGCGCTGGGCGTTGTTCTAAGGTTGTCAGGGTGGCGAACAGGTCGTTCAGTTGATGATCGCCGACGGTCTCTTCGGCGTATCTCGTGAGCAACCCGCGCAGTTCTGCGATCCTGGCCCGATCCTCATTCGTTGACTTCAGCGATTCTGAAATACGAGCTAACCATGCGTCAGCCGACTCGAGCACTTCCTCCTCGGCACGGAAGTCCCGGGTTCCGCGATGTTCGAACAGTGGAGGCTCTGGAAACAGGACGATATTCGCGCCCGCAGGAATAATTGACGTCTCGATTGGCAAAGTGACAACAGGTACCGCGAATTTCTTGATATCCGTGGCGAATCGGTATGTGCCGCCTCTTTCGGTGAACTCGGTATCGCGTAGCCAATAGCCTTGCCCGAGGTCGATCGCATCCACCCGGCCCTTGATGGGCGACTTCAGTGTTCCGTCGATCAAAGCATCAATGAGTTTCGCAGCCACCTCACGGTCGGGTCTGTAACCAACGGTGAGCCTGGTGACTTCTTTGAACGATTTGAAGTCGGTCTGAGCTTCGATCGCTGGAAGCCCGAATACCTTTGACGGCACCGGTCTTGGCTTGCTGCCGTCAAAGATCGGAAAGGAGACGCTCTCGCCGCTCATGAGTGGAGAGGAGATCGTTCGCTTGTCTCTTTTCGTCGTCGATTTAGGCTTCGGCTCAGCACTCTCTCCCGAAACACGCCAAAAACTATCTGCTCCACCTCGAGCCAAGAGCGACGACCGAACGACTCGGTCGGCAAGCAGCGGGTCGGCATGCTCCGCGATGTCGGAGATCAAGACCGAGTCTGAGCCCAAAACCACTTTGACTCGGACGATTGCGCTGTTTAGTGGGAGGGTCATGCTGGGGGCCTGTGACGCGCTCGATTGGCTACTGTCATGCCGCTCTTGCCATCGAAGACCGATCGCTCCCGCCTTGTTCGAGAGTTGCCGAAATGGGGAACCCAGATGGAGGTCGATTTCATCGTTGCATGATCGATCTTCAGTAGGCTCGATAGTGCTCGCAAACAGGCTTCATCGACTGGATATAGGTAGTCCCACCGTCCATCGATTTGGACCGGTGCAGGATTGCATGAGACCTTGGCAGCGAGCCAACGCGCCCAAGATGACGGCAAGAACAAGCGGGGCGCTTTCGCGACCAAGACGTTCTTCCGGACGAACATGGTAGAGACGGACATTCTTGAAATATGCGCTAGGATCGCGAGGGAGGGCGACCGAACGCGTGTCTCGGGCATGCCGGCCAATCGCGAGCTGAACACATGGGAAGCGTTTCCTTCGGTGCGCTCGTATCGGATCAAGCCGGTCGCCGGAGCCTCGGTCAGTCGATCGAAGAACCCAGTCGACTGGTTCCATACGGCGCCTACGGCATAGCCTTCCAGGGTCAATTTATCGTCCAGCGTGTTCACCGGTGTTGGCGCCGAGCCGTTGACGTACTTTCCCAGGCGTGAGCGAGCTACGAACTCTTCGAGCTGTGACGTGGAGGCGAAGCGAACGAAAAATCGCGGCAAGCCCCACTCCCCGATAGCCCCAACGCTTTCGAAAGTCCCCCCACAGGCAACAGCAGTCGCCGCAAGTCGAGCTTGCACTGCATCCGGTGTCGGTCCCTCGATCCAAGCACGTGTCGGATCCGTCGCTATGATGGATACGGTTGTGGGTCTGAGCAGCAGGCGGCGCGCGGGCACGTTCCGCAGTATCGTGAGATCGAACCAGCCGGCGTCGGATAGAGCTCGAAGGATCGTCCAGGGGGATGGGCAGTCTGCGACACTTCTAACTACTCGAGCGATGATCCCAACCGCAGTCGACATAGCAAGGCCTCCCGTCGATTTGGCATAAAGGCCTTCGCAGATAGTGTTGAGAAGCATGTTTGTTGCGTGCCGCTCGCCGGACCAAAAAGCGGATGGGCCGAGTATGTCAGTTGGTATAGTTCCGAACAGTAGGCCATCCTCACTGAACTCATTCTGGTCATCGAGAATTTGTCTAGAACTGGAGTCGGATTCGCTGGCCCGTTCTACAAGATTGACCGACCGTTGAATGCCGTCGAGCGTTCCCGTGAGTCGCCCACGATAGCTCCCGGACGGTAGCATCAGCTTTCCATCTACAACGATGCAGGAAATGCTCGCTGCTTCCACCGTCACTTCCGGCCAAGTCTCACCCGTGAATTGAAGTGCTGGAGTGAGTGGTGCCCTTCCCAAGAGCGCTCCGCCCACCCTAATCCCTTCGATCCATCGCAAGGAGGTCGGGACTGAGGACGTCTGCCGTTGCTCGGGCATTCCATTGTTGATGAACGTGACGAGCGACCAGCCATTTCCCAGCGGTCGTACTGACCGAATTGCACTCGGGTGGAATTTGGCAAAGTGCGTTGCGGTCACCAACAATGTCGGCGATCCCGGCTTGGTATTGGATCGGAAACGTCCGAGGCCAAGGTCGTCCATGAACACCCAGCCCTTCTTTACGAAGGCCCACAATTCAGGTCGCAGACGGTCTTCATGTGCCATTAGGTCGATGACAGGGCTGGTACGACCATCAGGGGCGACAGAGAAAAGTTCGATCTCACAATACTCGCTCTCGATCGCCTCGAGTTCGTTCTGACCAGACCCTTGGAGGGTTTCCCGCCATGCTCGCCAGAACGGCATGTCGGCGGCCGCCAAGTCCCCTTCTAGCCGGGCTATGTCCCACTGTTCGAAGGCATACTTGAACGAAATTGGCGAACCGGCGAACGTTTGTGAATTTCGGATCCGATTCCCGATCACCAGTTCGTTGAGTTGGTACCGGCTTTCGATCGCTGCATGCAGCTTTGCAAGGACTCTCTGATCGCGCCACGTTGGAAAGCTAATCCGAATTGTCCGCCCGATACGCGAATGCGGCAACGCGCTGGGCAACGCGAGACGCACCGAATGCTTTGTCTCGAGGAATTCCTGCAACGACGACCAAAGTCGATTTAATCCTGCCAGTCCCTGAAATCGATGGTTGAAATATCCTTCTAGAATGTCTCGAAAATTTCGATCGGCCTGTTGCCTGAGACCTGTGACCTGCATCCAGCATAGGAAAACGAGTATGCGAACGAAATCTGGTTTGCCATCGCAGAAGGGAGGACGAATCTCGCCATCGACAATTTGAGCAATCCGGTTCGGGTGAGGCAAAGCGCGGATAAAGGCAGAGGCGGCGCTTTCGACATTCGTTGTCTCAAACAACTCGATCAAGTCATCGTCTGAGACCTGGACGCCATAAATAGGGCCCATGCTGCCGGGACCGAGAAAGAAACGGTCCAAGCAGTTTTCCTCGACGGATAGACCCACGATCCCCCCTAGCTTCCTACCAAATCAGTCGTTGGCACATGAAAGTGCTCTCGGTTAAAGTAAATTGAAGCCGAGAACGTCGCGATTGCAACATCCGAAAATATTATTTTTGAAATGACCATCGGGCGGGCCGGCTTTGCCTCTAGGCTGATGCGGTCGCCGTGCGTTGGGAGTGGAATGCGATCCAGTCGTGCCGAGGCGCATCCAGCACGAGCAGGAGAGACGCCCCATCCTCCGCCGCCTTGCTACTGGCGAATTCACCAAAGCTCAGCCTTGCAGCGGATCTTTCACCCTTCGCGGAAACTAGCCGCACAACTCCGGACCGCGCTCGCTTATCCATGTGAGGCAGGCCGCCGGCATTCTGTTGCTTCAGAGACGTCCATAGGAGCTCGATCCGCGTTCTGAGATACTCGACGGGCAGTTCAATATCGATTTGCCCGGGAAGCGAACTGATGGATGCGAGTATTTTCACGAGGGCATGATCGATCGAGTCGGTTCGACCAGCGGCGATCAGTGGGACCGCGAGCACTCGATCCGACAATGCCGCAAGTTTAACTGGCGAGTTATAGAGTGTGAGCAAGTCATGCTGGGAAAATCGATCGCGATCGACGCGCCATTCGTCCCGACGCCGATATCGTAGAGGGACGTCATGCAGCCGATTGCCGCTCTTGGTCAATTCGTCCACGGTCAGACGTTCTCCCCAGCCCAGAGGCCAGTACGTTCCTCCTCCGTAGCCGCCCAACGAGCGAGACGATTCCGATTTTTTGGTTTTGAACCGCCGTACCAGCGGAGGAAGCGCTCTGCCTGTATTCAGCGCGGCAGAAGTGATCCGCGCAGCAATGCCGTGTCGTCCCGCAGCAATGTGCTCAACGATCTGAGCCATGAAGAATGGAGGTACGGCGTTGCCGACTTGCCGGTATTGCGCCGAGCGAGGGCCGGCGAATTCGAAGTCGTCCGGAAAACCTTGAAGCCTGGCTCCCTCCCGCACGGTCAGCGATCGATCTTCTCTGGGATGGGTGAAGCAACCCGATGTCACGTTCGCGAAACCTGCCGAGATTGTATAGGCTGGATCGTCTTCATGCAGCCGTCCGTACAGTGTGGTGTAGTCTGTAAGCCGCACTCGCCGAAAACGATCGGGCAAAAGGTCTTGTGGGATGTCCTTCCATGAGCCGCCTTGCGGTACGCTAGCGATACGTCGCCGGTTGATGTCGGAGACGTTCGCTCCCCAGTGGCAGGCGATTGTTTGGCTTGGTCTTTGAACGAAAGCTGCGAACTCCCCAGCGATACGCTGGGAGTTTGCCTTGACGATACCTGTGCTATTGTTCGGCTCTATGTCGAAGAGGTCGCCGATAGCATCACGCACGCTGAGGTATGACGGGAGCCCGACGCTTGCGTTTTCCGACCGTTTGGCCCGAGGAAATGTGGCTGGAATTGCATCCGATGTGGCCACTAAAATAAACCGATTGCGAAGTTGCGGCAGCCCGTACTCGGCCATGTTCAGAACATCTGCGAAAACGTAGTAGTCGCGGGCCTCTAGTGCTCGGAACAATTGCCGTATGATCGTGACGTTCTTGCCGTAAACGACGCCGGGCACGTTTTCCAAAACGATTTTGTCGGGCCGACGGCCTGCGGTGATGAAACCGTCCAAAAGCCTCAGGAAATGCACGAAGAGGGCGTTTCGTGGATCGTCGGGATGGAAGATTCCCATCGTGCTTACGGCTTGGCAGGTCGGGCCCGCGAAGAACCAATCGATACGGTCGATTGTCGCCCGCTCCAAAATATCGGTGGCCGACACTTCGGCAACGTCTCTGCAATCGACGACTGCCTTTGGATGGACTCTCGCGAAGGTTTTCGTGGCATACTCGTCAATGTCGAGGGCCCACTTGATCTCGAGATCAGGGAGCGCGGCGCAGGCGCCAGCCGACATGCCGCCACAGCCCGAGTACAGATCGATTCCTACCTGACGCATCGAAACGACCCCGGCGCAATTTGCACGAGAGTAGCGGAGTTTTCGAGGCTCGTCGAGTCGGCAAAATGCCGTGATTTGCCCCGTTTCCGACGTCGCTGGTTCAAATGAGGGGAGAGATGGTCTTGGCCATCTCTCCCCCGCGAATGCCGCCTGCGTCAGCGCGGGGCCGCCCGCTCGCAAGGCGACGCAAAATCGTCACCTCTCTAACTCACCCGATCCGCCCCGCTCGGCGCGCAGCCCAGCTCCGCTCGCCGGCATTTGCCCCCCTCTCTACCGTGCGCTCACGCGCCCCCGGAAGGCATGCCGAGGGGCATGCCTTCGGCATGTAACGGGAAAGGACCAGAACCATGACGACCAATGAAACTAGCGCGAAGACCGGAACCGCCAGCGCGAGCGGCACGGATGTTTTCATTCCACTGAACAAGCTGAAAAAGTCGCCCCGCAATGCGCGTAAGACCGCGCATAGCGGAGCAATCATCGAAGCCTATGCCGCGAGCATCGCGGCCAAGGGCATCCTGCAAAACCTAGTGGTGGAGCCGGAGCTTGACGGCGAGGGCGCGGAAACCGGCTTCTACTTCGTCAGCATAGGTGAAGGCCGCAGGCTGGCGCAGTTGCTGCGCGTTAAGCGCAAGCAGATCAAGAAGACCGAGCCGATCCGCTGTGTCGTTGACACCGTGAATGATGCGCACGAGATCAGCCTGGACGAGAATATCACCCGCGAGGATATGCACCCCGCAGATCAGTTCGAGGCGTTCCGCGAGCTTCACGAGGAACGCGGATGGGGTGCTGAGGAAATCGCCGCCCGCTTCGGGATTACCGCGCATGTCGTGCGGCAGCGCCTGCGGCTTGGAGCCGTAAGCCCGAAGCTGATGCAGGTCTACCGCGACGGCGAACTGACCCTCGATCAGTTGATGGCCTTCACCATCACCGACGATCACGCCCGGCAGGAGCAGGTTTTCGAAAGCCTCACCTACAATCGAGAGCCTTACATCATCCGCCGCGAACTGACGCGGACGCATGTTGCTGCGAACGATCGCCGCGCCATCTTCATCGGCGCGGAAGCCTATATGGAAGCGGGGGGTGCCATCCTGCGCGACCTGTTCACCGAGGATCGCGGCGGCTTCTACGAGGATGCCGCACTGCTCGACAGATTGGTCATCGAGAAGCTGCAGGGCATCGCCGAAACCATCAGGCAGGCGGAAGGCTGGAAATGGGCGGACGTTCATATCGACTATCCGCACGCAAACGGCTTGCGCCGCACCTACCCGCAACCGGTGGATTTGTCGGAGGAAGACAAGGCCGCCTACGCGGCGGCATCCGACGAATTCAACCGGCTCACGGACGAATGGAATAGCGCCGAGGAACTGCCGAACGATGTCGATGAGCGTTTCGGCAAGCTTGAAGCGGAGATCGAGCGCATCGACGCTCTGCGTTACGTCTTCGATCCTGATCCTGTTGCGCGCGGTGGCGTGTTCGTCGTTCTTTCCCATGACGGGACGGCCCGCATCGAACGTGGCTTCGTCCGTGCCGAGGATGAGCAAGCGGGATCGGAAGCGGAAACGCGGCCGGATGGCGAGGACTACACCGTCAATGACGATGGCGAGATCATCGAAGACGACAATGGTTCAGATTCTGATGGTGGGAACGATGAAGAAGCGGAGGACGACGGCAAGCCGTTGTCGGACCTTCTTGTTCGCGACTTGACTGCTCATCGGACGCTTGGGCTTCGCCTTGCGCTTGGCGAACAGCCGGACATCGCCCTTGTCGTGGTGACCCATACGCTTGCCGCGCAGACCTTCTATCAGGGTGCTGAAGCCCACTGCCTGGAAATCCGCCCAACCAGCGTCTATCTCGCCGGTCATGCGGACGGCATCGAGGATACGGCGGCAGGCAAGGCACTGGCAGATCGACATGGGGAGTGGGCTGCGGACATGCCTCGCGATGTGGCTGACCTGTGGGGCTTCATCGCCTCACTCGACCATGCCAGCGTCATGGCGTTGTTCGCCCATTGCGCCTCGCTCACCATCAACGCCGTAAAGCAGCCTTGGGAGCGCAAGCCTCGCGCCCACGAGACTGCGAACAGGCTGGCGACAGCCGCCAACCTCGATATGACGGCACATTGGACGCCGACCGTCCGCACGTATCTCGGGCGCATCACCAAGGCACATATCCTCGATGCCGTGCGCGAAGCTGCCAGCGAAGAGGCGGCACAGAGGCTGTCGGACCTGAAAAAGCAGCCAATGGCGGAAGCCGCCGAGCAGTTGCTCGCCGGAACCGGCTGGCTGCCTGCGGTGTTGCGCACCGAGCAACGTGCACTGTCCGGTGAACGGCAAGACCACGTTACAGATGCCAGATCGGCGGACGTTGCCGAGCTGGAGCCAAAACCCACTCAGCCGGATACAGCCGAGGAAGCCGAGGCCTTCAACGTCGCTGCCGAGTGAGGCGCAACCGGCAGGAGCCGCAGCGCGGCTCCTGCCTACATTCCGAGAATTTTTCGGCCGCGCCAACGGCGCGGCCAGACACCTCGATAGCACGAAGTTTTGCAAGCTGTAGAACCCAGAACGTACCCGACACGAACGTCTCCTCGGCGTGTCATCGCCCTAGCCATCTGGTGCGATACCCTGCGTGAGGTGCCTTGTGCTTAGGCGTCCCTTTCCGGCAATGCCTCGCCGCGCGCGAGTGGGTCAGTGCAGCGGTACCATTCCTCGATGCTGAGGGGGATCGGGTGTGAATAAGCTTGCCCTCGCTTCGATCTCACCCGGGCTCGCAGCCATTCTGCTGAGACGCGAAATCGTCATGACGTTTGGCGGCTTGCTAGCCTGTGCCCTCAACAATCACTCGGCCCCCTTCGGAGCCGCCCCGAACTCGATGGCGGTTCAGCCCGAAGATTAGAGAAATCGCGTCGTCACTTCGTCACCTGTTGGTGTAGCAACCAACACAGTCCTGGCGCTTGAGGCCAGTTTGACAGGAACGGAGAAGCGCAACGGCGGGGGCGACATTGGCTGGGATTGATCGGAGCCTCGTGGCGTTTCCTTCCGCTGGTTCGTTCTAAGCCACGCCCACGGCGTCCTCGAATGGATTGGGTCTGACCGAAGACCGACTTCGCTTCACTCAGTCTCGATCGTCTTCCCGCAACGACGCCGCTGCGTTTTCTTCCCCTGTCCGCTGCGCGTCCATTCCTCGCGGTGCAAGAAAGCCTCGCGTCGCCGTCTTCCACTTCGTTTCAGCCCCTTCGGGGTGCGGACCGATCGTCTCCGGCCTCACGACCACCATCGAGGCCGCGATGGGCGCGGCCCGAGAAAAACAGAAGGAACCACCACAATGGCTACGATCGGCACTTTCTCCCGCACCGCGAACGGCTTCTCCGGCTCGGTCAAGACCCTCAACCTCAACGTCAAGACGGTGACGTTCTCTCCGGCCGAAGGCGATAACGAAAAAGGTCCCGACTTCCGCATCTTCGCCGGCGCCACCGAGTTCGGGGCGGCATGGAAGAAGACCTCGCGTGAAGGCCGCGACTACCACTCAGTCAAGCTCGACGATCCGAGCTTCCCGGCTCCGATCTATGCGAGCCTGGTCGAGACCGACACCGAGGGCGACTTCTCGCTCATCTGGTCCCGCCGCGCCGCAGAGTGATCCGGCCCACGAAACGAAGCCTCGCCGCAAGGCGGGGCTTCGCCATGTTTAGGTTCGCCACTGCCTGACCTTCGTCAGACGCGGCACGCTAGGCTTTGGCCGGCGCCTTGCGCGCCTTCTTCACCGGCGAGTTGATTGCAGCCACAGTCGTTCTCGCTGCCGCCGCACGCACGACCGGTTTCCGGTTTTCTGCCGCGGCAGATGTGGGCGCTGGGGCCTTGCGCCCGAGCCCTATTGATTTCGCCAGGGCCGAGCGCGTGGCCGCGTAATTCGGCGCCACCATCGGGTAATCGGCCGGCAGGTTCCATTTCTGCCGATATTGGTCGGGGGTCAGGTTAAAGTGCTGAAGATGCCGCTTGAGCGATTTGAATTTCTTTCCGTCTTCCAGACAGATGATGAAGTCCGGCGTCACCGATTTCTTGATCGAGACTGCCGGCTCCTGCTTGACCACCGGTTCTACCGCCGGCGTGCCGATGCTTTTCAGAGCGGCATGGATATCGCCGATCAGTTTCGGCAATTCGCCGACCGGCAGTGGATTGTTCGACACATAGGCGGCGACAAGGTCGGCCGCTATCGACACGGTATCCGATTGGCTGAGTTGTTCGGGAGCAGTGGTCATACAGTTTTCCTTTTATTGTATCCGACGGATTTAATGCGTTTTATTCCCCATGCCGCCGACGACAAATAGTGCTTTTCTGTATAAAATCCAAATCTCTTGCACAACATTATAAGAGTAAGCTTCGCTTTCATCGTTCTGATCGACTGCGGATACCCTTGTCGGTCCGCTGGGAAGCGAGGAACTTCCCCTCGCTTCCCCGCCATTGCCGCCTGTGCAGAGCAGGGCCGCCGGCTCGCAAAGCTGCCAACTGCAGCAATAGTCGCGATCACTTTCCATCAGCTCCGCTCGACCGCGCAGCCCGGCTCCGCGCGCCGGCATTGGCCCCCAACACTCCCGCGCGCTCACGCGCCCCCGGAAGGCATGCCGGGGGACATGCCTCCGGCATTGACGAAACAAGGAGTGAGCACAATGAACATGACCACCATCATCAACGGCGAGAGCAACAGCCAGCAACAGGCGGCTTCCAGCGGCTTTCGCGTGGATATCTCGCGCGGCGAGAGGATCGGACGAGTTTCCTCCGAATGGTTTTCGCGTCCCGATGACGAGCGCTATCTGAGCCTTACCGAGCTTTATGATGCCGTGAAGCAGCGCGCGGACCGAGCGACCGCCCGTACCGTTGAGAGCCGCGCAGTGCGCGTGGAAGCCACCCGCGACAATGCAGAGCGATTTTCGCTCATTGTTCCCGGACAGGAGCAGCCGATAGCGCCTACGCATTGGAGCTTCGGCCAGCTTTGCAGCCTTGTCAGCGCACCGGCCAACTACATGCGCCAGCTACCCGCGCCGCTTGCAGGCATCAATTTGCAGCATGGCCTTTTGAGCCATCAAGCGGAATTGATGAAGACGCTCGAGACAGAGGACGGACGCATTGAGCTTCGCGCCGTGACCGGCCCGGACTATGGCCGCATCTGGGATCACGAGCTTGTCGCCGCCGTCATGAAGATCGCGGGCAACGGCACTGGTGACACCATGTGGAAGGTGCCCGGTGTTCTCGATTGGGCGACGATGACGCACAATCCATTTGTGGACATCAGCAAGGACACCACCACGCTCTACGCCAGCGACCGCGACGTGTTCCTCTTTCTAGTGGACGACACGCATCCAATCGAAGCCGGACGCCTGCCGAATGGCGAGCCGGATTTGTATTTCCGTGGGTTCTATTGCTGGAACTCGGAAGTCGGTTCGAAGACGCTGGGCATTGCGAGTTTCTACCTCCGCGCTGTGTGCATGTACCGCAACCTGTGGGGCGTCGAAGGTTTTGAGGAAATCACGATCCGGCATTCGAAGTTTGCCGCGCAGCGTTTTGCCCATGAGGCAGCACCTGCTTTGACAAGCTTTGCGAACTCAAGCCCCGCGCCGTTCGTCGCCGGCATCAGGGCCGCGCGTGAGAAGATTGTAGCCCGCACCGCCGAGGACCGCGAAACCTTCCTGCGCAAGCGCGGTTTCTCCAAGGGCGAAACGGGCAAGATCATCGATGCTGTGTTGCAGGAGGAAGGCCGTCCGCCGGAAAGC
The DNA here is from genome assembly GCF_020165455.1 of Mesorhizobium sp. BR1-1-3. Classification (NCBI taxonomy): domain Bacteria; kingdom Pseudomonadati; phylum Pseudomonadota; class Alphaproteobacteria; order Hyphomicrobiales; family Phyllobacteriaceae; genus Mesorhizobium; species Mesorhizobium sp. BR1-1-3. The sequence goes on from NZ_JAIUIC010000002.1 coordinate 162,829, forward strand.
ATCTTCGATTTCGTCCAAGGCATGACCGCACACGCCCGCAGCAAGGCACATCAGGATAGCCGGCTTGAACTGGAAGGCAGGGCGAAGGCTCTATTGGAAAAGGTGGCATGAGCAAACGAAAGGCCGCGCGGCGAACGTCTCGCCGCGCGGCCTTCAGGTCCGCCGTATCAACGAGACCGTCATAGCATAAGAATAACTAGCGACCAGATCATCAGGGTCGGCGCGTGCAGCCGCTTTTGAACACGGCGGCCGCTCGCCGGGCTCCGCCCCGCTCGCAATGCGACTGCTGTCATTTTGAGCACAGCCACAAGAAATTCGCTCAGATTTCAGAGGTCTGATTTCGCCTTTGAGCAGCTCGCCTGCTAACGCTTTCTGGCGGGCATACCCGGAACTGTTGCCACCTCATCTAGAATATCATGGGGATCGAATCCGATGGTTTCAGCTAGATCGAGGAACTCGATCACGTCCAAGCGTCGCCCTCCTGACTCGATGGCTGCGACTACTGATTGGTATCGATCGATTGCCTTTGCCAAGTCTGCTTGGCTCAAGCCTGCAGCTTTGCGCTTGTCCACGATCAATTGGATAAGTCGCAAATGTCTTGGCGACCGAAGTGTCTTTTGCATTCGCTGTCGGTCCTTGACGAAACCGGCAGATCAATTAAATGGAAATCCAGATAACCAGAAAATCCGGTTATCTGGTGAATGCAGCCACTTGTGCTTCCACGACTTTTGGTGGGCCCGTGCTTAAACCACTCCTCGATCCCGATGTCGCCGACGTTGCGCCGGATGCCCCGATCCTGACCGGATACGACGAGGTGCGACTGCTCACCTACATCCGCCTTCTTGATGCGGCGGCCGAACATGCGGACTGGCGCGAGGTGGCCAGGATCGTCCTGCACATCGATCCTGAGCAGGAGCCGGAGCGAGCGTTCAAGTCCTGGGAGAGCCATCTTGCCCGCGCGCGCTGGATGACGACGAGTGGCTATCGGTATCTTCTGGCGGGCGGTGCGCCCCACTAGGTGCAGCATACCATGCGCCACGCTTTGCTGAATCAGCACAGCGGTTTGCTGACTCTCCAACTACCCAGCCCGCGCATCGCCCCCGATGCTGATCCCGAAGCTCGCAGCCTAGTGCTGGCATCGGGAGAGGACCTGGCAAATTGCAAGGCGATTGGACCAATCCGGCGGCCTATGTGCACATGCGCGACTACGAGGCGCAGGAGTTCGCTGCAGAATATCTGATCCGGAACGACGCCTTCATCGTCGAGTGCAGTCAGCTTGCGTCGCTGGGCGCAAATACCGGAGGCCTGCTCGGACAATCTGACTTCGCCGCACGGTGGGGCGCGCGATTTCACAGTCACCGGTGACGGACTTCCATCTGCCGAGAACATCGTCTGGACGGAACAGGCCTCGCCGCGCGTTCTCCGGGCCACGCGGATGCCCGCTTCGATCGACTCTTCGCATCAGAGCGTGCTTCTTCGCGAGCTCAGCAACGCTAGCGTTTGGGAGCAGGGCGAAGACCTTGAGGCTCTTTGGTCGGCATCGACCGCAACGCATCGCCTGATTGCCGAGAGTTGCGACGGTTCACTTGGCATCAATGCCATCATTCTCCCGCTCGACGAAGCCATCGAAACAAGACTGGACGCCGCGCGCCAGTTCTGGCGGGCATTGAACGGTCGATCGCCCGGCTCGGTCTATGGTGCGCTGCCACAGCAGACGAAGATCAGGCACATTCTCAATCTGCGCGCTCACGATGCGCGACGCGCAGCGGCTTCCTATCGGATGATCGCGGAGGTGCTGCTGTCACGAGATCCAATCGTGCCACGGGACTGGCGCGACCATCACCTCAGACACAGGGTACGGGCGATCCTGCGACGAGCGGATCGTCTGATCTCCGGCGGCTATCGCGACCTTCTCTTCTATCCACACAGCCGCTGCCCAAAATCCGATCTCTGAAGACTTTTCTTCGCAGGGGTAGCAAAAACACATCCCCCGGTCTTTGCCCTCCCTCGTCTTTTCTCATTTCGGCCATCGTCCGTTTCGCGCGTCCCGGCAGGCCAGGATGACAGCAAAACCGGATGGAGATCGAGCGATGTCGAAGGGTCCCGCGGACGCGCCCCAAAAATACCTGCGAACCAAGGAGGCAGCACCGATCGTCGGTCTTTGCGCCCGAACACTGGAGAAACATCGAACCTACGGCACTGGCCCAAAGTATCGGAAAGTCGGTGGGCGCGTACTATACGACATCGATGACCTTCATGCCTGGATAGACCTCGGCGCGCGCACCTCCACCAGTGATACGGACGCGACCATTGTTCCGCCGGCCAAGCCACATGCCGCCCGCGCGCCGGCCTATATCGGCAGACGCGGTCCCGCTTCCTAACCGCTGGGGTGGCGTCAGTGCGGTACCGCTCCGAAGGCCAGCTCGATCTCTTTCACGCTCGTGCCAGCGTCGTCACGCCACGCGACGCGCAGGATCTCATGTCGTGGCCGTTCTTCTCCCTCGCCAAATCTCGCCGCGTCACACCGATTGACTTTCGCATGGGCGACGTGTCGATCCGCGTCGAGGCGACGGTCGAACATGGCATGGCGACCATCTGGGACGCCGACATTCTGATCTGGGCGGCCAGCCAGATCATCGACGCACGAGACAATGGTCTTCGCACGTCGCGTTTGATGGCGGCCACGCCCTACGAAATCCTTGCGTTCATCGGCCGAGGCGATTCCGCCCACAGCTATCACAGGCTGAAGGCCGCGCTTGACCGGCTGCAATCGACCACGGTTGCCACGTCGATCCGACAGCCGGCCGAACGACGGCGGCATCGCTTCTCGTGGATCAACGAGTGGAAGGAGCGAATGGACGCCAGCGGGCGCCCGCTCGGCATCGAGCTTATCCTGCCCGATTGGTTCTATGCCGGCGTCCTCGACGATGCCCTGATCCTCACCATTGACCGAGAGTACTTTGGGCTGACGGGCGGCCTGGAGCGATGGCTTTACCGTCTGGTGCGAAAACACGGTGGCCGCCAGACCTATGGCTGGAGCTTTGATCTCCACCATCTCCATCTGAAATCGGGCGGCCTGTCGCCCTTCAAGCGTTTCACCTTCGACCTGCGTGAGATCGTCCGTCGCCAACCGCTGCCTGGCTATTGGCTTGCACTCACCATCGATCCTGACGGCCGATCGCGCCTGACGTTTCAACCCAATCCGCCCGAACCGTACGCGACGCAACGCGCGCCACGCGCCCGAACGACTAAGGCTGTGAAATGACTGTGGACAGCCCCGTGCTATCAGGAACCGCAACTCCCGTGCCATCGGGAACCGGATTCCCGTGCTATCAGGAACCGGTTTCGATCCTAAGCCATTGTGGCGATTGTCGAACCGGCTCCTCTAACGTTTCTAACCGAGAATCCTTCGGATTCTTTCTAACGGAAAGCGCCGATCGGCGAGGCTGTGAACGACGGCCGAGCCCTGAACTTTCGGCCATGCCGACAGCGATCGACGTCCACTGCTCCTGCGGGAACAAGGCCACTTTTTCCGCCCCTCGCTTCGCCGTGCTTGCTTGTGGCCTCCTGTCGTGGAGGTCGGCATGAGCGATCTCACCACCGTCGAACTGGTGTGGCTGAAGAAGCGGATCGAGAACTACATCCGCTTCGGCAAGGTAGCTTCGAACAGGAACATCGACCGCACTCGTCGTGTCGTCACCTTCACGCCCGGCAGCATCTTCGCTTTCGTCCGGTGGGCGTCCAATAACTTCGGCACGGTCGCGTCCCGCATCGACATTCTGCGCGCCGTCGCGACCGGTGAGCGCTGCTCGACCGTCGCCTATGTGTGCCCCGGCGCTGAGATCCTGCTCACAGCGATCGGATGGCCGAATGTCGAAAAGGTGCTGAAGATCATCGACGCCATCGAGGCTATCGGCATCGAGCCTGTTGATGTGTCACCGGATTACTGGCGCCATGCCCACAGTAGGTTTGCCGCGCGCGAGACGCCCAGGCCCTACACACGCCAGCGCCATGAGGCCTGGCTCCTACGCCGCAGGATTGAGCCATGAGCATGCGCGCAACGATCATCGCCGGCATGCTTGGCGGCGCGGTTCTCGCTTTCGCTCCGGCATGGGTCGATCATCGCCCGCGGTTCATCTGGAACGCATCCGCGAGTGTCCCCGTCGGATTGTATCGTATCGAGCTGGCTAGCCGGATCGACGTTGGCGACATCGCCGTGGTCATGCCGCCTGAACCGCTCGCGAGCTTCCTGGCTGAGCGTCAATATCTACCGCACGGCGTGCCGCTTCTGAAGCGCGTGCTGGCACTCAAAGGCACCACAGTCTGCCGCCAGGGCACCGCTATCATCACCCATGGCGTGACCGTTGGACTTGCGCGCGAGCGCGATAGTCGCGGCCGACCGTTGCCCGTCTGGCAGGGCTGCCGCGTGATCGCCGACGGCGAAGTATTTCTCATGAACCGGGATGTCGCCGACAGTTTCGACGGCCGGTATTTCGGGCCGCTGCCGCTCACTTCGGTCATCGGTCGCGCGGCTCCTGTCTGGGTCACCGAAAGCACCTCTCCGACGCCGAAGCTTTCCAACAGTAACGTTCCAAGCGAGCCGTGAAGGCCCGCGCCAATCATCCCCAAACGCTCATGAAAGGAGCACTGCAATGGCCCAGATCGGCACCTTCACCCGCAACAACGACGGCTTCTTCGGCAACGTCTCAACGCTGACGCTCGACGCAAAGCTTGCCATCCTGCCCGCCGAGAAGTCGGATGCCGAGAACGCGCCTGACCACCGCGTCTTCTGCGAAGGTATGGAGATTGGTGCGGCATGGGAACGCACCGGCGAGAAGGCTGGCGCCTATCTCTCTGTCACCCTCGACGACCCCTCCTTTGCGCAACCGATCCGCGCTAATCTGTTCCAGTCCGATGCCGAGAAAAGTGTCTGGGCTTTGCACTGGAGTCGCCCGTCGAAGCGCGACGATCGAGGCTGATCAGATGCTTTGGGCGCGCTTTGGCGAAGCTCTCTTGTCAAACCCTTTGATCGATCGGGCGCTGGTCAAACCCTTCGACCCGATCGCCTGTCAGGCGGCTGCCGCGCGCAGCGAAGGTCAAGGGCGGCCTGACGCTTGCCGAGCCCTGCCGACGCTCATCGCGCCGCAATTTGTGGCAAGCAGGTCCGGCCGGCGAAGCCTTGCCCTTGACGGAAGTGAGCACGGTGGCAGGATTTTCGCGCGTCGGGACGGCGGTGTATACGCTGCCATCCGGCGAGGCGTGACGATGGTGTGTGCATGCGTCATGCTCCTTCCATCTGCATCGGCGGTTTACGCAAAACCTCTTTCTCATGGCAAGGGGCCGGCTCTCTCGAACGCCAAGACTTCGTCCGTTGATCCCTGGTCGACTCATATCCGCGAAGCCGCGATACGCTTTGCTATTCCTGAGCGGCTGCTGCGCGCCGTCATGCGGGTCGAGAGCGTTGGCGATGTTCATGCGCTATCGAGCAAAGGCGCGATGGGCCTGATGCAGATCATGCCGGCGACGTGGGAAGAACTGCGGATCAAGCATCATCTCGGCGACGACCCCTATCAGCCGCGCGACAACATTCTCGCCGGCGCAGCGTATCTGCGCGAGATGCTCGACCGCTTCGGCCGTAACGGCTTCCTCGCCGCCTACAATGCCGGTCCTGGGCGATACGAAGAGTATCTTGCGACCGGCCGGCCGCTGCCGCTCGAGACGATTGATTATGTCAGGAAACTCGCCCCAATGATCAACGGTTCGGTTCCCATTCCGAAGCGCGGACGGCAAGGAGCGGGCAAAGCGAGTGTACTCGAAGCGGTGATTTTCGCGCAGGTCGAAAGCACAGCGAATGGCTCATCTTCGCGAGACGAACGCGAGACCGATGGTCATGTCGAGACTGTGTTCTCGGCGATCCGCTCACCCAGACAGCGAGCACCGATGGGCAAAGCAGTCACCGATCTCACGGCGCTCGTGCCGCCAGTGGACGCCTCGCGCAGTGAGGGTGCAATGGATCCGAATCCAACCGTTCTTGGCCCGTTTGTTCACAGTTCTTCCGGGCCATCACAGTGATTACCGCTATTTCGGTCAATCGCATTCCGGCCTGTTCCGTCGCGGAAATTGCGGCGGGAGGGTTGGCCGTGAGAGACGACGAAGAGGGATGGCAGGATAAAGGGCCGCGATGTGCGGCTCGGTCGGTGCGTTCGATTTCAAAGACTTACGCATCACATCCGCGATGTGCGTGGCAAATCCGCGATGTGCGCGATTACCAATTTCTCAAATTTCTCAAGAAAAGCTGCACCTCGCAGACTCGGCGGCCATGAAAAGTGACGACGATTTCCGGGTCCGTCCTGGCCGCATTCGTTCCCGGGCCGCTCAGCGTGCACGCCCCTTCATCTTCCAGGCACTGGCCGCTGCACAAAGGGCAGGGGGACATATCTCGCGCAAGGGAAACGTCATCTCCTCACGCGCCTCGACGTTCGGTCGTGGCAGGTCGGCGAGCATCCGCGCCAATCGCCTCATCACCGGCCGCTCGCGCGGCGCCGTCGTAAAGGCACGCGTTGTCCGGCAGTTCAGGGGATCGACGCCGCTCGCCGCCCATCTCAAATATCTTGGTCGCGAGGGTGTGTCGCGCGACGGCGAGAAAGCAAAAATGTTCGGACCGGACGGGGACGAGGCTGATCATGATGCATTCTCGGACCGCTGCAAGGATGATCGGCACCATTTCCGTTTCATTGTCTCTCCTGATGACGCCCAGGAGTTGGGCGACCTCAAGAGTTTTGCTCGCGGCCTCATGGTCGATATGGAGCGCGACCTCGGCACCAAACTCGACTGGATCGGCATCGATCACTGGAACACCGAACACCCCCACGTCCACATTCTTGTGCGCGGCGTGGCGGATGATGGCGAGAACCTCGTCATCTCACGCGACTACATCCGCCAGGGCATGCGCGACCGAGCAAGCGACATCCTCACCCAGACGCTGGGGCCTCGGACCGATAAGGACATCCGCCGGACAGTCGAACGGCAGATCGACACCGAGCGCTGGACACAGCTCGACCGCCAGCTTGTTCGCGATGCCGATCGCCTTGGAATCATCAATCTCGCGCCGCCTGGCAGCCACCACCCCGACGAGTTCCTCACGCTTAAGATCGGGCGGCTGCGCAAGTTGGAACGGCTTGGCCTCGCCAGCGAGATACGTCCTGGCCAGTGGACCATTGCCGAGGAGGCTGAGACGACGTTGCATGCGCTCGGCGAGCGTGGCGACATCATCAAACGGATGCATCGCAGCATATCCGACCATGGCGTCGAGAGAGGCGCGGCCGACTATGTCCTTGCAGCTGGACAGACAGCCGAACCTGTTATCGGTCGGCTTTTGGAGCGGGGGCTCGACGACGAACTGCGGGGCTCGGCATATGCCGTGGTCGATGGTGTCGACGGACGCGTCCATCACATCCGGTTTCAAGATCTCGATGCAACAGGAGATTCAGCACCTGGCTCCATAGTTGAGCTCCGCCACTACAAGGATGCGAAGGGCCGTGGTCGTGTCGCGCTCGCCATCCGTTCAGACTTCTCCGTCGAGGAGCAGATCGGTGCCGGCGGCGCGACTTGGCTCGACCGTCAGCTTGTCGCGAGCAGACCCGCCGAAATCGGGGAGGGGGGCTTCGGCAGGCAAGTGAAGCAGGCGCTTCAGGATCGCACCGATCATCATGTCAAGGAGGGCCTCGCACGGCACGAAGGCCAACGCGTGATCCTCGCTCGCAACCTGATCGACACGCTACGCGATCGCGAGGTGAACGCGCTCGGCGCCCGACTGGCTGCAGAGACTGGTCTGCCCTATGCGAAAGCGTCGGAAGGCGACCAAGTGGCTGGCATCTATCGACAAAGGTGTTCGCTCGCCTCGGGCCGGTTCGCAATGATCGACAACGGGTTGGGTTTCCACCTCGTTCCTTGGTCGCCGTCGGTCGAGCGGCAGCTGGGAAGACATGTCTCCGGGCTGGCTTGCTCAGGAGGCGGAGTCGCTTGGACCTTTGGAAAGAGGCGAGCACTTGGGTTGTGAATCCCGACGACTATCGTGCGTTCGCGGTCGGCAGCGGCATTCCAGCTCTTGGTAAAATCGTTGCACCCAATGTCCTCCATTCAAGTCACCCCGGCGCCTTCCTGAAAGCAGTCGCTCTGCTGAGCGGCGTCCTGCCGACTCCCTGTCGTTCCCGATGCGGGTAGGGACGCAAAAAGGGTCGATAGCCGAATGTTATGGCGAGGTCTAATAAAGGACCTTGATCGTGGACGCTCGGTGGCCTCCGGCAACAAGCAGAACCAATCCATAATTGCGATAGGATGTTTCACCATTTCCGGTTTTCGAGGTCCAATGTCTGAAGTGGACTGGCTCAGCCATCTCTTGCAAATGATCACCGTCACTGGCCAGCTCGAGGTCCGCTGCGCCTACGGTGCACCGTGGCGCGTCGCCTGGAGCAGGGCTGCCGCGAACGAAATTCCCTACCACGTCATCGTCAAGGGCCGGGCCATTTTAGAGGATCCGGAGACGAGAACAGCAAGGGAGCTTATGAGCGGAGACATCGTGTTGCTGCCGCACGGTGCGGCGCATGTGCTGCACGACGGTAGTGGGCAAACACCAATCCCTACCCAGCAACGCTGGGGGTCTGCCGGATGGATGCTGAGCGAGAATGATGCCCAGGGCGAGCAGCTCGACCTGCTGTGTGGACGGTTTTTCGTCGCGCCACCCCATGATCGGTTGATCCGTAACTACCTGCCCACAAACCTTGTCGCGCGGTCTATGGACGGCCATGAAGAAAACGGTATCGGCTCTGCTTCCAACCAATTGGCCAGCCTGGTGAGGCTGATGCGAATGGAGTCCGCCGGAGACAGAGCGGGAGGGCGCGCCATTCTCAACGCGCTTTCGTCGGCCCTGTTCACCTTGGTACTGCGCGCGGCGAGCGAAACCGAAGAAGCGCCCGAAGGCTTGTTGGCCTTGGCCGGCCATCCGCGGCTGGCACCAGCAATCGCGGCGATGTTTGGGGATCCGGCGCGGTCTTGGAAACTGCCTGATTTGGCGGCCATGTGCGGCATGTCGCGGGCTACATTCATGAGGCACTTTCAAGACAGGCTGGGTTGCTCCGCCGTCGATTTATTGACTGATCTCCGCATGAGTCTGGCAGCCAACGAGCTAAAAAAGCCAGAGATCAGCACCGAGACCGTCGCCGAGACGGTCGGATATCAATCGGTTTCGGCGTTCCGCCGTGTATTTGCCGAAAGGATGGGAATGACGCCGGGGGAATGGCGCCGACTGGCGCACAATCCCGCATCGGCTCGAGCCGCACTGGAGTCTCACGCGTCAGTTGATCCTTTCTAGCATCATATTGAGTCTAACTAAGTCTCGAAATAATCAATCATCCTCGTAAATTAAGCTCCGTAATCACTTGATAAGGGAGCCATCCAATGAACTGCATCAGCCTAGCCACCGGACCCGCAACCCGCGCAGCCGCCGAAATCTTCGTGGAAACCAGGAAGAGCAAAAACGCTTTCGCGACGAACGCAGTCATCGAAACCATCCTGAGCCGCAGTGCCGCAAAGTGCTACGACACCGCCGCAACGCTGACCGACGATCAAATCCGCGACCTGGTGCGTATCGGCACGTCCGCGCCAACCTCCTTCCACCTGCAGAACTGGCGTTTCATCGCCGTACGCTCGCCGGAAGCCAAGGCCCGGCTGCGTCCGATCGCCTGGAATCAGCCCGCGATCACCGACGCGGCCGTGACATTCATCATCATCGGTAGGCTGGCCGATGCCAGCACCGTCCCCTAGCGCCCGTGGTGGAAGCCGGCATCATGCCGGCACGCCTGGTGCCGGAGTGGGAAATCCCCGCGCGCGGACTGTATGACGATCAGCCCCAGCGCCAGCGCGACGAAGTTGTGCGCTCCGCGACCTTTGGCACCGCGGCGATCATCTACACGGCCCGTTCGCTGGGCCTGGGTTCGACGCCGATGATCGGTTTCGACTCCGAGGCGGTGCACATCGAGTTTGGCCTGGCCGAAGACGAAGTGCCCGTGATGCTGTTGACTCTCGGACCGGAGCGAGCCGGCAACTGGCCGCAGAAGCCGCGCATGCCGGTGGCTGATGTCCTGGACTTTGCATAACGGAAAAGCGTGAGAGGTCGAAAAACCTTCCACGCCTGCAATTCACCCCGACCAACAAATCACTGAGGAGACAATTCCCATGAAAGCGATCGTAGCGACGGATCAGGCTGCAGGAACGGCCGGCATGAAGCTGGCGCAGCGGCCCGAGCCACAGGCGGCAATAAACGATGTCGTGGTTGAGGTTCATGCGGCGGGATTCGTCAACACCGAACTGGAGTGGCCTTCGACCTGGGCCGATCGAGCCTTCCGTGACCGGACGCCATCGATCCTCGGCCATGAGCTGGCAGGTGTGGTCACTGCGCTCGGCTACGGCACCACGGGACTGTCAATCGGTCAGCGAGTATTCGGCCTCGCCGACTGGCATCGCGACGGGACCCTCGCCGAGCATGTCGCCATGGAAGCTCGCAATCTCGCGCCGCTGCCGGGCGACGTCGACTTTGTGGTGGGCGCGAGCCTGCCGATCTCCGGCCTGACCGCGTGGCAGGGGCTGTTCCAGCATGGCCGCCTTCAGGCGGGGCAAAGCGTCCTTGCGCATGGCGCAGCCGGTGCCGTCGGTTCGGCCGTGACGCAGCTTGCGCGGCAAGCCGGAGCCTATGTCATCGGCACCGGGCGCGCTGCCGATCGGCAGAAGGCGCTCGACTTCGGCGCGAATGAGTTCGTCGATCTCGACAACGACAAACTGGAAGACGTTGATGGCGTCGATCTGGTGTTCGACGTCATCGGCGGCGACATCCAGAAACGGTCCGCAGCCCTGATCCGGGCCGGAGGAACGCTTGTGACAGTCGTTGGGCCGACGGATATTCGACCTGCAGATGGCCTGACGGTTGACTTCGTCGTCGAGGCTGATCGCGGCCAGCTTTGGGAGATCGTTCAGCGGATCCGGGACGGACGGCTGCGGACGAATATCGGCAAGGTCTCGAGCCTGGACGATGCCGTCGCCACCTTCAACTCGACCGAGCGGCGTGCGGGGAAGACGGTCATCCGCGTTCGGCCGTAACAACTTGGGGAGGGAAGGCGGTTCCTCTCTCCTCGTCTGCGCGTTTCACCAGGCTGCACGCTGAGGCGGAACCCAAGCGGAGGCAAATCTCGCTTGGTTCCAAAGGTTTTCTTACGCGGCAGCATGACCAGCCAATAAAATACCAACACTATATTTTTGCGGGTGGCTCGGTTCCGAACCGCCGGCTTGAGATCCGTCGGCGGGGACGGGGTGAGCAGGCATCATGCAAGGTCGGTGTACCGTGCCCGGCCGCTGCCCTGAAACGACGGTCCAAGACGTGGCACAGGTCCATAGCGAAAGCGTATAGAGCGCATTTGAAAAATGTATTACCGCCAACGTGCTGATTGCCCGATAGTCCTCCCCGGGTTCCGGTGAACTCAGCGTGCCCACGGCTCAACGCCCGGCACTAAGGGAGGAAAAATTGACGACATTCGCAACCATGTTGCGATCGCTTGCCGTTGTCGCAACGATCGCTAGCGTCACCCCTGCATTTGCCGGTGGCGTGGATGAGCTGCCCAAGAACATCCAGGACGAGCTCTACAACAAAGACATGATGGACCCGATGCAGCCGCTCGCGGAAAGCGCTTACCGCGACTGGAAACCGAAGAAGGGTCCCCCGTGGACGATCGGCTACGCCAGCTCCTATGCTGGTAACACGTGGCGCGCCGACGTCATGAAGCGGCTCCAGGAAGAGATCATTCCGAAATGGAAGAAGCTCGGACTGGTCAAGGACGTGATCATCACCCAGTCGAATCTGAACGATTCCACGCAGATCCAGCAGATGCGGCAGTTGGTGGACCAGGGCGTCGACGCGATCATCGTCTGCTGCTCAAACCCGACGTCACTGAACCAGACCGTCGAATATGCCCACCAGCGTGACGTCCCGGTCTTCTCTGCAGTTGGCTATCTCACCTCGCCTTATGCGGTGAACACTTCGGCTAACTTCGTCGTCGGTGGCAGCATGCTCGGCGAATGGATGGCCAAGCAGATCAACGGCAAGGGCAATGTCCTGATAGTCGAAGGCATTCCAGGCGCGTCGGCGTCGGACTCGCAGAATGTCGGCGTTCTGAAGGCCCTGGCCAAATACCCGGACATTAAGGTCGTGGGCCAGGTTGCCGGCATGTGGACGGACCAGGTTGCCCAGTCCGAAATCCAGAAGTGGCTGGCCACCAATCCGGGCGATCTGAACGGCATCATCATTCAGTCGGCATCTGAACTGGGCGCCTTGCGCGCGCTGCAGCAAAGCGGCCGCGATATGGTCCCATTCTCGATTGGCGGTGAAATCGGCGCCCTTTGCTATTGGCGCAACAACAAGGATTTCGTCTCACAGGCGATCCATGCCTGGCCACCGGGCGACGACTTCGAGTTCGGCTGGAATGTCATGATGCGCACGCTCGAGGGTCAGGGCCCGAAGGTCCAGTCCATCCTGACCAAGCCGCAGACCATGTCCTACGAGCAGCTTGAGAAGGCCGTCCCGGCCGATTGCAGCGAAGATTCGGACGGCTGGTACAACGTCGGTGTCGAGAACTGGGCAGGCAAGGATTACCTGGACCAGTTTTTCCTGCGTCCGGCCGATCCTGAGGCCTTCAAGGCGAACTGACCAAAGCAGGTCTGGCCACCCCGTCAGCGTTGACGGGGTGGCATTTCTTTCATTCCGTGCAAGTCTAGCCGACCAACGTCGGCCAACTGGACCTATGATGTCGTACCCAACGGTTGAACTCTCATCGGTCAGGAAGACCTTCGGGCCGACTGTAGCGCTCGGCGGTTGCAACCTAACGGCCTACGCAGGGGAGGTTCACGCGATCATTGGCGGCAACGGCTCGGGCAAGAGCACGTTGGCGAAGGTGATCTCCGGCGTGCTGATACCCGACAGTGGCCAGGTGTCGATCCTTGGAAAGTCGGCAACGTCTCCGCACGAGGCGCGCCAGCTGGGTATCTCGAATGTCTTTCAGGAGGTGCTCGTCGCGGACGAGTGCTCGGTGCTGGATAACCTCTACCTGGGCGCGGATGGCCTTTTGGGCTCGTCCATGAACCGGGAAGAGAAAGAAGCCAAGGCATCCGCATTGATGCGCGAACTCCTCGGCTTTGACATCGATCTCTCCGGGTTGGTGGGCGAACTGCCCCTGAGCGTCAAACAATGGGTGACAATCGCCAGGGCTCTTCTGACTGATCCCAAGGTCCTGATCCTCGACGAGTCCTCGGCCGCGCTCGACTTCGATTCCACGGAAAGGCTGTTCCGCAAGATGCGGCAGCTCAAGCAGCGGGGGGCAAGCATCCTGATCGTCACCCACCGCATCGCCGAGCTGGTGCGTATCGCCGACCGCGCGACGGTTTTGCGCGACGGTGTGGATGTTGGCAAGCTTGCCAAAGAAGAGATCACCGAGGCCAGGATTCTCGAACTGATTGCCGGTGCCGAGCGCAGCGGCACAGACCGTGATCAGCCGTTGCCGAGGCGGCTCGGCGATCGGGCGGTCCTGCGTGCAACCGATTTTCGGGTCTGGCCGGACGCTGCCTTCGTCAATTTCACCGTGTATCCCGGTGAGATTGTCGGGATTACCGGGTTGGACGGGCAGGGGCAGGCGGATTTCGTAAGATGCATCGCTGGCATCCAGTCTCCGATCGCCGGCCGGTTGGTGGTGGTTAATGACGGCAAGGCCAGCGAGGTTACCGACCTTGCGTCGGCCCGACAAAACAAAATTAGCTACGTCAGCGGCGATCGCAAGAAAGAGGGCATCTTTGCCAATCTGAGTATTTACGAGAACCTGCTGCTTCCGGTGTATCGCGAATTTCGATCCGGCGGGGTGCTCAACTTCATAAACCGCCCCAAGCTGACGCCGGTGTTTGAGTGGGAATCCAGCAAACTGGCCGTCAAGATGGGGAGCCCGGAGAACCTCATCACGTCGCTGTCCGGCGGTAACCAGCAAAAGGTACTGATTGCCAGGGCTTTCGCGGAAAAGCCGGTGGCTCTGGTGCTCAACGATCCCGCGCGCGGCATCGACGTCGGGGCCAAGCTTGATCTCTACCGCAACCTCAAGGAATTCGCTGCGCGCGGGAATGCCGTGGTCTTCCTGTCCAGCGAGCTGGAGGAATTTTTGAACCTGTGCACGCGGGTTCACGTGTTTCGCAATGGCGCCATTTCGGCGGATTTCGAACCGCCTTTCGATGGCCATGCCATCCTCAACGCCATGTTTGGCCGCCGCGCGACGGCGCGCCTCCCCGGCGAGGCGGCCAACGAGAATGACCCAGGCAATCCGGCGACTGTCGCCGAGAGTCACAAGCCCAGACTCGAGCAGGGCAGGCCGATGCCGAGGCCTGTGACACTGCTGAACCAGGAGGTAAACCCTATGGCGGCAACACCATCTTTTGTGCTGAGTTGTCCCGATATTGCGCCAGGCAGCGTCATCCCGGACCGGTTCGCCGAGGACAACCGGCTTTCACCGAGACTCGTTTGGTCCGGACCGCCGGAAGGCACGCGCAGCTTTGCCTTGGCTGTTACCGATCCTGACCTGCCGGAAGCATTCAATTTCCCCCGCTCGTTTGCGCACTGGCTGGTGACCAACATTCCGGCCGAGGTCCGTGAGCTCCCTGAGGGCGCCAGCGGCAGCTTGCGACTGCCGCACGGCGCCGCTGAGTTCAACAGCGACTTCGTGACATTCAAGATCCCAGGGTTCGGCAAGGGATATGGCGGCCCATGGCCGCCGGACCGGGCCCACAGGTACTTCTTCACCCTCTATGCGCTCAAGACGGACATGGTCGAGTTGCCAGCTGACGCCGATCTTGGCGCATTTGCGGCTGCGGTCATGCCTGTGGCCATCGATGCGGCGTCGTTCGTGGCAGTCTACGGGCCGGCAAAGAAGTCTCTGCCCGCGTAAAAACCGGGCATGGTAATTCCCCAATCAGGAGGATCGCATGAGTAGATATGGAAGCAGGAGCAGCTTTGATCTGGAGTGGATCGAGCGATGGGCAAGGAAGGTCAATGACGACCGCATTTTGCCGGTAGTAGGGCGGTTTTTCACCAGCAAGTTCGTGCTCGGCTTCGACGACACGGAATATCTCGTCGACGTCCGTGGCGGCAAGATCCAGAAGATCGCGCAAGGCCTCACACCCAATGACATGGGAGTCGAATTTTGGCTCAAGGCGCCGAGCAGCGCCTGGTCGAAGTTTGCCCAGGAAATCCCACCGCCGATGTTCAACGACATCTGGGCGATGGCGCATCCGCTGCACAAGCAGCTGATCATCGAGGGCAATTCGCTCCCCTTCTGGCAGAATCTGCGGGCGCTGACGCGCATGCTCTCGCTGATGCGACAAGTTTAACGGCAGCGCAGGAGAGTTGTCATGAATACACACGATCCAATCGTTGGGCGCTACGTCTACGTCCAGTGCGAAGGCAAGACGTACCGCACCTATTACGAGGAACACGGCGAAGGCATTCCGATGGTCTGCCTGCACACGGCCGGCACGGACGGACGCCAGTATCGGCACCAGCTGTGCGACCCGGACATCAGCCAGAATTTCCGCGTTATCGCTTTCGATATGCCCTGGCACGGCAAGTCGATCCCGCCGGCAGATTTTCATCTGATGGAAGACGAATACAAACTCACAACCAAATTCTATTGTGAGTTCATCGTGGCGTTCTGCCGGGCGCTGGATCTGCGCAAGCCGGTCCTCATGGGCCAGTCGATGGGCGGCAACATCTGCCTGGCGCTGGCATTGCGCTATGAAAACGAGTTTTCGGCTTTTATTGCACTTGAGGCCTGCGACTATTCCCCCGGATGGTGGATCGATGCGCTGCATCACCCCCACATCCATGGTGGCGAGGTGGTCGCGACCTCTGTATTCGGTCTGATGGCACCGCAGTCTCCTGACGATTACCGGTGGGAGACCTGGTGGTACTATGCGCAGGGCGGCCCCGGCATCTTCAAGGGCGATCTGTATTTCTACAGCGTCGATTCGGATTTCCGCGACCAGTGCCAGAAGATTTCGGGAAAGGTGCCGATCTACTTCCTGACTGGCGAGTACGATTTCGCCTGCACGCCTGAAATGACCCAGCGCACGGCCGAAAAAGTGAAGAATTCGGAATGCATCATCTTCGGTGGTGGCCACTTCCCGACATCGGAAGATCCGGCGAAGTTCAAGGAGGTCATCACCCCCGTCCTCAAGAAAATCCTCAGCGCCGATCCGGAGCGGCGCGGTCAGGGAGGCAATGCCCTTTCCGGACGGAGCATTTCCGAAAGCCGGTCCACCGCTCGCAGCGAGCGGCCCAGTGAAGGCCGGAAGGTCATCGAGTTCTAGGTTGCGCTAGCAACGAAAGACAAATGTTGATGTCCCAATCCAGGGGTTCCCAGAACACCTACCTGTTGGTCCCGATCCTGCTGATCGCGCTGCTCCTGAGCACCGCGGTCATCAGGGGGCCGAACCTTGTCTCCTTGTCGGGGTTCGGCAGCGCCATCATCGTGTCGGCGCCCCTGATTCTGGCGACATTCTCGCTTATGGCTCTGGCTGTGGCAGGACGTGGGACAGTCGACCTTGCGGTCGGACCGTTGCTCGCCTTCATCAACGTCACGATCGTCAAGCTCAACGGCCTTGGCATCGTCACGGGTCCCTTTGGCGTCTTTCTGGTCGCCCTGGGGATTGGCGTTCTCTATCAGCTCTTCTTTGCCCTCATCATCATTTTCGTGCGCGTCCAGCCGATCATTGTGGCGCTCAGTGGCTTTCTGGCCCTGACCGGCATCAATCTCGTCATCCTCCCAAGACCTGGCGGCACCGCACCGGACTGGATGTCGTCCTGGGGCCTCGGCAACACGATCTTTTCACCGATCTTGCTGATAGTATTGCTGGCTATAGCGGCCTGGCTGCTGTTCACCATGACCTCGTTCTACGCGAATTTGCGTTTGATGGGCTACGATGAGCGTGCGGCCTATACGAGCGGCGTCCGGATCAATGTGGTGCGGATCGGTGCCCACGTCATCGCCGGCCTCTTCGTTGGCTTGGGCGCGATCTGCTATACCGCGCTGATCTCGTCCGGAGATCCGACGCAGGGCACCACCATGACGCTGACGGCGGTGACCGCCCTGGTGCTGGGCGGGGTCAGCCTGTCCGGTGGACGCGGTGGCGTGGCAGGGGGGTTGCTGGGCGCGGTCAACCTCTTTCTTATTGGCTATGTTCTTGCCACGTTCAATTTCGGGTCCACGCAAGCCTTTGTGACGCAGCTCTTCTACGGGCTGATCCTCGTTCTGTCGCTCCTGCTGACCCTGCTGGTCCCCATCATCGGGCGCTACCTCCACTTCATTTCACCCTTTGCGGCCTTCGTTGTTCTGGGCTGCCTGGTCGTCGGAATCATGCTGTATGTCAGCACCCGCGATACCTATGGCGTGGCGGCCGTCGCCGGCCAGGCCTTCAAGTCCGATCCGGACGTGATGACTCGCTACCTGCTGCTGCCCGTACAGTCGGGGAGCGGGCCGACTCTGCCCGATCTCACGCCATTGCAAAGGATCGTCTTCGGCGTCGCCGTCATCTTGGCCGTGCTGACGTTCACTGTCCGCGTCATCGTAGCTGAAGCGGTTTCCGTGCGACTTGGCGCCTTCATCTATGTTTTCGTCTCGGCACTGATCCTGCTCCTGTTCCTGGTCGTCGGCGAGCAAAGCCACGCGGCCGGAATCGTGGCGACAGGACAATCGTTGGGGATCGGGCCATGAGTCAGACTTTCGCCAACGGCAGCCGCAGTGGCGGCCTCTTCATCCCGCGTTCGCGCGCCTTGGTATGGCTTAACCTCGCCGTGACATTCGTGGTGGCGGCGATCAGCTTCGGCCTGGGGTTTTGGCAGGGGCTCAGCGCCCAGATCGTCATCCTCTACACCATCGTTCTGGCCGCCGTGCTGTTCTGGCTGATCAACTACGTCGCCGTCATCTTCGAGTCTCGGTCTTCGTCTCTTGAAACCGAGTCTGCAGCCCCGGCTGACGCCGGTGGCGTCTGGGTCGGCAACCGGGTCCTGATCATCACCATGGCGGTAATGTTGATCGTGTATCTGCTGATCACGGCCACGGTCCCGTCCTTCAGATCCCTTGGCAACCTGATTGCCTTCCTGCTGCTGGAAGCGATCCTGGTCTTTGCGTTCAAGGTCGGTAACCGCTTCGCCCATGGCCGCAGCGCCTTTATTGGATTGATTGTGTTGCTGGCGCTAATCGTGATCAGCTCCTTTACGATCAACGGGTTCCTCTCTGCCGCCAACATCAAAGCAATTCTGCTGTTTGCAGCGTTCCTGGGCATTGCCTGCGTCGGGCAAACGCTGGTGGCGTTGCTCGGCGGCTTGGACCTCTCTATCCCGTTTGTTATCGGCGCGTCCAACATAGGGCTTTTGTTCCTGATCGGCCTTGGCGTACCGCCCTGGCTCGCGCTGGTGTTCGTGCTGATCATCGGCGGTGCCCTGGGTTTCTTGAATGGCGTTCTGTCCTACCGGCTGCAAGGTCAGGCGTTGATCCTCACCCTCGGAATGGGATTTGCGATCGCTGGGCTTGTCCAGATTCTGACCAGCATTGGATCGTCCTTTGGCGGCAACGTCTTTGGGACCGTTCCGAAATGGCTGCAAAATCTCGCCGCGATGAATGGTCGTACCTTCGGTCTGGCTGTCCCGCCAACGATCCTGTTGTGGGTTGTCATTGCCGTCATAGTCATCGTTGGCCTGCGTTATTCCGCCTTCGGCCGCTACATCTACGCCCTGGGCGGCAATCGCCGCTCGGCCAAGCTGATCGGTGTCTCCGAGTTCAAATACTGGACACTCGCCTACACCATCAGCGGCTTCTCAGCCGCCTTGACAGGATGCCTGTTGCTGGGCTGGAGCGGAGGGGGGTTCATAGGGGTTGGCGACCAGTATCTCTTCACAACCCTGGCCGCAGTCGTGATCGGCGGGACGTCGCTCATGGGCGGCTATGGCGGCTATGGCTACACCGTCATCGGGGTTCTCGTTCTGCAAGTCCTGAGCGCCTTCCTGATCGGCATCGGGCTCAAATACGAATGGCAACAATTCATTTTCGGTCTTCTGATCCTGCCGATGGTCGCGCTCTACGGCCGCGCCCCTCACATCAGAGCCCAGGTCTAGGGAAAGCCCATGTTCGGAACACTCTTTCAATCCAGCGCGGTGGTCAGCACCGCGCTCAGTGTTGCAACCCTTGCCATGTTTGCCACGGCTGCCCTGGCAATGCTGGGCCTGACATGGACGTCCGAGCGCTGGCGGGTTCCGCTGGCGCTGTCGGCTGTTGCGCTCCTGGCGTCGGGCCTTGAATACTATGCCGCCTCCAACATCTGGCTGGCGGGCCAGCAGCTCAGCGCCGCCTCACGCTACGTCGCGTGGTTCGTGGTCCAGCCGATGCAGGTCGCATCGGTGTTCTTCCTTGCGAGCATCGCAGGAAAGTTGCCCGTGGGCGTGTTCTGGCGGACCCTGGCCGCGGCAATCCTGATGGTGCTGGCCCGCTATCTCGGTGACGCACGGATCTTCAATCCGACCCTTGGCGTGCTGCTGTCGATCGCCTTCTGGCTTTATATCCTTGGCGAGTTGTATTTCGGCGCCATGGCGGACGCCATCAGCAAGTCGACGCGTCCTATCCGCCTCGGCTATTTCTGGATCAGGCTGATCATGACGATCGGCTGGGCAATTTACCCGATCCTGCATTTCGTGGACGTCGTTATCGGAACGGGGCACGTGGCGCCCATCATCGTGCTCTACACCATTGCCGACCTTATCAATCTCATCGCCGTCTCAATGATCGTCCTCGCCGTCGCCGGCGAGGAGCGTTTCTGAAGGCTGTCAATCTTCGCGCCAACGTGCTTGGCGCTCGCGGTTAAGTGGAGGATCTTCCCATGAATGGCTCAGATGTGATCGCAATCGTTATTCTCATAACGATCATCATCGCGATCGGTGTCTACCTGCTGCACTGGCTCTACAGACACTCATCCAAAGACCAGTCTTTCGTCCGCACCGGCCTCGGCGGCGAGCGGGTGGTCATGGGCGGCGGTGCGCTGATCATCCCGATTGTCCACGACATCACGCGTGTCAACATGAACGCCATCCCGGTGGAGATCCGGAGGCTCGGCGAGCAATCCCTGATCACCAGGAATAAGATGCGCATCGACATCATCGCCGAGTTCTTCGTGCGTGTGATGCCGACGGAAGCCGGGGTGTCGACTGCCGCCCGCACCCTCGGTGACCGCACCCAGAATCCTGCCGCGCTGAAGGAGATCGTTCAGGGCCGGTTCGTCGATGCAATGTCGGCCATCGCCTCCACGATGACCATGGACGAAATCCACACCAGCCGCGGCCGCTACATGAGTGAGGTGGCCGCCCTGGCGGCGACGACCCTGGGGTCGAATGGCCTCGAGCTTGAAAACGCCTCTCTGACGAGCCTCAACCAGACCGACATCTCCGTGTTTGATCCCTCCAATGCGTTCGATGCCGAAGGCCTGACGCAGCTGACCGAGCAGATCGAAGAGCGCCGCCAGCTTCGCAACCGCATCGAAAACGAGTCGCGGATCGGCATAAAGCTCAAGGATTTCGAAACCGAGCAGCGGTCTCTGGAGATCGAGCGTGACCTCGAATACGCCCGCATCGAACAAACGCAAGCGATCGAAATCCGCAAAGCAGCCCAACTGGCCGAGATCGAGGCCGAGAGATCTAGTTCCACAATCAGTATTCAGAACGCCAGGATCCGCAGCGAACAAGAAGGCGAGCGGATTCGTATCGCCAAGGACCGACTCCTCGATTCCGAACGGATCAACACTCAGTCGGAGGTGCGGTCATTGGAGATTAAGAAGCAGCAAGAGACTGAGATGACCGAGATCATGTCGCGCCGCGAGCTCGAGATGCAGAGGATCCAGAACCGCCGGGAAATCGAGGCAGAGCGGATCGATAACGAGCAGCATGTGAAGGAGTCTGAAATCCGTTCGCGTCAGGAGCTGTCGATCATCGAAACGACGTCATCGGCCGAGATCGACAAGGCCAAACTGCAGAACCAGCGGGTGACCGAGACGCATCGAATCGAGACCGACAAAACCATTGAATTGCTGGCCGTGGCGAAGTCGAAAGAGGTTCGCATCAGCAACGAACTTGCTGAGGCCGACCAGGAAAAGGCACGCCTGAAGAAACGTTACGATGTCGATGTCGAACGCTTGAGGGTCGACGAGGAAATCGTGCAGCTCGAGATCGAGAAAAACCAGAAGATCAAACTCGCCGAAACCAAGGCGTTTCAGGAGATCCAGGACGCGTCGATCGCCGCCAACCGCCAGATCGACGAGTTGCGCATCGCTGCGCGGAAGTTTGTCGATAAGTTTGAGATCGAGCAGCAGAAGGAAGTCGAAATCGTCGACAAGGAGCGCTTGATCGCGGTGATCAACAAGTCGATCGAGGAAGCCTACGCAAAGACCGAGGCCGCGGAAGCTCGGAAAAAACAGGTTGAACAGGAAGAGCAGGTCAACAGCGCACGCGAAGAAGAAGTGGCCGAACGCATCAAGCGGATCGAGCTCATTCAGTCTTCGTCCAGGGTCGAGCGTGACGCCCAACGCGTCGTTTCTTCGGCAAAGGCCGAGAAAGAAGCCACGGAACTCAGGGCGCTGGCGGAAATCGCCGAGTCCAATGCGGCCGAGGTCCGCTATGCCAAGGACGCCGCCGGGCAGCGTATGCTCAACGAGTCCGAAAACACCCGTTCGGATGCCAGCAGACGCAGTGCCATCTACGAAAACCTCGTCAGCAATCTGCCAAGCATCATCCGCGAGACAGTCAAGCCGATGGAAAACATCGAATCGATCAAGATACTCCAGGTCGACGGCCTGCCGGGCCTCAACAGCCCGTCCGAAATGGGTGGCGGCGATGGCGGCTCGGGCGGCGGCAACATGACGGATCGCGTTGTCAATTCCGCTATGAAATATCGCACCCAGGTCGCCTTCGTCGACGGTCTCATGAAGGACCTGGGACTGCCGATCGAGAACCTCGGAAGCGCCGGCGGCATGTCGTTCCGCAACTTCCAGGGTTCGGATGCGCCGAAGGACAAGGACGACTGAGCGCGTACGAAACTAGCGAGAGCAACCGATGACCCCGCTCGGCAAACACGAAGCGCTGGACCGACACGCCTTGGTCATGGCCTGCTGGTTGGCAGTGGCCTTGCCCGCCGCGATCCTGTTTGAGTTTGGATTTGGCCGCGGCGGAACACCCTATATCCTTGCCGGGTTCGCGGCCATTCTGGCGGGCTTTGTCGCTCACGTGATCGTCGATGTGGTCTACGGGACGGGTTTCTCGCCCCGAGAACTAGGGCTCGGCCTGGTCATCTACGGACTCGCGCTTGTGTTGTTCGTTGTTCTGTCGCTGGTCAGCGCGCCGTTTGCCGCGCACAACTTCTTGCCGCTGAGCATCGGTTTTATCACAACGGGGGTCGTGGTCGTTTTCTACATGATCACCCGGTACGGGGCACGGCAGGCCTTCGAAGCGTTCGACGTTATCCGGGACTTCCGCTCGGATGACCGAGATTCAAAACGCGCGCCGGGAGACCATATATGACCCCGCTCTTGGTTTCCGTGCTCGGCATCGTCGCGGTCCTGGGCCTTTACCTTGCGACCATCAGCGGCCGTCACGCCCAGCAACCCGGTGATTTCGTCGACGCAGGCCTGGCATTGCCGCCATGGGTGATCATCTTCGCCGGCGCCGGCATTACCTTGGCCAGCCTCAGCCTTCCCGATCATCTGCTTTTGCTCGCCACCTTCGGCCTTCAATACAACCAGGTCGCAGTCGGTCTCATCTGTATCGCCCTTTGCGCTGCCATCACGCAGAAGCGGGTTTGGCTTGCCGCCCGGCTGACCTCGCTGCGCACGCTTGGTGACCTGCTGGGCGATTACTTCGGCAGCACGACGCTTCGCATCTATTTGCTGTTCGTGCTGTTCCTTTTCAGCGTCCCCTTTGCGGCGATGTGCCTGTCTCAGGCGGGTGCCTTGGTGAGCGGCGCGACCGCCAACGACGTTCCGTCCAGTCTCGCAATCTGGTCGATCGCATTCGTCCTGTTCCTCTGCAGCGTGATCGGAGGCTGGCGCGGGATTGCCTATCTTGTCGCCGCCCAGTCCCTGCTGGTCCTGGCTCTCATAATCTTTTTCGGCGGATTCACCGGCTTTGCGCTCCACAAATTGGCATTCGCCGCCAACGGGATTGGAACAGCCAGCGGCGTGCTGCCGGACAAGATCCCGGGCGTAATCCAGTTTAGCGCCGGCATTGGCAAAGAGCTGCCGGCCGGGGGGCTCTGGACCACCTTCGCGGGACTGACGTTCGCCCTGTCTCTGGGCGGCATCGCGATCAGTCCCGGCTTCAGCTTTCTGGGCGTGACAAGTGCGCCGCGCCGCGGCCTTGCATTTGGCCAGGTCTGGATGATCGCGGGACTCGCGGCTGGCGCCCTGATCCTGATCGGGCCGGTTCTGGCTGCGGAGATTGCGGCCAGTGGCTCGCTGACAGCCTTCACGACACGGCTGGCAACGCTCGATCCGATGGTGGCAGTGGGCTTTACAGTCCTTCTGGTCGCATCGGGCCAGATCGCCGTCGCATTCTTTGCCGGATCCGGTGCATCGGTCTGCACTATCGAGCTGACATCACGCTACATCATCCCGGGCATGGACCAGCGTTCGATGCGGTTTGCCGCGCGGGTGACCTTGGCGCTCGTCTACGGAGCTGTCGCTGCCGTCGCGAGCTATGCGCCCCTCAGCGCGACAATCTTCTCCTCCCTCACGCTCAGCCTATCCATGCAGCTGCTGCCTGCGGTGCTCGGCCTATGCTGGGTGCGCTGGATCAGCCGCAGCGGTGTTCTGGCCGGCCTGATTGTCGGAAGCCTTTGCGTGGTGTTCACCGAGAGCTTTGGACTGGTGTTGTTCGAGCGGCTCTTCGTCGACCTGCCATGGGGTCGCTGGCCGTTGTCGGTCCATTCGGCGGGATGGGGACTTGCGACCAATTTCACCGCGTGCCTCCTTGTGTCCCTGTTTACGCGCAGCGGCGCCGAGCGGGACCGCAGGGATCGCCTCCATGACGCTTTCGAGGAGAGCCAGCCGGCACGCAAGGGGAGTCAGGCGGCCACAACGGCCAAATGGGCCCTGACACTTCTGTGGGCGTTTTTCGCGCTCGGCCCCGGTGCAATCCTGGGCAACACATTTTTCAGCGAGCCGATTTTTGCTGGCGTGGTGGTGGCGCCGGGGGTGCCTTCGCTGCTGATCTGGCAGGTCCTGTTCTGGTTTGTCGGCGTATTCATCGTGTGGTGGCTGGCCTATCAGGGACGCCTGTCCGTCATCGATCAACGTCCTCGCCACAGGATCGTCCTGGTGCCGGACGTGAACCCATTGATTGAGCCCGTTACGACCCCGTGGATCGCACGGCTCCTCGACCGCGTGACGGGCCGGTAACTGGGCATGGAAGGCATCGACCTCAGGCGTCTACGCTATTTCATCGCGGTTTGCGAGCACGGCGGCTTCTCCCGTGCGTCCCAATCCATAGGGGTCGCCCAACCGTCCCTGACGCGACAAATCAAGCTGCTCGAAAAGGAAGTCGGTATCTCGTTGATCAACCGAAGTGGGCGCGGTGCCGAGCCCACGGCCGAAGGATGGTTCCTCCTCGGCCAGTCGCGCCTGCACATCGATGGGCTCGATGATGCGGTCCGCGAGGTGCGCCAGCGCTCGGACAAGCTCAAGGGCGAAATCTCGCTCGGTATATGCCCGACGATAGTGCCGCTGTTTCTGGAGGACATCCGCAATTTTGTTGAAGCCCAGTATCAGGGTGTCACGCTGAATGTCGTCGAGGCCTACAGTGGCGACCTTGCCAGTCTCATGCGCTCCGGCCGGCTCGACGCTGCACTCACCTATCGGCCCAGCGCGCCGGATCAGCTCGACATCCTCGATCTGTTTGCCGAGCGCCTCGTGCTGGTAACCGCTTATGCCCGCGCCCAGGTCGACGCGCCGCGCCAGTTGGGAGACATCAGCCGGTTAAAGTTGATATTGCCGAGCGAAATCCATGAATTGCGGCGGATCATCGATCGGGTCTACCGCGACCGGGGCATCGCGCTGCAGCCGGAACTCGAACTCGATTCGCTCGGCGCCGTAAAAGCTGTCGTCGCGGACAAAACCACCCAGTACGCAACCATTCTGCCCCACTCGAGCGTGACGCGCGAAGTGGCCGGGCACGTGCTGAGCGCTTATGCGATCGCTGACAGCGCCATGGTCCGCACGATTGCCGTCGTGCGGCCTCAGGGCGGCAGTCCCCGGAACGTGGTGCTCACCGCCTTGATTGATGAAGTCCGTCGGCGGGCCGGACGGATCAAGAGATCCATGGACAGCGCCGACGCGGTCTTGTTAGGGCAGGGATAGACGGACGGCCGCTTTTTGTCGTTGCCTCAATAACGGAATGTTATACGCTAGGCCTCCGCGGAGCGTAGGGAGCCGTTTTGGACCTTCGACAGCTAAGATATTTTTCCAAGGTCGTCGAGAGCGGCTCGTTCTCGAAGGCCGCGACACAGCTCCATGTGGCGCAGCCCGCTTTGAGCCAGCATGTCAGACACATGGAAGAGGAGCTTGGCCTTCCTCTCCTGCATCGCGGGCCACATGGCGTGAGTGCGACCGAAGCGGGCACGCGGCTGATGGTGCATGCCAAGCGCATCCTAGCCGAGTTTGCCGAAATTAACGACAGCGTGAGGGGCGCCGCCATAGCTCCTCGCGGTGAAGTGCGCTTCGGCCTGCCTGGTACAGTGAGCGAGCTTCTCGCGGCGCCGCTGATCGAGGCCGCCCGCGAGCGGTTCCCCGAGGTGCGCATCCGTATCGTTGAGGCGATGAGCGGCTACATTCTGGAATGGTTGAAGCGGGGGGAGGTTGACCTCGCGATGATTTATGCAACTTCGGATCCTCGGGGGCTCGCTGTACATCACGGCTTGTCCGAGGAAATCTGTCTCTTTGCCAGCACGTCGATGCCGGGCCAGGCCGACTTACAGGGCTCTTCCGTGGAGCTTCGCGACGTCGCCGGTTTGCCCCTCGTTGTGCCGGGCCCGGGCCACGGTCTGCGAGAACTGATCGAGGTCGTGGCAGCCTCAGTCCAGGTCGCCATCAACCCTGCCATCGAAATCGACTCCTACACCCAGATCAAGAGATTGGTGACGCGTGGGATCGGTTACGGAATCCTGCCGCGGATGGCGATCAACGCTGAGGCGCAGGCTGGCCTGTTTCGGGCGTGGAGTTTCCAAAACCCGGCAATTACACGGAAAGTGTACCTGGCCTACTCGACCGAACGGCCGTTGCAGACAGCGCCCCGCGCCGTCGGGCAGCTATCGTGGGAGATCCTTCGCCAGTTGGTCAAGGACCAGGTCTGGAGCGCCGAACTATCCAACGAAACCCAGCGGCCCAACCTCTTCGGCTAGGGTACTGCGGGCGGGCTGCCGCCTGTACCGTTTCGCTATACCTGCCATTACAAAACGCTATTTGACGAAAGGACCCCTTCCGGTGCGATGGTATCGGAAATGCACCATAAGGAAGAGCCATGCCAGGCGCGCTGGAGGGAACGATCGTCATCTCGCTGGAGCAAGCCGTGGCCGCGCCTTTGGCGACGTCCCGTCTGGCCGACGCGGGCGCGCGGGTCATCAAGCTCGAGCGCCCCGAGGGCGACTTCGCGCGCGGCTATGACGATTATGTTCACGGGCTCTCAAGCTACTTCATCTGGAACAACCGCGGCAAGCAATCCTGCACCGTCGATCTGAAGCAGCCGGATGATCTTGCGCTGGTCGAATCCATGCTCGCCACCGCCGACGTGTTCGTCCAGAACCTTGCGCCTGGCGCAACCGACAGGCTGGGCATCGGCAGCGCCGACCTCAGACGGCGGTTCCCCAGGCTGATCGTCTGTGACATCGGCGGCTACGCACCCGGAACACCCGACCACGAACGGAAAGCCTACGATCTGCTGATCCAGGCGGAAGCTGGCTTGGCGGGCGTCACTGGGTCCGCAACTTCTGGCCCTACCCGGGTCGGCATATCGATCTCCGATATCGCTACGGGGCAGGGGGCCTACGCCGCTATCCTCGAAGCCCTGATCATGCGCAGTCGAACCGGGGAAGGGGCTCACCTGCAGCTTTCCCTTTTCGACACCCTCGCCGAATACATGAACGTGCCATATCTGGCGCGCCACTACGGCGGCAAGGAGCCGCGGCGGCTCGGGCTCGCCCACCCCTCGATCGCGCCCTACGGGCTGTTTCAGGTGAGTGATGGGGAAATCCTTATCGCCGTCCAGAACGAACGCGAATGGGTCGTCTTCTGCGACAGTGTCCTGGGCCAGCCGTCGGTTGCAACGGACCCGAGATTCGAACGCAACGTGCGTCGCATTAAAAACCGCGAGCCGCTTGATGCATGCGTGCAGGCGATCTTGGCCCCCTACACCATGTCTGCATTATGCGAATTGCTCGACCACGTCAGAATTGCCTATGGCCGTGTGTCGACCATGGCTGATCTGGCGGTGCATCGCAGTGCCACCAAAGTCCCGGTGGAGACCACCGGTGGTCAAGTCGAGCTGTTTGCGCCGCCGGTCACCGTCAATGGCAAGCGCCCCGTGCTTGGCCGTGTGCCTTCACTCGGCGAACATGACGTGGCTTTGCGGCAGGAGTTCGGTCCTCCGGATACAGTGGGTCCCAAACGGATAGGAAGTGCAGCACCATGAGCTTGACCCGCGACCTGACCCGGCTGATCCGCGAAAAACCGGTGACCGACCGCGACCTGGAATGGGCATCGTTGTTCGTCCTGGATACGCTCGCCTGCGCCCTTGGCGCGTTGCCGACCGAGCCCGCCCGCATGCTGATGGCGGTCGCCCCGCTGGCGCAAGCCGATACCCCCCGCAAGGCGTTCTACCTGGGCGGCCTAGCGCATATCTTGGAGATGGATGACCTCCACCGGGACTCGGTGACCCATCCGGGCAGCGTCGTCATTCCTGCGGCCTGGGCGGTAGCCCATGATCACGATCTTGGCGGTGAAGCGTTTCTTCGCGCGGTTCTTGCAGGATACGAGGCTTGCTGCCGGGTCGGCATGTCCGTCGGTAAGAAGCATTACCGGGTCTGGCACAACACCTCGACCTGCGGGCCGTTCGGGGCGGCGTTTGCCGTGGCCGAGCTCCTCGGCCTCGATGACACCAGGACCGTTTGGGCGCTTGGGAATGCGGGCACCCAGTCATCGGGTCTTTGGGAGTTCCTTGCCGAAGGCGCCATGAGCAAGCATCTCCACACCGCCAGGGCGGCGGAGTCAGGCGTCCTCGCTTCGTTCCTGGCCAAGGAAGGATTCACCGGCGCGCAGAACATCCTGGAAGGCCAGAGGGGCTTCTACGCCGGTCTGTGCCCGGACCCGATTCCGGAGGCTGTCACGGCAGGGCCTGAGCGGGCCTGGCAACTGATCAACACCTCGATCAAGCCATGGCCGTGCTGCAGACACACCCATCCGGCGATCGACGGCGCGATCGCCATGCACGACGAGATCGCCGGGGAAGCCATCGCAAGCGTTCATGTCGGGGCTTACCGGGCTGCCCTCGACGTATGCGACCGGCCGGCTCCCGAAGATCCATACAGTGCCAAATTCTCGCTGCAGCACACAGTGGCGATAGCGCTTGCGGACGGCCGCATCGACCAGGCCAGCTTCGATGCCGATGCACGGCAACGGATGGTCGGCGAACGCAAGAAGGTCAAGGTCGAGCTGGCGCCGTCGATCGACGCCGCCTATCCGGAATCGTGGGGCGCCGAGGTGATCGTCGAGACGGCTTCCGGCAGGCGCCTTTCCGCCGCCCGACACGACGCCAAGGGCGATCCCGACAATCCGGTGACGGCAGCCGAGCTGTCTCAGAAGGCGCGCACGCAACTCGTCGCCGGCGGCACTTCGCCAGCCCGTGCCGACGACCTGATCGGCGCTATCCTTGGCCTTACAGATAACCGTCCGGTGCGCTCACTGGGTCTGTTTGAAACCGCAGGTGACGCGCGTCCCCAGGTTCATGCCGCGCGGAGCGCCTGATGTTCAAGGACTTTGACAACGAGGACATCCGCGGCGCCGTGCGTCGACTCTGCGAGCGATTTCCGGGCGAATACTGGCGCAAGCTCGATGCCGACCGCGCCTACCCCGTGGATTTCGTCAACGCGCTGACCGAGGCCGGCTACCTTGCGACGCTGATCCCCGAGGAATATGGCGGGTCGGGCTTGACGCTTTCGGCCGCGGCCGCCGTGCTCGAAGAGATCCAACGGGCGGGATGCAATGGTGCGGCTTGCCATGCACAGATGTATGTCATGGGCACGGTGCTGCGCCACGGCAATGAATCGCAGAAGCAGCGCTATCTTCCGCAAATCGCCTCCGGACAATTGAGGCTGCAGGCGTTCGGTGTGACCGAACCGACCAGCGGCACCGACACCACTTCAATCCGTAGCTTCGCGCGCAACGACGGCGATCACTACGTGGTCAACGGCCAGAAGATCTGGACAAGCCGGGCGGAACATTCCGACCTCATGTTGCTGCTCGCGCGCACCACCCCCAAGGATCAGGTGGCCAAACGGACCGAAGGCCTGTCGGTGTTTATTCTCGACATGCGGGAAGCGCTCAAGCAGGGTCTCTCAATCCGGCCGATCCGGACGATGATGAACCATTCCACGACAGAGGTCTTTTTCGACAATGTGAAAATCCCTGCCGAAAACCTGGTCGGTGAGGAAGGCAAGGGCTTCCGGTATATCCTCTCCGGGATGAATGCCGAGCGGATCCTGATCGCCGCCGAATGTGTCGGCGACGCAAAGTGGCTGATCAACAAGGCTTCTACCTACGCATGCGACCGCAATGTCTTCGGCCGGGCCATCGGCGCCAACCAGGGCGTCCAGTTTCCCATCGCAAGGGCTTACGCCAACATGCGTGCAGCCGAACTCATGGTCCGCGAAGCCACCCGGCTCTATGAGGCCGGCCAGGACTGCGGCGCTGAAGCGAACATGGCCAAGATGCTGGCTGCTGATGCTTCCAACGAAGCCGCCAACGCCTGTATCCAGACGCATGGCGGCTTCGGGTTCGCCGAAGAGTATGACGTCGAACGCAAGTTTCGCGAAACCAGGCTTTACCAGGTTGCCCCGATCTCGACGAACCTCATCCTGTCCTATCTCTCCGAGCATGTGCTCGGGATGCCGCGTTCGTACTGACGGTCAGGGCCAGTGGACACGACCCAGCAGGACTTATCGGCGCAATGGCATGGCCGTCAGACCGAAAGCATCGATGTTGTTTCGGAGCGCCTCGTAGAGAGCTTCTGCGCCGTTTTTGAACCCCATCTAGCGCCGCTGCCCGCAGATACCGCCCCGTTGGGCATTCATTGGTGCCTGTCGCCGGCCATTGCCGGAATGAGACAGTTGGGGGCTGACGGTCACCCCGCCAAGAACCTGTCTTTGCCGCCCGTGCCGCTGCCGCGCCGCATGTGGGCTGGCGGTGAGCTACAGGTGCATGATCACCTTAGAGTTGGTGACAAAGTCCGCAAGGTCTCTACGATCCAGGACATAGTGCGCAAGCAAGGCCGATCCGGTGAACTCTGGTTCGTCGCGGTCGGCCACACGTACCATTCCGACCGTGGTCTCGCCCTGAGTGAACGACAGGACATCGTCTACCGGGAAGCCGCGGGATTGGGGAATGTCGTGTCTCGAAACACCTCGCCGGCGGCGCCCACGACAATCCGGCCAGCAGCGCAAGTGTGGTCTGTCATTCCTTCGTCGACGTTGCTCTTCCGCTATTCCGCGATCACCTTTAATGGTCACCGTATACACTACGACTGGCCTTATGCGACCGAGGCTGAAGGCTACGAGGGACTGGTTGTCCATGGCCCCCTCCAGGCTACGCTCCTTCTCAACCTCGCGGCGTCCCAAGGCGTCGCTATACCCCTGACGTTTCGCTACCGCGGGATAGCTCCGGCGATCGCGGACCGTGCACTGACCGTCAGGGCCGGCGTCGATGGTCGGCGCCTCTGGACACAAGGCGAGGGCGGCGCGGTGCACATGGAAGCCGATATCGATAGGGGTATGGCCTGATGTGTACACAGGGCAACGTGCATTTTACGTCTGTCGCGCCTTTGTTCGTTCCGGCCGATCGGCCAGAGCGTTTTGAAAAGGCCGACCGGTCCGGAGCCGACACGGTCATTATTGATCTTGAGGACGCTGTTGCGCCTGCCGCCAAGGATGGCGCCCGGTCCAATCTTCACCATGCCCTGACATTGCGGAACCCCACCTACGTCCGGGTGAATGGCCAAGACAGCAGCTGGTATGCTGCCGACCTTGCTGCGCTCAGGACACTCGGGCTTCGGCGGATCTGCCTGCCGAAAGCGCAGTCCGCAGCGACCCTCGACGCGGTGGTTCGGGTTTTGGGTGGCGACATCGAGATCATAGCGCTGATCGAGACGGCGCGGGGGCTGGAAGCGGCGGGGGCGTTGGCCGCTCATTCGCATGTCGCCAGGCTGGCCTTCGGACCTGCGGATTTTGCGCTGGACTTGGGTGTTCCCGCCTCTCATGACCTCAAAGCGCATGCCATGATGCGGCTGGCGGTGGCGAGCAGGGCCGCCGGCAAGCCCCTGCCGTTGGATGGCCCATCCTTCGAGGTCACGGACACCGCCAGACTGGCCACCGAATGCCGGCAGGCCTTGGATCATGGGGCCGGGGGGAAGCTTTGCATACACCCTGCCCAGACTTCCCATGTCAGCTCGGCTTTCCAGCCGAGTGACGAGCAACTGCGCTGGGCGCAGCGCGTCGTCGACGCGGCCCGGGACGGCGCAGCGCGCCTTGTCGACGGCAGGATGATCGATGCTCCCATTGTAGCCCAGGCCTGGGCACTACTCGCGCGGGACCGTTCGCAATTTAGTAAAGGTGTCTAACCATGGCCGTATCAGCGACACTCCTCAACAAGATCAAGGACAAGGATCTGATCCGGGAAGCGGGATTGATCGGCAAAGAGTGGCTCGGCCAGTCCCGGTCCGGGCAAACCTTCGAGGTGACCAACCCTTCAAACAGCGAAGTGCTGGCCACGCTGCCCGATTTTACCCGAGCCGAGATCGCCAAGGCGATCGATGTCGCCTATGTCGCCCAGAAGGAGTGGGCTGCCCGCACCGGCAAGGAGCGCGCTGCAGTCATTCGGCGCTGGTACGATTTGACGATCGCCAATCTCGATGACCTGGCGTCGATCCTGACCGCTGAAATGGGGAAGCCGTTTGCCGAGTCCAAGGGCGAGATCCTCTACGGCGCGTCCTACATCGAATGGTTTGGCGAAGAGGCCAAGCGCGTCTATGGCGACACCATCCCGGGGCATGCCCGTGACAAGCGGATCGTCGTGATCAAGCAACCTGTAGGGGTTGTCGGCGCCGTTACACCCTGGAACTTTCCCTCAGCGATGGTAGCGCGCAAAATCGCTCCGGCGCTGGCGGCAGGTTGCTCGATCGTCTTCAAACCGGCAGCCCTGACACCACTCTCCGCCCTGGCGCTGGCGGTACTTGCGGAAAGGGCAGGGGTGCCGGCCGGACTGGTGAGCATTGTCCCGATCACGAAAAGCTCGGACTTCGGCGATGAGGTTTGCGAAAACGAGAAGGTCCGCAAACTCACGTTCACCGGGTCGACCGAAGTCGGCCGCACTCTCATGGCGCAAGCCTCCGCGCAAGTCATGAAACTGAGCATGGAACTGGGCGGCAACGCGCCCTTCATTGTCTTCGACGATGCCGATGTCGATGCGGCCGTCGAAGGAGCCATCGTCTCCAAGTTCCGCAATGCTGGCCAGACCTGTGTCTGCGCCAATCGCCTTTACGTGCAGAGCGGCATCTACCAAGAGTTCGCCGACAAGCTCGCGCGTCGCGTCAACACCTTCAAGATCGGTGACGGCTTCGCGGAAGGCACCGACATCGGCCCGCTAGTCGACGACCGCGCCGTATCGAAGGTGAGGCGTCACATTGAGAATGCCGTCTCCCAGGGCGCCAGCATTGTGGCGGGTGGGCCAGACCATCCTCTTGGCGGCAATTTTTTTTGGCCGACCGTCCTGACTGGGGTAACCTCCGAGATGGCGGTGGCCCGTGAAGAAACGTTCGGGCCGTTGGCGCCCTTATTCCGTTTCGAAACCGTCAACGACGTCGTTGAGATGGCAAATGATACCGAATTCGGGCTTGCGGCCTATTTCTACGCCAAGGACATGGGCCGCGTGTGGGCCGTTGCGGAGGCCTTGGAATACGGCATGGTCGGCATCAACACCGGCTTGATTTCGACCGAAGTCGCGCCGTTCGGCGGTATCAAGCAGTCGGGTTTTGGCCGGGAAGGCTCGAAATACGGCGTCGATGATTACCTGGAGCTGAAATATTTGTGTTTTGGAGGCCTAACGAGCTAGGGGCAACACAAGCCTTTTCTTGCGTCCTACATATCCGAAAGGCGCGTTGAGAGATCGGGACGTTCAAAGACGGCGGACTGCAGCTCCGTGCCGAGCCCCGGTCCTTCCATCGGAAGAACGTACCCGTCGACGACACGTGGCAACTCGGTGACCAATTCCTTGTACCAGCCAGTATAGAAGGCGCGCACGGATTCCTGGATCAGCGTGTTGGGCTGTGAGAAGGACGAGTGGACTGCCGCCACATACGCCACCGGTCCCGTGCAGTCGTGCGGCGCATAGGCGATGATAGGTATCGGCCAGTGCTGCGATCTTGCGGCCTTCGGTGAGCCCGCCGGTCCACACCAGGTCCGTCATGACTATGCCGATCGCGCCCGCCTCCAGCATATCCTTGTAGGGGAATCGCGATCCCAGCGTCTCGGAGGCGGGCTGGCTCTGAGTACGACATCATCCCCTTCGGAACCGAGGCGCTGCATGTCCTGCGCGCCGAGCGCGGCTTCGTCGTGGTGGGACAGGACACCGACGGGACGGTCACTCCCATGGATCTTGGGATGGGCTGGATCGTCTCGAAAAAGAAGAGCGACTTCATCGGCAAACGCGGGTTCTCCGCTCCGGAAGTGGCGCGCGAGGGTCGCAAGCAGTTCGTCGGGCTTTTGACCGAGAAGCCCAACTACGTGATCCCGTTTGGCTCGCATCTGGTCGAGAATGCCACCCAGAAACCGCCGCTCAAAACCGTTGGCTGGGTCTGCTCGACCTATTGGTCCGAAACGCTGGGGCGCTCGATCGCACTCGCGTTGGTGGAGAACGGCCGCGCGCGCATCGGCCAGACCTCGACCGTCCGCAACATCAACGGCGATGTGGAAAAGGTAACCCTCACGCAGCCCTGCTTCTTCGATCCAAAGGGAGAACGTGCAAATGCTTAATCGTGTCGGTTTCGAGCCCGTTGAATGCTCACTAATTTTGGCGAAGGCGCCCGTACGCGGCGCGGCAAATCTGGACCAGGTCGACCAATTCGGTGCGATCAACCTGCGCCTGTCCAATGCAAGCCTACCTGCGAAGGTGATGAAGGAATACGGATTGCTGCTGCCCGCGAGCCCCAACACCTTCACTCAAGAAGGTGATGTGACGGTGCTTTGGCTGGGCCCAGACGAGTGGATGATCCATGCGCCTTTCACAAAGACCCTCGATCTGAAGCAGGGACTGGAGAGTGAGCTCGCGGACCGGCACGTTGCGGTGACGGATGTCTCGGACAACTCGGTAGCCATGGAACTGGGCGGCCAATCCGCCCGGCGCATTCTTGAGAAGGGCTGCCCGCTCGACCTCCATCCGCGTGCGTTCGGCCCCGGCCAACGTGCGCAGAGCCATTTTCTCCAGGCGGTGATCCTGCTGGCTCAAACCGAAAGCGATCGGTTCCTGCTTCGGGTGCGCCGTTCGATGAGTGAGTACCTGTAGGATGCCCTCGCCGACGCCATCCTGAAGGAAAGTCATTGAGCTGGATTGCCGTGGCGGCGGCATCGCTCCCGCCTCGAACACTTCGTCGATCTTGCGATAGATGTCGAACCGGCCTTCGCCTTTCAACATGAAGAGCTGCGCGGTGCGATAATGTTCGTCGCCCGCTGAAAGAAGTTGCGCGCACTGATCCAGTCGCCGTGAGCCTCGGCCACGCGACCTCGCTCTTCAGATTTGCGTGCATCTTCTATGGCGCGTGAAATTCCTGCTCCAACGGCGGCCGCGTCGCGATGCACGCGCCACATGCCGACGCGGTCGAACAAGTCATAGATCGCCAGCGAGCGCTCGCCGTCTTTCTCACGGAGATCGGCCACGCTACATCTCGGTCACGAACTTCGTCCGCAGATAGGCGTCGAGGCCTTCGATGCCGCTTTCCGACCCATAGCCGGATTCATGAACGCCGCCGAACGGTGTTTCCGGTGTCGACACCATCATGTGGTTGACGCCGACCATTCCGGCTTCCAACGCCGCCTCGGTCTTTTGGGCAAGGGTGAGATTGCGGGTGAAGACAAAGGAAGCCAGTCCGTAGGGCAGCGAATTGGCCCGCTCGATCATGTCGTCGAAGGTCGAGAAGGTGGTCGTCGGCGCGATCGGCCCGAACGGCTCCTCGGACATGATACGCGCCGTGTCGGGCACGTCTTTCAGCAATGTCGGGGCGTAGAAATAGCCTTTGTTGCCGACACGTTTGCCGCCGGTGATGACAGTCGCGCCCTTCGCCGTTGCATCGCTGACGAAACCGTCCATGGCATCGAGCCGCCGTGGCGCAATCATCGGCCCCATCTGCACAGCGCTGTCGAGACCGTCTCCAATCCTGAGCTTTTCGGCGCGGGCGGCAAAGCCGTCGATGAAGCGGTCGTAGACAGCCTCATGCACATAGAAGCGGGTCGGCGAGGTGCACACCTGGCCGGCGTTGCGGAACTTGAAGGCGACCACAGTATCGAGCGTCTTGTCGAGGTCGGCATCCTCATAGACGATGACGGGGGCGTGGCCGCCAAGCTCCATGGTGCAGCGCTTCAACGTGTCGGCAGCCTGCTTCTGCAGCAGCTTGCCAACTGCGGTCGAGCCGGTCAGCGAGACCTTCTTCGGGATCGGCGAGGCGATCAGATAGGACGAAACCCGCGCAGGCTCGCCGAACACGATGTTGAGCACGCCCGCCGGCAGTCCTGCGTCCTGGAAGCAGCGGGCGATCGCCACGGCGGTTCCGGGCGTTTCCTCCGCCGGTTTCAGAATGATCGAGCAGCCGGCGCCAAGCGCGCCCGAGATCTTGCGAATGACATTGCTGGCCGGGAAGTTCCAGGCGGCGAAGGCGACGACCGGGCCGACCGGTTCCTTGAACACCATCTGCCGCACGCCGGGCAGCCGGGCAGGGACGATACGGCCATAGGCGCGCTTGCCTTCTTCCGCATACCAGCGGGTCGCGTCCGCTGCGAACTGCACCTCGCCGGTGGCTTCCGCCAGCGCCTTGCCGTTTTCCATCGTCAGCGTGCGGGCAATGGTGTCCTTGCGCTGCTCGATCAGGTCGGCGGCCTTGTCCATGATCGCCCAGCGCTGCATGGCGGTCATGGTCTTCCACAGCTTGAAGCCTTTGAGCGAGGCCGCGAGAGCGCGGTCGAGATCAGCCTCCGTGGCATGCGGCACGGTCGCCAACACTTCTTCGGTGGCGGGATTGATCAGCGTTTCGGACTTACCGTCCGATCCCTGGCACCACACGCCGTCAATCAGCAGCTCGATCGTCTCTGGATACATGTCCTAGCCCTTTCACCCCGGCGGGGCGCGGAAAGCCGCCGGGAGATTACACGTCACAAGAAAGTTTCCGCCATGCCTTGACCTGTACATTGTATACAGTATGGTGTCGACATGATTTTAGCGCGCATCCAGAAATTGTCGGTCGCCATCCCCGAGAATCTCGCCGAGATGCTCGAGGAGGAAATCATCTTCGGCCGCCTCAAATCCCGGGAGCGATTGACCGAGGAAATGGTCGCCGCGCGCTACGGCGTCAGCCGGTCACCGGTGCGCGAGGCGCTGAGGCTGCTCGAGCGGGACGGCCTGGTGATGCGCGAGGCCAGGCGCGGCATCTGGGTCTCGCCGATGTCGCAGCGCGATTTCGATGAGGTCTACACTTGCCGCATCGAGCTGGAAGGGCTGGTAGCCAAGCAAGCCGCCGAATCCGCAGACATCGAGAAGAAGGCTGAGTTCAAGAGCCTGTTGTCGGAGCTGAAGCAGGCCCAGGCCAGGAAAGATGCGCGGCAGTTCTTCATCGTCGACGTGCGCGGCTCCTTCCTGACCTACACGCTGGCCGGCAACAAGACGCTGACACGCCTGCTTGGTGGGCTGGAAAAGCAGGCCTTGCGTTACCGCTATCACGCCTACGAGCAGGATCCGAAGATCATCCAGCTGTCGCTCGACGACACGGCCCGCATCTATGATGCGATCACCGCCGGCGATGGCGAAAGCGCCAAGGCGATGACCGAAAACCTCATCCGGGAAATCTGGCAGAGCATGCGGGCCGGCATTCGCGACGCTTTCGGAGAGGGCTAGGTCGTGTCCAGCTTTGCGTCAGCGTTCAGCGTCATCGATTCCCATACCGCCGGCCATCCCACACGCGTCATCCTGAGCGGCGTTCCGAAACTCTCCGGTTCGAGCGTGCGGGAGAAGCGCGACCATTTCCGCGATCGCTTCGACCACCTGCGCCCGGCACTGCTGCATGAGCCGCGCGGCCATGCGGCCATGGTCGGTCTCGTACCGGTCGCCTCTGAAGTCGCCGACTATGGGGCGTTCTTCATCTCGTCCTATGTCTATCTCGACATGTGCGGTCACGGCACGATCGGCCTTGCCAGGACGTTGGCCTTCACAGGACAGATTTCTGTCGAAACCGGCGACAGCTTTACGCTGGAAACGCCGGCGGGGATCGTGACCATTCATCTGATCTGGAACGAAGACGGCTCGCTCGACCGGGCGCGGATCGCCAATGTCCCGAGCTATGTCGGGCTGGAGCGCTTAAGCGTTTCCGTCGAAGGTGTCGGCAAGGTCGATGCCGCAATCGTCTACGCCGGCATGTGGTACGCGCTGGTAGACGCCGTGCCACTCGGGTCCAAGCTGATCCCGGACAATGCGTCGGCCCTTATGCTGGCCGGCGCCAGGATCAAGGCCGCGATCAAGGCGGCGACCAAAGACCTGCCGCTGCTGGCCGGCGCAGCCGCACCGAGCGTGCTGTTCTACGATGCGGACAGCGAGTATTCGGCGACGCATTTCCTTGTCCTGGAATCCAACAAATTCGACCGCTCGCCATGCGGCACCGGCACGTCAGCGCGCCTGACCTATCTGCTTGAGAAGGGGTTGATCCGTCCCGACCAGACCTATCACGCCAGAAACATCTTCGGCATTCCGTTCGAGGCGCGCCTGCAACAGCGCGTCGAGGAGCAAGGCCGCGACGCGATGATCATCGAGATCGAGGGCTCGGCCTTCATCACCTCGACCCAGACAATCTATTTCGAGAAGGGCGACCCTCTCTCGAAGGGATTTCTAGCCCGGTAATCACCAAAAACTCAGAAAAGGGGAATGACATGAAATTCACAGTAATGCGTACGTTCATGGCCGCTTTAACCATTGGCCTCGGCCTGCTCACGGCGCCGATCGCAGCCTCCGCGGACGACAATCCGTCCGCCGTCATCGACCAGATCCGCGCCAGCGGCGTGCTCAAGGTTCCGGTAATGACCGGCGAGGAGCCGGGCTACATCAAGGATCCGGCCACCGGCCAGTGGAGCGGCTTCTACTACGAATTCCTGGGCGAGATCGCGACCCAGCTCGGCGTCAAGCTCGAGCCTGTCGAAACGACCTGGGGCAATCTGGCCGCCGACTTCCAGTCCAACAAGATCGACATCGCCATCGGCGTCAATCCGAACCCGAAGCGCGGTCTTGTCGTCGACTATCTGTGGGAGCCGCTGTTCACCGACGCCTGGGCCGTGCTGACGCCTCCCGGCAAGCCGGTGAAGACCTGGGCCGAACTCAATTCGCCGGACAAGACCGTCGTCGTGCAGAAGGGCAGCACCATGCAGGTCGTCGCCGAAGCCCTGCTGCCGAAGGCCAAGATCACGCCGGTGGAAGATCGTGGCCTGGCGCTTATGGAACTCCAGGCTGGTCGCGCCGATGGTGTCGTGCTTTCCATTTTCGACGCGCTGCAGATCACCAACCAGAAGATCGGCAATGTCTCGTTGCCTGAGCCGATCCTGCGCAATCCGGCAACGCTGGCCGTCGCCCGCAAGCCCGGCAATGCAGGCTACATCAACTTCCTGACCAATTGGATCCTGCAGGAGCGTTCGCTAGGCCTCGCCCAGGGCAAGCTTGCCCGCTCCTGGGAAGCTCGCGGCATCGATCTGTCGATCCTTCCGGCAGGTTTCTCCTTCTGATCGAAACAGCCTGATCGCCGCCGGGTGCGGCGGTCAGGCCACCACTGGACGTGCATCGAACCAGTGAGGACAACATGCTATTCGACTACACAGTCATAACCAACAATATCGGGCTGCTCTGGCAGGGCCTCCTGATGACGATCTATTTCACCGTCATCACGATCGGTGCGGGCCTGCTGATCGGCCTGTTCATCGGGCTGATCCAGTTGAGCACGTTTAAGCCGCTGGTCATCCTCGGCCAGATCTATGTCGAGTTCTTCCGCAACATTCCGCTGCTCGTCACGCTTTTGTGGGTCTATTACGCCTTTCCGATCTTCGCCGGCATCAACGTCACCAAATTCTGGGCCGGCTTCATCGGGCTCAGCTGCTACGTCGGTTCCTTCTACGCCGAGATCCTGCGCGCCGGCGTCCAGTCGGTCGATCCCGGCCAGACGGATGCGGCCACCGCGATCGGCATGTCCTACGGCCAGCGCATGCGGCGGATCATCCTGCCGCAGGCTTTCCGAAAGATGATCCCGCCGCTTGCCGGCCAGTCGATCATCCAGATGAAGAACACGACGCTGCTGTCGATGATAACGGTCCCCGACCTTCTCTATCAGGCGAGCTATATCTCGAGTTTCACCTATCGGCCGATGGAAGTTTACACCGCCGTTGGCGTCATCTTCCTGATCATCCTGATCCCGTTGACCCTCTTGTCCAGGAAACTCGAAAGAAGAGGGAGCCTGAAATGATCGCCAGTCAACCAAGCGCCGTGACGGATAAGAACGACAAGCCTGTCCTGCGGCTAGACGGCATCTGCCTGAAGTTTGGCGACAAGCGCGTGCTGAACGGCATCGATCTGTCGGTGGTCGAAGGCGAGGTGGTCGTGCTGATCGGTGCGAGCGGATCGGGCAAGACGTCGCTGCTGCGCTGCATCAACCTACTCAACGTGCCGACTAGCGGCAGCATCGTCATCGATGACGAAACGCTGTTCGACAGGCGGGCCGATGGCAAGGGTGCCCAGATACCGGCCCACGAGGTCAACCGCATCCGCTCCAAGACCGGCATGGTCTTCCAGCAGTTTAATCTGTTCCCGCACATGACAGCGCTCGAAAACGTCATGGAAGGTCCGGTCATCGTCAAGAAGGAGCCGAAGGAGCAGGCGCGCCAGACGGCGCTGAAGCTTCTCGACCTCATGGGACTGTCGCAGCACATCGAAAAGTATCCGCGCCAGCTTTCCGGCGGCCAGCAGCAGCGAGTCGCGATCGCCCGGGCCATGGCCATGCAGCCGAAGGTCATGCTGTTCGACGAGCCGACTTCGGCGCTCGATCCAGAATTGGTCGGCGAAGTCATGAAGGCGATGGTCGAACTGGCCAGGAGCGGCATGACCATGGTGATCGTCACCCACGAGCTGGGCTTTGCCTTCGAGGTCGCCGATCGCGTGGTGTTTCTCGATCAGGGGCTGGTGGCGGAGCAGGGTCCGCCGGCCAAGGTGCTGCTGCATCCCGAACATCCGCGTCTGAAGAGTTTTGTCGGACGCTTTCATGAATCGGCGGATTTGCTTCGCCCGTTCCTCGAGGCGCGTGAAGCCGAGAAGGCATGCTGAACGCACGCCGCTTCGCGCAAAACAGTCAAGCGGACATCGTCGAATGCGCCGCCTTTCGAGCTGGCCGCAAAAGGAAAGATATCAATGACACTGAGTTTCGATCCGGCCACAATCGCCATCCCAAGGGGCCATCACATTGGTGGCCAGTACGTTGATTTACCCGGCGCGGAGATCGAGGTTCTCCGCCCCTCTGATCTCCAGCCCATGGGCGTGATCACCGATGGTGGCGAAGGTGCGGTACAACAGGCCGTCGATGCCGCGAAAACGGCGCTGGCGCAGAGCCGATGGGCGAAGATCGCGCCGCGCGATCGCGCCGCTGTGCTCACGCGTTTCGCGGCGCTGATCGAGGAGAACGCGACCTATCTCGGCCAGTTGGAAGCGATGGGATCGAGCCGGCTGATCTCGATGACGATTGTCCGCGACGCGATGCGTACCGCCGGCGTCGTGCGCTACTACGCGGAGTTCTGCGACAAGATCGAAGGCACGGTCACTTCGACCGAGGCGAATGCGCTCAGCATCGTCAAGCATGAGCCCTATGGCATGGTCGGCGCGATCGTTCCCTGGAACTTCCCGATGATCACCGCCGCCTGGAAATTCGCCCCGGCGCTGGCTGCTGGCAATGCGGTGGTGATGAAGACCTCGGAACTGACTCCGCACAGCTTGCTCGCGCTGGCGGACCTTGCCGCCAGGGCCGGCGTTCCGGCCGGCCTGTTCAATGTCGTCAACGGTTACGGCCACACGACGGGAGCGGCGATCGTGCGCCATCCCGATATTCTGAAAATCTCCTTCACGGGCTCGACGCAGACCGGTGCCGCGATCATGACGCTGGCCGCCCAGTCCGGCATCAAGCCCGTCACGCTCGAACTTGGCGGCAAGAGCCCGCAGCTGGTGCTGGCCGATGCCGGCGATATCGATGTGGTGGCCGGCCGCGTCGCGGCGGCATTCATGGACAATGCCGGCCAGGTCTGCACGGCCGGTTCGCGGCTGATCGTCGAGGACAAGATCGCGGACCAGCTGATCGAACGCGTCATCGCCCGCACCAAGGCGATCAAGGCAGGGCCGACCTGGGACGAGACGACGACCTTCGCGCCGATCATCAGCCGCAAGCAGCTCGAGCGCATCGACACGATGGTCCGCGCCAGCGTCAGCGAGGGCGCCTCGGTGGTCACCGGCGGCACGGTGCTCGAAGGCCGCAACGAAGGCTGTTTTTTCGCGCCGACGATCCTGGAAGACGTCGCCGACGACAACATCGGTTTCAAGGATGAGTTCTTCGGCCCGGTGCTGACGGTGCGCACCTTTGCCGACCTGGAGGAGGGTCTCGCCCTGGCGGCGCATCCGGTCTACGGGCTCGCCGCCAGCGTCCACACCACGGATTTGAAGAAGGCGCTCAAGGCGGCGGATTCGATCGAGGCCGGCATGGTCTGGATCAACCAGCACGGGCGCGGCCCGGAGTTCACCTACCCGGCCGGCGGCTACAAGGGCTCCGGCTTCGGCAAGGATATGGGTCGTGCCGGCATCGAGGCGTTCCTGCGCCAGAAGGCCATCTGGGCCAATTACGCCTGAGCGAGCGCAAGCACATGCAATTCGACTACATCATCGTCGGTGGCGGCTCGGCTGGAGCCGTGCTTGCCAGCCGTCTTTCGGAGAACGGCACCAGGCAGGTGGCGCTTTTCGAGGCAGGGCCCGACACGCCGCCGGACGATGTTCCTGAGGTGATCGCCGACAGCTATCCCGGCCTCTCCTATTTCGACCCGAAATACCACTGGACGGAACTGCGTGTCTTCAACCGCTCGCCAAAGCAGAACGCGCAGTTGGTCAAGACGGCCAAGCTCGAACAGGCCAAGGTGATGGGCGGCGGCTCCAGCATCAACGGCCAGTTCGCCGTGCGCGGCCTGCCACACGACTATGACGAATGGGAAGGTCTCGGCCTGCCCGGCTGGGGATGGGACGGCATGCTGCCCTATCTCAAGAAGCTTGAGCGCGACCTTGATTTCGATGGCGAGCTTCACAACAAGACCGGCCGGATTCCGATCCGCCGTGTCTTTCCAAAGGATTGGGCCGGCTTCACCAAATCAGTGCTCAAGCAGACGGAAAGCGAATATCCCTACCGGCCGGACTACAATGGCAGTTTCGAGGACGGCTCGTTTCCGCTGCCGCTGTCGAACGAGAACGACCGACGCGTGTCGACAGCGATCGGCTATCTCGACGCCGAGGTGCGGGCCCGCAAGAACCTGCACATCTTCGCCAATGCCTTCGTTGAAGGCCTGGTGATCGACGGAACGCGCATCACAGGCGCCAGGGTCACGACCACCGGCCAGACCAAGATCTACAACGCCAACGAGACGATCGTTTCAGCCGGCGCTCTGCATTCGCCGGCCATCCTGCTTCGTGCCGGCATCGGGCCGGCGGCGCAGCTGAAGCGGCTGGGCATCGAGGTGGTCGCCGATCGCCCCGGTGTCGGCGAGAACCTGACCGATCATCCGCATATAGCCGTCGGTGCGCATTTCAAGAAATCTGCGCGGCTCAAGCCCGGTCAGCGGCGCCACATCTTTCTGGGTGTCAGATACTCCTCGAACCATGCCGGCTGCCATCCGGGCGACATGCTGCTGATGCCGGTCAACCGTGCCGGCTGGCATCCGCTCGGCAAGGCGATGGGCGCGCTCAATGTCTGCGTCAACAAATCCTATTCGCGCGGCACCGTTATGTTGAAGTCCGCTGTGCAGACCGATGAACCGATCGTCGATCTGAACTTTGCCTCCGACGGCCGCGACCTGATGCGCCTGGTCGATGGCTTCAGGCGCATCTGCAAGATCATGCAGTCGCCCGATGTCCAGCAGCACGTCAACACCTGGTTCCTGGCCGGCTACAGTGACGAGGCGCGCGCGCTCAGCGTCCGCAAGCCATCGAACTGGGTCAAGACCGCGACCGCGGCCTACCTCTTCGACTACGCGCCGTTCTTTCGCGAGACCTTGCTCAAGCGCAAGTTCGGCACCACCGACCGTATCCAGGCGATGCTCGGCAACGAAGAGCTGATCGCCGATTGGGTCAAGCAATCCGTCTGGTCGGGCTGGCATGTCTCGGGCACCTGCAAGATGGGCGCCGACAGCGATCCGCTGGCGGTGCTCGACGCCGAATGCCGCGTCCGCGGTGTGCAGGGCCTGCGCGTCGTCGACGCCTCTATCATGCCGACGATCGTCGCCGCCAACACCAACATCACCACCATCGCCCTCGCTGAAAAGGCGGCGGACCTGATTTTGCATTCCCGACAATAGCAAAGGACCCCCAAGACTATGCGCAAGAACAAGGTGAAGGATATCTGGGCCGCCGGCGGCGAAGTGGTGACGGGCTGGCTCGGCATTCCGTCGTCGATATCGGCGGAATTGATGGCGCAGCAGGGCTGGGACGCGCTGACGGTCGACCTCCAGCATGGCGCGACCGACTATGTCGATGCGGTGCCGATGCTGCAGGCGATTTCGACGACCGATACGACGCCGATGGTGCGCGTGCCGTGGAACGATCCGGCGATCATCGGCAAGGTGCTCGACGCCGGCGCCTATGGCGTGATCTGCCCGATGGTCAACACCGCCGAGGAAGCGGACGCCTTCGTCAAGGCCTGCCGCTATTTCCCCAAGGGCGGCCGCAGCGTTGGTCCGCTGCGCGCTTCGCTCTACGCCGGCGCGGACTATTTCCAGCATGCCAACGACACCATCATCACCATGGCGATGATCGAGAGCGAGCAGGCGGTGAAGAATCTGGAAGACATACTGAAGACGCCGCACCTCGACGCCATCTTCGTCGGCCCGTC
The DNA here is from genome assembly GCF_020165455.1 of Mesorhizobium sp. BR1-1-3. NCBI lineage: Bacteria > Pseudomonadati > Pseudomonadota > Alphaproteobacteria > Hyphomicrobiales > Phyllobacteriaceae > Mesorhizobium > Mesorhizobium sp. BR1-1-3. The sequence continues at coordinate 207,665 of NZ_JAIUIC010000002.1, forward strand.
GGACCTTGCGGTGACTATGGGCGAGGCGCCAGGCTTCGATCCGCGCTATCCCGCCGTCTACGAGGCGATCAAATACATCGCCGCCAAGTGCAAGGAAGCCGGCGTCATTCCCGGCATCCATTGCGGTTCGGTCACCTATGGCGTCGACATGCGCAAGATGGGCTATCGCTTCATGGCCTACCTCTCTGACTTCCGCATGCTGCAGCAGATGGTGGCGCGTTCGCTGCCGGCCTTCCGCGCCGGCACGCCGAGCGCGATCGCGCCCTGATCGGCAAAATCCGGATCGATCGCCATGACATCGACAGGCACGCTGCGCAGCAAGGTGACGGTCATCGGGGCCGGCATCATTGGCGTCTGCACCGCGAACTATCTGCTCGAGCAGGGTTTTGCCGTCGAGGTGGTCGATCCGGCCTTGCCGGGATCTGAGGAGCAATGCTCCTTCGGCAATGCCGGTGGCATCTGCCCGGGATCGTGCATCCCGAATTCGATGCCGGGCGTGCTGCGCAATGTGCCGAAATGGCTGATGGACCCGGAAGGGCCGTTGATCGTGCGGCTGGCCTATCTGCCGCACGCGCTTCCCTGGCTGCTGCGCTTCCTGGCCGCCAGCCGCAAACCGCGCGTCGAGGAGATATCGGCGGCGATGCGCTCGCTGCACCGCTACACATTCGAATGCTACGAGCCGCTGATCAAGGCTGCCGGCTGCGAGGACCTTTTGCAGAAGCGCGGCCAGCTGTTCGTCCACGAAACGGCCGACGGGCCGTCCAAGGGCGCTTATGGTCTGGGGCTTCGCCGCGACCACGGCGTCAAGGTGGACATCCTCGATGCCGACGAAATCCGGCAACTCGAACCGGCGCTGGCGCCGATCTTCAAGAGCGCCGTCTATCTGCCCGAACAGGGGCAGTGTCCAAATCCCGGCCGGCTTGTCGCCAGGCTCGCCGAGCATGCGGCGCGTCAGGGCGCTCGTTTTGTGCGCGCGAAGGTGCTCGGCTTCGACATGGCGGCCAACGGCCCATCGGCGCTGCGGCTTGAAGGCGGCGGGCGCATGCCGGTCGAGACCGTGGTGCTTTGCGCCGGCGCCTGGTCGGGCGATCTTGCCCGCAAGCTTGGCGACCGCATTCCGCTCGAGAGCGAGCGCGGCTATCACATCATGGTCAAGGGTGCCGATACCGGCTTGCGTATCCAGACCATCTCGGCCGACCGCAAGTTCGTCGCTTCCCCGATGGAGGACGGGCTGCGCATCGCCGGCAATGTCGAGTTCGCCGGCCTGAAGGCGCCTGCGAACATGCACCGGGCGGACGTTCTCCTCAAACAGGCGCGGCCGATGTTCAGGAAACTGGAGGTCGGCGAGGTCACGCGCTGGATGGGGCATCGTCCCGGCACGCCCGACAGCATCCCGGTCATCGACCGGGCGCCGCGGGCCAAAAATGTCATCTACGCCTTTGGCCACGGCCATCAGGGCCTGATCGGCGGCGCCGTCACCGGTAAGATCGTGTCGCAGCTTGCCGCCGGTCTGCCGCCGGCGATCGATCTGACGCCGTTCCAGGCTGATAGGTTCTGATTGATCGGAGATTATTCGCTGGGGAGGCTGAGAAGCCGTTTCAACCGGTGACCGCCAACTTTGACCCGTTCTTGCCGGAGAAATGACGTGACCGCGAACGCAAAGACAAACTTGGACGCAGCCGAGCAGATCGATCCGCAAAGCGTTACACCGTGCTGATCTGCGATCTGATTGGCCTGCGCTTTGGGCCTGACGGCAGACCCGACCCGAGCGAAGTGCGTGCCATATCGAAGCCAGGGGCGGCCGCTTTCACCTATCCGCGCTTGGCGACAAAGCTGGTCTGGAGCGGGGCCGAGTGCATTTCTTCTACCAGCCGGACCTCAGCACCCGCGAGGAACTGGCCGAAGCCGCGGGCGATGGACGCTACGACGCCGTCATCGCCGCGGCGACTTTCCTCCCCGCAGAAACTGACTTTCCGCTGGCCGGCGTGCGGATCGGCGCAGGCACCGGCAATATGGAGTCGCGCTCCTGGGGCGGCGGCAGCGGTGAGGGCGGCACGGCAGTGTTGATGAACACGCCCGGCATCAACAGCCGCGCCACGGCGCAGATGGTGATGAAGGCGATCCTGAAAGTGCTCCCGGATCTCCCGGTCGACTTGCTTCACGAGCGGGTGGCGCGCGGCGATTTCGACACCGGCCGGGAACTGCGCGATTTCCCCACCGAAAAGCTCGAAGGCAAGACGATTGCGGTCATCGGCTACGGCAATATTGGCCGCGAGGTCGCCAAGCTCGCCCGCGCCTTCGGCATGCGCGTGGTGATCCATGCACGGCCACGGCACCGCGACTGGATCGAAGCCGAGGGCTTTGTCTTTGCGCCAGATCTCGTCGAAGCGGCTGATGGCGCGGATGTGCTGAGCGTCCATGTCGGCCTGGGTCAAGCAGGATGCGCAAACAGGCCGCTACGCCAATGCCGGGCTTATTGGCACGGAGGTCCTGTCACGCATGAACAAGGGCGCAGTCCTGGTCAACTACGATCGCGGCGAGCTTGTCGAGGTTGCGGCGCTTGGCAATGCCCTGGAGACAGGGCGGGTTCGTCATGCGGCGGTCGATGCGACCTTTTCATGGATCTGTCGACCGGCAGCCTCTCCGGCCCTATGCTGCGCTATCTCGATCTGGTCGAGAGGCATGGCGACAAACTTGAACTCCTGCCGCACGCCGCGGCCGATACGGATCACCCTTCGCGCGTCGCCGGTGCCAAGCAGGCCGTGGATCAGATCTTCGATATCATCTGCCGCAAATCGGTGACCAACGCAAAAGGCACCGTGCCGTCAGGGTACCTTTCTCTAGGATCAACTACGCCCCCCGGCATCGGGCCGGCAACGGCCGGCGACCTGTTGAAACTGACGGCACAGGAATGCTTCGACCTCGCAGATCTCTGCGAGTGGCAAACCCAGCTGTGGAAAGCTCTTTCAAACGCGCGGCCGGACGAGCGCGGCAAGATTGTCGCCGAACGGGGCGGGGAACTTGTCCGGCTGACAAGTCGCTTTTGCCTTGGCGTTGAAAAATCGAACCTCAGAAGTTCGTGTCAGTAATGCGTCACTCCCACATAACGCGAGTCAGCGGTAGTGCTTTTGGTCTATATTAATCACGTCTCTTCTTCGGATCGCCACACCATACGAGGACATACGAAGGATATTGCTGCGCGAACCATCCGCTAATTGATTGATTTTGTTGAAACGACGACGTCCCTCAGCGACTAACATAACCGTTATTTGTCAATGGGTTGCGAAGCGGTTCGCCCAAATTGATTCAAGAAGCTGAGCGAGCCATTTACTTACGCCCCGGTTGGCAGCTTTGCGCCTCATTCCGGTAGTTCGGGATGCCTTTGCAACTACCTCCTTCGCCAGGTCATGGGTTCCGACAGCGCCTGCATAACGTGGAGCTCAAAGGCGCCGGGCGCGTGGCTGGCCTCGGCCAACTGCCGTGCATTCCACTCTCGGGCAATGCTGCCCTCGGCCAGAAGCACCGCGCGGTTGCACAGGCCGGGAACCGATTCGACCACGTGGGTGGAGATGATGACGGCCTGGTGGCCGCTCGCCGCCAACGCAAGGATGACGCGTTTGACCTCGAAGGCGGCAAGGGGATCAAGGCCGTTCAGGGACTCATCGAGGATCAGCAGCGGCGGCGCGCCAAGCAGGGCCGCGGCGATGGCGATCTTCGCCCGCGTGCCGAGCGAATATTCGGCGATTAGCCGGTCGATCCAGCGCTTGAGCCCGAGCCGTTCGGCGACATTGACGCCAGGCCAGTCGTTCTCGGCGCAGCAGCGGATTGAGGCGACGAGCTGGAGATATTGCCGGCCGGTCAGCGTCCCCGGGAGGTCGGGCGGATCGATGGCGAGGCCGAAGCTGGACTTGGCGCGCTCCGGTGCATCGCCAAGGTCGACGCCGTTGATCACGACACTTCCCGCGAGCGGCCTGATCTGCCCGCTGATCGCTCTCAGCAAGGTGGACTTGCCTGAACCGTTTGCGCCAAGCAGGCCAAGGATGTCGCCCCGGCCGAGCGAGAGATCGATGCCACTGACGACCGCGTGGCCACCGTAGCCGGCGCTGAGCCCGCGAACCGCGAGTATCTCGCTGCTATCCATGGCGGTATCTCCGTTGCGCCCGGTGCCACAGGAACAGGACAAGGGCGGCAAAGCCGATCAGCACCGTGCGCCCATATTCGAGCGATTCGTAGCTGGTGTAGGCAATGGCGCTGAGGAAGCTCAGCGCGGCGACGAACGGCGCCGTCATGAAATAGGCGGCGAACACCGCATAGGCGCCGTTCAACGCCAGCAGCCAGAAGCCACTGGCGAGCGGCATCGCCCAGGCGGACGGCTCCGCCGCCAGGGCAGCACCTGCCGGCATGAGAAAGAAGCAAAGCGACAATTGCAGGGGCAGCCGCGCCAGCCGCAGCCACGCCTTGACAAAGCCGATTGGAGCCGTGCGCAGTACCGGCGAGCCGAGCGGATGGAAGCGCGCGCTCAGCATGAAGACGAGAAGGCCGCCGGCCAGGCCGGCCATGGCCGCCGGCACGGCATCGTGATGAACGAGGCTGATCGCTGCGGAAAGGGCCGCGACGACACCAAAGAAGGTGGCCGCGCCCACCAGTCGCCAGGAAAAGGGCACATGGCCAGCCGGCAAACCCCAGGCCCAGCTGGAGAGCCAGGCTGGTGCGGAACGATCGAAGGCACCGAGCCAGGGCCGGCGCCCGCTTGGATCCCTCGCCAGATCGGAATTGTTGATGCGGACGAGGTCGCGAGCGCACTGCAGACGTAGGACGGCCGCCGCGCAAAAACCGGCGCCAAACAGGATGGCGGCGCCGAGACCCCAGACCGGGGCGAGTGGTTTTGCGATGACGGCGCAGCCAAGACCGACCGCCGCCGTGACGGCCTCGACAAGCGGAACGCCCATCGCAAATGTCGCCACCGCCGCCATGCGCCGGCGCTCCCGAAGCGAGACCGGCAATGCCTTCAGGAAGGGCGCGAAGGCGCGCGACAGGCAAAGCCTGGCGAGCGCGCTGCCGGTAAAGGCGCCAAGAATAAGAAGTGCGCCCGGCAAACCAAGCAACCACATCGCCGGCTCCTGCCGCAGCGTGGCGGATGCCGACTGCAGAGCGAGAACGATGTCAGCGATGGCATAGGCAAGCAGCGCCCCACCGCCGAGCCCAATCCAGGCAAGGTCGCGGCGGCGCATCGAGCGCAAGCCAGCCGAGAACTCGCGCCAAATCAGGGTCAGGACAAGCCTGTCGTGCCGCATTGTTCCATCTTCGCGATCGCAAGCCGGGTTGGATATCGACATAGGTCGGCGACGATTGTGCCGCCAGTAGGGCCGTCGCGGCTCAACCTCCCACTGCGGGCTTGGCGTTGACATTCTTCAGCGCGGCCAGGAGATAGTCCTGCATGGCCGCCTGCAGGTTGGTCGTTGCGCTGCGCACCGCCGCCATCGCGTCCTTCACCGCCGCTTCGTCAAAGGGTTTGGCTGTTTGTGCCGCCGCCAGATTGGCGCGCGCGACACGCAGCTCGCGCAGTGCCTGGAAGGTGCGCGCGCGGTTGTCGCGCAGCACGCCGCGGAACTCCTTCCTCACCTCGGGCGGATAGTTGCTGGCGATTTCCGACAACAGCACGCGCGCCGCCGCGCCCTGGCGCAGCCCGTGCACGGCATAGCCGACCAGGAAGAAGTTGACGGCGAGCGACAGCGCAAGCAGCACTAGCGTCGCCGTCCATGTCCAGGAACGCTTCAAAGCGAGCCCTCCCCTGCCGGATCATCCGCGACAACACCGCCATCGGCCGACGATCCCGACGCCAGCGCCAGAAGCTCCGTATCGGACGGATCGTCCTGCAGCCGCGCCACCTGGTAGCCTGCCAGCGTCGCGGCCACGAGCACGGCAGCGGCGCAGGCCGCGAACCCGGCCGGACTCAAGAGCAGGCGCGCCAGGAAGGACGGGACAGTTGAGCCGGCTTCGATGCGAGCCAGAACCTTGCGCGCCAGCGCCTGGTCGTCGCCATCGGCCAGCGCCGCCTCGAGCACGAGGAGATCGAGCACGGCATCGGGATCGTCATTCCGCTCCGCCGCCATCAACGCCAGCGCCTGCTGGCGGAAAGGCGCCGGCCATGCTTCGACGGTATCGCCGAAGCGGCGCCTGTATCGTTCAAATTCGTCCCGTGTCATGAGGACTTCCTTTCGCGGCCCAAGGCCACCATTGCCAAATGATCCCTGAGTGCGCGCCGTCCGCGCACCAGCAACTGCTCGGCCGAGCCGACACTGCTGCCCATCACCTCGGCGATCGCCGAGATGTCGAGGTCGCCTACGGCCCTCAGCAGCACCGCCATGCGCTGCCGTTCCGGCAGGCGCGACAGCCCGTCACGCACGATAGCCAGCTCCTGCCGCGCCGCGGTCGTCGCTTCGGCATCCGCCTCCGGCGACGCGACCTCATCCCTTATGTCGTCCAGCCCGATGAAACGGCGTAGCGCCCTGCGTCGACGCTGATCGATGCAACGGTTGGCAGTGATCCGGTAGAGCCAGGTCGAAGCCCGCCCTCTGACCGGATCGAACCGCGCGGCCTGTTTCCAGACGGTCACGAACACCTCCTGCACCACATCCTCGGCGTCGCCGGCATTGCCGAGATAACGCGCGGCAAATATCCGCAGCCCACGGCCATGGCGGGCGATGAGCTCGGACAGCGCGCTTTGGCTGCCCGCGGCGATGCGCGCCAGAAGCAGCTCATCGTCGCCACGGGGCTCCTCATGTCGCACGGCGGCGCGCATCCACGGACGAGACTGCTGGTTCGGCGAATCCGAAATTCGCATCGATCAGGAGGAGCAAAGAAACGAATTTCGGGTTCAAATCCATCACACCAGATGTCAGCGCCGCCAGCGGCGGAAGCCGTGGACCGTGTTGCCGTTCGGGCCGGTGAAGCTGCCGGCCGATCGTCCCCGGAACGGCCCGCGCGCCGACACCCGTTTTCCCGAAAAGGTCTGCCCATTCGGCCCGGTGCCAGAATAGCTTCTGGCGCAGCGGTCAACAACGCCTCCCACACATTTGGAGCTCGACGTGTAGGTGCTGCCGCCATTCGGACCGGTTCGGGTGGTCGAACCGGTATAGACGCCGCCGTCTTTGGTGACGCTGCGGCTGATCTCGCCGCCATGGGCGGTCGGACGCTGCCACCCCTCGGCCGAAGCCTGCGAAGCTGCCGACCAGGCAAGCATCGCACCGAGACATAAAATCGGAATCTTTACCGAAGACAACATGTCGTACTCCTTGTTTTGTAAAGGGAATGATCGCTGCCGAGCATCAGTTGGCGTGCTCGGCGATCAGCTTGCGGACGGAGGCGATCTCGTCGGCGGAGAGCTTGCCGTCACCATCCCGGTCCGCGAGGTCGAACAAAGGCATGCTGCTGGCGAATTCCTGCTCGGAGACCTTGCCGTCGCCATTGGCGTCCATGCGCCGCCAGCGGCTGCCGAGCCGCGCCTGCGCCACCTCGGCGCGATCCTTGATCGCCTGGCGGGCGCTCTCCATCTCCTTCTCGTCGATGACGCCATCGCCATTGCGGTCGAGCTTCCTGAACAAGCGCTCGCGGGCGGCCGTCATCTCATCCTTGGAGATGGCGCCGTCGCCATTGGTATCGATCCGTTGCAGGATGCGCTGGCCCGGCATGTCCTGTGCCTGAGCCGCGCAGAGCGGCGCAAGCCCGATGAGCAAGGCCGCAATCAGTAACGAGCGTTTCATGATGATGTCCTTTCATTGTCAGGCCGCGGGGGCGACTGCTGACCGATACGCAGCGAGAGCCGGGCTCCTACGCTCGACACGCAAGATTTTTTGCCGGCCTTGAATCCTCTATCGCGGTGGGGATAGGCGGCTGTGCTGGCCGCCTCGAAAAAATCATCTCGCTTTGCGTAGGACCACCACAGGCGCTGCGTAGAAGGCTCTGCAAGGACGGTCCGCGGCGGACCATCCGACCCAATGCGGAGATCAAAATGAAAAAGATCGTCATGGCTCTTGCTGGCGTGCTGTTCTGCACCGCCAGCGCCTGTGCGGCTGACGGCGGTGCCAGGGAACTCTTCCGGCGCATAGACACCAACGGCGACCGCAAGCTCGAGTTCGGCGAAATCCAGGCCGCGCGGGCGCAGATGTTCGACCGGATGGATGCCAACCACAATGGCTTGCTCGATGCGGACGAAGTGCGCGGGGCAGTGGAACGGGTGAAGTCGAAGCGCGACTTCCAGGCCACGCAATTCGCCGGCTTCCAGGCCCAGGCCGGCCGCATCGACCGCAATGGCGACGGCAAGATTTCGCGCGACGAGTTTGCCGCCTTCATTCCCGACCGGCTGCTGCAGGCGGACAAGAACGGCGATGGCGCGCTTTCGATCTCCGAACTGCGGGCGCTCCGACGTCAGTAACCCCCGAACCCTTCGACCCCATCCAAAAGGAGTCAAAAGATGAAACGGACAATCACGGCGTTTTGCAGTTTGATGATTGGCGCCACGGTGCTCGCCTCGCCGGCCGAGGCCTTGCCTGTCGTGCCGGCCACTACCCCGGCATCGGTCACTACAGCGCCGACGCCGGTCTGGTTTCGACGCGGTTTCTACGTCGTCGGCGGCGGATACTACTACAATGGCTATCGCGGCTATGTCCGCGTGCGGCCAGGTTATCGCTATTACAACGGCTACTGGTTCCCCGCCGCTGCCTTTGCCGCCGGTGTCGCGGCGGCGACCGTCGCACCGGTAGCGCCAAGTCCGGCGGTCCGATTGGAAGCAGCGCATGTGCGTTGGTGTTACGAGCGCTACGTCTCCTACCGCGCCTGGGACAACAGCTACCAGCCCTATAACGGCCCTCGCCAACAATGTTGGTCGCCCTCTAGGTGAAGGCTCTTCGCTGAGAGCCTTCAATCCTTTCAAGGCAGCATAGGAGATGACCATGATCGGAAATCGCTCGATGCCCACGAGCACGGTCATACCGGTGCTTTCGTATCCTGATGTCGAGACGGCCAGCCAATGGCTTTGCGAGGCCTTCGGCTTCGAAATACGGCTGATGATCGGCAATCACCGTGCCCAGCTCGGCTTCGCAGACGGCGCCGTCGTCGTCACAGAATTGAAGTCTGGAGGATTGACGCGGACAGGCGGGCCATTCGCAGTGATGGTACGCGTCGAGAATGTCGACGCGCACCACAGGCGAGCCGCGCGGCATGGCGCAGCTATTCTCAGCAGGCCAACGAGCCATCCCTATGGCGAGCGTCAATATTCCTGCCGTGACCTCGCCGGCCACAATTGGACCTTTTCACAGTCGTTTGCTGATGTAGCACCCCGGGAATGGGGTGCAATCGTCGTGGCGGGATCACCAAACGGACCAGATGTGGAGAGCTGATACCGGCCCCTTACAACGGCAGTCCACCAGCTTTTGGATTGCGACGGCGCTACGCCTTTGGCAATGGACAAGACTAAACGCGTCATGCAAGCGGCTACAGTTTGACGACCCTTCCGATTCCTATCGTGAACACCACGCCCACGCTAAACTGGATGCCCGCAATCGAAGATTGCTGCCAGAAGCTGTCGGTCTGCTTGCGGTTCCGTTGTAGTACATTCCGAAACTCCCGTCATGGCGACGCACACACCAGACGGCATAGGTGTCTGCGCAATCACTTCTCGATCAGTAGGAATGGCCCCGCACACTGCACGTCCGTTTAGGTCGGGCTACGCCGCGGTTCGGTAATCTGTCTTGAGTTCTTGCCTATGCGGAAATTCGATATTTCTGTAGATCCCCGATCCTCTGCCAGAGAGATGAGACGTGCCGGCGACCAGGATATTGTGGGGGCAGCTTCTTGCCGTGCTTCTGATCGTGCTCGTCACTATGTGGGTCGCGACGCAGTGGGCCGCGTGGCGTCTTGGTTTCCAGCCTGAACTCGGTGATCCGTGGTTCGAGCTTGCCGGCCAGTCCATCTATCCGCCGCCGGCCTTTTTCTGGTGGTGGTTTTTCTACGATGCCTATGCGCCAGAGATTTTTCTAGAGGGTGCACTGCTCGCGTCGAGCGGCAGCTTTATCGCGATCGCTGTGGCCATCGGCATGTCGGTATGGCGGGCCCGTGAGGCGAAGAACGCCGCCACATATGGTTCGGCGCGGTGGGCGACCGGCAAGGAGATCCAAGCCGCTGGGTTGATCGGTCCGGATGGGGTGGTGCTTGGAAAGCTGGACGGCGACTATCTCCGCCACGACGGCCCAGAACACGTTTTGTGCTTCGCGCCGACCCGAAGTGGCAAGGGTGTTGGCCTTGTCGTTCCGTCTCTGCTGACATGGCCCGGCAGCGCGATTGTCCACGACATCAAAGGAGAAAACTGGGAACTGACCGCCGGGTGGCGAGCGCGCTTTGGCCGCATCCTGCTCTTCGATCCGACCAATGAGTCATCTGCTGCCTACAACCCTTTGCTGGAAGTGAGGCGTGGCGAATGGGAGGTCCGCGACGTGCAGAACGTCGCCGACGTGCTGGTTGATCCCGAGGGCTCACTGGAACGCAGAAACCATTGGGAGAAGACCAGCCACGCGCTGCTGGTCGGTGCCATCCTGCACGTTCTCTATGCCGAAACGGACAAGACGCTTGCCGGAGTTGCCAACTTCCTCTCGGACCCGCAACGGCCGATCGAAACGACATTGCGCACCATGATGCTGACGCGGCATTTCGGGGAGGGCGGCCCGCATCCGGTCGTGGCGTCGGCAGCTCGCGAGCTGCTCAACAAGTCGGAGAATGAACGCTCCGGCGTGCTCTCGACGGCCATGAGCTTTCTGGGTCTCTACCGCGATCCGGTGGTGGCGAAGGTGACGTCTCGCTGCGACTGGCGTATCGCTGATCTGGCCGAGGACGAGCGGCCAGCGACACTCTATCTTGTCGTGCCGCCCTCCGACATCAGCCGTACCAAGCCGCTCATCCGGCTCGTGCTGAACCAGATCGGGCGAAGGCTGACGGAAGACCTTCATGCGAAGGATCGACGGCATCGTCTGCTTATGATGCTCGACGAGTTTCCGGCGCTCGGCCGGCTCGATTTCTTCGAAAGTGCGCTCGCCTTCATGGCGGGCTATGGCATCAAGTCTTTCCTGATTGCCCAGTCGCTCAACCAGATCGAAAAAGCCTACGGTCCGAACAACTCCATCCTGGACAACTGCCATGTGCGGGTGAGCTTTGCCACCAATGACGAGCGCACGGCCCGGCGCGTCTCCGACTCACTCGGCACGGGAACCGAGATGCGGGCCATGAAAAACTATGCCGGGCACAGATTGTCGCCCTGGCTCGGGCATCTGATGGTCTCGCGGCAGGAGACCGCGCGGGCCCTGATGACGCCCGGCGAGATCATGCAGCTTCCGCCGACCGATGCCATCATCATGGTCTCGGGCCTGTTCCCCATCCGGGCGAACAAAGTGCGCTATTTCGCCGATCCACGCCTGGCCGGGCGTGTCCTGTCGCCACCGAAGCCGGAAACGATCTCAGGGACATCGCGCCCGGATGACTGGACCGGCACAACAGTCCCAGCGGTGCCGGAAGGCAATCCTGCCCAATCCGGGCACTCTGCGGATGCGCAGGATGAGGATCCGGCAAATGGCGGCATCCGCCGTCAGCCGGAACTTCCCGAGCAGGAGGACATTGCGCCTTTGCAAACGGCACAGCACAACGACGAGTTCGAGCTGGACCGCGACGAACTCGATGATGACGCGCTGCGTCGACGCGCGGTCGATCAGGCCATGCGGCGTGCTGCGCGGCAGGCCACCCTCGATCCCGATGACGGCATCGGGCTTTGAACGTGAAGGACGCGAAGAAACGACGGCTTTCGGCCTATCTCGATCCCGACGTCATGAACGCGCTTGCCGACTATTCGGCACGCCGCGATGTATCGCTGTCGCTGATCGCCGAGGCCGCGATCGCCTCGTTCCTGTCACCGGATGCCGAGGAGCGGAAGGAGGCAGCTGTCACCAGGCGCCTCGACCAGATCGACCGGCGGGTACAGCGAGTCGAGCGCGATGTCGGCATTGCCATCGAAACATTGGCGCTGTTCGTCCGCTTCTGGCTCAACTCGACCCCGGCATTGCCGGAATCCGCGCAGGCCGAAGCCCGCGCGAAAGGCCTGCAGCGGTACGACGCGTTCGTTGACGCGCTTGGCCGCAGGCTGAGCAAGGGACCAAAGCTCAGACAGGAAATCGCTGATGATGTCCCGCCGGCGTCGCCGGCCGACGCGGACGATTCCCCGTTGGGATAGATAGTGGCGGCAAGCTGGCGAGATCGCCGCACCGCATTCCGCAAGTCTCTGCACGCCGCGTTGCGATGGACCGTTTTGCCTGTTGCAAGGCTACTGTTCATGCCTCTTCTAATCATCCCCGACCGCGGCACGAGCAGGCTCGCCGCAGTGAACGGGGATCATCGTGGCAGGCAGTCATCATTCTGGCAGGGAAGCGGTGTCGCGCGGCGCGCGTATGCTGCGCACGGCGCTTGGGCCGGCCATAGTCCGCTTCCTCGAAGCTCCTGATATCGTCGAGGTGATGCTGAACCCGGACGGACGCCTCTGGGTCGACCGGCTGAGGGAAGGGCTCTGCGCCACCGATGAACTGCTGGTCGCGGCCGACGGCGAGCGCATCATCCGCCTGGTCGCCCACCATGTCGGCGCCGAAGTGCATGCGGGTGCGCCGCGCGTGTCGGCCGAACTGCCCGGAACCGGCGAACGTTTCGAGGGCCTGCTGCCGCCTGTCGTCGCGGCACCAACGTTCGCAATTCGAAAGCCCGCCGTCGCCGTGTTCGCGCTCGAGGATTACGTCACCGCCGGCATCATGACTGGGTGCCAGGCTGAGGTGCTGCGGCTTGCCGTCGAAAGAAGGAAAAACGTGCTGGTCGCAGGCGGAACGTCGACCGGCAAGACGACTCTGGTCAACGCGCTGTTGGCGGAGGTGGCTAAAACCGCTGACCGCGTCGTGTTGATCGAGGACACGCGCGAACTGCAGTGTGCCGCGCCAAATCTGGTTGCGTTGCGCACAAAGGACGGTCTCGCCTCCCTGTCCGATCTGGTGAAGTCGTCGTTGCGGCTTCGCCCCGACCGCATCCCGATTGGCGAAGTGCGCGGCGCCGAGGCACTTGATCTGCTGAAAGCCTGGGGCACCGGCCACCCCGGCGGCATCGGCACCATCCATGCCAGTTCCGCCCTTGGCACACTGCGCCGTCTCGAGCAGCTCATTCAGGAGGCCGTCGTCGTGGTCCCACGCGCGCTCATTGCCGAAACCATCGACCTCATCGCGGTCCTTGCTGGCCGGGGCGCTGGGCGTCGCCTCGTGGAGATCGCCTGGGTGGAAGGGCTGGATCCCGACACCGGCGATTACCGCACGCTCGAAGCCAAGCTCGACAACCAAATCAATCGCCAATCCCCAATCCCTCATGGAGCTCCAGAATGAATCAGATCCGCTTCACGTCATCGTCCATCCGCAAGGTTCGTGCGGCGCTCCCAATCTCAGCAACGATTGCCGTCGCCGCGATGATGATCGCGCCTGCCCACGCCGCGGGCTCTTCCATGCCGTGGGAAGAACCGCTTCAGCAGATCCTCGAATCTGTCGAGGGACCGGTCGCCAAGATCGTGGCGGTGATCATCATCATCGTCACGGGCCTTTCGCTCGCCTTCGGGGACACGTCCGGAGGCTTCAGGCGCCTGATCCAGATCGTGTTCGGACTGTCGATCGCTTTCGCGGCGAGCTCGTTCTTCCTGTCGTTCTTCTCTTTCGGCGGCGGAGCGCTGATCTGATGGACGACGAAGTCCGCGGGTTTTTCGCACCCGTGCATCGAGCGCTCACCGAACCGATCCTGCTCGGCGGCGCGCCGCGTGCGGTCGCCATCGCAAACGGCACGCTGGCCGGTGCGGTCGGCCTGGGTTTGAGGCTCTGGATCGTTGGCCTTGTCATCTGGGCGATCGGGCATTTCGCCGCCGCCTGGGCGGCCAAGCGCGATGCGCAGTTCGTCGACGTCGTTCGCCGGCACCTTCGCTATCCCGCGCATTTTGGATGCTGAGAGGCTTTTCTCATGATGAACCTCGCCGAATACCGTAGACGCCCGTCCAGTTTGGCCGACTACCTGCCCTGGGCGGCACTTGTTGCACCGGGCGTGGTGCTTAACAAGGATGGATCATTCCAGAGAACCGCCCGTTTTCGGGGCCCCGATCTTGACTCCGCTACGTCGGCCGAATTGGTCGGTACGACTGCGCGGCTGAACGGCGCGCTCCGCCGTCTCGGCTCTGGCTGGGCGATCTTCGTCGAAGCGCAGCGCAACCCGGCCACCGACTATCCTGACAGCCGGTTCCCCGATTCTGCATCTGCGCTTCTCGACATCGAACGGCGCGAGCAGTTCGAGAGCAGGAGCGGCCGAGGCCCGTTGCAGTGGAGCGGTCGCCAGCCGGACGGAGAGCTGTTCGAGACCAGCTATTTTCTCAGCATCGTCTGGCTGCCGCCGGCCGAGGACCTCTCGCGGATGGAGAGCTGGCTTTACGAAGGCCGGGAAAGGAGCGGCGTCGATCCCCGGGAACTGCTGAAGAGCTTTGTCGACCGTACCGACCGTGTGCTGGATCTGTTCGAAGGCTTTGTTCCAGAGGCTGCATGGCTCGCCGACGGCGAGACGCTGACCTATCTGCACTCGACGGTCTCGACCAGGCGTCATCGTGTCCGGGTTCCGGAAACACCGATGCATCTCGATGCACTTCTGGTCGACCAGCCGCTTGCCGGTGGACTGGAGCCGCGACTGGGCGACATCCACCTGCGCACGCTGACTATCATCGGGTTCCCGACCACTACCTTTCCGGGGGTCCTCGACGATCTCAATGCGCTTGCCTTCCCCTATCGCTGGTCGACGCGGGCGATCCTGCTCGACAAGAGCGATGCGACCAGGCTGCTGACGAAGATCCGCCGGCAGTGGTTCGCAAAGCGGAAGTCCGTCGCCGCGATCCTCAAGGAGGTGATGACCAACGAGGCATCCGTGCTGGTCGACACCGACGCGGCAAACAAGGCAGCCGATGCGGACGCGGCCCTGCAGGACCTCGGCTCCGACCAGATCGGACAGGCTTACGTCACGGCGACGCTCACTGTGTGGGATGCCGATCCGTCGATCGCGGACGAGAAACTCCGCCTGGTCGAGAAAGTCATCCAGGGGCGGGATTTCACATGCATCGCCGAGAGGATCAACGCCATCGAAGCCTGGCTCGGCAGCATTCCCGGCCATGTCTACGCGAACGTCCGCCAACCGCCACTATCGACGCTGAACCTCGCCCACATGATCCCGCTCTCGGCAGTCTGGGCGGGACCGGTTGAGGATGAGCATTTTCGCGCACCGCCGCTGTTCTTCGCCAGGACTGAAGGCGCGACGCCGTTCCGCTTCAGCCTTCATGTCGGCGATGTCGGTCACACGCTTGTCGTGGGTCCGACCGGAGCTGGCAAGTCGGTCGTGCTGGCGATGATGGCCCTGCAGTTCAGGCGCTATAGGAACAACCAGATCTTTGCCTTCGACTTTGGTGGCTCGATCCGCGCGGCATTGCTCGCCATGGGCGGCGATTGGCACAATCTCGGCAGCAGCGCGTCGAATGGCCGGGGAGCGGAAGATCCTCTTGCCCTTTTGACCCTGGCGGATCTGTCGGACGACATCGATGCCGTTTCGCTTCAGCCGCTTGCCCGTATTCACCACGTTCCCGAACGCGCCTGGGCAGCCGACTGGCTTGTCGACATTCTTCTGCGCGAAGGCGTCCCCGTCACGCCGGAGGTGAAGGAACATCTCTGGTCAGCACTGACATCACTGGCCTCCGCCCCGGTTCAGGAACGAACTCTGACCGGCTTGACGGTGCTGCTGCAATCATCGTCGCTGAAGCAGGCGCTCCGGCCCTATTGCATCGGCGGTCCCTATGGACGGCTGCTCGATGCCGAGCACGAACGTCTTGGTGACACATCCGTACAGGCGTTCGAGACCGAAGGGCTGATCGGCACCGGTGCGGCACCGGCCGTGCTTGCCTATCTCTTTCACCGCATCGAACAGCGAATGGACGGCCGGCCGACACTGCTGATCATCGATGAGGGCTGGCTGGTCCTCGATGATGGCGGCTTTGCAGATCAGCTGCGCGAATGGCTGAAGACGCTGAGGAAGAAGAACGCTTCCGTCATCTTCGCCACGCAGTCGCTCTCCGACATCGACGGCAGCCTGATCGCGCCGGCCATCGTCGAAAGCTGTCCGACACGGCTGTTCCTGCCGAATGAGCGCGCGAGCGAGCCACAGATCACGGAGATATACCGGCGCTTCGGTCTCAACGATCGCCAGATCGAGATCGTCGCCCGAGCGATGCCCAAGCGCGACTACTACTGCCAGTCGCGGCGCGGGAACCGGCTGTTCGAATTAGGCCTCGGTCCGATCGCGCTGGCGCTTTGCGCTGCGTCCTCGAAGTCCGACCAGGCGGCGATTGATCGGATAATCGCTGAGGCAGGCCGAGACCATTTCCTCGAGGCCTGGCTTGCCGATCGGGGTCTTCCCTGGGCGGCCGACCTCATCCCCGATCTGACCAACGTCATCGACCAATCCGCAAAGGTGGTTTCTCCATGAAGTCCGTTCCTGCACGTCACCGCATCCGCCGCATAGCCGCCGCCGGTGCCCTTGTTGCCGCTGTTGCACTGTCAGCGCCACCGGCATCGGCGTTCATTGTTTTTGATCCCAGAAACTATGCCGAGAATTTGCTCGCGGCATCGCGAGCCCTTGAGCAGATCAACAATCAGATCACCTCGCTTCAGAACGAGGCACAGATGCTGATCAACCAGGCGAGGAACCTCACCTCGCTGCCGACCTCGATGCTTGACCAGATCGAAGGCAATTTCTCTCAGATGAAGAGCCTGCTCGGCGAGGCCGACCAGCTCGCCTACAGCGTTAGGGACATCGATAGCCAATTTACGTCCGCCTACCAAAACTTTGGCTCTGACCTTTCCGGCCAGCAGCTTGTCGATGGTGCACGCGAGCGCTGGCGGACATCGGTGTCGGCCTTCGAGCATTCATTGAAGGCCGGTGCCGTTGCCGTGGACAATATCGATGGGACGCAGCAGCAGACCAGCGCCCTGGTCGGCGCCAGCCAATCGGCCGTTGGTGTGCTGCAGGCGACGCAAGCCGGCAATCAGTTGCTTGCCGTTCAAGCAAAGCAGGTCGCCGATCTTACGGCGATGCTCGCCGCGCAAGGCCGCGCTGAAGCGTTGGAGAAAGCCAGGCAAGCAGCAGCTCAGGAACAAGCGCGAGAGCAGTTCAGCCGCTTCATGACGGGCAGCAGCTACAGCCCGTCATCGGTAAAAATGTTCCACGACTGAGGCAGGTCATGGATTTCAAGATCGCCGCCCGGATGACAGCCGTCCTTGCCCTTGGCGCCGCCATGACCGCCGCCTTCATGGTGCTGCGCGGCAGCGGCTCGCCGGACACGTCCTCCCCGCGCTCCGCGCATCCGGGCGGCGAGCCGGCAAGCATCGAACTTGCGCGATGCCGGAGCATCGGCATGGCCGCCGTGTCTGACCGGGCCTGCAGGAAGTCGTGGGCCGAAAACCGCCGGCGTTTCCTGCAGTCGCCACAACATGTTTCACCTTATGCGGATCCCTCGGTTGACAAGGACCAGAGCCGGCTTCTGCCGCTTCAGCCATCGACCGCGCCGGGTACGGAAGACCATCACCAGAGCGGGGTGGCGCCATGAACGACACGGGCGTCATCGACCGCTTCCTGGAGACTTTTACCCGCTACATCGATTCAGGCTTTGGCCTTCTCGGCGGGGAAGTCGCGTTCCTCACCTCCACCCTGATCGTCATCGACATCACGCTCGCCGGCCTGTTCTGGGCTTGGGGGGCGGACGAGGACGTACTGCACCGGTTGGTGAAGAAGACGCTCTATATAGGCTTCTTCGCCTTCATCATCGGCAACTTCAACCGTCTCGCCGGCATCGTCTTCGAAAGCTTTTCCGGACTTGGCTTGAAAGCCGGGGGATCGGCACTTTCGGGTTCCGCCCTCCTGCAGCCGGGACGCGTTGCGCAGGTCGGCATCGATGCCGGCAACCCGATCCTCGAAGCCGCAAGCCAGCTGATGGGCTACGTCTCGTTCTTTGAGAATTTCGTCCAGATCGCGGTGCTGATGACCGCCTGGGCGATCGTGCTGATCGCCTTCTTCATCCTCGCCGTCCAGATCTTCGTCACATTGATCGAATTCAAGCTGACGACACTTGCCGGCTTCGTGCTGATCCCCTTCGCACTGTTCAGCAGGACTGCCTTTCTCGCCGAAAAAGTGCTCGGCAACATCGTCGCCTCCGGCGTGAAGATCCTCGTCCTCGCCGTCATCGTCGGCATCGGCTCGGGTCTCTTTGGCGAGTTCACCCGCGGCTTCGGCGCCGAACAGCCCACAATCACGGATGCGCTGTCGCTCGTGCTGGGCGCCCTGTCACTGATGGGTCTTTCGATCTTTGGTCCTGGTATTGCGACGGGCCTTGTTTCCGGTGCGCCGCAGCTCGGGGCAGGGGCTGCTGTCGGCACAAGTCTCGCTGCCGCCGGTCTTGGTGCCGCCGGTGCCATGGGCGCCCGCGCCGGATTGAGCGGCGGC
The DNA here is from genome assembly GCF_020165455.1 of Mesorhizobium sp. BR1-1-3. Classification (NCBI taxonomy): domain Bacteria; kingdom Pseudomonadati; phylum Pseudomonadota; class Alphaproteobacteria; order Hyphomicrobiales; family Phyllobacteriaceae; genus Mesorhizobium; species Mesorhizobium sp. BR1-1-3. The sequence goes on from NZ_JAIUIC010000002.1 coordinate 226,298, forward strand.
GCAAGTGCGCTCAGTGCAGCTGGGCGCATGTCCGCGGCCGCCGCACGTGGCGGCGCGCATTTGGCCGGTAGCACCTCGACTGCTTACGGCCTTGCCGCTGCAACATCCGGCCAGAGCGGCGCAGGCTCGATCGCCGCCGGCTTGGCTGGCGTCGCCAGCGCCGGGGCCGGCGCTTCTGTCCAGCCGGTGAAGCAGGCGCTATCGCGCGCGGCGTCAGCCCTGTCTTTCAGCCAGCAGGCCGGCCGCTCGGCCGCATGGACTGCGACCGGTGGGGAGCAGCCATCGGGAGTAGCGGCTTCTGGGCGTAGTTCAGGCGGTGAGGCCGGTGCGGGATCTCCGCCGGAATGGGCCAACCGCATGAAGCGCGGCCAGACCATGAGCCATGGGGCCAGCATGGCCGCGCATTCCCTCCGCTCCGGCGACCATGGCGGTGGCTCGATGAATGTTTCCCTCAGTCAGGACGAACGCCGATGAACCTCTTCAGACGATCTTCCGTTCGGTACGGAACAACACCGCAGCCGGAGACGCCATATCAGCGTGCCTCCCAGGTCTGGGATGACCGCATCGGTTCAGCCCGTGTACAAGCAAAGAATTGGCGGCTGATGGCCTTCGGCTCGCTCGTCCTGGCCGGCGGTTTCGCTTCGGCCTTGGTCTGGCAGTCGACGCGCGGGTCGGTGGTCCCTTGGATCGTTCAGGTCGACAAGCTCGGCGAGGCGCAGGCCATCGCTCCGGCTGTTGCCGATTATCATCCGACCGATCCGCAGACCGCATGGCATCTCGCCCGCTTCATCGAAGAGGTGAGAAGCATTCCGGACGATCCGGTCATCGTCCGCCAGAACTGGTTGCGCGCCTACGACTACACGACCGATCGCGGCGCCGTCTCTCTCAACGACTACGCGCGCCTGAACGATCCTTTTGCCAAGGTCGGCAAGATACAGATCGCGGTCGAGGTCTCCAGCGTCATCCGGGCTTCCCCGGACTCGTTCCGCGTCGCCTGGACCGAGCGTCGCTACGAGAACGGCAGCCTGGCGAGCACCGAGCGCTGGACCGCCATAATCACCATCGTCATTCAGCAACCCCGCGACGCCGACCGGCTGAAGGCGAATCCGCTCGGCGTTTACGTCAACGCCATCAATTGGTCGAAGGAGCTTTCATGATGTCCGCGGCACGAACGCGCAAGACGACGAGACGGACCGCCCGCGACATCACAAGGGTACGTTCGCTTGCTCTGGCATTGCTGTCAGCGACGGCGCTCGCCGGCTGCGCCTCGAAAAAATACATCCCGCCAGAGATCCGGTATGACGATGCGGTCCCCGCCGTGCAGAAGGCCGGCCCGCCCGGTCCGGTAAAGGTGGTGGAACTGCCGAAACCGCTTCCGCTCCCGGGTCAGCTGAAGCCGGTCGGGATCAGCAGGGCGAAGCCCGAGCCGGCCGATCCCAGACAGCGGATCAGTCAGGCGAATGAGGCCGCTCGGATGCAGCCGGTCCGCGACGGCTTTATCAACGCCATCCAGCTCTATCCCTGGAGCGAAGGTGCGCTCTACCAGATTTATGCAGCGCCCGGTCAGGTCACCGACATCGCGCTGCAGCCGGGTGAACAGCTCGTCGGCTCTGGACCCGTCGCCGCGGGCGACACGGTGCGCTGGATCATCGGCGACACGCAGAGCGGGGCAGGGGAGCGGCTACAGGTCCACATCCTCGTCAAGCCGACTCGATCTGACCTTCAGACGAACCTCGTCATCAACAGTGATCGCCGCACCTACCATCTTGAGCTGCGATCGACCGAAAAGACCTATATGGCCTCGGTATCATGGCAGTATCCGCAGGATGAGTTGATCGCGCTGCGGCGCCAGAACGCACAGGCGTCCGCAGCACAGCCAGTCGCTGCCGGCGTCGACATCCAGAAACTCAATTTCCGCTATCGCATCGAGGGTGACGCCGCACCCTGGAGGCCGCTGCGCGCCTTCGACGATGGCGCGAAGGTCTACATCGAGTTTCCGTCTGGCATTGGCCAGGGCGAGATGCCGCCGCTCTTCGTCATCGGCCCGTCAGGGGGCTCCGAGCTGGTCAACTACCGCGCCCGGCAGAATTACTACGTCGTCGACCGCCTCTTTGCCGCTGCCGAACTAAGACTCGGCGGCAAGACGAGCGAGAGGCGCGTCCGCATCGTGCGCACCGATGGGAGCCGGCCCCGGCATAGCGCAGGATTGTTCAGATGAGCGACCCAACGAATGGCTTGAACCGGGACATCCGCGCTGAACTGCTTCTGCGCCCCGAGCCTGCCAGGGTGACGCGACTGTCGCGCAAGGTGCTGATCGGTCTGGGCGGGGTCGCCAGTGTTGCCATCCTTGGCACATTGATCTGGGCCCTCGACAGCAGGCGGCGCGGCATGGAACCAACATCCGAACTCTTCATCACGGAAAACCGCTCGACCGCTGACGGGCTGCAGACGCTGCCGAAGGACTATGCTGGCGTTCCAAAGCTCGGGCCCGCGCTGCCTGGCGATCTCGGCCGACCGATCCTGCGCGCGCAGGAGCAGGGCAGGCCCGCCATTGCGCCTGACATCAGAACGCCTCGCGTCGATCCGGAAGAACAGCGCCGCCTCGCCGAGATCGAGGCCGCGCGCGTCGCAAAGCTCTTCACGGAAACCAGCGCGCGGACAGCTCCGTTGCGGCAGGGTACCGGCGCTGGAACCTCCATCGCGGACACCAAGTCCGGATTGACGCCGCCGGCCGAACCGACGGTGCCTGATGCAGTGTCCACTCAAGATACGCAGGACAGCAAACTCGCCTTCGTCAACGCCAAGCCGGATCGTCGCACCGTTAGTCCCGATCGGCTCGAGGCGAAGGCTTCGCCCTATGTCGTCCAGGCCGGCACGGTCATACCCGCGGCCCTCCTTACCGGCATCCGCTCCGACCTGCCCGGCGTGATTACCGCTCAGGTCACGGAGAACGTCTACGACAGCCCGTCAGGGGTATATCTCCTGATCCCCCAGGGTGCAAAACTGGTTGGTCAGTATGACAGCCAGGTCGCCTTCGGTCAGTCTCGCGTACTCCTGGTCTGGAACCGGCTCATCATGCCGGACGGCGCCTCGATCGTGCTGGAGCGCCAGCAAGGCGCAGATACCCAAGGGTTCTCCGGACTTGAGGACGAGATCGATCATCACTGGGGCCAGTTGTTCCGGGCCGCAGCGCTCTCGACCCTGCTTGGTATTGGAGCGTCGCTTGGCTCCAGCGACGACGAAAGCGATATCGCGAAAGCGATCCGCGAGAGCGCGCAGGATTCGGCCTCCAATATCGGTCAGCAGATCGTGCGAAATCAACTCAACGTCCAGCCGACACTCACCGTCCGACCAGGGTTCCCGGTCCGTGTCATCGTCAATCGCGACCTTGTCCTGGCACCTTACGGCGTGCCGAAGGAACCGTCATGAGCAAGCTGAAACTCTCTGCAATTCCGGATGAGCGGCCAGTCAAGATTACGGTCGAGTTGCCTGCCGCCGTTCATCGAGATCTTGTCGCCTACGCCGAAGTGCTGGGCCGCGAGACGGGACAGACGGTCGCCGATCCCGTAAGGCTGATTGCGCCGATGCTGGTGCGATTCATGGCGACGGACCGCGCGTTCAGCCGGGCCCGACGCGACACGAAATCAGGATAGGCGGACCGTGGCGCGCTTCGTTTCCACGAAACGCAGGGCGACGTCGGGCCTGCTGCGAATGAAGTCGGCAACCGCATCGAGAAGCTCGGTAGCATGCACCGCCATTTCAAAGCCGCCCGGCAGGATGCCGGCCTGTTCTCTTCGGTCCGTTTCCTCCATGGCGAGTGTGCCGTCGAGATCAGTCAGAACGCGGCGAAGATTGCGCAGGAGTCGTGCGCCGGCCAGGGTCGGTCGGACTCCGCCTGCGTGGCGTTCGAAAAGAATTGTTCCCACCGCGTGCTCAAGGCTACGGATGCGCCGGCTCAGTGCGGAATGGTGGATGCCCATGCGTCGGGAGGCGCCGAGGAAGCTGCCCTCCTCGAACACGATGAGGGCGCATTCGAGCGTGATGAGTTGGACGCGTCGCCGCATGGCGCTTCCTCCACCTGGAAGTGATTGTGGCCCGCGCCCACCACGCGAACTGTCCAGTCGCCCGCCTATCTGCCCCATTGAAGTACCTGGTCAAAGCCCCCCGGTTTGGGGGCGAGCGCCTCAGTTGCCAATCGCACCAGTCGGCGGGCTCGCCTTCCGCGTTTCATGCAATCTGGCGAGTGTGCGTTCATCGAAGCTCGCCGTCACCGCCACTGTCTCTTCACCGCCTATGATCTTCGGCAGCCCCAGCGGCGTCACCCTGAAATGCAGTTGGACCAGGCGCAGCAGCCAGAGAGGGTTCATCTCGATGATGATCGTATCGATGCTTCTGTCCAGGCCCCACTCGACGATGCCTGACAAAAGCGCATTCGCCACCGGGCTCAGCATTCTTCCCCGTTCTCGGTACTGCGGCTCGACGCAGTAGCGCGTCCATTCCCAGATGTTTTCGCCCACGGGGCGTTGGCCTTCGCAAAGGTCCGACAGGACCTCCGAGAGCAAGTGGGGGCGGGTCGAAGGCAGCATGCGCTGGTAGCCGACAACGCGCTCCTCAGCCGTAAAGAGCATGTGGACTGCGTGCTCATTGTCGAACCGGTCGATTTCACGACCATCTGCGCGCCGCAGATCCGTCCAGCCCTTTTCTTCGACAAAGACCTTGTGGCGAAGGCGGAACGCCTGTTCCAGCTCCGCCTGATATTCTTCTGAATTCTGCGATGTAACCACAAGAAGCATCTCGGTTATCCTCCAGTTTGGAGGTCAACCAATGGTCGCTTCCTGTAGAAGGCGGCATCACGCGATTGCGTGAGCTAGGCGATCAGACCGTGACGAAAGGCTTCCGCGACAGCATGCACTGTGCTTGCTACTCCGAGCCTCTCGCGCGCCGCCCGCAGGTGAGTGTCTGCCGTGTTGCGACTTACAGCGAGACGGTCAGCGATCTCATCGACAGTCAAGCCTTCCGCTGCCCAGCGCAGAACGTCCCTTTGTCTCGGAGATAAACGTGCCGGCCGGATATTGCGTTTTGCATCAGTGATAACAGCCGCGCAGCCGAAAGCGTAAGCTGCAACCAACTGAAAGGCGAGACGGTCGTGGGGATCCGGATCCAGCTTTTCTCCCGCGACGGAAAACCCGACCGGCTGCCCATCCAATGTGGCAAACGGGACTGTCAAACCCTCGCATAATCTGAAGTCGGTTGCCTCGTCCATGATCCGGCGGCCGAAAGGACAGACCTTGCATAGGTTATCGATCTCGCTCCAGAGGAAGGGCGTGCTGCCCCGGTTCACAAGTTGAATCGTTGGATCGCGATATAGGTAGCCCTTTGAAAAATATCGCTCGGACCATTGTTCTGGCCAGGCATGGAGAATGACATGCGAAGCTTGATCATGTTTCAGGGCTTGGGGTGGGGGAATTAGTCCTGCCAGAAGATTGGTCGCGCCAATGCGTCCGGCGTAGCCAAGGATGTGTCGGCATATTTCCTGTTGAGTTGAGCTCTTACCGACATTGTTCAGAAGCTCGTACGTATCGTCGATGCGTTTAAACCATGCCATATGTACTCCTGCGTCCAGTACTAGGCCGGGACGCGCGCTGCGCCCGTATTCTGGTTATCTATCCGTGGTCTGCTCGCCAGCGTCCTTATCCCTGTTTCGGCCAGGTTTGGCCTGCGCCTCCAGTCCCAGGATCAGGGTTTCGATCAGGAAGTCGTAACCATCCTCGAGCGGGGCGACGTTCCCGCTTTTCCAGCGCATCACGAACGACCGGTTGTACATTTGCGGCAGGTATCGCGTAACCAACGGAAACCGCGCTGGGTCAAGCGCATCAAGGCCTGCGTTAAATGTTTCTACCCATTCCGAGTCTTCGGTAGCGCCGTCTGCGGCGAGTTCCATCGTGATATAGCCTTCCAGGGCGCCAACCACTGAATTGAAGGCATTGATCAAAGCCTGATCCTCGAATCCGGCTTGGGTGAGCGCAGTCAGAATGATCTCGACCCAAGGTGCATTCGGCGCGCCGTTGGAGCGGATATGCGGACCGAGCAGGGGTGCGGCCCTGGGGTGCTCGTGGACTCGCGCGCGAAACCGGCGGAATAGAAGCCGGATCGTGTCGCGCCAATCGTCCGGCAGATCCGAGGGTGTCATCAGGCTTGCAATCAGCGCGCCCGAAATTTCGGCAAGCAGATCCGACTTGGCGCCGCCCGCATGCCAGTACAGGGCGGCCGGATAGACGTTGAGCCGGCGGGCGAGAGCGCGGACAGAGAATCCGGCTATTCCCTCGTCGTCGATCAGGGCAATGGCGGCCTCCACGACGCGCTCCCGCGTCAAGCCGATAGCGCCTGCTCTACCGACCGAGCGCTTCTTGGTGGAAGACTGTGTGTTCAAGGCAGCTTTCCGTCGCCACTATGCGAGGCCGAGGATGTGCCCGACTTCTGTCGCAAATCGTTCATTGTCCCCTGTTGTCCCGATGCTCACCCGCAGAAAGTGACGATAGCCGGCCTCCATCCATGGCTTGACGACTATGCCTTTTTTGATCAGGGCGCTAGCCACAGGGGCAGCTTGGGTCGCCAAGTCGAGGAACAGGAAGTTGGTCTGTGACGGGACAACGCGGACACCCAATCCGGCCAGGCGATCGGCGAGGATGTTTCGGTCGTGCCGTATCTTGGCCGTGGTCTGCAGCATCCATGCTTCGTCCCGGAGCGCGGCAATTGCGGCAGCCTGCGCGGCCGCGTTGACGTTGAACGGGGTCATGCATGAACGCATCGCCCTGGCGATGCGTTCATCCGAGGCGATGCCGTAGCCCGCACGCAAGCCGGCGAGACCATAGGCCTTGGAGAAGGTCCGTAGCACAACCCAGGAAAGATCCGAGCGACCGCCCAGCACCTGCAAGCCATCCGGATAGCTGGAGTCGATCATCTCGAAATAGGCTTCATCCAACACGAACAATGTCGTGGGATGCACCGCGTCAAGCAGCCGGTCGAGTGCCCTACGCGACAAGGCCCGCCCCACCGGATTGGAAGGCGATGAGACGAAAACGATCTTTGGTCTGCGTGTGAGCTCATCCGCCAACCCGTCCACGTCATAATCGAGTGCTGGTGTCATCGGCACCTTGAGCACTTGTGCACCGGCCGCCATGGGCTCGATCTCGTGCAAGCCGAAGCACGGTGAGACGGTCAAGACCGAATCACCCTTTTGCAGATACGCGCGGCAAAGTGCTGCAATCAACTCCTCCGAGCCATTGCCGCAGACGATCTGATCAGAGGAGGTGCCGAGCTTTTCCGAAAGCACGTGCCGCAGCGCAGCCGACGCCGGGTCGCTGTAGCGCGATGGGACAAGTGATGCCAGGGCGGCGGACACTGCCGGCGATGAACCGTAAGGATTCTCGTTGCTTGCCAATGCCGCAATGTCTTGCAGGCCACTGACCCGCCGCGCGGCAACTGCCGATATTCCAGCGTTGTAAACGGGAAGAGAGGCGATTTCCTGCCGAGGGCAGATGGCGTCGTTCGGAAATGACTGCATGATCCTACCTTCTCCTTTTTCTCGCTATTCGCGTCGGTTGCCCCCCGCCAGGGAGGAGGCCAATCCGGGCAAAAAATGTCGTTGACACGGCAAAGGTATATACATAATGTTTTTATTGTCCACTGAACAATAAATCTCAAAGCGGCGGACACTGAGACACTGCACCGACCATCGTAGGTGGCTTCGATGGGCACATGCAGTGTGGGAAAGGGATGGAACAATTCGCACCGGGCGACTTGGGCGCCAGAGTGCCGGCGGATAGGCGTGCAACCTGGTTCGTATCACCGAAGGCCTCGTGCGCAGGCCGCAAATCCAAAAATGTCCAGGAAGGGAAATCCATTATGATCTCGACCCGACGTTCGTTGCTCAAGATGGGTTTGGCGGGGCTGCTTGTTCCCCAGGGGCGCGTTGCATCCGCAGACGAGAAGAAGGGGCAGTCGTTCGAAGCCTGGCGACACGATTTCGAAGCCTCCCTTCCAGCACGCATGGCGGCCGCCAAGGTATCAGGAGCCGCCGTCGCCATCGCCTCCAGAGACAGCGCGACGCGCTACACCGCGGCCTTCGGGTTTGCCGATCTGGCGCAAAACCGCAAATTGACCGCGGACACGCCAATGCATTTGGCTTCGGTCAGCAAACTGGTCACCGCCACGGCCCTGGTTCAGTTGTTTGAGCGGAAGGGCTACGATTTGCACGATGACATCAACAAGTTCATCGACTTTCGGATCAAGAACCCTCGCCACCCGAGCTTGCCGATCACGCCGCATCAGCTGATCACGCACACATCCAGTATCTCGGATAAAGGCTACGACGATCTGGACGTGGCCACCGACGGAGATCCGACGCAAAGCCTGAAGGGCTTTCTAAAGGACTATCTTGTCGAGGGTGGCGCATACTATTCGCCTACCACGTCGTTTTTCCCAGCCAAGCCAGGCAATCGATGGAGCTACTGCAATGTCGGGGTGGCGTTGGCAGGTTATGCGGTCCAGTGCATCAGCAAGCAGAGCTTTTCCGCGTACACCCAGAAGAACATATTCGAACCCCTGGGTGTTCGAAATGCGCATTGGTATCTGAAAGAGTTCGCACCAAACGTTCTCGCCAAGCCTTATGAATTTGGGAAAGGCGCGTTCAACGAGCTGCCGCAGGAGGGATATCCTGATGTCCCGTCTGGAATGCTTCGTTGCTCGGTAGCCGACCTCACAAAAATCCTGCGTGGCATGCTTGGCGGAATAAGCGGCCAGTGCGCGATTTTGTCGCCACGCGCAGTAGCCGCCATGTTGCACGACCAGGTCGATCCGGAACTGGTTTCGTACCAGGGGCTGGGATGGGTTTCTGAGCCGATCAACGGGCACGATTTCGTCGGGCATTCCGGCAGCGACGTGGGCGCCTCCAACATGGTGGTCCTGACGCGGGATCAAACCCATGCGGTCGCCGTGCTGATGAACATCGAGGGAACCAAGAAGACCGGCGATTTCAGGGCCTCGGTGATCGAAGACCTCGTCCTAGGGGCGAAGCTTGCGAGATGGTGAGCAGCTAACCACTCAGGAATGCCGTCACAAAAACTAGAAAAGGGGAGAGAATATGAACAGACGCGAGTTTCTGATTTCGGCATCTGGTCTGTCGCTGGCCGCAGGGGTTGGAGTGCTATCTCCTCCTGCGCATGCCTCGCAGGACGAGCTTGTGCTGGTGCTTGGCAGCAGCAGCAATGGCTGCCCCAACTATGACCCGATCCGCGGCACCTATCTCAATCTTGGAGCCTATTTGATCTACGACAGGCTGATCGAGATGGATGCCGATCAGTCCTACCATCCGCATCTCGCGCAATCTTGGGAAAATTCCCCGGACGGGATGAGCTGGAGCTTCACATTGCGTCAGGGCGTCAAGTTCCACGATGGCGAGCCCTTCAACGCGCACACGATCCCGTGGTGGATCTCGAAATACGCGGGCACCGAGAATCAGTTCATGGTCGACGCCATCGACCACGTCGAGATCATCGATGACCATGCGTTCCGGTTCATCATGAAGCGGCCAGAGCCAAATCTCATCTATTATTTGGCGAACGTGTTCATGGGAATCCCGAGCCCGAAGTCCTATGACGCAGTGAGTGACGGCTACGGCGTGACGGAAGCTGTGGGAACCGGGCCTTTCAAGCTTGAGAGCTTCGTCATCAGCCAGGAAACCGTGCTGGTCAGCAATGACGACTATGCCTGGCCCAATCCGCTCTCCGAAAATCAGGGGCCGCCAAGCATCAAGCGTCTGACGCTGCGCGAGATTCCGGATGCTTCGACAGCCTTCCTGGAACTGAAGACCGGCGGGGTTGGCATGCTGCTTGGCCTGCCTACCGAATTTCTCCCTCAGTTGCAGGCTGAAAAGAGCATCAAGTTCCGGACCCTGCCCGGCATCGGCGTCACCACAATCAAGTTCAACGTTCGCAAGGAGCCGTTCACCGACATCAAGATTCGCCAGGCGACAGCCCTGGCTGTTGATCAAGCTGCCATCCTCAAAGGCGTCTACAACGGCATCGGAACAGAGTCGCACCAATTTCTTATCGCCTCGCTAGCGGAATCGCGGGTCGGCAAGGATTTTGAGATCCACTACGATGCGGAAAAAGCCAACCATCTGCTCGACGAGGCCGGATGGGTTCGTGGCGACGATGGCGTCCGTCACAAGGCCGGGGCGCCGCTGGCGGTCAGCCTCTGGACGAGAGGCGAGACCGAATACAAGCGGATTGCCGAAATTGTGCAGGCTCAGCTCAAGGCGGTTGGCATGGCGGTCGATATCGCTGTCTTCGATAAAGCCTCGCTGGATGATCAACTCAAAAAGGGCGAACACCAGTTTGTCGTCAATCACTACGATTGGAACAATGCGGACGAACTCGATTGGGAGTTCAGCGCAAAACGCATTCCCTTCCCAAACGTATCGATGTGGGACGATCCGCGCTCAGAGGAGCTCAACGAAATCGCAATGCACAAGTCCAAGACCTGGGACGGGCGTGTCGCTAATTTCAAAAAACTGCATGAATATATCCTTAGCCAGTTCGTCTTCATACCCATCCACGAGGCCGCGCAGAATATAGCCTACAATAGCGACATGCTGTCGGTTCCCGAAGCCATCCGTGGGGCGGAGATCATGCAGCAGACGGTTCTCGACCTGAAAGCGGTCGGGTAGGCGACCTGGTCCATGGCCGCATATCTCCTGAAGCGGACGCTGCTGCTCCTGCCCATTTTTGTGGTTGTCTCGGCTCTTGTCTTTATGGTCGTCCACTTGGTCCCGGGCGATCCCATCAACAATCTGGTGCGGGCCGGCTCTTCGCCGGCTCAGCGCGCGCAACTGGTTGTCAAATACGGCTTGGATCGCAGCCTGATCGAGCAATATCTGCTGTGGATGTTCCACCTTCTGCAAGGTGATCTTGGCACCTCGATCCTTCAAGCTCGGCCGGTGCGCGATCTCATCTTGCAAAACCTGCCATACAGCCTCCAGCTCGGCGTGGGGGCGCTTGTCATTTCTTCATTGGTCGGGATTGTCGCCGGTGCGCTCGCTGCCAGCTATCAAGGCACGCGGATCGACGAGGCGATAGGCGCATTGAGCTTGCTTGGTGCGACCCTGCCAAGTTTTCTGCTTGGCCTGCTCCTGATCCTTGTCTTCGCTGTCTGGCTTGGCTGGGTTCCAGTCTCCGGCGTGCGATCCTGGACCTCATTGATCCTGCCGGTCCTTGCGACCAGCCTTGGCGGCATTGCGCTCGTAGCTCGTATCACCAGGATCGCGATGGTCGAGACAGCCAGCCAGGACTTCGTAACCTTGCTGTACGCCAAAGGGCTGTCTCCGTGGCGTATCCAGATCCGGCATGTTCTGCGCCACGCCATGCTGCCTGTCGTCACCATTCTGGGGCTTCGTATTGGCTGGATCATCGGCGGCGCCGTGACAACCGAATATGTATTCGCTCGCCCTGGTTTGGGCAGCCTGCTGATCCGCGCGCTGAACCAGCGTGACTATCCGCTGGTTCAAGGCTGTCTGCTGATGCTTGCGATGGCTGTCATCCTGGGCACCCTCATGGGCGACGTCGCTCAAGCCTTCATTGACCCTCGCCAGCGGAGATCCCAGTCGTGACCCGCAAACGATACACCGCGTTTGTGTCCGCATTTGCCACGCCAAAAGGGTGTGTCGCGGGCGTTTATCTGCTGCTTTTGATTAGCGCGGCGCTTCTCGCCCCATGGTTGGCGCCCTATGGCGATTCCCAGCAGAACCTCTCCATCATGAACCAGCAGCCATCGACGAGCCATCTGCTGGGGACCGATGAGTTGGGCCGCGACGTGCTGTCGCGTGTGATCTTCGGCGCTCGCACTTCGCTCACCGTCAGTTCCACGGCGATTGGCCTGTCGCTGCTCCTGGGATTGTTCCTCGGTGCCGCGTGTGGATATTTCGGTGGAGCCCTGGACCGGATCGTGATGGTGGCGGTCGATCTTACCTGGTCGTTTCCGGAGATACTGATAGCCTTGATGCTGGTCGCCGTCGTCGGGCCGGGACTCGGCGGTGTCGTCTGCGCGGTGGCGATTGCCTACCTTGCACAATTCACCCGGCTGACGCGCACCCAGGTGATCTCGCTCACCGGCGAAACCTATATCGAAGCCACCCGAAATCTCGGCGCCACGCACTTTCGTATCCTGTTTTCCCACCTTCTGCCCAATGTGCTTGCTCCCGTGCTGGTCGCCGCCATCCTTGCCACGGGCGATGCCATCATCCTCGAAGCCACTTTCGGCTTCTTTGGCCTGGGCGCGCAGCCGCCAACGCCGAGTTGGGGCGCCATGATGAGTTCCGGGACGGCGCAGCTCTTCATCGCGCCATGGGTGATTCTGTTTCCGGGATTTGCCGTGGCCATGACGGTCATCTTCCTGAACCTGTTTGGCGACGCTCTGATTGGGGCGCTCAATGTCCGATCCAAACCAAAGGGCGCATGAAAATGCTTCTTGATGTGGAACGACTGCAGATCGGTTTCGGCGCCTTCTCGCCTGTCGATGATGTCACCTTCGGTATCGATCGTGGCGAGGTTCTCGGCGTGGTCGGCGAGTCGGGGTCTGGCAAGTCGCTGTCGGCGACAGCGATCATGGGCCTGTTGCCACGCATCGGTGCGAGGATCAGCTCAGGTCGCATGAGGTTTGACGGCATCGATCTGGTGGGCCTGCCGGAAAAGCGCATGCGCCGGCTGCGTGGCGGAAAGATTGCGTTGATAACGCAGAACCCGATGACGTCGCTCGATCCGATGATACGGGTCGGCCCCCAGATCGACCAGTCATCGCGCCTTCATCTTAAGGTCGACCGTAAGGCCGCCCGCGCACGAAGTCTGGCTCTCATGGCGGACATGCAGATACCCAATCCCGCTGTCGTCTACGATCTCTATCCCTTTCAGCTCTCCGGCGGCATGAAGCAGCGCATTGTCATCGCAATGGCGCTAGCCGGCGAGCCGCAGCTTCTGATCGCGGATGAAGCGACCACCGCGCTCGACGTCACCGTGCAGGCGCAAATCATCAAGATCCTCGTGGATCTCGTAAAGCAGCGCGGATTGGCGCTGATCCTCATAACGCACGACATGGGCATCGTGGCACAGGCTTGCGATCGGGTGGCTGTCATGTATTGCGGGCGGATAATTGAGTCCGGTGCGGTGGAGCGGATCTTTGAAAATCCTCGCCATCCCTACACAAAAGCCCTGATCCGCTGCATTCCTCGCCTCGGCATGGTGCGAGGTAGCCTTAGCGCCATCCCGGGAACGGTACCGAACGCCGCGGCTTATCCGACTGGCTGCCGTTTTCGTCCGCGTTGTCCGGTTGCTGTCGTCCGCTGCCAGACCGAAATTCCCAAACTGCACGGTGATTGCGAAGGCCATGGTACCGCCTGCCATCTGGTGACAGCAGCATGAGCGAGCTTCTATCCGTGAAGGACCTCAGCTGCCGGTTTACGAACACGGCCCTGTTTCGAAAGCCGCGCGTCTTCCGCGCCGTCAGCGATGTCTCATTTGAAACTCAACGCGGCGAGATCGTCGGGGTCGTCGGTGAATCGGGATGTGGCAAATCCACCTTGGCCCGCCTGGTGCTTCGGCTGATCGAGGCCAGCGCGGGAGAGGTCCGTTTCGACGGGCAAGACATCGCCCAGCTGTCGGCGGGGAATTTGCGGCGGTTGCGCCGTCACATGCAACTGGTGTTCCAGGATCCATATTCGGCGATCGATCCTCGTTTTTCGATAAGAGATGCGTTGCTTGAGCCTTTCCGCATCCAGGGCGTGAAGCCAGATTCGGCGGAGGCAACCGTGACCTCGCTGCTGGATATGGTTGGCCTCAGTGGTGCTGTCGCCAACAGCTATCCCCACCAGTTGTCAGGCGGACAGAAACAGCGGGTCGGCATTGCCCGTGCTCTCGCGCTCAAGCCGTCCCTTGTTGTGCTTGATGAGCCGACAGCGTCTCTGGACGTCTCGGTACAGGCACAGATCATCGCGCTGTTGGACCAACTGCGTGGCGAGTTGAACCTTACCTATCTCTTCATTTCCCACGACCTCGGACTGGTCAGCTATTTCTGCCATCGCGTCCTTGTCATGTATCTGGGCCGTGTGGTCGAGGTGATGGCGAGCAACGCCAAACCTTGCCACCCCTACACGCAGGCCCTGTTCGACAGCACATACGAGCCCGACCCCAAGCAACGACGCAAGGTCGCCCGGCTTTCGGGTGAAGTCCCCAGTGGCTATGATATCCCGCCCGGCTGTTCATTCGCAGCACGCTGTCCACGCGCCACCGACCTGTGCCGCCAATTATTGCCGCCCCTGATGACTATCGCCAGCGGACAGCAAGCCGCCTGTCACCATCCCTTGATCTAGAATTGCGAGGAGCAAAATTACATGAACACGCAGGACGCCTGCTATGCTGCCCTTGAGCGGCATTTCCTGACATACACGGAATTGGCCGCAGTGCCGGTCGAGGACAATGACGAGCCCCTGATTGCGATCGGCCCCGAGTTCTCAGGCAAAGTCCTCGCCGTAGACAGCACGATGAAAGTACACACGGGAGACCAGATCTTCGTCCGGTCGCGTGTGGTTCCGATGCTGGATGTGGCGCAACGCGCGCTCCGCGCACAGGATTACGACCTGGAGGTTGTCTGTGGCTATCGGCATCTCGATGTGCAGCGCCAGCAATTCCAGGAGCAGATCCAGCACGTGCAGCAAAGAACTCCCTCCCTGTCTGGTGAAGCGCTGAAGGAGGCGGCTCATCGTTTCTCGGCCGTACCGGAGGTAGCAGGGCACCCGACCGGCGGCGCGGTCGACGTCCGGATCATTCAATCGAACGGTCAGGCGCTCGCTATGGGCACTGAACTGGGCGAGGATTGCCCGGACACCTACGTCTTTTCGCCATTCATCAAGAGAGAGCACTGGCGCAATCGACAGACGCTCAGGTTCTGCATGCTTCGCGCCGGCTTTGCGCCATTTGACGGCGAATGGTGGCATTTCTCATTCGGGGACCGTGAATGGGCGCGCTATTTCGACAAGGACAGAGCGATCTACAGCCAGCTAAGTTTCTCGATGGATAAGGGCGCGGAGACGACCTCTCGTTGATTGCCGCTGGAACTGGAAGCCTGCTCGCCTCGGAGCGGGCTCCATCCTGTATCAACGTCCTGCGACGGCAAAACCTGTTTGCTCGCTAGCGAACCCAAAAGAGCGCCGCCGCGCCGATCCTTCCAAGGACCTGTCATGACCGCTTCCACACTGCCGTTCTCAAACCTTCGCCGTGCCGGCGATACAGTCTACCTCTCGGGCGAACTCGGCTTCGATGACACTGGAAAAATCTCCGGCGACATTGTGCAGCAAACCCAAAACGTTCTGCGGCGGATCGAGGCCACCCTTGGCACTAGTGGATTATCGCGACGCGATATCCTCTCCTGTACCTGCTACCTGGTGCGCAAGGACGATTTCTCCGCCTTCAACCAGGTGTATCGCGCTTTCTTCAGTCACCATCCGCTGCCGGTCCGTGTCACTGTGGTCAGCGAGTTGGTCGTCGACGCGCTGATTGAAATAGCTGTCATCGCGCAGGACTGTAGCGTTTGACTTGCCGATGAGTGAGTTTGCAATCCTCGGCGCCGGCATCGTCGGTGTGACGACAGCACTTGCCCTGCAAGAAGGCGGGCATGAGGTCATCATTATTGACCGTCGGCAACCGGGCAGGGAGGCAAGCTACGGAAACGCCGGGATTGTCCAGGTCGAAGTGATGGAGCCCTATGCATTTCCGCGGGCCGCGCTTGATATACTGCGTCTGGCACTCGGGTTGGGCAACGACGTCAGGTACCAGCTGGCGGCTCTGCCCTCCGCCGCACTGCCACTCGCGCTCTACTATCTCAACTCTGCCCCGATAAGATATCGGACAATTTCCCAAATCTATAGGCAGCTGATTGGCCACTGCGCCGCGGACCACGACAAGCTGATTGCCGGAGCCGGCGCAGAACACTTGTTCGTAAGACGCGGCTACATCCAGATGCATCGCGAGGCCCGTGAGCTCGATACGGACGCCGCGCAGGCGGAACGCTACAGAAGGGACTTTGGTGTTCAGTCGCGCATCTTGACCAATCAGGCTTTGAGAGGTGAGGAGCCCTGCCTGAAGAGGGATTTCGCGGGTGCCGTGCATTGGCAACAAAGCAGAAGTTGTGTTGATCCGGGCGGGCTCGTCGCGACGTATGCAGCGCTTTTTCGCCGCCGCGGCGGCACACTGCTGGAAGAAGAAGTGCGGTCACTGACGCAGCCTGCTTCCGGCTGGCACGTCCACTTGCGGAACGGGCGGCGCCTGGCCACTGAAAACATAGTCATTGCGCTCGGTGCCTGGTCGCCATCCCTCCTCAGGCCGTTGGGCGTTTCCATGCCCATGATACGCAAGCGGGGCTACCACAGGCACTACAAAGCCGATCGCCTTCCAGGCAGGCCGTTGTTCGATGTTGCCGCCGCGGCCCTCTATTGCCCCATGAGTCAAGGGCTTCGGCTGACCACGGGCGCCGAGATTGCCCGCTTCGCGTCGACCAAGACGCCTTGGCAACTGGCCCGAGCCGAACATATGGCGCGCGAGGTGATGGATTTCGGTGAAGCCGTCGAGCCTGAGCCCTGGGCAGGTTGGCGGCCATGCATGCCAGACATGCTTCCCGTAGTTGGCGCCGTTCCCAAAATCCCCGGTCTCTGGTGCAATTTTGGTCACGGCCATCAGGGATTTACCCTTGGACCCACAAGCGCCCGGCTATTCTCGGAACTGGCGGGCGGCAGGGCCGAAGATCAGGAGACTCAGGCTGTATCCCCTGTGCGATATCTCTGAAACAACGGGGTCGCGGCTGAGCCGGATACCGCTTAGACCGAGACCGCTTCGCATTGGAATATGAATTCTCAAATCTCACCTCCTTCCAGATTCCGCCGGTATCACGGCGGAGCCCAGATCGTCCTCCTGGGCCTCCGACCGGTCGTGTTGTCGGGGACTTCAGCGAGTCACGCCCCAGTGCGATTACTTCGCCGATCCCTGCATCGCACCGAACAGATCGACCACGCTTTGCGGTGCGGTGTCGTCAAAAAACCGCTTTAGGTTCTGCTCGGTTTCTTGGGCCACCTTGCCGCTTCGTGGGAAGAGGTCGTTTTCGTAGACAGCGAGTGCGGCTTCGATGTCATCAGGATAGGCAAAGAGCGCTTGGGCAAGCTCCGCGCCATCAAGCATGGCGAGGTTCGCGCCTTCGCCAGAGAATGGGGACATCAGATGCGCGGCATCGCCGAGTAAAGTTGCGCCTGGCACCCGGCTCCAGCGATGACTAACCGGGAGCGCATAGATCGGTCGAAGCACTGGATCGGTGTCGCAGTCCGTGATGAGGGCAGTCAGCTGCGGAGCCCATCCTTCGAATTGCCCGGCGATATGAGCCAACCCAGCTTCAGCGTCACTGAAGTCGATCGAAGCGATCCAGTCTTCCGGTTTGTTCAAGGCGACGTAGACATGCAGACTACCGTCGGCATTGCGATGCGCCAGGATACCTTTGCCGGGCGCAACGGCCATCAGCGTGCCGCTGCCGATCGCCTCTGCGCTCGCCTTGTGGCGCGTGTCGCCAGCGAAAAGGAATGTCTCGACGAAACACGTTCCTGTGTAGGCCGGCTTTGAATCAGAAAGCAGTTGACGGACCTTCGACCACGCGCCATCGGCCCCAATGACAAGGTCGCAGGTCACCTTTGAGCCGTCCATGAAGGTGATCTCATGGCGATTGTCGTCGGTAGCTGCCACGGACGTGACCTTATGGTCCCAATGGATCATATCGGCCGGGATCGAATCGATCAGCATCTTGCGAAGCTCGCCCCGGTCCACTTCAGGACGCTCGCCGCTGTGGCTGCCCGGCCTGTCGAACAAGATATGACAGTCCTTGTCGACAATCCGTTTTGCATCTTCGCCAGGACGGACGAGCTGAAGAAACGAGTCAAACAGACCTGCGGATTTGAGGGCGAGCTGACCGTTATATGCGTGGATGTCGAGAAGTCCCCCCTGCGCTCTCGAGGCGGAGGAGGCGTCGGCTTCATAGAGCGTGGCTGAAACGCCATGGACATGAAGAACGCGGGCAAGCGTGAGGCCACCAAGGCCCGCACCAATGATTGCAATACGATTTCGCATTTTTAGCGCTCCAATGCATCCGTCGGAATGACGGTTGCCATGAGCCCGACTTCTCGTCGGGCGGTTACTCTCGGAGACGCTGGCCGAACCGTGCTGTGCACAGTTGACGTGTACTCGACTGCCTGACGAAGGTGACAATGGTCAGGCAGTTGTTTTTCGCGACGGAGCGTAGAATAGGTCGGCTCCTTGCACGAAACAAGGTCCCGCTTCCCAGAAGCCACCCCGGTTTGTAGAAGGCCTTTCGCAGCCAATGTCCCGCAATGGCGCGCTTGAAAGACAGGACAAAGGCTGGTCGGTCTACGACCTGACACGACTCCGATTATCAGGAGGAGCCGTTTTCCGCGTCCATTTCCGCTATATCCTGGAACCTGTCGGCAATCCTGGCGTGAACGCGTCCGCCGTTGGCTGCACCAATGGCAACCAGCACTTCATCGGCACCCGGTGCATCGGCGATCTGGAAGTTGGCGGTGATGAAATGCGAGCGCCTCCCGTTCTCGCTCTTGTGCATCATTGGCAGTGACAACAACGCCCCGGCGGCGTTTCTGGTGTTGCAGAATTCGAGATAGGTGGTGCCGCCGACGGCATCGCGGAACAGATTGCCAAAGCGCAGCGTGTGGATCAGCGCCGAGGCGTGTTCGATTTCGCCATTGATACCGACGGCCGCGGCCTTGCCGTAGGATTCGATCTCGGCCGGCGGCATCAAGGCGGTTAGCCGCTGCGTAAGTTCGGCGCCGAGCTTGGGGGCGATGTCGATGATCTCGGGGCGAAGGTTTTCGACGAAGCCCCGTCCCATCCACGGGTTCTTCAACACGGCGGCGACGACGATCGATGTGACCGGTTTGCCAGCGACCTTGCCGCCCTCGATCAGAACCTCGTCGATGAAGGTGCAGACTTTCCTGATTTCCATTCGCGCCAACGGTCCTTCCTGCCCAAACTCGAAAGGGCCAGGCTAGGAAGGCGCGCACCACGCGTCTTCCTCTGCTTCAGAGGAAAAACCGAATGTCTCGCTCTCGGAATACGTGTAGCTTCACTCGGCCGCGAATTGCTTATATCGGCGCTCGCAGTGCCAACAGGAACAGATCGGTCAGCCGGAACAGATCACACCAGTGAACCATCAGTCGCAAATCCTGTCGTTACGCGACGCCGCCAGCCTGATCAACTCAGGCGGCGATCTCAGCACGGTCCTGCGTGATCTGGTGTTGGCCGCCTGCCGGCATGCCGGATGGACGATGGGGTCGATCATGAGCATCGACGCACCGCATGGCCATGCTTACGTGATTGTTCGCCATGACCCGACCTTGATCCAGCGGTCGCTCCCCGACCGCTGGGAACTCGCCACCAGTCCGTCGATCGTTGCCCTGCAACGCAACGAGGCCGTCTATATCAGGGATGCCCGGGTCTCGGAGGAGTTTCCTGGCTATCGGATAGAGGCTTACGAACGCGACTACCGCAGCGTTCTGGTAATGCCGATGAGTTGCCTCGACGAGGCCGGAAGGCCGATGGTGCTCAGCGTCATCTCGCGAGAGATCATGGACGTCAGCGCCGACGATCTCGCCTTCATCGGGATGATCGTCCATCTCGGTGAAATCGCTGTCGAGAAACAGCACAAGCTGCGCGAGGAGAAGCGTGCATCGGAACGGCTCCAGCAGGCGCTCCAGGCACATACGTCGCTGCTGCAGCAGGCCTTGGCCGAAAGCTCGATGCCTTCGCTTGCCGGCAAGATCGCAGCACTTGTGCCGAACCCCGTCGCCGTGGTCGATTTCACCGCCAACCTGATCGTCGCCAGCCGCTCACCGAGCGAGAAGCATTTCGACGACGCGGCCTGGCAGCTTGCCGCCAGCACCAGCCTGCACCGGCAAATCATGAAGGTCGCGCGGTCGGCGGTGGATCAGCCGCACAGCGAGGCTCATACGTTCTTCCTCGACGACGGCACGCGCCGTCTGCGTCTCACTGCGAAGATCGAACCGTTGAGCGTTGATGCCGAGGCTGTCGGGGCAATGGTCATCTTCACCATGCAGGAGCCCTTCAGCCAGCTCGACCTGCTCCTGCTGGACAGCGCCAAATTCGCGCTCAGCGTCCAGATGATGCGCAGCTTCATCCGCTTCCGATTCGAGACACGCACGCTGACTGAGTTGTTCATAGAGGTGGTCGAGCATCGCTGGCAGGACCCCGCCGATGTAATGCAGCGGGCGCAGCGGCTTGGCGTAGGGCTGGCATCACCAAAGCAGATGATCCTCATCGACCTGCCTGAAGGCGCCCAAAGCAGCGCCGGACGTCTGGTCGATCCGCATCATGCGGTGATCCGGTTGCTGCAGCAGAACTCGGTCGCGGCTGACATCATCGTCGTCGACAATGGCCTCGTCTGCCTGATCCCGGCTGAGCTGGGCGAAGACAGGGACCGTCTCGCCAAGCTGCTGCGCAAGATCGCCGAGGAACTGGGGCGCCAATTCGGCCAGGAACCGTTCATCGTGCTTTCCGGTGTCTGCACGAAACTTGCAGACTATCCCCCGGCATGGGATCGCTGCCGGCGCATGATCCGCATCGGACGCTCGTTCGGCCGGACCGGCGTCTTTGCCAGCCAGGATTTCGGCCCCCTGCCGATGCTGATCGCGGCCGCCGAGGTGGAGGATGTGCGGAGCTTCGTGCAGGACAGTGTCGGCGCCATCGCCGATCACGATCGCCAGCACGGCACCCCCTATATGGAGACGTTGTTCTCCTATCTGCGCGAAGGCTGCCGCAGCCAGGCCTGCGCTGATGCGATGGGGCTGCACGTGACCACCTTGCGGTACCGGCTGGCGCGCATCCAGGAACTGTTCGGTGTCGATCTCGACACCCCTGAGCGGCGCTTTGCTTTCGAGCTCGCCATCCGCTTGCGCGAGGTCATCGACAACCGCGCTTCGGTCGAAAGATAGCATCGTTCCAGCCTCCGCCGTGCGGACTGTTTCCAGCTTGGGTATCTTCCCTGCCGTTTGCGTTGTTGTCCGCGATCCTTGCTCGCAAACACAGCAGCCTCTCTGCCTACTGTTCCTATCAACAGGAGGAAGAACGGCTGCAGGTCAGCGGCTAACGTCTCGCGCAATACGAAGAGGGAACACGAGGCCAGATGCTGACGACTCCACAGCCAACGATCGATCCGATTGCACTGAGAAGGGCATTCGGAACCTTCGTGACCGGCGTCACAGTCATCACCACCCGCGACGCCGATGGCACGCCGCGCGGCATGACGGCCAACTCCTTCACGTCGGTCTCGCTTGATCCGCCGCTGCTTCTGGTTTGCGTCGGCAAGGCCGCTGCCAGCTATGCCGCGTTCAACGCGTCCGACTCTTTCGCGGTCAATCTTTTGCATGAGGGGCAGACCGACGTCTCGGCGGTCTTCGCCTCGAAGGCGCACGACAAGTTCGGCTCGATCAGCCATGACCGTGTCCACACCGGGGCGCCGATCCTCAACGAATGCCTGACCTGGTTCGACTGCACCGTGCACAACCGCGTCGATGCCGGCGACCATGCCGTTCTCATCGGCGCCGTGCAGGCGTTTGGCACCAGTCCGTCGGCACCGCTCGGCTTTTGCCGCGGACGCTATGCCTCGGTGAAGGATCCACTGCCACCGGGCTGGCTTGCTTCCCACTCGATGATCGTCGGCTATTTGATCGAAGCCGAAGGCAACATCCTGTTGCGCGCCGACGGCAAGGGCGGCTGGGTGCTGCCCAGCGCCAAGAGCCGCAAGGCGGAAAACGAACTCAAGCTCGAAGGCGGCGACGCACTGACGCTGCTTCCGGATGAGACGTTTCTTTATTCCGTCTTCGATGTCGCCGACAGCGATCCCGGCTACCTCATCTATCGCGCCCGGCTCTCCGGCGCTTCCGCCGCCCTCACATTGCCCGCGGGATTCAAGTTCTTTCCGCTGGCGGACCTTCCCTATCAAGACATTCCGGCGCGCGAAATCCGCGCGCTGCTGCGCCGCTACAGCCGCGAGCGGCACGACGAGCGCTTCAGCATCTACATGGATTCGGGCGATGGCGGGCGTCTCGCCAGCATTGATGGCGGTTCGAAGCCATGGATGCAAAGCCCCAAGGACGCCGAACAGGAACAGCCATGAAGACGTCAGTCAAATCGATCGAGAATTCCCGCCAGCAGCTGTTCATCGGCGGCGGTTTCGTCGCACCGAAAGGCGGGCAATATATTCCAAGCTACGATCCAACGACCGCCAGGTCCTGGTATGAACTGGCCGAGGCCGACGCATCCGATGTCGATGCCGCTGTGGCCTCTGCGCGAGCAGCCTTTGCCGATCCGGCTTGGCGCCGCATGACCCAGACCGACCGCGGCAAGCTCGTCTATCGCCTGGCGGAACTGGTGTTCGAACATGCCGACGAGCTGGCGCTGATCGAGACACGCGACAATGGCAAGCTGCTCAAGGAGATGCGGGCGCAGATGCGCGCCATGCCAGATTCCTACAGCTATTTCGCCGGGATGGCCGACAAGCTGATGGGCGACACCATCCCCGTCAACAAGCTTGACATGCTGAACTTCAACATGCGCGAGCCGCTTGGCGTCGTCGGCATGATCACGCCGTGGAACTCGCCGCTGATGCTGCTCACTGGCACCTTGGCGCCGTGCCTTGCCATCGGTAACACCGTTGTCATCAAGCCGTCCGAACACGCCACCGCCTCGACGTTGGCGCTGGCCGAACTGATCATGGAAGCCGGCTTCCCCGCCGGCGTCGTCAATGTCGTGACCGGCACCGGCACCAGCGCCGGCGACGCGCTGACGCGTCATCCCGACATCGCCAAGATCGTCTTCACTGGCAGCACGGCCACCGGCCGGCGGATCGCCACCAACGCGGCCGCAAACCTGGTTTCGTGCCAGATGGAGCTTGGCGGGAAATCACCTCAGGTCGTCTTTGCCGACGTCGACTTGGACCATGCCGTCAACGGCGTCGTCTCCGGCATCTTCGCCGCCGCCGGCCAGAGCTGCGTTGCCGGATCGCGCTGCTTCGTCGAGGCCAGTATCTATGACCGTTTCGTCGACGCGCTGGTCGAGCGCGCCAAGCGGGTCAGGGTGGGCCACCCCCTGAATGACGATACCGACATGGGTCCGCTGGCGCTGTCGGCACAACTTGCCAAAGTTGAAAGCTACGTCGCCTCTGGCGTCCATCAGGGGGCTATGATCGCGGCCGGTGGCCGCAGACCGCAATCGGCCGAGCTCGCGGAAGGCTGGTACTTCGAGCCGACGGTCATGGTCAACGCCCGAAATGACATGGACTTCATGCAGGAAGAAATCTTCGGTCCGGTTGTCGGCGTGGTTCCTTTCTCTTCGGAAGAAGAGATGACAGCACTCGCCAATGACACGCGCTACGGGCTGTCCTCCGGCATCTGGACCAAGGACATCGACCGCGCGCTGCGCTTTGCCCGCAATGTCGATGCCGGAACCGTCTGGATCAACACCTATCGCGCCTCGTCCTTCATGTCGGCCAATGGCGGCTTCAAGGAAAGCGGCTATGGCCGCAGGGGAGGCTTCGACGTGATGGAGGAGTTCTCGCGGCTGAAGAACATCATGATCGATTATTCCGGGGTCATGCAGGACCCATTCGTCATCCGCCTGCGCTGAGCATCATCCACACCGACCACAAAGGACGGGACAACAGAAATGAAGTTTGCAGTGTCGCTGACCATGGAGCGCTTCTCGCCCGACATGCCGATGTCGAAGGTGAAGAGCAATCTGCTCGAGCTGGCGCAGATGGCCGACGCCGGCGGCTTCGAGACGCTGTGGACGGCAGAGCATCATACGATCGAGTGCACCATCTCGCCCAATCCGTTGATGACCCTGACCTGGCTGGCGCAGCACACGCAGCAGATCCGGCTTGGCACCTCGACGCTGGTGGCGCCGTACTGGAGCCCGATCCGGCTGGCTGGCGAGGCCGCCCTTTGCGATCACCTGACCGGCGGCAGGCTGGAGTTCGGCATAGCCCGCGGCTCCTATCAATACGAGTTCGACCGCATGGCCGGCGGCATGCCGCAGCAGGAGGGCGTCGCCTATCTCAAGGAACTGGTGCCGGCGGTGAAGAGACTGTGGGCCGATGACTATGCGCATGACGGCCACTACTGGAAGTTTCCGCTGGCCGCTGGCGTTCCCAAGCCATTGCAGACGCCGCATCCGCCGATCTGGGTGGCGGCACGTGACCCCGGCACATTCGACTGGGCCGTAGGCATCGGTGCCAACATCCTGTCGACGCCGCTTTCAGCGCCCGCAGCCGAGATTGCCGTGCTCGGCGAAAAATTTCGCAAGGCGGTCGCCGACCATCCGGAAGTGCCGCGCCCACGCCTGATGATGCAACGCCGCACCTGCATCTACGATCGCCCGGAGGACTGGGAAGTCGCGGTCCGCCACGCCATCGACTACGGGCGCTCCTTCGAGAACCTCTTCCAGAACATCGGCACGGTAAAGAACGGTTTCCCCGAGGCTGTGCCTTATGAAAGCGTCAAGGGCAAGGACAACTACAATCCAGAGAGCATCCGCAAGAACCTGATGTTTGGCACCCCAGGCGAGATCATCGAGAAGCTCGAGGATTATGAGGCCGCGGGCGTCGACCAGTACTGCCTGGGACTCACCTTCAACCTGCCGTTCGAGCTGCAGAAGAAGACGATCAGGCTGTTCGTCGATGAGGTCATGCCGCACTTCGCCACGCGGGATCGCACCAGGGCTGTCGCGGTGGGGCACTGATGGCGATGGCGACCGGTTCCTTCGTTCACGGCGATGTGGCGCTCAACTATCGTGTCGACGGGAACGGGCCACAGAAGCTGGTCTGCATCCATGGCGTCGGCTCCTATCTGGAAGCGTGGAGCGGCGTCGTCGCTCGCCTGCCGGATCAGTTCACCGTGCTCACATTTGATCTACGTGGCCATGGCGGGTCGGCGCGCATCAAGGGACGCTACGAGATTGATGACTTCGTCGGCGATACGCTGGCGCTGGCCGATCATGCTGGCTTTGCGCGCTTTCATCTTGCCGGCTTCTCGCTGGGCGGCCTTATAGCCCAGCGCCTGGCACTGACCCATCCCGATCGGCTTCAAAAGCTGGTGCTGCTGGCGACCGTCGCCGGGCGCTTGCCGGAAGAACGGCAGGCGGTTCTGCGTCGTCTCGCCGCTTTGACCGCCAGCCAGCCGAGTGCGCACCATGCCGCGTCGCTCTCGCGGTGGCTGACCGAGGAGTTTCAGGAGCGCAACCCGGATGTGATCGCCGAGCTGCATCGGCGCGACGCCGAGAACGATCCTGCGTGCTACGCCGCCGCTTACCGGGTTCTGGCCGAGACAGATTTCGGCGGCATCCTCGACCAGATCAGGTCGTCGACACTGATCGTGACGGGGGAGGACGACCAGGGATCCAACCCGCGCATGGCGCGTCATATGCACGACCAGATCCGCGGCTCGCGGCTCGAGATCCTGCCGGGGTTGCGGCATTCGATCCTGATCGAAGCGCCCGGGCCGGTCGCTGGCCTGATTGCGGATTTCCTGGATGACCACTCACGACGGGCAGGGGCGACCAGCCATGGATAGCAAATTGCAGAAAGCCGGCGAGGCAGTCCGCCGCAAAGTACTGGGCGACGACTATGTCGACCGCGCAATCGGCAATGCCGATGACTTCTCCAGGCCCCTCCAGGACATGCTCAACGAGTATTGCTGGGGCACATGCTGGACTGACGCCGCGCTCGATCTCAAGCAGCGCAGCCTGCTCAATCTCGGCATGCTTGCGGCACTGGGGCGCATGCATGAATTCGGCGTGCATTTTCGAGGTGCGATGCGCAACGGGCTTGGCGACGACGAGCTGCGGGCGGCCCTGATCCAGATCGCGGTCTATTGCGGCGTTCCGGCAGGTGTCGAGGCCTTCCGTGTCGCGCGTGCGGTGCGCGACGAAGCCAAGGCCGACACGCCATGACAAGCGTTTCGCGACCGTCGGCTTACCTTCGTTCCGAGCAATCGGCGCGGCAAACCTCCTCTGCCTCGCCGGAAGACGGCGACGGCAGTCTCATTTCTAAATTAGCAACAACAACAAGGGGAACGGTGCACATGAAAACATCTCTGAAAATGGCGACATTGGCGGCTTCGCTTGCCCTGACATTGACGACGCTTCCGGCTCAGGCCGGCGCGGTGCTGGACCGTGTCGTGGCGGCCGGAACTCTCAAGGTCGCAACTGACGCCAACTGGGCGCCGCAGTCCTTCCTCAATGCCAGCAACGAGCTGGACGGCTTCGACATCGATGTCGCCAAGGAGATCGGCAAGCGCATCGGCGTCAAGGTCGAGTTCGTGACGCCGGGCTGGGACATCATCACCGCCGGCAACTGGGTCGGCCGCTGGGACATGCATGTCGGCTCGATGACGCCGACGAAGAAGCGCGCCGAGATCTTCGATTTTCCCGCTGTCTACTACTACACGCCAGCAGCGGTTGCGGTTCACAAGGACAGCAAGGCCAAATCGTTGAGCGATCTGGATGGCAAGGTTGTCGGCGCGACGACGACATCGACCTTCGAAGCCTATGCCAAGAAGGATCTGACGCTCGACGCGGCCGGTGCGCCGCCATTCGAATACAAGCTCAACCCGAAGGAAGTGCACTCCTACGAGAACTCCACCACCGCTTTCGACGATCTGCGGGTCGGTGACGGCGTTCGGCTCGATGCCGTCGTCTCGTCGCAGCCCAGCATCGTCGATGCCGTGAAAGCCGGTTATCCGATCAGGCAGATCGGCGATCCGGTGTTTTATGAGCCCCTGGCTGTCGCAATCGAACACGGTGACCCGGAATTCTCGGCCAGGATCGCCGATGCCGTGAAGGCCATGAAAGGCGACGGAACGCTGAGCACGCTCTCCAGGAAATGGTACGGGGTCGACTACTCGGTCGTAAAGTAGTTCCGACGTTCGCTGGCGGCTCGCCTGTGCGGGCCGCCGACCATTCGAAGGGACAGGCTATGCTCTACCCCGATACCGTCGAAGCTGAAGTCCTCGTGCACAAGCCGTGGTTTGTGGCGACGATGTTCGGCGTCGTCTTTGCGATCTTCCTCGCCTTCAACCTGACGTCGACGAGCTTCGGCGAATTGATGCGCCCGGTCATCGGCGAACCGTCGCAGAGCGGCCTCTATGGTCGGTTTGCCATCGCCTTCGTGATCGCGCTTCTGTTCGTCCTCAATGTCGTCCTGATCGGCTTCGCCTCGCTGCGTGTCCAGATCGCCATCGTCTGGTTCGAACTGCTGCTGCTCTTCCTGGCCTTCTTCGCGACCTTTCATCTCAGCCTGCCCTTCATCCGGGAAAAGCTGCCATTCCTGATTTCCCAGGGCGTGGTGACCACGCTCTACGTCTCGGCCATCTCCATCATCATCGCCTCCCTGATCGCCATACTGGGTGCCGTAGCCAAGCTGTCCACCAACGGCTTCGCCTACGCCATCGCAAGCTTCTACACTTCGTTCTTTCGCGGCCTGCCGCTCCTGATGCAGGTTTATCTGATCTATCTCGGCCTGCCGCAACTGGGCTTCGTGGTCGGTGCGGTTCCCGCCGGCATCCTGGCGCTCTCGCTGTGCTACGGCGCCTACATGACCGAAATTTTCCGATCGGGAATCCAGAGCATCGACCGTGGTCAATGGGAAGCATCGCGCTCGATGGGTTTTGGCTTTTCGCTGACCATGCGCCGGATCATACTGCCGCAGGCGCTTCCGGTCATCATTCCGCCGACCGGCAACCAGTTCATTTCCATGCTCAAGGACAGTTCGCTGGTCTCGGTCATCGGCGTCTGGGAACTGATGTTCCTTGCCCGCACGCTGGGTCAGAAGACCTTCCAGCACATGGAGATGCTGATTTCGGCGTCTCTCATCTACTGGATGCTGTCGATCTGCCTCGAGCTGATCCAGTCCCGCATCGAACGACACTATGCCAGGAGCAAGGTGCGATGAGCGCTCAAGCCATCATTGAAGCCAGAGCCGTCTCCAAATGGTACGGCCAGTTCCATGCCCTGAAGGACATCAATCTGACGGTCCACAAAGGCGAACGCATCGTCATCTGTGGTCCGTCCGGCTCCGGAAAGTCGACACTGATCCGCTGCTTCAATCGCCTCGAATCGCATCAGGAGGGCGACATCGCCGTCAACGGCATCCATCTTCACCCAAAGATGAAGGACGTCGCCGACGTGCGCAGCAATGTCGGCATGGTGTTCCAGCACTTCAACCTGTTTCCGCATCTGACCGTGCTGATGAACTGCATGGCCGGGCCGATGTGGGTCAAGGGCGTTTCCGCCGCCGAGGCACGCAAGACCGCGCTGCAGTTCCTGGAGCGCGTGCGCATTCCCGAACAGGCGAACAAATTCCCGGTCCAGCTGTCGGGCGGCCAGCAGCAGCGCGTCGCCATTGCGCGAAGCCTGTGCATGAAGCCGGCGGTAATGCTGTTCGATGAGCCGACATCGGCACTCGACCCGGAAATGGTGTCGGAAGTGCTCGATACGATGACCGGGCTAGCGCGCGACGGCATGACTATGGTTTGCGTCACTCATGAAATGGGCTTTGCACGGGCGGTGGCCGACCGCGTCATCTTCATGGATGCCGGCCAGATAGTCGAGGAAGGCAAGCCGGACAGCTTCTTCGGCAATCCTCAGCACGATCGCACCAAGCTGTTTCTCAGCCAGATACTGAAGCACTGATACGCACATTTTGCCAAGCCAATGGCGGTGAGGGTAGTGGGTCAGTTATTCAGCGATAATGCGGACGGTCTCTGCTATGGTGGAGCGCAAGTCTCCACCCGTGCCGCCGCGCGCATCTGAAAGCGTCGGGCGCTTTCAACAGCAAGATGGTTAGGCTCCCACTTGCTGATCGGGATAAGGCTCGTTGCGGATTAGCTCCAACGTCGCTTTTACCACAAACAGCGGCGCGGTTGTACCGGCATGAACTTGCAATGCGACTTGGCGGAATGTGCCGTTCGGCATCTGGTCCTTGGCTATTTCGAGCAACGCCCTTGCTGCCTCATCTTCGGCAGAAGCTAGGGTTGTAAGGTCTGTGCCTTCCGTGTCCGGGTATGAGGTTCCATTGTCGACTAGATCGAAGAAGAAGCGGGCCATTTAGCCCTAATCGCGAACCCTCAGAAATGTTTCATTGCTACTACATCTCAATCAGGGCGTAGGCCACGCCGAAGATTGCAAGCGTTGCAGCCGCAAAAAACCAACATCAATCGGCAGTGAGCAACCCTTCGGTGGGGTCTGTCAGGCGAACGCGCGCTTCTTATAGGAGCCGCGCACCGCCGGCTTCTCGGATTCCTTCGCTTCGATCAGGGCCACGATATCGCCAAACTCCCAAAGTTTGCCAGTCACGCCAGCGGCCATTGCCGGGGTCAGCCGCAAGGTCGCATGGATACGGCCAAAATTGTAGTACATGAAGTGAAGCGCCACGGCGTTGGCGTGAGCCTCCACCTTTTTGGAAAAGCCATTTGTCAGGCGCGTGAAGCGGCGCATGTGCATCCGCATGGTAAGGTTCTGGCGCTCTGCAAATGACGTGCTGACGTGCTTGATGTCTGGATTGCCTTCGATCCATTCTTTCCGCGCATCAGTGCATTCGGCAGGGCTGTAACGGCCCTTGGCGCTGTCAGGCGAAGCCCCATAGAGCTTGATCAGCATGGCGTAGTCGATGTCGCCGCCGAAGGTACCTTCAACGGCCTCTAGATAGGCCCTATGGCCGTCGCTCGTAAGCTGGACGCGATTAGCTAAGCGGCGCGAAAGATCGTCTATGAAGCCCATTGCGTATTCGCTGTCGCGCCCGCCGACCAGCCACGACATGACAAGCTTGGTGTCGGCATCGATTGCCGTCCATGTCCATGTGTCGAGGGCCTTCCGGCGCGGCCTTTGCCATCTTGACGTCGACGGGCGGTAATCCTCGTTCACGGATGCTTCTGGCATCGGCACGCGGGTTGTCACTGGTGCAGCACACCAGCGTCCAGGCCGGAATTCTGGGCTGCGAAGTTCGATCGAAACATGACCCGAGACTGCGAGCTGGTCGATGCCTTGCATGCGGAAGGCTAGCGCGTCGCTATCGTCTGGGTATGTGGGCTTCGGGCAGCGTATCTCAATGAGACGGTCGAACGGGTGCTGGCCTGGGTGTGGTCGGAAAGCGGTGATTTCGAAAGCGATGTTGTACGCCCACGTGTCGATTCTCCGCTGACCAGGAGAGCATCATTGTGACCGGAGTGGCGAGTTGAGAAAGCCAAGGACCAGACATTGGGATTGTGACAAATCCTGGGTATATTTTAAATGAGACCCAGGATTTGTCACGGAGCGACAAGCCGACGCTAGGTGGGAGCGGCTAGGGCGCCATCTGGGATTTTCGTCGACTATGGCCGCAAAAAAGCAGCACTGTCTTCCCGTCGCATTCCTCCGAATGTGCGACTTGATCGGATGACGAAGCTGTAGGCCGGTGTTCAGATAGACACTCTTCCAGTCGATCCACCGCCATCGACGAACAATGTCTGTCCGGTAATGAATCCGGCGTCGTCCGAGAGCAGAAAGGCGATCGTTGCGGCAATTTCTTCCGGCTTGCCGAGGCGCCGCATCGGGATCATCGACAGGAAGCGCTTTTCCACCTCGCTGCCGACAGGCGTGTTTTGGCGGAACATCTCCGTCTCCACCGGGCCGGGCGCCACGGCGTTCACGGTGATGCCGGTCTCGGCCAGTTCCAGCGCCCAGGTGCGCGTCAGGCTGTTGATCGCCGCCTTGGCGGCCGCATAGGCACTGCGCCGCGCAATGCCCACGACCCCGATGCTGGAGAGGTTGACGATGCGGCCCCAGCCCTTCGCCTGCATGGTCGGCAGGATCGCCTGCACCGCCTGGATCGTCGGGTGGAGGTTGCCGCGCAATATGTCGTCCACGTCCGAGAGGTCGATCTCGCCCAGCAGATGCATCTTGATCATGCCGAAATTATTGACGACGCCATCGAAGGAATAGCGCTGGACGAGATCGGCAAAGGCTTGGGCCGAAGCCTTGCCGTCACTGAGGTCGATCGGCACCAGCGTGCCGGGAAAGTTTGGATTCTCACCGCGAGCGATGCCGACCACGTGATGGCCGGCGGCTGCGAGCCGCGCCGAGCGCGCGCGGCCGATGCCCTTGCTGGCGCCGGTGACGAGAAATGTTCGCTTTGTCATTGTGTCTCTACCTGTTGTGAAAGAAGGGCGGTCGGCCGCATCAGGTCCAGGATCTGCGCGGGTAAAGGGCGACTTCGCCGGGAACGGTGGAGGTCGTCTCCACCGGCAGGAGTGCGTGGCGCTGAGCCTGACTCCTGCTCGGCCTATCGCCGTGTCAGGCGGCCCTGTTTGCTGCGCCGTCGTTCGAATAGGCGGGGAAGTCCGTGTACCCCACTTCACCGTTGCGGGTGTAATAGACGGACCGGTCCGCCACAGCCAATGGCCAGCTGTTTCGAAGACGCTCGACGAGGTCGGGGTTCGCGATATACGGCCTACCGTAGGCAATCAGTTCCACCAGCCCGGTGTCGAGCGCGGCCTGGGCATGCTCGACGTCATTGAAGCCGCCGCACCATATGAACGCGCCGGGGAACAACGCTCGCGCCTTGGCGAGCATGTCATGGTCGAGATGGCGCGCCTCGAACGTGACCGATTCCATGTTGCCGTCGGGCAGCAGCTCATAGAGCAGATGGACATAGGCCACGCCGCGGCGCCCGAGCTGCTCGACGATGTACAGGAACGTCTCCTCGACGAGCGGATCAGCGGGCATCGAACCATACTTGCCGAACGGTGAAAGGCGAACCCCCACGCGTCCCGGGCCGAATTCCGCCACGACCGCGTCGACGACTTCCATCAGGAAGCGCGTACGATCTTCCATGCTGCCGCCGCCATAGCAGTCTGTGCGGGTGTTGAGCACCGAGTTCATGAACTGCTCGATCAGATAGCCATTGGCGGCATGGATCTCGGTTCCGTCAAACCCGACCTCCCGGGCATTGGCGGCGGCTTTGGCGAAGGTTCCCACCATGGCCGTCACTTCCTCGGTGCTGAGCGGCCTCGGCATCTCTGCCGCCATGAAGCGCAACCGGCCGTCCGGGCCATGGGCGAATACCTCTGAGCCGACGGCCTGTTCCGCGGTCACGCCCACTGGCGCCTGGCCGTTCGGCAGAAGCGAGGAATGCGCCAGTCGGCCGACATGCCACAGCTGCATGAAGATGGTGCCGCCCTGACGATGAACCTCTTCGGTCACCGGGCGCCAGGCCTGCTTTTGGGCTTCGGAGTGAATCCCGGGAATCCGCGCGTAGCCGTGGCTGGACGTGATCCACGTCGTTGACTTCGGAGATGATCAGGCCGGCGCTACCGCGCTGACCGTAATATTTGACGGTCAGTTCGTTCGGGAGGTCGCCATCTGTCGGAAGGGCGCCCTCGGAGGTAGAGCCGGTTGTCGTCGTCTGCAGGGATTACCGGTCCCGCCAGCCCTCCCGCAAATCCTTTGGACGAACCCGAGTAGATTGCCAACGCGACCGAGAATGCTTAACCAATAGGCTTCCATGTTGTCTCCGCTCACCGGAACCGCAATGGACCCAAACTGTGCTTGCGAGCGACGTTCTCAAATCGCGGCACGGCGTCAGGGCGCCCGACCGGTGAAAAGATCGTGGAACCGCTGCAGGTACAGCGGCCAGCCTTGATCGCTATCGACCCCACCGCGCACGCTCTCCCAGCCTTCGCCGTGGCGCTCGAAATTCCTGTGCTCGATCTCAACCCTGGTCCGGTTCTCCGTCTCCGCCGTGAACCGGACTTCCCATTCGCTGGTCTTGTTCAGGTCAGACTCAATCTGCCACCGCGGGTTGATATCCCAACTCAGAACCAGCCGGCTCGGCGGATCGTAAGTCAATACACGAGCCCAGCGACACTCGCTGCCGTCGACGCCGCGATCGTAAACGTGCCCCCCAACCCAGGCTTCAAAGATCGTCTCAGCAATGGGCACTGCGAGAAGATTGTGCTCGCGAGGTTTGAACCTGCCGAAATCCTCGGTGAAGACCTTGAAGGCACGCGCCATAGATGCCTCGACGACGACGGAGTGCCTTACAGGCTCGGTAGCAGGATGCTTGCTCATACCTGGTCCTTCTTTGGAGGCTCGACGGCTAGTTTGTAGCCCGCCAGGGTCTTGCTCCAGAACTGATCGACTTCCGCGCGCAGACTTGCCAGGCCGCCGGGATCGATACGATATATGCTTTCCTTGCCCGAGCGCGTGTCGGCAACAAGCCCGGCCTCCTTGAGTACCTTCAGGTGCTGAGAGACCGCTGGTCTGGTTACAGGCAGCGCACGAGCAAGTCCGCTGACCGAACAAGGCTGTTCGAGCAACAGTTCGAAGATCGTTCGTCTCGTCGAATCTCCGAGCGCAGTCCAGTAGTTCGCGTTAGTGACCACTAACGCGACTTAAATCGACGGGCCTTCCATGTCAACCTTGGAGTAGTCGACGGGCGGCCCGTTGACTCTGATTAAGCCGCCTTGGCGGCCCCGTCTCGTCGCGCCTTCCGGGCGAGCCGCGGCGCATGCAAAAGCGCGAGCCGATGAGAGCGTTGCAGGACGATCTTGCCAAGGACCCGTACAGCCCATGCCGAGGTCATTACTGCAACCGGCTCCGATCCTGAGCCGATGGGAGGATCAGCGCGTCGCCGCCGGGAGGAGGTGAATTGACGGATGCATTCCCCTGTTGTCTCACCGCCTCTATCAACTCATGTGTTGCTTGAGCGACCTTGGCAACGGGCAATCGGTGCACGCAGTAGACGCCGCCCGGGTTGTTGGGTTTGCACAAATGGGGAGCAACACACTGGCAAGGCAATGGCGGCTCAACCGTGCGGTAAGGCACGCCAACTGGCCCCCAGACATCTGGGGGAGTGAGCCCGTAGAGGCCCACAACTGGAGTTCCGACCGATGCGGCCAAGTGCATTGGGCCGCTCTCGTTTCCCAGGAAGATAAACGCGTCCGCAAGCAATGCTGTTAGTGTCTCAAGCGAGGCTTTGCCAACAACGCTTGCCAACGGGGAGACCGCCACATTCAGGATAAGTTGCGCGATTGCGCTCTCGTCAGGTCCGCCAATCAGCAGTGACCGCAGGCCCGTCGTTTCATAAACCTCATCGATCACTGCGGCGAACCGTTCAGGTTGCCAGCACCGCCCTTCGAACCTTGCTCCGGCGTGCACCGCGACGAAAGCTTTTGCATTCAGATTGCTCTGAGCCAGAATCTGGGTCGAAGCGCCTCGTCCGATGGACGTGGGCTCAAGCCTCGGTGTCACTTCACTCGACGTTATCCCGAGCGCTCTCAGCGGCGAAAGATATCGGTACAGGTAATGCGCGCCTCCCTGGCCGAAGGTTTCAGCAAATATATTGGCAGGCTGACTTTCCCAAGATTTTAAAGGCACTTCGGGGGGATCGTATCCGACGCGCATTGGGGCGCCGATCAGCTTGTGTAGCATCCTCGATGTCTTCGAGTCGGTCAGATCGATGGTGAGATCGAATTTTCGGCGGCGGAGCTCAGCGACCAAGC
Organism: Mesorhizobium sp. BR1-1-3; assembly: GCF_020165455.1. Lineage (NCBI taxonomy): Bacteria > Pseudomonadati > Pseudomonadota > Alphaproteobacteria > Hyphomicrobiales > Phyllobacteriaceae > Mesorhizobium > Mesorhizobium sp. BR1-1-3. The sequence continues at coordinate 261,018 of NZ_JAIUIC010000002.1, forward strand.
TTGAATATTCCTTCAAGCGCCTGGTTAGGCTTCTACCACCACCTCGAGGGTCGAATCCGATGGCTATGTCTGCGATACCTTGGCTGACCACCAAGTCTCGCAGGCCAGGAGCGCAAAGCATGGCCATGATGGCGTGTGGGTAGGCGACGCGCAGATTTCGCATAAGCGCCGAGGTCAGAATGACGTCCCCGATGTACTTCGCCTGGATAACCAGAATGGATTTGACAGCCAGCCGATCAGCCATCGAGATATTCAGCACGTCAAAACGATGGGGCAGGATGTTGGTCATTGGGCGCGCACAAACGTCCAAGAGAGCTCATGTGCCGCTTGTGGTGATCGATGGATCGGCAGCCTTGGAACCTCCGACCCATGCACCTCTCGTTTGTTCCACAAACAAAAAGGCAATCCCACGCAGCGCTCGCTGCCTGGGAGGAGCGGAACCGGGGCCTGTCGGTCTGCGGATGCCGTGGTCATGGCGTCTGTCCCTGCCAAAGCGGCAATCCGCTTTCTCTGGCGAAGTCTCTATCTTCCGCGTAGATGGGCTCGCCTCTTCTCGCCACCCGCCGAAGCAAATCCGCATCTTCGTCGGCATGATATCGGAAGGCGTTTCGGCTATCGTATCCATGCCCGGCCTGAGACAGGGAAAACCCGCTGACCACAACCGGAGCGAAGCCGGCGAAACGCGCAAGCATGACAGCGAAAGCCCCCGTGGAGATGTTCCGGTGCCAGCCGCGGGATACGTGAAATTTGCCGCTAAGCCGCCAGACGATGTTGGCAAGCTGCCACCTGGTAAGCGCCTGCAAGGTGTCGTAACGATAATCGAAGGTGCGACAGCCGGCTTTCAGCTTGTCCTCCACGTCAGGCCAGATCGGGACGATCAGATGCTTTGCCTGCCGCCCTTTTAGCAAGTCACGCTTGTAGAAGTCCTGCTCACCTTGGCCAACTAGAATGCCGCGACGCATCAGCGCCATATCAGGAGCGGCGAGGCCAAAGGTTTCCGCCAAAATCTGGGAAGCGTTGACGGTTACAAGCGCCCAACCGGCATCATGTCCGTACGGGAGGCGAAAATTCGGCGCCGATCCCATGACCAAGGCGGGACCCGTGAGCCTGGGCAAGCGGAGGATGGGCTTTGAGAGCACGGGCAAGAGATCCGAAAGCGGAGGTTTCATGCGGGGATCTGAACCGCATTTTCCTCAAACGCACGCAGAATGCTTTCTTCTCGGCTCCACAATTCGTCCCATTGTGTGGCGCCCGACCAACCGGCAAACCAGGGACCGCCGAGCGTGTAGTGCGCCAGCGACACCTCGGCGGGGTCGAGTTCGGAAGCCGACGCCCCTACGAGGTAGTTCCATGCCAGAGGCAACTCCCCGATCTCATGATCCTCGAGCCATTTGAAGGCGTGGAGGTCACGTCCGGGCCACGTATTAAGCATTTCGTTCGTCAGTCGTTTGTTGGCGGGATGGTCTAGATTCCACAAAACGACCGACGACCAGTTCTTGCGCCGATAGAACGTCTGCGTTTGTCCGTCCATCTTGACGGCTTCAGACTCGCGTTGCCGGTGCTTAACCGCCATGATCGCGTAGGAAGGATCGACCAGGTCGAGCAGCTTGACGGGATCCTGCAGAAAAAGAACGTCACAATCGCAGAACATGGCCCAGCCGCCTTGCCGCATAAACGGAACGGCAAAGCGCGATATGGCAAACTCGGTCGCCATCGGTGCCTCGGAGATCGGGCACCAGAGCCTACCGTCACGTACCTCCATCGGTCGCTTCATGATTCCTTGGGCTTCAAGGTCTTTGAGCACCAGTGGGTGGATCTGCAACGGCGTGCTTGTCCGGCGGAAGGCGCTCCATCGCGCCACCTCGAGGACTCGGGCTTCGCGTGGGTCGTACCCGATGTAGATTGGCATCATAGTGTAACTCTGCAGTTGGAAGTGAGTTTGCCCGCATTATGCAAGGTTGCGCGGCTGGCGGTAGACCCCAGGTAAATGGATCAACCCGCCGCGATGGCGATCGTGCAAGGCCAGAGCGCCACAGTCGGGATATTGTTGCAGTCAGGCCGGAGTCAAGCAACCGTGAGCGACGGTATTTCGTTTGGCTCGACGGAACATTGGCCGGGCCGGCGGCCCAAATAAAGCGAACAGATGTTATCGCGCTCGCTAGCTCCTTTTCCGTGAATGGCTTGCTGAGAATTTTGATGTCGCGAGTCCCCGGGAGTTCGGCGTAGCCCGTTGCTATAATGACGGGTACGTTCGGCCACTGGACTTTGATCGTATTCGATAGCTGCAGGCCCGTCATCTTCGGCATAGCATGATCCGTTATGACGAGGTCGAACGGCTGCTCCTCCAGCAACCTGAGGGCTGCCGCCGCAGAATGCGCCTCCGCGACAGTATGGCCGAGATCCTCGAGCATTGCCGCGGTATTCAAAAGGACCAGCGCATCGTCATCCACTGCCAGAATCCGCAGCGACGCCGTCTCAATGGCTTCCTCGGCAAGAACATCCGGCCCGCGCGCGAATTCCGAGCTCGCGGTTGCGATCGGCAGCCATAGTTCCGCTGTGGTTCCGGTTCCCCTGGAGCTCTTGAGCACTAGGCACCCGCCCATTTGCTCTGTCATCCCATGCACCATAGACAGACCGAGACCCGTACCTTTGCCAACGCCTTTTGTGGTGAAAAACGGTTCCGTCGCCCGAGCCAGCGTTTCTTCGTCCATTCCTTCGCCACTGTCGGCTACCGAGAGGCAGACATAATGGCCGGGAGCCAAGCCAGCACCATTGCTTTCGCCGACCTGTTCCATCCGGGCGGAAATGATGATCGTCCCACCATCAGGCATGGCGTCACTGGCGTTGACACACAGGTTGAGCAAGGCAAGTTCGATTTGACTTTCATCAACCATCACACGATCAAGCGAGAGCGGAAATTTCGTCTCTATGATCGCCCTTGAGCCCAGCGATCGTTCCAAGAGATCCTTCATTCCGTGTATGAGCCCTATCAAATCGACAGGCTTTGGATCGAGTTGCTGCCGCCGGGCAAAGGCCAGCATGCGCTGCGTCAAGGACGCTCCCCGTCGCGCGCCGAGCACCGCGTTGTCGAGAAGACGCAGCAATTGTGGATCGTCGGGAAGCCGTTTGCGGAGCAGCTCAAGACTACCCAGAATCGCCATCAGCAAATTGTTGAAATCGTGAGCGACGCCGCCCGTCAGTTTGCCGATCGCATCCATTTTTTGGGAGTGGAAAAGGGCCTCACGTGCCTGATCCAGGGACTCCTGCGCCTTCTTCCGCTCCGTAATGTCGCGTGTGATCTTCGCGAACCCCAGGAGTTCGCCATCCTCGTGCCGAATGGCGTCGATGACCACGTGGGACCAGAACGCAGTGCCGTCTTGCGTATACGCCAGCCTTCGCGCTCAACTCGCCCTTCACGGGCGGCGATCTCCAGGGCACTTTGCGGACTGCCCCGCTCACGGTCCTTGAGAGTATAGAATTGCGAAAAGTGCTTGCCGATTAATTCATCTGCCGAATAACCCTTGATGCGTTCCGCACCCGCATAATGCGCTGACCCTTGGCGTTGAACAGATGCAACTGGGTGAGGTCCGGCGCCAGGAAAACCTTCTGGCCCGGCATCACGGAAATCCGCTCGCGCAGCAACGCGCTCAGCGTGTTGTTGCCGGCTTTGGCCATGACAAGGGTTTCCGCGCCGGTCGGCTCGACCACTTCGACCACCGCCGGCACGCCGCTGTCTGAGAGCTTGAGATGTTCGGGCCGGATGCCCCAGGCAAGCGCACTTTCGCCCTGTCCCAACGCAGGCAGCGGAAATACCGTGCCGTCGCTGGCGACAAAACCGTCCGTAGTGGTGCGGCCGTCCAGGATGTTCATCGACGGCGAGCCGATGAACTGGGCAACGAACAGATTGGCCGGCCGGTCGTAGAGATCGAGCGGGGCGCCGACCTGTTCGACGATGCCGCCATTCATGACGACGATCTTGTCGGCCATAGTCATGGCTTCGACCTGGTCGTGGGTGACGTAGACGATGGTGGTTCCCAGGCGCTGGTGCAGCGCCTTGATTTCGGCGCGCATCTGCACGCGCAGCTTGGCGTCGAGGTTGGAGAGTGGCTCGTCGAACAGAAAGACCTTCGGGTCGCGCACGATAGCGCGGCCCATGGCGACACGCTGGCGCTGCCCGCCGGAAAGCTGGCGCGGATAACGATCCAGCAAGTCCTGCAGTCCGAGGATCGTCGCGGCACGCGCAATCTTGGCGTCGATCTCGCTTTTATCGATCTTCTTCAGCGTCAGTGCGAAGGCCATGTTCTCACGCACCGTCATGTGCGGGTAGAGCGCATAGTTCTGGAAGACCATGGCGATATCGCGCGATTTCGGCGCGACATCGTTGATGATCTTGCCTTCGAGCGCGATCTCGCCGGCGCTGATGTCTTCCAGGCCGGCGATCATCCTGAGCAAGGTCGACTTGCCGCAACCGGACGGGCCAACCAGGATGACGAATTCGCCCGACGCGATGTCGACGGACACGCCGTGGATGACCTTCGCCTTGCCATAGGCCTTATCGACACCTGATATGGTGAGCGCACTCATTGGTATTTTCCTTAGAAAGAGACTTTGTCGCCGCCCTTGAGCTGCAAGATCTGCCGTGCCTCGTCAGGGGTGGCGACCGAAGCGCCAAGCCCTTCGATGATCTGGCGTACCTTGCGCACCTGCTCGGCATTGGATTTCGCCAGTTGGCCCTTGCCGATCCAGAGCGAGTCCTCCAGCCCGACGCGCACATTGCCGCCGAGCGCAATGGCCTGGGTGGCGATCGGCAGCTGGCTGCGGCCGGCGCCCAGCACCGACCAGTGGTAGTCCTGTCCAAACAGCCGGTCGGCGGTGCGCCTCATATGCGCGACATCTTCCGGATGGGTGCCGATGCCGCCCAATATGCCGAACACGCTCTGGACGAAGAACGGCGCCTTGACCAGGCCGCGCTCAACGAAATGGGCGAGCGTGTAGAGGTGGCCGATGTCGTAGCACTCGATCTCGAAACGCGTGCCGTTTTGCGCGCAGGTGCGCAGGATGTGCTCGATGTCGCCAAAGGTGTTGCGGAAGATGCGGTCGCGCGAGCCTTCGAGATAGGGGCGTTCCCAGTCATGCTCGAAGGTCTTGAAGCGCTCCAGCATTGGGTAGAGGCCGAAATTCATCGAGCCCATGTTGAGCGATGCAACTTCCGGCGCAAAGGTCGCCGCCGGCTTGACGCGCTCCTCGACGCTCATTGTCGCGGCGCCGCCTGTGGTGATGTTGATGACGCAGTCCGAGCGTTGCTTGATCACCTTCAGGAAGGGCGCAAACGCCTCGGTCGACTGGTCGGGCCGGCCGTCGGCGGGGTTGCGCGCATGCAGATGGACGATGGCAGCGCCGGCCTCGGCCGCGCCGATCGCGGCATCGGCAATCTCTTGCGCGCTCACCGGCAGATGTGGCGACATGGACGGCGTGTGGATCGAGCCGGTAACCGCGCAGGTGATGATGATCTTGTTCTGGTTCGCCACTTGAAATTCCTCGTCTATTTGACCGCAGTCTATTTCACCGCGCCTTGGGTGATGCCCGAGATGAACTGCTTCGACAGCACGATGTAGAGCAGCGTTATCGGCAGCGCCGCCAGAGTCAGCCCGGTGAACAGCACGCCCCAGTCGGTGGTGAATTCACCGACGAAGACGGTGAGGCCCTGCGGCAGCGTCTTGAGATTGTCCGAGGTGATCAGCACCAGTGGAAAGAAGAAGTCGTTCCAGATCGGCACGGCGTTCTGGATCGCGACGATGACCAGCGCCGGCCGCGCCAGCGGTAGCATGATCGAGCGCATGATGCGAAATTCGCTGGCGCCGTCCATGCGTGCGGACTCTTCCAGTTCGCGCGGCAAGGTCCGGAGGAAGCCGGTCATGATGAACACCGCCGAAGGAATGCCCATGGCGACATAGACCAGCACCAGGCCGGCATAGCTGTCGACCAGCCCAAGCGAATCCAGCTGGATGAACAGCGGAATGATCGCCAGTTTCAGCGGCACCGTCATGCCGCTGAGGAAAAACATCAGCACCAGCGCGCTCAGCCTGAACTGGTAGCGGGCAATCGCATAGGCGGCCATGGTGCTGAACAGGAGGATCAGCGCCACCGCGGCCATGGTGATGCCGACGGAATTGGCGAGGTAGCGGACGAAATTGGTTTCGCTCCACACCCGCTCGGCATTGGCCAGCGAAAAGTGCGCCGGCAGGGCGAAGGGCGAGCTGAAGATTTCGGCGTTGGTCTTGAACGACGACATCACCATGACGAACAGCGGATAGATCATGATGACGGCGTTGATCGCCAGCATCAGCTGGATGGCGCCATTCTTCAGCAACTCGGCGGGTTGCCCGGTGCGGGCTGTCGCGCTCACAGCTCGATCTCGCGACGGCGCAGGTAGCGAAGCGCGATTGCCGTGACGCCTGCAACGATGATGAACATCATCACGGCCAGCGCGCTGCCCTGGCCGAAATCCTGGATGCCGGTCGTCGTCGAGCCGAAGGCGGTGCGGTAGAAATAGAGGCCGAGCACGTCGGTGGCGCCGCCGGGCGAACCGGTGAGGCCGGCCATGACGTAGGGGATTTCGAACCAGTTGAAGCTGCCGATGAAAGTCAGGATGGTGACGATGGTGACGCTCGGCGCAATCAGCGGCCAGATAATCCTGGTCATCAGCACATAGTCGCCGGCGCCGTCGAGACGGGCAGCCTCGATGACTTCCTTGCTGACGCGCTGCATGCCGGCGAGCAGCACCAGGGTGGGGAAGCCGAGCCAGTGCCAGACGTTGGCGAACAGGACGCTGCCGAGTGCGGTGTGTTCGTTGCCGAGCCACGGTATGGCGCCGATGCCGACCAGCGCCAGCGTCTGGTTCACGAGGCCGAACAGCGGATGCAGGAACAGTTTCCACAGGAAGCCGACGATGACCGCCGACAGCACGACCGGAAGAAAGACGATGACCTGGTGGATACGGTGGCCGGGCAGCGCCTTCAGCAAGGCATAGGCGAGCAGGAAGGCGGTGCCGTTCTCGAACACCATCAGCGCCACGAAGGCGATGATGTTGTGCTTCAGCGCATTCCAGGTCCAGTCGCTGTAAGGCTGTTCAAACAGCACCTTGCGGAAGTTTTCGAACCCGATGAATCCGGTCGGCTGCAAGCCGTTGAACTCATAGAAGGCAAGGCGGAAGGCTGAGAGCAGCGGCCAGAGCACGAACAGCACCATGACCACCAGGGCCGGTGTCAGCAGGGACGCGATCCAGAGTGACCGGCGCCACGGAAAGGCTTTTGTGGTGTGGCGCCGGCCGCTGTTCATGTCACTTGCCCTGGAAAGGCTTGTACCATTTGGCGAGGCCGCTGGTCAGGTCGGCGGCCAGCTGGTCCGGGGTGATCGAACCCGACATCAGCTTGGTGATGTCGCCCTGCAGCAGCTCCGATCCCGTCGGCTTCTCGAAACGGAAGTAGACGACATTGATATGTGGCATGGCGGTTTCGTTCAACTTGGCGACGTGGGCGAGAAGCTCGTCCTTGATGACGACGCCCTTGATCGGCGAGATGTTGCCGAGCAGCGCGGAGAACTTGTCGCCGAACTCCTTTGTGCCCATCCAGTTGACGAGCTTGAGCGCCGCCTCCTTGTTGGCCGACTTGGCGTTGACGGCATAGCCCCCGTCGAAGAACTTGGTCACCTGCGGGGTGTCGCCGGCCTTGGCCATGGGCGGGGCGACGAAGTCCATGTTGATGGCAGGGTTCTGGCTCCTGTAGGTGGCGATGTCGAAGCTGCCGCCGGCCAGCATCGCCGCCTTGCCGCTGATGAACAGCTGGCCCGCGGTGTCGTAGTCGATGCCTTCGAAACCGGGAGGCATGTAGTCGCGCAGTTCGAGCAGCCTGCCGAGCGCCGCGACATAGCGGGGGTCCTTGAAGGTGGTCTTGCCCGAGGTCAGGTCGCTGACGAAGTCCTGGCCAAGGAACGGGTTGGTGAAGATGGCCACGAACATCTCGTTGAACCAGCTGGTGCCCATGCCGTTGGCGAGGGGATAAATACCCTTTTCCTTCAGCGCCTTGCTGACGGTGATGAACTCGTTCCATGTGGTCGGTGGCGTCAGCCCGGCCTTGGCGAAGACGTCCTTGTTGATGAACAGCCCGAGCGTCTGCGAAGCGAAGGGCAGCGAATAGACCTTCTTGTCGGCGCGATAGGTGCCGGCCACCAGCGCATCGGCGGGCTGGTTGGCGAGCGAAGGCACCGTGGTCAGATCCTGTGGTTCAAAATAGCCGGCCTTCACGAACTGCTCGAGCCAGCCATAGGCGTGGGTGTGGATGACGTCGCCACCCTTGCCGGCGGCCAGGGCCGTCGAGACGATGGTCGGATAGTTCTCGTCCGGGAAGGACTCGAACTTCACATGGATGTCCGGGTTGGCCTTGGTGAAATCGGCGAAAAGTTCGTTGTAGGCGGCCTTGTCTTCCTGGCGCCAGGTCCAGAACGAGATGTCGGTGGCATGCGCCACGCTGGCTGCCAATCCCCATGCGAAAGACGCGGCCGCGAGGGCCAGCCCAATCCTTCTCCTGCTCATGTTGCAATCTCCCAATCGCGCTTGATGCGCTTTTTACGAAGATTATCAAATCATAGTTCTTGCCGTCTGGAAAGATAGTTTGTAAAGTTTCCTAACTAAGATGAATTGGACGCGGCAGCCCGCTTCGTCCGGCGTGCGCGCGGTGGCTCTCGGTGACCCAGAAAATCATTGCAGGCGTGGATATAGGCGGCACCAAGACACGCATCATGGCGTGCCAGGGCGAGCGCATGATCGCCGACGAGGTGCTGGTGACGGAGAGCTGGCGCATTCGCCAGATGGAGACCGACGCGACGACACTGGCCGGCATCGTCGCCAATCTGTGCGGCGGCGTCGCGCCCGCTGCGCTGGCCGTTGGCGCGCATGGCTGCGACACGGGTGAACAATGCCTTCGCTTCCAGGCGCTGTTGGCAAGCAGGACCGGTGGTGCGGTGCGGGTGGTCAACGATGCCGAGCTGATGGTTCCTGCCGCTGGCTATATCGACGGCATCGGCGTCGTCTCCGGCACAGGCTCGATCGCGGTGGCACGCACGGCCGATGGCAAGATGCTGGCAGCCGGTGGCTGGGGCTGGATCCTTGGCGACGAGGGCAGCGCGCCGGCATTGGTGCGCGAGGCGGCGAAAGCAATCCGGCACAGCCTCGACCGGGGCCAGGATGGTGACCCGCTGATTGCCGGGCTGATGCGCGAACTGGGCACAGACGACCAGACCAAGCTTGGCATCCTGCTCAACGAAACGCGTGGTGCCGCGGTCTGGGGCCGCTATGCCAATGCCGTATTCGACGCGGCGATCGCCGGCTCGGCTCTGGCTATCCGTGTTATCAGCGAAGGCGGGGCAGGGTTGGCCGCATTGGTCGAACTCTTGATCGAACGCGGCGCCAATCCCGCCCTTGTCGTGGCTGGCGGCGGGGTCATCTCGGAGCAGCCGATGTTGATGACGGCATTCGTCGAGGCCATGGCAAAGGTCTCGCCGTCGAGCCAGGTGCTGCTGCTGCGCGAGCCGCCGGTGCTGGGTGCGGTCGCCTTGGCGAGACGACTGCTGGTCGGTCAGGGCCAATCTTCGGGAATTGGAGCGGTTTGAATGATGAAGCGTATCGGCTATCGCCCGGCGGTGGCGCGCCAGACGGAAAGTCTCGAAATCGGCCGGCGTTCGGTGGCCTCGTCGCTTGACGACCTCGATCTCGGCGCTTTTGCCGGCAAGACGATCGGGCTTGCCGGCATCGGCGCCAGCTATCAGGCGGCGCTGGCCGGTGCGCTTTATCTGCGCGCCTCCGGTATCAAGGCTTTTGCCTATACGCCGACCGATCTCTATGGCCGGACGGATGCAGCCGCCGATGCGTTCATCGCGCTGTCGGCCTCCGGGCAGAGCCGCGAAATCTACGACGTCATGCGCGAGGCGTCGGGCGCGCCGCGCCTGGCGGTCTGCCGTGGCAGCGGCAATCCGCTGGCTGATCTGACTGGTGCTGTGCTTGCCACGGATTCTGGCGCCGACAATGGCGCAAGCTCCACCGGCTATACCGGGACCTTGCTGGCGCTCGGCATGCTGATCGACAGGCTCGCCGGCAACAGATTCGACTGGACGACTTTGTCACCTGCAGCCGCCACCGTCCTTTCCGGTGCGCAAAGCGCTGCCGGGCAGGCGGCCCGGCTGCTGCAGGGCAGAACATCCATCGACATCGTCGCCGCCGGTGTCGGCTTCGCCAATGCCGGCGAGGCGGCGATGCTGATACGCGAGGCGGTGCGGGTGCCGGCATCGGGATGGGACACGCTGAACTATCTGCACGGGCCGATGGAATCGCAGGATGCGGCGACCGGACTGATCGCCATCGGCGACGGTCGCGAGGTGAAGATCGCGCAGGATCTTGCGGCGCTGGGCTGCCCCTCGGTGCTGGTGACGCGGCGCAGCGATGTCGCTCCAGCCGACAGGCTGGTGGTGATCTCGATTCCCGCGCTCGGCAACGCCATCGCTGATGCCATACTGGAGATCATCGCCATCCAGCTCATTGTCGGCGACATGCAGGACGCGGCCGGCCTCACCGACATCGTGTTCCGCTACCGCCAGACCGATACCAAGCTGAAGCCGTGGTCGCCGACCGAAGTCTGACGTCCTTGTCCGGACATCGCGGAAATTGCCAAACCGGTCAGCAATGAGGCATTGAGGACAGGATATGGCTTTCGAGTCGGGGCAGCGAATGCGCTTTCGCCGACCGGAGACAGGATTTCAGGCAAAGGTCGAACGGCTGAGATGGCGGCTGCGGAAATCCCCAATCTGACCGACAGCGCCCGGGCGGTGCTGCGCCTGCTTGCCTCGCACGGGCCGGTGACGCGGCCAAAGCTCGGCGCCATGCTCGACCTGTCGAAGCCTACCATGTCGGCGGCGGTGTCGGAGCTGAGCGCGCTCGGCCTCGTCGCCTCGCGTGGGATTGAGCGCGGCGCCATTGGCCGCACGGCGACGATCTACGGCATCGGTCCAGGTGCCGGCTACGCGATCGGCATCGATGTCGGCGCCGCCCAGGTGCGCGCCGTCGCCTATTCGATGGATGCGCAGAAGCTGGCGTCGGTGGAAGAACCGATCCCGGAAACGATAGCCGGCGATGCCGACGCGGTCGGCGCCGTCGTGCTGTCGGTCGCTCGTGCCACAATGGCCAAGGTGGCCAAGAGTTTTCGCGCGCTGCGCGCCATTGCGGTGGCGGTGCCGCGCATCGTCTCCAATGATCGTTTCGACCGGCCCGGGGGGCCGTCCGCCGTGCTTGGCCTGCTGCGGCGCAGCATCGAGGTGCCGATCGTCCTGGAAAACAACGTCAACTGCGCGGCCATTGGCGAGATGCATTTTGGTGCCGCGCAAGGCCACCAGACCTTCGCCTTTCTGCAGGTCGGCGTGCGGGTTGGCCTCGGCTTCATCACCGAGGGGCGTTTGTTTCGCGGCGCCGGTGGTGCGGCCGGCGAAATCGGCCGCATGCCGTTTCCATGGTCGGCCAGCGAGACGCCCTATCGTGAAGGGCTCGAACATTATCTCGGCTCTCGGGCGCTAATAGAGCGCTGCCGTGTCGACTGGCCCGCTGGGGAAGGCGCGCCGCCCGACTCGGCCAAGGATCTGTTCGCGCGTGCTCTGGAGGGCTCAGCACCGGCGGTGGCGGCTGTCGCGCGCCATGCCGCCGATATCGGCAGGCTGGCCGCTGGCTGTATCGGCATACTCGACCCTGGCCTGATCGTGCTTGGCGGCGGTGTCGGCAGAAACCCGCTGATGACGGAAAACGTCGAGCGTGTCGCGGCAGAGCTTGCGTGGCCGACACGGATCGCCGTCAGTTCCCTGGGGGACGACGGGACCGCGCTGGGTGCCGTGAAGCTGGCGGTTGATTACACTCTCGGGCTGATGCTGCGCGAAGGGCGCCACCCGGCTGTGGTGCTGCCCCCAACGTCAAACGTGGAGCCTTAGAGGTGGTGTATCGTGGAGCACAATACCTCGTCGCCACTGAGCATTGCTAGCGCTCATCGCGCCAAAGAAGCGCCTGACGGACGAGAGAGACTGGGCCATATGGATTTCGTTTCTTGCGGTGTTCGGGAACGTGCTTTCGCTCGGCCCTGCGCTCGTTTGGCGCGCCCACGTACTGCGACGAGACTTTTTTCCTTCGCCTGAAGATCCTGCATCGCTCGTTCTAGGTGGTCGTATAAAGGAAGCCATTCCTCGCCTTGGTCACTAGGCGCGACGATGATCTCCGCAACGCGGTCGAGCGCTCGCTCGATGCGCTCCTCCTCATGAGAAATTTCAATGGAATATATGCTATTTAAACGATCGAGTGGGCATCCAGTTCCAGGCTCGAAGGCGGACGGCAGCTTTGCGCCCCATCTCAGTCGTAAAGTTGCATTTTTCAATTGCCCGGAAGCAGACACTTTCTTCAAGGCCCTTCGACGGGTTGGATAGGCTGAACTCACCGGGATCTAGACCAGGCGAAGTTTATCTCGAGCGATCTGCCAAGCCGATTCGACATGTCGCCGTGCCGCCGCTTCCGCCTCATCGGGCTTGCGCGACCTTATCGCGTCCATGATCTCGTTCATCTCGCTGATCGCAGGCTCGCGGCGGTTCTCCGAAAGAATGGTCATCGAACGAAGCTGATTGATTCGGACATTCAGCCCGCTGACGATTTCCCAGGCGACACGCTTGTCGGCGGCCTCGAACAGCGCCTCGTAGAATTTCGTCGTCGCCCGCATCACTGCCGGCGGCGTCGCCGACGCCCATGCCCCGAACAAGTCCGCCAGCGCGCGTTCGAGCGTTGCCAGTTGCTCGCCGGTGGCCGACAGGGCGCAGGCGCGTGCCGCAATGCCTTCAAGCAGTGCCCTCAACTCATAGATCTCGTCGGTGCGGCCGAGATCCGGCCTGGCTACGGCCGGCCCGTGCCCAGGGATCATCTGCACGAGCCCCTCGGCCTCCAGTTGCCGCAGCACCTCGCGCACGACGGAACGGCTGACGCCAAGCTGGTCGCAAAGCGGCCGCTCGACCAACCTTTCGCCAGGCTGGAAGTGGAAATCCATGATGGCTTCGCGCATGCGCTCCAGCGCCAGCGTTCTCAAGGTCTTGGCGCTGCGGTCGATGCGAAGGGTGTCGTCTGGCATGTCTTGGCTCCTGCACCGCCACGAAAACAGATTCCATGCCCGGTTGACAAGGTACTTGGTGCTCCATAGCATGGTATACCATAAGATGATACAGAGATCGGACGGTCCCTGGCATCGCCGACCCGAGGATTCCATGCAGCCTGCCATCCGCAAGATCGTGACTTATACCGAGAACACGCTGATTGAAGGCGGCAAGGCTGCACCGCGGCCGCTGCGCCTGATCGGCGTCGCCGCGGTGCTGACGAACCCTTGGGCGGGACGCGGCTTCACCGACGATCTGTCGCCCGAGATCCGCGACTGTGCGCCTGTGCTCGGAGAGACCCTATCCCGCGAGATCATTGCCATCGCCGGTTCCGGCGACGCGATCGAGGGTTATGGCAAGGCAGCCATTTGCGGCACGTCTGGCGAGATCGAGCATGCCTCGGCGCTGATCCACACGCTGCATTTTGGCAATCATTATCGCCGCGCCGTCGGCGCCAAGACCTATCTTGCCTTCACCAACCTGCGCGGCGGGCCGAACACGCCGATCATGATCCCACTGATGGACAAGAATGACGAAGGACGGCGCTCGCATTACCTGACCGTGCATTTCCAGATCGGCGATGCGCCGGCGCCGGACGAACTGGTGGTGGCGCTTGGTGCGTCGATCGGCGGTCGCCCGCATCATCGTATCGGCGATCGCTATCAGGACCTCAAGGAGCTTGGGGACGTGCATGGCTGACGCTTCCACCTGGGCGCGACAGGGCACAACGTTCGATGGCACCTGCTTCATCCGTGCCGGCGCTGGCACGCCGGTGCTGTTCATCCACGGCGTCGGCATGAACGCCGCGATCTGGCAGCCGCAGTTCGAACGCATGGCCGACAGCTTCGACGTCATCGCGATCGACATGCTCGGCCACGGCCAGTCGCCACTGCCGCCGCAGCACCCGGAACTGGCCGACTACGCCGACCAGGCCATTCGCCTGCTCGACCATCTTGGCCTCGACCGGGTGTCCGTCGTCGGCCATTCGATGGGTGCGCTCGTTGCCCAGGAGTTGGCCCTGCGCGCACCGGAGCGCGTCCGCCGCATCGTTTCCCTGAATGCCGTGTTCCGGCGGCCACCTGAACTGGCCGAAGCCGTTCGCCAGCGCGCGGTGGCGCTCAACGGGCGCAGCGATACGGCCGGCACGGCACAGACCATTGCGCGCTGGTTCGGCGATCCGGTGCCGACCGAGCTGGAGGCGGCAGCGCGGAACACGGCATCCGCACTGAGCGCGGTCGACCCGGAAGGCTATGCCCGCACCTACCGCCTGTTCGCTCGTGCCGACGGCGATCATGCCGACCGCCTGCCGACGCTGGCCGTACCGGCCCTGTTCATGACCGGCTCCGAGGACAGGAACTCTTCGCCGGCAATGTCGGCCGCGATGGCACGGCTGGCGCCGCATGGCCGCTGCACGGTGCTGCCGGGCGAGAAGCACATGATGGCGGTCGCGGCGCCGGACCTCACCACGCGCCATATCGTTGACTTCCTCGCGGAGGACGAAGCGATCGAGCGAAGCGGCACTGCTGAGGCGAATACCGGGTTCGACAGCGGCGAGTTCCGCCGTGCGCTGGGATCCTTCCTCACCGGCGTCACCATCGTCACCACCATCGGGCCAGAAGGCGAGCCGCGCGGCTTCACCGCCAACTCGTTCACCTCAGTGTCGCTCGATCCGCCCCTGGTGCTGGTCTGCATCGCCCACAAGGCCTTAGGCCATCCTGTCTTCGCGACATCGAAAAGCTTCGCCATCAACATCCTCAACGAGGGCCAGAAGGCAGCGTCCGGCATCTTCGCCTCGAAAGCCGCCGACAAGTTCGCCGCCGTAGCATGGCGGCCGGGAAGGACCGGCAGTCCCGTTTTGGACGGCTCCGTCGCGTCCTTTGACTGCGACATGGAGCGGCTGGTCGAGGCCGGTGATCATTCGATCCTCATCGGCCGCGTCCGCGATTTCGAGTACAATTCCGCGCAGCCGCTCGGCTATTGCCGCGGCGCCTATGTTGCACCCGGCCTCAGCCAGGACGCGCTGGCCGCCACCCAGCCCGGCACCGATGTCGGCGCCATCCTCGAAAATGGTGGCCGGATCCTGTTCGTGGAAACGACGGACGGTTTTGAACTGCCGCGCGGCCGAGGGTTGGGTTCGGCAGGCGATGGCAATAGTCTGCGTGGACTGCTTGCGGCAAAGGCCATCGAGGCCCAGCTCGGTTTCCTGTTCGCCGTCTGGGACGACGCCGGACCTGTTTCGCGCACGCATGTCTACTATCGCGGCACGTTCGACGTGCCCGCTTCCAGCGATCGCGGCATTCGGCTCATCGAGATCGACGCGATCGAAGGATTGAAGATCGCCGATCCGGCGATCCGCTCGATGCTCACGCGCTATATCAGGGAATGCTCGGTAGATGCATTCGGCGTCTATGTCGGCAACGATGTCGAAGGCGAGGTCCGGCCGCTCGCCAGACCCAGCGCTTCCACCGTCAATACAGGTGCCCACGGATGAAATTCTCGCTCTTCGTGCATATGGAACGGTCGGATCTGGCCAAGCCGCATTCCGAGCTTGTGACCGAGCTCGAAGAACTGGTCCTGATGGCCGAACAGGCATGCTTCGAGACCGCCTGGATCGGCGAGCATCACGGCATGGAATTCACCATCTCGCCCAATCCCTTCATCAACATCGCCTATCTCGCCGCCAAGACCAGCCGTATCCGCCTCGGCACCGGAACCGTGATTGCGCCCTTCTGGCACCCGATCAAGCTTGCCGGCGAAGCGGCGATGGCTGACGTCATCAGCGGTGGCCGGCTGGACATCGGCATCGCGCGCGGCGCCTACAGCTATGAATATCAGCGCATCTTCCCAGGTCTTGACGCCTGGGGCGCCGGCCAGCGCATGCGCGAGATCATACCGGCGATCCGCGGCCTATGGGACGGCGACTTCGAACTCTCCGGCGAGTTCTGGCAATTCCCCGCCACCACCTCCTCGCCCAAGCCGCTGCAGAAACCCTACCCGCCGATCTGGGTGGCGGCCCGCGACCCGAACTCGCACGATTTCGCCGTCGCCAACGGATGCAAGGTCCAGGTAACGCCGCTGGCTTCCGGCGATGACGAGGTGACGAGCCTGATGCAGCGCTTCAACGCCGCCTGCGCCGCGCATCCCGAGATCGAACGACCGGAAATCATGCTTTTGATGCACACCTTCGTTGCCGACGACGCGGCTGACGCCGATCGCCTGACGCAGGACCTGTCGACTTTCTATTGCCAGTTCGGCGCCTGGTTCCAGAACAAGAAACCAGTGCATCAAGGCATATTGGAGCCGCTGACGCCGGACGAGATCGCGGCCATGCCGCAATACGCGCCCGACAAGATCAGGCAGAACCTGGTGATCGGCGAGGCCGATGAGGTCATCGCCCGGCTGAAGACCTATGAGGCACTCGGCTACGACCAGTATTCGATCTGGATCGACAGCGGGCTTTCGCACGAGCACAAGAAAAAATCGCTGCAACTGTTCATCGACCGGGTGATGCCGGCCTTCCTTTGATCGCGAGCCCATGACCGACGCCCCCTTCAGGAACTTCATCGACGGCCGCTTCGACGAACCGTCCGCTACTTTCGACAGCGTCGACCCGTCGACCGGGGCGGCCTGGGCCAGGATGCCGGCGGCGAGCGAAGCCGATGTCGACCGCGCCGTCGAGGCGGCGCACCGCGCCCTGCGTTCCGGCCCATGGCGTAGGATGACCGCGACGGCGCGTGGAAAGCTGCTGGTCAAGCTGGGCGACCTCGTCGCCGCCAATGCTGGGCGACTTGCCGAGCTCGAGACCCGCGATACAGGCAAGATCATCCGCGAGACCCGCGCCCAGATCGCCTATGTCGGCGACTACTACCGCTATTATGGCGGGCTTGCAGATAAGCACGAAGGCGCGCATGTGCCGATCGACAAGCCGGATCTCGACGTCACCATCCGCCGCGAACCGATCGGTGTCGTTGCCGCGGTGGTTCCGTGGAATTCGCAGCTCTTCCTCTCGGCCGTCAAGCTCGGTCCGGCGCTCGCCGCCGGCTGCACCATCGTGCTCAAGGCCTCCGAGGATGGCCCGGGGCCGCTGCTCGCTTTTGCCGAACTGGTTCATGAGGCTGGCTTTCCCCCAGGCGTCGTCAACATCCTCACCGGTTTGGGCCATGATTGCGGCCGGCGCCTGACCAGCCATCCGCTGGTTTCGCGAGTCGCCTTCACCGGCGGTCCCTCGACGGCGCGCGCCATCGTCAGGAACACGGCGGAGAACCTCGCGTACACCACTCTGGAACTCGGCGGCAAAAGCCCGGTCGTCGTCTTTGCCGACGCCGATCTCGACAGCGCCGCCAATGCAGTGGTCGCCGGCATTTTTGCCGCGACCGGCCAGAGCTGCGTCGCCGGCTCGCGGCTGCTGGTCGAGCGTTCGGTCAAGGATGAATTCCTCGCCCGCCTGAAGCGCAAGGCCGAGGCGATCCGCATCGGCGATCCGCAGGATCCGGCGACCCAAATGGGTCCGCTCGCCACGCTGCGTCAGCGCGACTGGATCGAGAAAGTTGTCGCGGAAAGCGTCGCCGGGGGCGGCACGCTGGTCACCGGCGGCACAAGGCCAGCCGGCAGCGGCTTCTACTATGCGCCGACCATCATCGATGCCGGCGCCAGCGACCTGCCTTGCGTGCGCGAGGAACTGTTCGGGCCAGTGCTCAGCGTGCTTGCCTTCGACACCGAAGCGCAGGCGCTGGCGCTCGCCAACGACACGCCCTTCGGCCTCGCTTCAGGCGTGTTCACCAGCAATCTCGCTAGGGCGCACCGCATGGCGCGCGACATCCGTGCCGGCGTCGTCTGGGTCAACACCTATCGCGTCGTATCGCCGCTCGTTCCCTTCGGCGGCTACGGCCTGTCGGGGCTCGGCCGGGAGGGTGGGCTCGACACCATCAGAGATTACACACGCTCGAAATCCGTCTGGATCAACACCTCGGACGAGCCGATCCCCGATCCCTTCGTCATGCGCTGAGAACCGCGGGACGCAGGTGCACTGAGAAAAACAAGAACTGACCAACAGAGGAGAATGACATGAAACTGATTTTGACCGGCCTGCTGGCCGGGCTACTCACGGCAACCGCCGCCAAGGCCGATGAGATGGCGTTCACCAGCTGGGGCGGCACCACGCAGGAAGCGCAGACCAAATCCTGGGCAGCCCCCTTCGAAGCCAGCTCCGGCATCAAGGTGCTGCAGGACGGACCGACCGACTATGGCAAGCTCAAGGCCATGGTCGACGCCGGCAATGTCACCTGGGATGTCGTCGACGTGGAAATGGATTTCGCCATAAAGGCCGCCAAGGACGGGCTGCTGGAGCCGATCGACTATGCGGTCGTGCCCAAGGCCGATCTTGACCCGCGTTTCAGCAATGAGCATGCCGTCGGCAGCTTCTACTACTCCTTCGTGCTCGCCTGGAACAAGGGCGCCGTCTCGGGCGAACCGACCGGCTGGGCCGACATGTTCGACACCAAGAAGTTTCCCGGAAAGCGGACCTTCTACAAATGGTCGGCGCCGGGCGTCATCGAGATCGCTTTGCTGGCCGACGGCGTGCCGGCGGACAAGCTTTATCCGCTTGATCTCGACCGTGCCTTCAAGAAACTCGACACCATCAAATCCGATATCGTCTGGTGGGGCGGCGGCGCTGAATCACAGCAGCTGATTGCCTCCGGCGAGGCTGCCTTCGGTCAGTTGTGGAACGGGCGTGTCTTCGCCCTCCAGCAGGATGGCACCGACGTCGGCGTCGCCTGGAAGCAGAACCTCACCGCCGCCGACGTGCTCGTCGTGCCGAAGGGCGCCAAGAACAAGGACAGCGCGATGAAGTTCCTCGCCGCCGCCACCAGCCCGACCGGCCAGGCGAAATTCGCCGAGGCAAGCGGCTATGCGCCCATCAACACCAAGGCCAAGGCGGAGATGCCCGCCGATGCCGTCAAGGCCCTGCCTGATGCCCATGTCGACGGCCAGATCAACCTCGACATGAACTACTGGGCCGAGCATCGCGACGAGATCGCCGCGCGCTGGTATGCCTGGCAGACCAAGTAACACCGTTGCAGACCGACGGGGCGCAGCTTGCGCGCCCCGTTTTGAGACAGGACCGCTCGATGCAGGGAAGTTCTTTCAGACGCAGCTCGGTTGCCGGCCTGCCAGCCGGCAGCGGCAGCGCCTTGCCGGCCCTGCTTCTGGTTGGCCTGTTCTTCATCGTGCCGGTGGTTGCCCTGCTGCTGCGCAGCGTCACCGATCCCGAACCCGGCTTGCAGAACTACGCGGCGCTGTTCGGCAGCGACACCTATGTGCGGGTGTTCCTCAACACCTTCCTGGTCGCATCGGTCGTCACAGCCGTCACCATCCTGGTGGCTTTCCCTGTTGCCTGGATGCTGGCGATCATGCCGCCGGCCCCGGGCTCGATCGTCTTCGGCATCATCATTCTGTCGATGTGGACGAACCTTCTCACCCGCACCTATGCGTGGATGGTGCTGCTGCAACGCACCGGCGTCATCAACAGGGCGCTGATGGGGTTGGGCATCATCCATGAGCCGCTGCCGCTCATCAACAACCTCGCCGGGGTCACCATCGGCATGGTGTACATCATGCTGCCCTTCATGATCCTGCCGCTGGTCGGCACTTTACGCGCCATCGACCCTATGACGCTGCGCGCGGCCGCCCTTTGCGGCGCAAGCCCGTCCGAGGCCTTCCGCCGCATCCTTTTGCCGCTGTCGCTTCCCGGCATCGCCGCCGGAGGGCTGATGGTCTTCGTCATGTCGCTTGGCTACTTCGTCACGCCTGCCCTGCTTGGCGGCACATCGAACATGATGCTGGCCGAGATGATCGCCCAGACGGTGCAGTCGCTGCTCAACTGGGGGCTTGGAAGTGCGGCCGCCTTCGTCCTGCTTGTCGTCACCATGGCGCTCTACGCGATCCAGCTTCGCCTGGTCGGCGCCAGGCGCGCCGGCGGAGGGCTCTGACATGCTGCTCGACTATGACCGGCTCGGATGGCTGCGCGTGGCACTTGTCGGCTTCACGGCGGCAGTGGCGGCTTTCCTGTTGCTGCCGGTGGTCTTCATCGTGCTCCTGTCGTTCGGCTCGTCGCGCTGGCTCGCCTTCCCTCCGCCCGGCTGGACGCTGAAATGGTACCAGCAGTTGCTGGCTGATCCGACCTGGATCGATGCCGCGCTGACCAGTGTCCGGATTGCCGCCATGGCCGCCATCCTCGCCGTCGTCATCGGCCTGTTCGCCTCCTTCAGCCTGGTCAGGGGTGAGTTTCGCGGACGCCAGGTCCTGCGCGGCTTGCTGTTGATGCCGATGGTGCTGCCAGTCGTCGTGTTCGCCATCGCCATCTACGCCTTCTTCCTGCGCATCGGCCTTGCCGGCACCACGGTCGGCTTCGTCATCGCCCACACCATCCTGGCGCTGCCTTTCGCCATTATCCCGATCACTGCGGCGCTAGAGGGTTTCGACAAATCCATCGAGGACGCGGCCATAGTCTGCGGCGCCAGCCCGCTGCAGGCACGGTTGAGGATCACCTTGCCGTCGATCAGGATCGGCATCTTCTCCGCGGCGATCTTCTCTTTCCTGGCCTCATGGGACGAGGTCGTGGTGGCGATCTTCATGGCAAGCCCGACCTTGCAGACCTTGCCGGTCAAGATCTGGGGCAGCTTGCGCGCCGACCTCAGCCCGGTCATCGCCGCCGCCTCCAGCCTGCTTGTCGGCCTGACCTTGTGCCTGATGATCGTGACCGCACTCCTTCGCAGGAAAATGTCAAGATGACCCGGCCATTCCTGTCCATACGCGCGGTGAGAAAGACGTTCGGCGCCTTCGTCGCCGTCCATGACGTCACCATCGATGTGCCCAAGGGGGAGTTCCTGACGTTCCTTGGCCCGTCGGGTTCCGGTAAGTCGACGACACTCTACGCCATCGCCGGTTTCCAGGATCCGAGCTCGGGCGATGTGCTCCTGGAGGACAGGTCGCTGCTTTCGGTGCCGTCGCACAAGCGCAACATCGGCATGGTCTTCCAGCGCTACACGCTATTTCCGCATCTGAGTGTCGCCGAGAATGTCGCCTTTCCGCTGCGCGTGCGCCGCCGACCGGATGGCGAGATCAAGCGCAAGGTCGCCGACATGCTGGCGCTGGTGCGCCTCGAAAACTTCGCCGACCGCCATCCGGGCGCGCTGTCGGGCGGCCAGCAGCAGCGCGTGGCGCTTGCCCGCGCGCTCGCCTACGACCCGCCGATCCTGCTGATGGACGAGCCGCTGTCGGCGCTCGACAAGAAGCTGCGCCAGGAGATCCAGGCCGAGATCCGCCGCATCCACCGCGAGACCGGCGTCACCATCCTCTATGTCACGCACGACCAGGAGGAGGCGCTGCATCTTTCGGATCGCATCGCTCTGTTCAGGGAAGGCCGCATCGAACAGATCGGTACTGGCGAGGATCTTTACCTCCGGCCGGCGAGCGAGTTCGTCGCCGGCTTCATCGGCAACTCGAATTTCCTGCCGGCTGAGCATTTGCAAACCGCAGATGGCGCATCGACGATCCGCCTGGCCGGCGGCTCGATCGTGACCGGCGTCAAGGCGACAACGTCGTTCGGCCAAGGCCAGAACGTCCGGCTGATGGTGCGCCCGGAAGCCTTCCGCTTGACGCCTACGCCGACAAGCGTGGCACTCGCCGTCGAGATCGTCGATACCGCCTTCTTCGGCGACCGACGGCGGGTCGTGGCACGCACGGCCGGCGGAGATGAGATCGACGTCAGGCCAACCTCTGACGCAGAGGTGGGCGATGGCACCGCCACATCAGGTCAGCGCATCTTTTTCGATCCCGCTTCGGCGTTCCTGTTCCCGGCCTGATGGCCGGGATTGCGCATGTCAAAGCGATTCCGGTGCGGAAAGAAAGTCCGCTTGTGAAAATGCGTGCTTAGAAGCTGTCAGTCCGCTTCAGGCCCCTTATCCGCCAAACAAAGTTGCTTACGGCTTAGCGAGAGGGTCAGACGCCTCTGGCTGGAAAGCTGTTCGGTTGCCATCGCACGCCTGCTGGTCTGCAGTCCGTTAACACCCCGCCGACCAGTGTCCCTGGCCTGCGCGTTATGCATGCGGCACCTCTACCCCGAGCGCGTGCGGTGGCCGCTCTTGCTGCGATCGGCCGAGGCGTTTATGCAGGTGGAGGATCGCCGCGAACAGCTGGACGTCGTGAGACGCCGCGACTGCATCGTCGCTCACCTCGCGCATTTGCTCAAGGACCAGGGCGCACGCGCGACCTCGGAGCTGAGCAGCGTCAACCTACATCTGGATGACGTTGGCGTCTTGCATACCTGAATATAATCAGGTTGCGGAACATTGTGTGCAAAAAACGCACAAGAAAGTTCTGCTTCTCTTCTTTTTTCGTTCCTACGAGGGAGCCGCCGGTAGCCCTTTCGGACGCTCTTCTGCCGACGATATTGACCGCCCCAATGCGAATGTTCGCCGGTGTATTCGTAAACCTCATTGTCCGCAGCGCCGTTCAGTCTGCTTGGGTTTCCTAGAAGCTTTTCGAACTTTCTGTCTTGCGGCTCCCGTCGAGATGCGGGCCCTCTGGAGGAGGTCGGGGTGTTTTGGATCCGCTGTGGTGCAACCTTGATCCAAGCATTTATGGGGGTTCGAGTCGGTAGAGGGCTACCGCCAATTCACCGCTGCTACCGAGTTCGTCTGTTGAATGTACTCGCAAGCAGGGACGACAGAATCACATCCTGTCCCCTGGCTGTGGTGGCCGGCTGATTTGAACTGTCATCAGAGGCCCGCAAAGTTCCCGTAAACCAGACATGCAAACGATAACACTTGAGGCCGCGGTTGCGCCAGGTTCGGCGAATCTTCCATGTGCCGCACGCCACCTTGGCTCCCGGCCTTCATTGTCGTACCCTCGCGTCGCAAAGTCAGCGTGTGCAGAGGAGGCGCGTTCGAATGCGGGTTCCAATTTGGCTCCTTTCGACCTTTGTGCTGTTGTTGGCAACATTTCCATCCGGGGTGCACGCTGCCAGCGACAATCCGAAGCTCACGCCACTCGTTGCGGAGATCATCGCTCCCCCGCATGTGATTCCAGGCTCGGACGGCAGGCGTCACATCGTCTACGAACTGGCAGTGACGAATATCACTGGCGGCGATGTCCGTTTCGAGAAGCTCAAGGTCGTCGATGCCGACAGCGGAGCACCGCTTGCAGAACTCGGCCCGGATGAATTGCGCACGCGCGTCACGCCGGGCGCAAGCCGCGGCAACGAAAACCGCGAGTTGGCCCCCTATCAGTTCGCCGTCATCTTTCTGCATGTCGTGCTTGCGGACGGCGCGGCGGTTCCGGCTCGCATTACCCACGAGATCACGGCGTTTTTCGCGGTCATCGGCGCCGACATGACGGTGACGATTGGCGAGGGTGCCGTCGTTGCGAAGGCACCGGTGGCTCTTGGGCCGCCTTTGCGCGGCAAGGGTTATGTCGCGGCTGACGGCTGCTGCGATTCCATCCGCCATGTCCGCGCCCTGCTGTCGCTCGACGGCAAGTTCTACCTTGCCCAGCGTTTCGCTATCGACTGGGAGCAAATCGACGACAACAACACGCTGGTCGTGGGCGACCTTAAGGTTCCTGCGAACTACCACATCTATGGCAAGCCTATCCTTGCCGTTGCCGAAGGCACCGTGGTCGGGACGCGCGACGACTTGCAGGACCAAGTGCCCGGTGCGCTGCCCGCCAACTTGCCGATTGACGAGGCCGACGGAAACTTCGTCGTGCTCGACATCGGCTCGGGCTTGTTCGTCAACTACGCCCACATGCGGCCGGGGAGCATTAAGGTGAAGCTCGGAGACAAGGTGCAGCGCGGCGATCAGATTGGCGAAGTCGGCAATACCGGGAACAGTCAAGCGCCGCATTTGCACCTGCATGTCATGGACAGCGCCTCTCCGTTGGCCTCGGACGGCCTCCCCTACGTGTTCGACAGCTTTACCATCACCGCCGTCGGCGAGGCCACCGAGGATTTTGACATGGCGGAAGCGACCGGATCGCCGATGACGCTCACGCCGCGCGTCCCGCCCCAGAAACTGGAAGACGTGCTGCCGCTTGACCTCTCTGTTGTTGACTGGCCACAGTGATCGCCTTGTAAAAGGCAGTGGACAGTCCGCCCTGATTTCCGAAATGGTGAGCTCGAAGCCGATGACCGCCACCCGCACAATACCCTTACGTCTTTTCCTTGCCGCTGCCGTCCTTACCTGCGCAAGTCCTGCAAACGCCGATCGGCTGCTGGACGAATCGGTCGAATTCACCGGTACATTCGCTTTCGTGAGCTCAGGCGCGCCGGGCCTGGTGATCGCCGGCGTTCGCAACGGCGAGACGGCGTTTACCGGTTTCGGCGAAACGGTCCGCGGATCCGGCATAGAGCCGAATGCCGACACAATGATGCGAGTGGCATCCATTTCGAAGGCATTTTGCGGAGACGCTCTCGCCAGTTTGTTGGTAAAAGGAGAGATCGGCCTGACTGACCCTGTTCAGACGCACCTGCCTGACGGTTTCGTGGTGCCGGAGAAGGATGGGCGGACCCTAAGGATCATCGACCTCGCGACACAGACATCCGGCCTGCCGCGCGAGATGGCCCAGGCAGGTGGAACACCCAACGATCCCTACGCCGGCCACACAAAGGAAGCGATGATCGCAGCCATGCACGGGGAGCCGTTTCTGTTTCCTCCCGGAACTGGCGCGCTCTATTCGAACCTGGGCTTCGACCTCCTGGGACTGGCGCTCAGCGGAGCGGCTGGCAAGCCGTACGCTACCGTCTTGGAGGAGCGCGTGTTGCGGCCACGCGGCATGGTGGACACGGTCTTCAATCCGCGACCTGGTGACGAGGGCCGGCTGATGCAGGGCCACAATTTCGACGGCACGCCGCTTCCCTTCGTGCCGACACCGATGACGATGGAATGCGCCTCGGGGCTTTATACGACGCCCAACGATATGCTGAAGTGGATCGCCTGGCACTTGGCTCAAGGCGGCTCCGAGGACGATGCACGCCGCATTATCGACCACGCCAGCCTAGTCAGGAGGGATGGGCTCTCTCCGGCGCTGGGCCTCGACGACGGTGGCGCGCCGATGGATGCGATGGCACTCGGTTGGGTTGTGGTAGAGGCTGACGGCAACCGTCCGCTGGTGCTTCACAAATCCGGAGGGCGACAAGGCATGTTTACATATGTTGCCATCGCGCCGACGCGCGGCGTCGGCGTCTTCGCGGCGATCAACCAGTTCAACGCCGGGGGCTTTGAAGCAATGGTGCACGCAGTAAACGAACTGATCTATCAGCTCGCGCCCCGCTGACTGCGCTCTCGTCTCACAATCAGATTTCTCGTCGAGGACATTCCAATGACCGGTTCAGGCCACAGGCGCTTGCTCATCCTCTGCTTCACGGCAGCCTGCGTCCTTGCGGCTCCTCACGTCGCCGCCGCCAAAGATCGTCTGCTTGAGGAAGCCGTGGGATTTGCCGGCGGCATCGCCTTCCTGGGCTCGGGCGCTCCTGGCCTCGTGATCGCCGCGGTTCGCAACGACGAGACGGCCTTCGCTGGCTTCGGCGAAATCCGCAAGGGCTCGGGGCAGGTGCCCGACGAACATACGCTGATGCGGATAGCCTCGATCTCCAAGACCTTCTGCGGCGATCTGATGGGCTCGATGATTGTGGATGGCGTCATCGGCGCGACCGATCCCCTCGCCAAACACCTCGGGAAGGACTGGACCGTGCCTGGGCTCGAAGGACGAACGCCGAGGCTCATCGATCTGGTGACGCAGGCATCCGGCCTGCCGCGCGAGGTACCGAACCAGACAGGCGGCACGCCGGACGACCCGTTCGCCGGCAATACCTTCGACCTCAGCCGCGCTGAGCTTGCGAAGCCAGAACTCTATCTTTTCCCTCCCGGCACGGGTGCCTTTTACTCGAACTGGGGTTACGATCTGCTCGGCCTCGCGCTGGCCAATGCCGGTGGCAAGTCCTATGGCGATCTGCTGGCCGAGCGGGTGCTCACGCCCCGCCAACTGACCGACACCAAGCTCAACCTGGCGGAAGGCGATGCGGCGCGGACCATGCAGGGCCATTTCTTCGACGGCACACCGTTGCCCCTCGTTCCTTCGCCGGAAACGATCGGATGCGCGGGCGGGCTCTACACCTCCGCCGCCGACATGATGAAGTTCATGGCCTGGCACCTTCGCAAGGATGCGGCCGGCGATGCGGAGCGTACCGTCGACCATGCGGGCTGGCTCTGGCGCGACGGTCTCTCGCCGGTAATCGGCATCGACGATGCGGGGCCGATGGGAATGATGACGCTTGGCTGGGTCGGAGTTCTGGCCGACAAGGACAAGCCCATGATGCTCAACAAGACCGGCGGATTGCAGGGGCAGTTCAGTTATGTGGTGTTGGCGCCAACGCGCGGTGTCGGTGTCTTCGCCTCGATCAATCAGTTCAGTGTCGGCGGGTTCAAGGCGATGGTCGCAGCAACGAATGATCTCGTCGCGCAACTTGCGCCAAGATAAGGGCAGTTCAGGCGGGAGCTACGCCACCTAATACGAGCTGATTAGCTGGAACAAAAAACGCGTGCCGGTATCAGTCAGACCTCGGTTATCTCTGAACGGTACCGCAACAAGCGCCCTTGCATTGAGGTGTTGCCCAAATGCAGCCTTTGCACCTATTCCGGCCGAGCCGAGTTCCGCCTCAATGTAATCCACGCCCGTATCGTGGTTCCAGACCGCACCGTAATCGACATAAGCAAACACGTTCAGATTTGGGATCGGCAAAGCCTCCGGGAGTTCGATGTTGCGTCCCAATTCCAGCGAGGCCGCTATCCCGCTATCGCCTGAAGCGGCCGAGCCATCGAAAGCCAGGCCATAGGGATCGCCGCCGAGCACCAACTGGACCGACGATGGCACCGCCGTCGGCGCATATTGCGCAGCCACTCTGAGGTGGGCGACGGCCAGCGAAGCGATCTCCTTGGTAAGGTCGAGGTCGCCCCGAAAATACCTGTAGTCATCAGGAACGCCTGGACGCGGTGCAAGCGGATCGGTGCTGCTGCTCGCGCCAAAGCCGTCGAGGCCTTGGCCGAAAGTACCTGTCAGCGTGATGGCGCCGTTTTCCAACTCACCGGTATACTTAAGGGAGGCCGCCAGCCATCGGAGGTCCTCATCCGTCTGCGTTTCGCCGCCCAACGCCAGCGAGTTGTCCTTGAAGTTCAATTCAAGGCGGCTAAACAGGCTGTGGTCAATTGTCCGCAGCAGTGGGTAGTTGGCATACGCGCTGCCGAACCTAGAGGCTATGTCGAGATCGAGAGGCTTGAGGTCGGCGCCCGGCTGGGAAGAGACATAACCGATGCTATAGCCTACATGCAGTCCGTCATACCCGATCGGGACATCGTGCGAAGCCAGCACGAACTTCAACTCCTCGGGACTGTCCGGAATGGTCACCAGGGCGATGTTCGCCACATCGAACAGCCTAAGCGCATCGTTGAAGGTGCCGGTGCCGGTCAGCTGAAATGGGCCGACGGCATTGCTGCCGAGATTGTCGACTATTGCGTTTGCGCCGGCCCGCTTGAAGCCAATGTCGAGTTTCAGATCACCGCCGGCGGAGGGCGTTTCGGGCCGAATGAAAGTGCCTTCGATGGTCAGGCCGCCAAGATCGCTCATCAGCAACAGCACGCGCTCGGCCTCCTTGATCCGGATTGGCCGCATGGCGACGATGCGATCGATGTAAGGTTTCAAACGCCGCTCAATATCAGGGATGGCGCTGTTGATGGTGACCCGGCGCACATAGGATTCGTAGAGAACGATGACGACGTTGCCGGATGAAAAGTCCTGCTCGGGAACGACAGCCCACGAGAAATATCCGGCCTTCTGGTAGATCTCGTCGATCCGCTCGGCGATGGCGTAAAGGTCGGCGGCGCTTATCTTTTTGTTCCGCTGCGCGGCCCACGCTTGCTCCAGCGTAGCGCTGGGCACCGTCACCGCGCCTCGAACGGTTATCGACCTCAAGGTAAACATTGTTTTTTCGGCTTGTTCCGAGCTCGTTGCCTTGCGTGCATCCGGAACTGACAGGTCAATCGTGCCGGGCTTCCTCGGAGCGGAATAGCGTCGGATGATCTCGTTCTGATCCGAAACCACCGAATCGATCCGCTCGGGGATCGTCTGGCTAAGGCTCGGTCCGACCATGAAGGCACTGGTTGCAAGACTGATGGACACGCGACGTACTGCGTCGAACCAGTGGGACAGCGCCTTGCGAAGAGGCATCAATCAAACTCGCTGACATGTCGTGGCAGGGAAAATCAACGGTTATTCGAAACTTGGTTTAGCAAATTAGCAAATATGTCGGGGTCCGTCATCCCGCGATGCACACCCGTCAGTGCCCCAACAAAGCGCAGACCGCCTGAGCCTGAACCTCCCGCAAGCGGTCGAGCAACGCGCCAGCCGGCTCAGCGATGTTCAGCGTGGTGGTGACCGAGCGCGTCCCGTCGGCGGTTGACGCCGCCCACTGCGTGTAGCCCGGGAAACTGCCGGTGTGGCCATAAACGACACCGCACGGCGTGGTGTAGCGGAACAGTCCGAGACCGGCCTCGTTCGTCCCGGGTCCGGGCGGACTGGAATTGCCGGCCACGAACTTCATCTGTTCAATCTGCTCGGCAGCGCCGAAGAACTTCAGTCCGAGATCTGCCCGTATGAACATCGACAAATCATCAGGCGTCGACACGATCGCGCCCGACGCCCACGCACCGCTCGGGCTGACGAAGGTCGTGACATCTTTCGGCTCGGATCCGGGCGCGACGACATAGCCGTGGATGGCGGGCCCAGGCAGCGCGATGTCGCGCGTGGGGAAACTCGTCCGGGCGAGGGCGGCAGGACCAAACGCGATGTTCTTCAGCAGCGTCCCGTAGGGCATTCCTGTGACCGCCTCGGCGATCAGCCCGACGACGACGTTGTCCGTGTTGGAGTAGGTATACTGGGTGCCGGGCGTAAACTCGAGCGGGTCGTTGCGGACCCAGCCGATGATCTCAATGGGCTGCACGTAACCTTGAGGATTTGTCGCGACCTGCTCGGCCAAGCCCTTGGACTGCAAGTAGTCGGGCAGGCCGCTGGTGTGGTTCAGCATCTGGCGGACCGTGACGGCCGACCATGCCGCCGGCAGATCAGGCAGGTGCTGGCCGATGGTGTCGTCGAGTCCGAGCCGGCCCTTCTGGACGAGGTGCAGGGCAATGGCGCCGTTGAATGCTTTTGAGATGCTGGCGATGCGCATGTATTGGTCGACCCCCAGCGCCTCACCCGATATGACATCGGCGCGCCCCGCTGTGAGTACGGTCATGCGACCGTCGCGGTAGAGCGTGGCGATCGCCCCGGGAGGTCCATCCTCTGCATCGAGGAGCTCCTGTAGGCCGGCCTGGACCTTTGCATCGGCCGTTCTCAACTGAGCCGCGGTTAAGCCGGTCGAGCGTGCCGGGCCTTCGCTATCAGGATGTTTTACATAGAGATCCGGATTCATCTCTTCAGAAGACACGATGACCTCGTCATTGACGCCCGAGTCAATATAATCATCGGTAATTGAAAAGCCTGCCAGAAGCTGTTTGTCCGTGAGAGGATACCAGGAGCCGAGTTCGTGCGAGTAGGCGGCAATGGCCAGCATCGCGAGTTCGCGATTGCTATACAGGTCGACTTCATAATCTTCGACCAATTTGCCATCCGAATATTTCTTATATCCATTAATGTAAGGATCGCGGGAATTGTCGCCTCTATACTTATCCACAATGTCGCCGACGGTGACCTTAGACTTGTTTCCGTGGAAATAGATCTTGCGGAGGAGAAAACCCCAAGCAGCTACCCCATACTCTGGGGTTTCATAAATGGCAGTTTGGTTGCCGTACCGGTCTGGCAGAGTGCAACCCACATATCCTCTCATGCTGTCTCGCTGCCATTTCGAGATGTTTATGGCGCCGGGATTGTTTGTTCGAAGGGCCCTCCGAGTAAGCGCATTTGAGGAACTATAGTCAGCGTCCGGCAGGCTGCTAAAGAAATTGCCGATCCCGACCAGACTTCTGAAGTTGAATTCAGTAGCTTCAGAATATTTCGCATCGTCGCGAAATGGCGGGGCTAGACTGCGCGCCTTGTTCGCTTGCCAAAACGGCAGCCCGAGTGCACTACCGGTCTGCATCCCCACTGTGCCGTCAACGGGCATTCCATATGTGCTCTGGAAGGACTTCACAGCGCTTGCTGTCTGCGAACCAAACACTCCATCAATCGCTGAGGCGTAAACAGATTTGTCCGTGAGTACGCTCTGTAGAAGCGCAACCCTACGATCAAGAACGTTGCTTCGTGTTTGCTGAAAGACCGGACCGACGGGTTGACGCTTGTCGCTGATGCTGAAGTTGCTGACCCATTCGCTCGACCCGGAATAATCGTCAGATGCTCCGCATTTCAGGGGATTCGCTGCGCTAACTTCATCCGGGCTTTCAAAAGCGAAGGCCGGACCGGAAGGCAAGAGGGCCAGGAGCGCAATGCCAAGCCAACCGCCCATCCCCGGCCTGAAACAACCGCCTATCATTTGGCGACTTCACCGCATGCGTTGACTGCATCGGTCTTCGACATGCATCCTCCGATCTTCGGCGAATGTCAGTTCGCCTCCTTAACCGACCTTCTCGTCTCCCGAGCACCTTTTCCATATCATCCAAAGAGTGGATGACGGAAGGTGAACTCGATTCTGATCTGGCGAATCTTTGTCAGAAACGCCGCTATCGCCGCGGCAGCCTGCAACTTCAGCGCCGAGAGCTTCCGCTTGTCCGACGTGAACTCGGAGCGAGCCATGTTTACGAGCTCGTATCGGCGAGAAACAGTCCTTTCCGGCGAATGGTTGAGCCGTGCGGTCTCCGATTGGAGCAGACCCTGACATGCGGAATTTCGATCCCCTATCAAGGGGTGCGCTTACGCACCTTCGGCGACCAGCGCGCATTTGCAGCCAAGTGGAGTCACTTGGCGTCGCGAAAGTGCGGCTGTGTTGAACGATGCCGGCCTGTCTGACTTCGCCGAGCTGCGCAAGGCGATCACACGACGGCAGCACGACCTCTACTTTGTCGCCTTCGACCTGCTGCACCTCAACGGTCATGACCTGCGCGACATGGCACTGGAGGAACGGCGTGAGATCCTTGAAAGCGTGATCCCCGCCAACATCCGCATCCAATTCAGCCAGGCGCTGCCCGGCGAGGCCAATCCATCACCTGATCGATGAAGCCGGTCTGGAGGGGATGGCATCAAAGCCACGCCAGATCGGCGCCAAAAGGCATGAAGCGTGAAGCATGTGCGTGGCGAGGCAGACTCTTGCCATGCATCGCTGCAGGACTTTCGGGAAGAATGAGCAAGCGGGGAAGCGATTTTCTCTCCCATTGGATATCGGATGGTGATCGATATGGCTGTGGACGCAAAACGGGCAGCGCGAGCCAGGGCATTCCGGGCCAGGAGATCGATGAAGAGATCGGCCCGATCTTCGAAGACATCATGCAGGGTTGCGGGGCGCCACGCTTCGCCGCTGCGAGGAGGACTAACGCTCGGCAGCCGAGGGTTCGACAAGGTGTTGCTAATATGCAGCAGCGGCGGCATCTCTGACGGCCACCGCCTGGAACCGCTTCTCACGGCTGGCTGTAGACGTCAAAATGAGAACGAAAAACGGGAGGTGACGAAGATGGATAAGCGAGAAAACAGGATCATTGAGACGTGTTGCCTTATAGCCGTTCCGGTATCGATGGCTCTCACTATGGTACTTGCTCAACTGATCCTTGGCTGAACCCAAGGCACCGACCAGGCAAGACATGAGCCGTATTAGGCGACCGCTAAACCGGCAGGCGATCTGGCAACGCTAGCTATCGTTCCTCAGGTGGTTTCAGGATTACCTGAACATCGCGGGCAAAATCTACTACGAAACCCACTTGCTCCGCTGATGCGGATGCAAGCATTTTTCAGCGAGGTCGCGCTGGACCTGGTCTGCGCGGATGGATCGACCCTTTCTGTCCTCGTCAACGCCGCGGAGCGGCGCGGCGAATCGGGCAATCTGCAGTTCATCCGCATCACCGTCTTCAATGCGTCCGACCGCCGCCGCTATGAACGAGAGCTTCTGGAAGCGCGCCGCACTGCAGAGCGGGCCAACGCCGAACTGCTTAAACTCAACCATACACTCGAACGTCGCGTGGCCGAGGCGGCCGAGGCGCGCCTGAAGAGCGAGCGGGCACTTCACCAGGCGCACAAAATGGAGGCGGTTGGCCAACTGACCGGCGGCATCGCCCATGATTTTAATAACATGCTCTCAGTCATTGTGTCGTCGCTCGGGCTACTCGAGAGGCGGCTTGCAAACGGCGAGGACGTTTCCCGGTTTGTTTCCTCCGCAAACTTAGACTAGCGCTGGGCCTCTGAGTTCGCCTCACCGAGCGCGCAATTCAATCTATAGGTTCACGGACGCAACGGCTTGTTCTTGTGCATCGCAGCAACGATATTGCTGCATGTGCGTTGTGCAGGACCGTGCCATTCCGGCGCACAAGGACACCGACGTGCGAAATATATCCGATACGATCGCTCGCCTGAGCGCGATGCACGCGCGGCCAGCAGCTGGATCCGGAGAACGGAACGACGCTCACTTGTCCGAAATTACAGGGTTCGGGTCCAATCCCGGAGCCTTGCGCGCGAGGCTTTATCTTCCGAAGAACCTGGCCCGGCAGGCGGCGCTGGTCGTCGTGCTGCATGGCTGCACCCAGAACGCGGCCAGCTATGATCATGGCTCCGGCTGGAGCGAGCTCGCCGCCGAGCATGGTTTTGCGGTGCTGTTCCCCGAGCAGCAGCGCGCCAACAACCCCAATCTTTGCTTCAACTGGTTTGTACCAGGCGATATCAGGCGCGACAGCGGCGAGGCACTGTCCATTCGCCAGATGATCGAGGCGGCAGTGGTTACGCATGGCCTCGATCGCAAGAGGATCTTTCTCACCGGTCTGTCCTCCGGCGGCGCTATGGCGGCGGTGATGCTGGCGGACTATCCCGAACTGTTTGCCGGCGGCGCGATCATTGCCGGGCTCGCCTATGGAAGTGCCTCGACGATCTCCGCAGCCTTCGACCGCATGCGCGGCCATGGCGGTCCGTCCCAAGCCGACCTCCAGCGGCTGTTGCGGGCGGCCTCGCCGCACAAGGGTCCGTGGCCGCGTATTTCGATATGGCAGGGCTCGGCCGACACGACTGTTGTGCCTACCAACGCGGATGCAGTCCTGGCGCAGTGGCAAAGCGTGCACAATCTCGGCGAAAAGCCAACACGCATAGAGAAGGTCGACGGCCAGACGCGGAAGGTCTGGAGCGACAGCAACGGGCGCGAGGTAGTCGAGACGTTCACCATTGCCGGCATGGGCCATGGAACGCCACTGCAAACTGGCGGCGGCGATGGTCTCGGCAACGCAGGGCCTTTCATGCTGGATGTTGGGATTTCCTCGACACGCCATATCGCCCGCTTCTGGGAATTGACGAAGCCGGACGTGCGACGCAAAGCCAAAGCCGAGGTCGCTTCAGGCGCCGCATTGCAGTCCTTTGCACCCACGGAAAAACCGCGGGCAGTCCGAATCGATCCTACTCCGGAGCGAGCCAATGCGCGCGGTCCGGCAAGTGGGATTTCCAAGGTCATCGAAAATGCTCTGCGCGCGGCGGGGTTGATGCGCTGAATTGTTGTGGCGGAGGAGCTCTTTGTCTGGACCCTGCTGAACCAAGAGCCCACCATCGATAAGGCAGTGAACCCCTGCTTACCCAAGACAGCGGCGTCGTTTGGGCCAAGGCTATTTACCATCGGCCCTGGAAAGCGCTCTTGAAACAGGCCGGCCTGTCGGATGTGACGCTCATGAGCTGCGGCATACCTACGCCAGCACGATGGTTCGAAATGGCGCTCCGTTGATCATCGTGGCGCAGGCCCTTGGTCGCAGCGACACCCGAACGGTGGAGAAGCACTATGCTCACCTCGCCCCGTCCTATGTAGCGGACATCATTCGCCGACTAGCACCCGACATTTAGAGGACAATCCAAATGGCTGAGGTCGCAATTGCCTGCTCACTTGCTGTGATCGCGTGCTTCTGCGCGATGTGCATAATCGCGTTTTTCATGCTGGCGAAGTCCGCTACCCATCCTTCTTACCTTGAACAGAAAGATGACGCCGCTCGGCGCTTGGCCGAGCCATTAGGTCCAACCGTGCGAGAAGCTGTGGCCACGGCGATGGCAAAGGCACGGCGCTCCGAAACCTATTAAGCTCAACTCGACCTACGCCATTGCCGTGAGGCGCTTGCCCGCGCGCTCGTGCACGAAGGTGGCCATGTGAATAATAGGACCGGACCGCCCCACCTTCCGTGGCGTTACAGCTATTCAGAGCGATCGACAGGTCCACGCATTTGCGATGCCGCTTGGGCTTCGAAAAAGCTGACCGGCTTATCCGACGTCGCCCAGACGCAAATTCCGTAGGCAATCCCGAAGGAGATCAACAGGGCGGGCAAGATGGGTAAGCGGTGCATGGATCGGCTGGGCCTCTTTGTTGCAGACCCGCCCACAACCTCCTGCAACCCGATCGGTTCGAGATAAAATATTTACCGTCTTGGCATGGTTTACGGATGGTTTCGCAGGCCATCGCGGATGCTTGCCACTGTGTCTGCTGGCGAAGACAAAAAAAGCCCGCTGCCGGGAGGAGGTGGCAGCGGGCTCGATTTTCGAATGTGGCGCGGGAGGAGGTGCGCCTCATTCAGCGCCGGCATCGCATCTGGGAGGAGTAGATGGCCGACAATCAAAATCTACCCGCTGCCCAGCGATTTCTGCAATCGTGGATCGTGCATAGCTGCTGTGCAGATTTGCTTGTGCCGACACACGTGTAGCATCAGGCCTCCGAATTGGGCAATTTTGTAAGCTCAGCAATCGAGGGAAGGCCGGTCCCGATCCTTGGAGGCGACACCAAGGCCATTCGCGACGCAGAGGAAGAGGACGTGTTCGACAAGATCGCCGCCCGGCCCCGGCAAAAGTTTGCCAGCGGGTCGGAACCTACTACTGCTGCTCCGGCATTTCAGTATTTTCCTGAGGGTCTTTTTTCACGCCCGGGCTGGGTGACGTATCCACTGGCGCATTACCGCCCTGGTTTTGCACAGGAGCACGCTTGAACGGTGCCGTCTGCCAAGAGCCGTTCGATAAAGGCGTGAGTACAAAGAATGCCATTAGGCCTAGGAAAATGACGGCAATAACCGCCACGCCCCAGGCCATGAGTCTTCGCGTGCCGCGTTGTTCTTCCCTGCGAGATAGATTGTCCACCATTGCTCCGGCCTCTCGTGAAGTGGCGCCTGTTGCGAAAGCATCTCCCTCCTCGAACTTCGCTATTGCATCAAAGTTCCGGCCCCGGTGCAGCATCCGCGAAAGAGCATTTTTAAGCTTAGCGCTCTAACGGCGTCGCCGGCGCATTGGGGGAATAGGCTTCGGGTTTAGCCTTAGCCACTGACCGGCGGCGAAGTTCCTCGCGAATTCCTCGGTCTCGAAAAGATGCTGGGTGATTTCGCCATTCTCGACGAGTTCTACCGCCCACTGGCCGTCGATGTGTTCGATACGAACACCAGCCCTTTGGTCATCGTCCACGGCCCGCACTCCCACACACGACGAAGGCACCAACAAATCATAGCGCCCAAAGCGCTTCAACGTTCGAAATGTACAAAGCGAAGGAGAAGTCCTGTGACCGGCGTGGTGCGCACACTTCTGGAACGCTGGCAACCGAAGGGTCGATCACGAAGACGGTCATAGGCGAAAATGCGACTGACGCGGCATCCCTGGATTGCTCGGTCGCGCTCGGTAGGCTCGGCCTGGAGGTCACTGTTACCGGCGTTGCAGCAAATCCTACGGCTGGAATGCCGTCGTGCGGATGCTAAAGGTTTAGTTGTATCCGAGCATGTGACGCAATCCGACAATCGGTAGATAGACGGTCCAAATCATACCGATGGCGGTGGCAACACCAAGGCCAATCGCGGGAGCCCACGCCCTCCATTGCATCTGGAGCCGCGCTGCCAATTCAGTCAAACTGTCTTCCATGGACGAATACTTCCCAAGTCGATTCGAGGGGCGAAAATGCCAATGAACCCCAAGACTGCCGCGCTTGCAATCGCTGCTAGTATTTGCATCGCTGGTTTCGCCTACTCCAGCGGTCACAAGGCCGGTCGTGTTTCTCAACTAAAAGACACCGTCACGGCCTACAACCGCCGCATCGGGATTGACGACAAGGCCAACAGCCTCGGCCGCGTCGATCTCTGCCTGGAGCTTGGTGGCCTACTTGATGAGTGCCAGCGGCTAGACCGCTGATTTGCTTAACCGGCTGATTTCAGCCGTCCACCTCCATTGCCAATTCAACAACTGCCCATCAGGGCGGAAAGGTACTAGCCATGGACCGCAACTTCGCGCGGGCGCTTGCGCTCGTTCTGAAATCTGAAGGCCTCTGGGTGGACAACCCGGCCGATCCCGGCGGCGCCAACCATGAAAGGCGTCACGCTCACCAACTTCCGCCGCTTTGTGAAAGCCGATGCTACCAATTCCGACCTGCGTCAGATCACTGACGCCCAAGTAGCGATGGTCTGTCGCCGGTTCTACTGGGATTCGACGGCCGGTGCCAAATGTCGGCGATGTGGTCCTCGATGCGTTCGACCGCGCGCAGCCGGTAGATCAGCCCGCATAGGATGTGCGCCATGCGGGTGAAGGCCTCGCGGCGCCCGACATTGGTGGCCCATTCCCCGTAGATCGCCGCGTCGATCAGCGTCGAGCGCCAGAACGCGGCGGCAAAGCTAGGGTGCTGTTCACAGATGGCGCGCAGTGTGTCGTGGCGCATGAAGCCGACACGCGATGGCGTCAGGGTCGGAAGGTGCAGTCCATCACCGAAAGATGTAGTCCGTGCAGATTCGGAATGTCGCCGGTCACGAAGAATGATGTGATCTGCCGCTTACCCTCGCCGGTGTGTTTGGTAGAGCCGACCAAGCCGTCGATAAGGACAAACGAATGCGAGGGCCGATCGCCATCACGGACAAGGTCATGATTGGCCTGGAATTCCTTCTCCTGGATCGGGATGCCTCTCAGGACCGGCCTCGGATGGAATCTTCCATGTCTCTGCCTGGCACGTGCCGGCAATCCTTATGCCGAGCCGCGTTCCGGCAGCTCGTTCTCTTCCGCCACCTCTTTTTGCACGTCTCGGCGCGAGCGTTCCGCCTCGTCGGAACTATATTCGTCATCGGTCCGCTCGAGTTCGCGATCGATTGTCTCGCGAGACCCCTCCACCGGATCCTGTTGCGGAGATGTTTTCGGGCCGGTTTCGATCTTGCCTTCGCCGGGAACGGTGCGGTCGGAAGACTTCGACATCTTCGGTTTCCCTTCGTCTGTTGTACTGCCTTCACATTCCGGTTTCCTGCCCCAACAGGATCGTCGATGATTTGTTCCGAGGCAGGTCCCCGCTGGTTTCTTTTGCTGCCACGCTCCGGTTGCGACGCTTCGATGCCAAAGCTTTATTGTCGAGACCAACCACCCATGGCGTGGGTCGCACTGACCGCTGCGCTCGCCAAGCTTGGCCGGTTAGACGAAGCGAGGGCCGCCGCCGCTCGTGTGCTTGAGCGGTGAATACCCAAGGGCGTCATAGATGAACTGATTGAGGCCGTACCTGGCAGCTTGCGGAAGTTCAGAAGGGCTGTGTCATTCGCCCTCTGGGCTTCGAAGGCGAAGAACTCAATGAAGGCCATGCAAACGAGTTCGGGATAAGCGTAATGGGTAGAACCATTGCGCTGTATCTCCATAAAGAGCGTCGGCTCGTCGTACCCTGCCTGCCTAAGGTAGTCGGAAAAATAGAGCGACCGCCCGCACTGGAGATCGAGGCCGAAGTTGTCTTCCCACTCGTTGGTGATCTCTTGGATGGTAGACCGTGCCGCGCCACAGATGGCGGAAAGGCCGCTTTGCGTGAGATAGGCCATGCCATTTTCAAGCACGCCCATTTCGATGCCGTTGACGTCTTTTTCAACCTCGATTCCGAGGTCGAGAGGAAGCTGTTTATAGGTGGCCGGAAGTCGAGGTGAACTTGCCATTAACCCGTTGATTGCTTGGCCGCAACCCTTGATTCGAGTCACGTAAGGTACACAACTAT
This sequence comes from Mesorhizobium sp. BR1-1-3, assembly GCF_020165455.1. NCBI lineage: Bacteria > Pseudomonadati > Pseudomonadota > Alphaproteobacteria > Hyphomicrobiales > Phyllobacteriaceae > Mesorhizobium > Mesorhizobium sp. BR1-1-3. The sequence goes on from NZ_JAIUIC010000002.1 coordinate 299,416, forward strand.
AGCGATTCCTAATACAGGAGCTTTACTTATCCCCGGAGCGCCCGCCCGCCATTCCCCTACGGCTGGGTAGCGCCATCTGGACTCCAACAAGCAAGAGTCGCATTCTTCGATGGGGAGAGGGTTATGGGCCTCCAAAACAGAAGCCTATAAGGCGGCATAGGCGTTCGCTGTTAGAGCAGCGGGCGCTGATCCCGGTTTTGCTTTGCGGTGTTGCCGGGGCAAGCTATCTCATACCGCCGCAAGCCGAACAGCATCACCTTCCCACAGTGCATCGTCTGGGTAGCCCTAGCTCGCCAAGTGGATGCAACATTAAGGGCAATATCAGCGAAACAGGCGACCGTATCTATCACATGCCAGGTCAGCGCTACTATGACGAAACGGTCGTTAACCCGGCCAAGGGTGAGCGCTGGTTTTGCTCTCAATGGGATGCTTGGTGGGCTGGCTGGCGAAAGTCGAAGGTATGACGGGAACTGAGGCTGCGGAATCGGCAAAAACATCTGTAGGTCGGCGCGCAACAGAATATTAGCAATCGGGAACATACGGCTCCTGCGGAAGTTTCTCGGCTGAAGGGACCTCAGGGAGGTTGCTATGAGAAAACTGTTCCTTGCTTCCGTGATCGCCATCGCCTGCGCCGCAGCCACGGTCGCGCCTGCGGATGCACACTTCGGTTCTGGCATCGGCTTTTTTGGTCCGTTCGGCGGCTTTGGTCCGTTCGGCGGCGGCCCGTTTTACGGCGGTGGCCCCTTCTACGGCGGAGGTCCGTTTTACGACTATGGCGGCCGCTACTACGGCCCCCGCTATCCTGGCTACGTGGTCCGCTACCCGCATCGCTACTATTTCCGGCATCGTCACCATTGCCGCTTGAAGTGGGTTAAGCACTGGCACCATCACCACCGGGTGCTGGAGCGCGTTCGGGTTTGCCGTTACTGACAAGCCGGATTGGCCTGCCGCCCTTCGTTGGCCTTGGCATAAGCATTCGCCTGCCCCATGCCGGAATGCTTCGTCGGGTCGGGCAATAGCTGAAACCGACGCTTGCTGTTCGCAATTCGAGCAGCGCATCTAGGCGCGAGATCAGCGGCCATCGCTGGCGCATCAGCGCCGTACCGCTCGCGCAGCGCCTCCAGGTCGAGCGTGCGGAATGATTGCAGCGGGCGCAATGCGCCGTCATGCCGCTTTCGATCAATGAACCAAACGTCCATCCCATGGCGTGAACATAGCAGGAACGGGAGCGGCGATCAACGATATCTCAAAGTGGCCGGCGCGCTTTGGCGGGGTGCTTCGGAGATGGACGCCGGCCTGGCGGGCGGGGTTGGCACGCCACATGGTGGTCGACACGGTCGGATACCAAGCGACGGTGACAGAACCGTGCCGACCAATCTGGGCACGAGGGTGGGCCTAGTGCCCAAACTTTTACGCTACTCGCAAAACGACAGCGCAGCAATTAAACCTCATGGACTAGTTCGCGCAGTACGATCTTCGAAAAGTCGGAACTATTCTTTGAATCCCAGGTTGGCACAGTGGCGGTCGATTCTCAGGATGTAGCCGCCCAAATTGCGAACCCGTCGTGCTTGGCCAACGCGGCGGGTTCTGCGCGTGTCATCCCTTTGCAACCATTTTAGCTTAATCTAATTTAAACTCGGTCAGTCCGAGTTCGCATATGTTGAAGTTCATCCGGCCAATGTTCCCCACGCTTGTCGAGGTGCCGCCGACAGGGGACAACTGGATTCACGAAATCAAGTACGATGGCTATCGGACGCAAATCATAATCGAGGACGGCACGGCCCGAGCGATCACCCGAAGGGGCTACGACTGGTCATTGACGTACAAGACGATAGTCGAGGCGGCGGCAACCCTTTCCCCCAAGTCGGCAATCATCGACGGCGAGGCAATCGTCCTCAACGGGAAGGGCGTGTCGGATTTCCATTCGCTGCGGTCCGCGATGCGATGGGCGCCGGATCGGATTATCTTCGTCGCCTTCGATCTACTGCACCTGGACGGGGTCAACCTGCGCCCAGCACCTCTGCTGGAACGTCGGGAAAAGCTGCTCGAACTCGTCGGGCCTGCCAAGGGCGTGATCCAGTACAGTCACCATGTGCATGGCGGCGGGGCTGACTTCTACGCCGCGGTTGATCGCATGGGCGTGGAGGGCATGGTGTCGAAGCGGCCGGACAGCGTGTATCGGTCAGGCGACACCGAAGCGTGGCTGAAAACCAAATGCTACGAGGAAGTCGACTTTGAAGTGGCAGGCGTGCAGCTAAAACCGGGATCGGCACCACTCGCTTTGATGGCAACCCGCGATGCGGAACGCCGCTATGTCGGATCGGCTCACATCGCGCTGACCAAAGCCATGCGAGAACGCCTATGGGCCAAGGTGCAGGAGGGGAAAGGCACGCCACCGAAGGGAGCCGACAAGCCAGACGCCGAATGGATCAAACCTGGCCTTGTCGGACGAGTGAAGACCCTTAAGCGCGAGGACAAGCTACGCCATGCGACGCTGCGGGCGATCCACGAGGCGAAACCATGACGCCCCGGCCGCTCCACCATGTGAACGTCGAACCCAACTCCCCTGTGGCAGTCGATCAGCGTGCAGCCTTGAAGCTCGTCCGAATGGCCATCGAGCAGGTATGCCCTGCCGGCGTGCTGCCTAGCGAGGAATGGGTGACGGGCTACTATGGCCCAGAGCCGATCTATGAAGGCGAGGCATTGGCCAAGGCGATCATTGAGACCGTGGAGCGCCTGACGAAGTAAGCCCGCCGCTGAGGACACAATTACAGCGGCGGGCCTTGCACTTGCACCAGAGCTTGGATTTGAGGAGGGGAATCTCAACCAAGCACATTTCCAACTTCGATCTCAGAAACAGGTTCCAGCCCTACGAAAAAGATTAATCGCGGGTGGCCCGCCACCGGGTCTCGGAGCCAGTGGCGGGCCTTGCTTGGCTGTTTCAAGGAGATTTCCTTACCAAGCGCATTCCGAACTTCGACTGCGGACGCATGTTCCTCCCAGGTCGGTGCAAGAGTTTATGCCCCCGCTGGCAATCGACGCATTGGCCAAGGGACGCCCAACAGGTCAACAGACCTTAAATCGGCTTTCCAGCGCGCAACATGGCCCGCGCAATTGCGAGTTGCGTTTCCAGCCTGGCGTTCTCTTTCTGAGCCATATTGTCGGCCGCTATGAGCCGTTTCAGCGCCCGCAATGTCTCGCCTCGCGTCCATCCCGCCTCCAGCATGCAATCGACAATCACCTGAAAGCCTGGCTCCATGGCCTCCTGGCAGTCGATGGCTCGGTCCTGATAATCGTCCTGTCGCTTGGGCGGATTGACCATATCTGATTCTCAGTTGGCGGGGCCTTTGGGCTTTGTCTCGGACGTAGATCCGTCGAGGAGATCGAGAAATGAGTGCAACGCCTTGACCATCATCCGAGCGCCGTTTTCGCTCAGGGTGAAGGATCGCTTCCCCTCGGCAGTCAACAGCCCGACAAGGCAGACCTCGGGATTATCGCGGTCATCGATTTCGATTGTGACGCCCGAGACCGCTGGCAGCATTACGTCCTTTGGCTTCTTCGGCATCACCACAACCTTGACTCGTTCTCACTCCGTTCCCATTTTGGGCGGGCCTCGATCCTTGTCAATGAGACGACCCTGAATGTGTGGACGCGTTTTTGTAAAATCGACCATCCCGGAGATGGTGCGGCGCTTCGAGTTCGCGCACCCTGGCGACGTTGAGCGTTTGGGCAACGGGTTCCCGGTCTGGAATGGCGCGCCCAGCCTGACCTATCCAAGCATTGTGCGTGAAGAGCTTTACACGAGCATGGCCGGTTTCGTTTCTGCGAAGTGGGGCTGGTTCCCGGCTGGGCGCGCGATGGCGGCGGGCGGCCACCGCCTGTCAATGCGCGGTGCGAGACGATTGCCAGCAACGGCATGTTCCGAAAAGCATACGCCGCGCGCCGTTGCCTGGTGCCCGTCGACGGCTATTTCGAATGGCAAAAGCTCGATGTTTCGGGCACGAAAAAGCAGCCTTACGCTATCGCAATGACGGAGGACGAGCCTTTTGCCATGGCTGGAGTATGGGAAGAATATGCCGACAAGGCGACCGGCGAGTTGATCCGGACCTTCGCTGTCGTCACCTGCGAGCCCAATACGTTGATGGCGACGATCCATGATCGCATGCCAGTTATTCTGGCGCCTGCCGATTACATGCGCTGGCTCGGACCGGAACTGGATCCACGCGACCTCATGAAGCCATATCCTTCGGAGCTGATGAAGATGTGGCCGATCGACAGGAAGGTCGGAAGCCCGCGAAACAACACGCCGGACATCATTGACGAAATTGGCGTGGGACCAAACGACCTTTTCGACGTTTGAGCCTTTACACTGAACGGTCGCGGTAGGAATATTGTCCTCAGGTGGGCGACTCTCAAAAGGTGTCGCAATGGCTAGGTCAAAACCCTCAAAGCAGTTATCACAGGCTGAAATCGAGCGCTTCCTGGTGGCAGCGGAAGCGCTGCACCTAAGCATCATCAAGCCGTTCATATCGCCACATTGCGACCACTACAGGCAGACGCGCGTCCTGCATGAGGTGCTGTTGAAGGCCGTGCGGGACGTCACCGGGAAAGAGGTCGAGTTCATCCGGTGGAACACCACTGGACCGATGCTGCCCCCTAAGGCTGGGTAAGCGCCTGGCGGCCGGGGATCGATCAGGCCGAACCCGCAGAACTGACAATGCCCGCGATGCGGATAGCGACGGCATCAAGTCCGCCGTCGTAAATTCTCGTGAGGACGTGTTCCGCAGTTTCAGCCCTTTGGGCAGTGCAACCGCGAAGGTCGCCACCGCCCAACCTCGCCGGCCTGTTGGCGACGCAATCCCAAACTCCCCACAATCCGTCGCGCTCAACATGACAATAGAATCTGTGCTTGTGATTTTCCACGCAAGGTAAACCCCCCCGCATCCCCATTGGGGTCCAATCTATCCAGGAACGTGGTTAATGGGCCCGCATTTGCCGATCGCACTGTAGGCTGGCCGCAGTGGTCCGTCGCCCCGCGGTGGACTCCTCACTGCACCGGCCACGACATCAGCGCGGTCAGACGGCTGCCGATGCGAAATCGGCGAGATGCGGGAACAGAGTTCAGACGCCGACGTTTTTTTCCCAGGTCATGCGATTTGCGCGTGTAGAACTAAACGGAGGAAAAAATGAGCATCAAAATGCTTACGATGGGCGCGATGGCGCTCGCAATGATGACGGGCTCAGCGCTGGCTGGCAGCAGCACCACTTCCGCGCTCGATGATCCTGCAAAGATGTCACCTTTCTTCACGGATGCCGGCATGAAAACCTTGAGGTCGGAAGCGGATTTCAAGACCGCATGGATGTCCATGAAACCGGATGAACAAAAGGCGGTGCTGAAAGACTGCGGCGACACCGCGCTCAACAAGTCGCACGCTGATTTCTGTGCCATGGCCAAGAAGATGGGCGGCTGAGAATAACCGCTCTAGGCATTGTTCCCGAAACGTATTTGGCCCGTCCCTTAGGCACGGGCCTTTTTCTGCGGGCCATTCCCTTGCGAGCCATGTTGCTAAGCGCTCCCGTCGGTCTCGCTTTCCTCGTCAATCATCCGGACTGGCAGATAAGCATTCGTTTCCAGCCACTCACGCAAGACGATCTGAATGAGCTCCGACCGGCCGATTTTCATTTCAGCGGCAATGGAGTTCAGTGCGTCCTGTGTTGCTGGCTCTAGCGGGAGGCCGGCGACGTTCCGGAGCATCAACGCAGCGCGCCGAAGCATGATCTGAAGATCCGCTCGCGACATGTCGGCGATGCTATCGGCGGCGTTCTCCAGTTCTTTGGCGAAGGATGATAGGGGCATGGCTCTCATCCTAAAGACAACAGCGGAATAATACACAGCAATTCAATTGAACAACGGGTGTATCGGGGAACGCCGCAAAATTATCTTGGTTGGATTGGCAGCAGGGATCACGGTTCACCTGGGCGGGCATCAATGGATGAGACGGTGATCCGAATATGCAGGCGGAACCTGTCGAAGAACAGCATGACCGCGAAGCCGTGGACCTCAGCTCTGTCATTGAACGCGTAACTGCGAGGGTTATCCACAGGTCGCCAAGATTGGTAAAACGCTCCGAGCTTCGTTAAGGTTTCGTTAACACTCTGAGAGCATCGTTCGCGTGGGTTCTGAACCCCTAATCGCCTACGAAGCCCGCTGCCTAACCCCAAGCCCCCCGCCCAGGCAGCGGGCTTACTTTTCCAAAGAGAGCCACGTTGGCAGACAGCGCTCACCGGTTCAATTGAGCCTGAAAGCGTGTACGAACGGCGAACAAAGACAGCTTTGGGTCCGATTCGGCGGAGCCGTTCGCCAAAGGCTTGGCGGAACTGCAAGAGCTTAGCAGCCGGCATCGCTGCCCAATCATGTGCGCGGAAGCCGTCTGGTGGCGGTGCCACCGCCGCATTATTTCCGACTACCTGCTCGGAGAAGGCGAACGCGTCATGCATACTCTTGGGGCCGGTCATGCCGAGGAGGCCAGCCTGACGCCAGGCGCTGTGTGCGCAATGATGGAACGATCGTTTATCCCGGGGAGCATCTCCTCGGGACGCAAGCATGGATCATTGCAAGATCGCGGCCATGGCGATCGCCAGGCGTTGAAAAGCCTTCCGCGCCAGGCACAGGGTCTGGCGGAACAAGCTGTGACCTCGAAGGTTGGGTCACGCAGACAGCTTCTAAGGCACGCGAATGGCGTTGGACAGAGACGGGGCGAAACTAGCGGCCGGATTGTCCGTCGCTGCATTAGCGGCACTAGCGGGATACAACGCCATCCGCGCCAAACGTGCGATCGCCAGCCTGACATGCGGACGTATGATGGCAATTGATGGTCTGCGCCTGCATTTTATCGAAGCCGGAACCGGCATGCCGCTGCTTCTCCTGCATGGCAATGGATCCATGGCGGAGGATTTCAAGTCGAGCGGCGTCTTCGATGAGGCGGCAAAGACCTACCGGGTGCTCGCATTTGACCGTCCCGGCTTTGGGCGAAGCTCACGTTCGCGCACCCGGCGCTGGTCCGCTTGCGACCAAGCCGACCTCATACATGCCGCCGCCGGCAGATTGGGTATTAAGAAATATCTCGTGCTTGGACATTCCTGGGGAGCCTGGATCGCCCTCGAGTTGGCGCGCAGGCATTCTTCATCGGTCGCCGGCATTGTGCTTGTCTCAGGCTATTACTATCCGCCACCGCGGCTGGATCTTGCACTGGCCGCACTCCCGGCATTGCCGGTGATCGGAACGGGGTTTCGCCACACCTTGTTGCCGCTGCTTGTGAGGCTTGCCTGGCCTTGGGCAATGGAAAAGATATTTCGACCCGCTATGATCGCCAGCGACTTCGCCGCATCCGCCAAGGATGCCGCCAGCCGCCCTTCCCAACTGCGGGCGGTTTGTTCGGAGTCAGCATCTATGCTGGCCGCGGCCCTGTCGAAGAAGGCCAGCTATAAGGACATTTCCGTACCGACCGGCATCCTGGCGGGATCTGGAGACCGGTTGTTCGATGCGGAACGGGATGCACGGCGCCTGCATGCCGAAGTTGGTGGGTCTCTCCTCGAGGTGATTCCGGGCGCTGGCCATATGGTTCATCAGAGCGCCCCGCAGGCAGTAGTCGGTATGGTGCACACGATTTCAGCACGGCACGCCCTTTCCCAATCGAACCGTCGGCAGCGACGTAAGCTGCGTGCCGACGAGTTCAAGCCAGGTCCGGCTCCGCAAATGTTCCAGGCGGGCGACAAGTGACGCCGCTTGCACGAGATCGTCGTTCAAACGAGCTTTCCAAATGAGCGACCAACGTCCAGCCAACATGCATTCGGTGCTCCACCAGAACATAGAGGCACTGGTCGAGCACAGGCGACAACAGGAGGAGCACCAAAGCGTTCAGGTGCGGATTGCCGGCGCTATTTCGCGCTTCGCGGGGAGCATGACTTTCGTCTATCTGCATCTCGCAATCCTCGTCGCCTGGATCCTTGCAAACCTAGGCGCGATACCAGCCATCCCAGCTTGGGACCCAACTTTCGTGATCCTGGCCATGGTCGCTTCCGTCGAGGCAATCTTCCTGTCTACCTTCGTGCTGATCAATCAGAACAGAATGGCCGAACACAGCGAGCGCCGAGCGGAACTGGATTTGCAGATCAGCCTCCTTAACGAACATGAAACCACGCGGCTGATCGAGATGGTGGCTGCCTTGGCGGTGCGTCTGAATGTCTCCACCCCGGCCGACAAAGAGCTGCGGCAACTGGCAGAGAATGTCGATCCCCGAAAGGTGATGACCCAAATCCAGCAGGCTTCTGAAGATCAGCAGGAAGCTTGATCAAAGCGACCGCGCCGGCAAGCCGCCGCAGCGTACCAACCCAACACGAGCTTACAGCGAGAAACCATTCGCGCGGCTGCTGTAGGCCTGCAATCGTCCTCATCGTCTGGCACTTGGCTGTCGAAGCACCAAGCCCGTCTTGGCGTTGTCCAAGGCGACCTCAGGACGTCAATCGATCGCGGCAGCGTATCAGCGGCGATAGCGAGGTACACTGGGGAGCCGAAGGTGTTCCCAACAGCATAATATGATCACCAAGCCCTTCTTTCTGCCGCAGATCATAACGGCCGTACCTCAACTCTTAAATGCTCAGCAAGGTCCAGAAACTCACATCCAGGATTCGGATCTTGGCCCGAGCTGCTGACTGGATCGCACGCCGGCAAGTCTTACATGCCGTATCCTGCGCCGTGCTTGTGGCTCTTGGCCAATTATTTTCGCCTCACCAAAACTCCCGGAACATTCTGTCCATCCTGCGTTGGGCCGCGCCGGACAATCCCTCTTGCACAATCGCCTGTTGCCCGGCATCGGAAGCTGGATCCCCACAGCTTCAGCCCGCCTCGGCTCCCCACCCGAGGCGGGCGGCGCGGAGTTGATGCAAGCATAGAGACGCCTTCACCCCATCAGAGCTGGCCGTACTGAGCCGCGTTTTGGCGCGCAGCAACCCCAAAAAACGAGACCGAGACCAAGAGAGAACGGAGTGCATCGCGCATCCTGGCTTACTACCAAGCTGGGATAACGGACGAGGACGAACTCGAACAGCTTTCTCGACAATCCCTCGCGTGGTTATCGTCATTTCGGCAATTCAGCATGTGCACATATTAACTCCGGCGGACGGGCCACCGCGCGGCATGGCCCGACGCACAGAGCGTTCTGCCGGCGTCGAGCGTGATTCACAGCCGCCAGTTCTTAGGGCAGCTAGGAAGCAATGCATCAACGCCGCACCGGCTGCCCCGTCCTGGAACACTTTAATGCGCGCCGCCAGGAACGGGGTCGCTGTGCTGACGTTCTTCTGGGGACAAGGTGAGATTTCAGTGAACAGGCATATTTCGCGGACGGATGTCGAACAAATCGATCACACGGATGACAGCGGGTTTACGATAGAGCACGGCGTCCCGCCATCTTCAGCTATCGCGGCAGCGCTGGCCGGTGGGCTGGAGGCCAGCCGGCACAAGCACATTATCCATATAACTGCCTCGGAACGCAGCGCCGACGAGATCGTCGGGGCTTTGCGTCAGTTCCTGCCGCACGCGGAGATCATCTTGCTGCCGTCCTGGGATTGCCTGCCTTACGACAGGGTGTGGCCCACACGCGCCAATATGGGGCGGAGGCTTCGTGCGTTGTGTCACATGGCAACGAAGCCCGATCGTGCGCGCATCGGTGTAATGTCGATCGAAGCCAGTCTGCAGCGGGTGCCGCCCGCCCAGGTCATTGCTGGCGGTTTCGCAATTCTGGAGGTGGGACAAAAGTTCGACCGGGATGATTTCAGAACAAGGTCCGAAGCTTTTGGCTATCTCGTCGACGAGAGGGTCGACGAACCGGGTGAAATAGCTTTTCGGGGCGATCTCATGGACATCTTCCCCGCTGGCGCGGAGGACCCCGTTCGCGTCGTCCTTGGCCCAGACAGCTGCATTCGAGAGCTCAAGACCTACGATCCGATCAGTCAGCTCAGCGACCAGGTTCGAGACTCGATTGCTGTCGGACCGGCATCCGAGCTGATGTTTAAAGCTCGTGATCATCCTGAGCTGACAGCGATGCGCGCGACGTCGATGGAAGAGCGCCTGGTCGCATTATATGGCGCGATGCCATCTGTCTTCGACACTGCGTCGAGCGCCTCGATCTCCTTCCTCGAAGGGATCGACGGGCAGCCGCTCGACAAAATTCTGGACCTGATCGAGGATGCACGCCGTGCCAGGCAGGAGGCTGCCGGGCGCGAGAAACCTTTGCCGGAACAATTCTATCTGTCGCGTGAAGAGTGGGATGCTTCCGTGCGCAACCGCTCCACGAGACTTGCCGTTTCTGCCGAGCGAGTTCCCAAATTCTTTCGCCAGGCCCGGCCCGGGTACGAAATCGCTGAATTCGTGACAAGGCAGACAAGCGCCGGGGCCAGGGTGGTGTTGACCGGCGATGCCTCTGAACTGCAGCGAGCAGATCGCCTGCTCAATAGAAAGCTAGGCCGGAGGGCTGAGGAAGCGGTCGACTTACCGCAAATACTTTCGGCCGCGAGAGGCTCTCTTCTCAAGGCTGGCTTCGTCCTCGATGAAGGGTTTGTCGACGCGCAATCCGGTATCGCGATGGTCGCCGCAGCCGACCTGTTTGGCCCTGCGTTGAAGGCGGATGCCGGCATGGCCGCAAGCATACTCGAACCCGAGTTGCGCATCGGCGACGTCGTCGTCCATGAAGACCATGGCCTGGGCGTGCTCGCGGCGGTCGAACAGGTCGACTTGGCTGGTCAGCACCAGGATGTTGTCAGGCTGGAATATCATGGCGGGGCTTCCTTGCTGGTTCCGGTCGACGACTTTGGGAAAATATGGCGCTACGGCTCGGAACCGGAGGCCGTGTCGCTCGATCGCCTCAACGGCGAGGGCTGGCCCAAGCGACGCGAGGCTGCGTTGCGCGAGATCGACAGGCTGGCCAAGCGCCTGGTGGGCCTTGCCGAGATGAGGTCCAGCCAGCCCGCCGAGATCATCAAGTCCTCCCGCGCGGACTTGGCCCGTTTTGCGGCGAAATTTCCCTATACCGAGACTCCTGACCAGGCCGCCGCCATCCGCGCTGTGCTCGACGACCTTTCCTCGGGGAGAACAATGAACCGGCTCGTCTGCGGTGATGTTGGCTTCGGCAAGACAGAGGTGGCTTTGCGTGCTTGCGCCGCCGCCGCCCTCTGCGGGAAACAGGTTGCGGTCATAGCGCCGACAACCGTGTTGGCACGACAGCACTATGAGACGTTCAGCCGCCGTTTCGCAGCAACGGGCCTGCAGGTCGCCCACCTGTCAAGGATGGTCGGGGCAGCAAAGGCAAAAGCGGCAAAGGAGGGCCTGCGGAGCGGCCAGGTTGCGATCGTCGTGGGTACTCAGGCCTTGGCGTCCAGGAGCGTCACATTCGCCAATCTTGGACTGCTGGTGATTGACGAGGAGCACCGGTTCGGCGTCAAGTTGAAGCTGGCCCTGCGGAACATGGCGCCCTGCCTTCACACGCTGAGCATGAGCGCCACGCCGATACCGCGGACGCTGCAATCGGCGCTGTCGGGCATCCAGGATGTCAGCGTTCTAAACTCTCCGCCCGCCAAAAGACGTCCCGTCCGCACGATACTGGCGGCGTTCGATCCAGCATCGGTGCGCGCGGCCCTCTTGCGTGAATTTCACAGGGGTGGACAGAGTTTCTTCGTGGTTCCTCGCATCGAGGACATTGGCCCGGTCTCTGACCAGCTGAACAGGCTGGTGCCGGAACTCGGCATCATGACGGCGCACGGTGAAATGAAAGGGAGGCAGCTGGACGAAGTCATGGTCGGATTCGCTGACGGTGATGGCGACATTTTGTTGAGCACCGACATCATCGAGAGTGGGCTCGATGTGCCTCGAGCCAACACCATCATTGTCTGGCGCCCGGACCGGTTCGGTCTGGCGCAGTTGCACCAGCTACGGGGTCGGGTCGGTAGAGGAGCGATGCAAGCGGCTGCGTTTCTTCTGACGGAACCTGGCGTTGAGCTGGCCGACGGCACCAGGGCCCGGCTTTCGACAATGCTTGCGCTCGATCGGCTTGGCTCCGGCCTGGCAATCAGTCAAAGGGACCTCGACCTGCGCGGCGCCGGCGATCTCTTCGGCGAAGATCAGGCTGGGCATATGAAACTGATCGGAGTGGGCCTCTACGAGCACTTGCTGGAGCGGGCGGTCTCGGCGGCTGGAGAAGGGGCCGACCCCAACAGGCAACTTGCCAACATCAACGTGCCTGCAAAAGGGGCTTTTCCCGAAAGCTATGTAAACGAGCCTACTGTCCGTGTTGGCCTCTATGCGCGGCTCTCTCGTATTCGTTCTGACTTGGACCTTGATGCATTCAGCGAGGAGCTCGAGGACCGCTTTGGTGACATGCCTGGCGAAGTGGCCGTTCTGCTGGAACTTACCAGGTTGCGGATAGCAGCGTCGGAACTGGGTGTCGGCAAAGTCGATGTTGGGCCCGAAGCCGTCGCGATCACCTTGCGCAACAAGCCGTTGGCGTCCCAATGGCGGGACCGGAAAGCGTTGGGCCTGGAGTACCGAAACGGCCGCGTGATTTTCAGGCGGATCGAGCCCCGCGTCTCAGGCATCGATGCCGTTCGCTTGGCGCTAGATGCCATACGTGCAGTTCAGCCAAAGCACGAGGTCTGACGAGCCTTTTATCTCCACCCCGGCGGTACAATGTACCAGCTTCATATCACCTCAGCCAAGACTAGCAGGGCGAGGTTTAAGGCATCGTTCCGGCTTGATGGGCCGTCATGGCGGCCATGTTCTCGTTCAGGTGGGCCATGATCCAAACCGAGCCCAGGACCACCAGCGCAACGATCAGCACGCCGAAGGCCAAGGCCAGGATGTTGTTGGTGTTGTCCGGCCCGGTGGTCAGGTGCAGAAAAAAGACTAGATGCACACCCATCTGCGCAACAGCGAGCACCACCAGGGCCGAAATCACCGCCGGCTGGTAAATCAGATCGGTTTGAGCCGCCAGGAATGACGCGATCGTGAGCAGGATGGCCAGGCCGTAGCCGATCACATAGCCCAACAGCCCTCCAGCCACTTCGTGCTCGGTTATACGTTCCTCGCCCGGTGCGGAATCGCGGCGGTCCTGCATCTCGCCGGGCCTGCTCTCGGTGTCGGTCATGGCGATGCTCCCAACAGATAGACCAGGGTGAAGATGGCGACCCAGATGATGTCGAGTGCGTGCCAGAAAAGCCCGAAGCAGTGGAGCCGCCGCAAAATATCCGACCGAAAACCCTTGACCCATAGCTGCGCCATCATTGTGCCCAGCCAGAGCAGCCCCAGCCCGACATGGGTGCCGTGGCAGCCAACGAGCGCAAAGAAGGCTGATAGAAATGCGCTGCGCGAAGGCCCCGCCTGCTCGCCGATCATCGCCGCGAATTCCTGTACCTCCAGAAACAGGAAGGCTGCCCCGAGCAATCCGGTGACGAGCAGCCAGGCCTGCGTGGCAGCCATCGATCTGCGATGGGTCGCGAGTGTCGCCAGGCCACCGGTGAAGCTCGACGTGAGCAGAAGGCCCGTCTGCACCGCAACGCGGGTGGGCTCGAACAAATCCTTGCCGGTCGGTCCGCCGGCGGTCGCCTTGGCAAGCACGGCATACGCCGCGAAGAAGGCCGAGAATATGATGATGTCGGACAGCAGAAAGATCCAGAAGCCATATGCCACGGTGACGAATTTCGAGGCCGGGCCGCCTTCACCGTGGCCGGTCGCGGAGCGCACGCCGTGTCGGCCGCCCTGACCAAGCCGATAGGGGTCTCGGGCCTGGGTGCCCGCGCCGAAGTCGCCGGGTAGCGCGTGATCGCTCATGCCGGCCGCTCCCAGCGCCGCAGCCGGGCTGACTGTGCGGCCTTGTGGTCATCGTCGATGCGCGCGACCTCTTCGGCGGGAATCTCATAATCCCCATGATCGCGCCAGGCGAAGACGACGAAGGTCGCGTAGGCGCCGATGAAGCCGACGATCGCCAGCCACCATATGTGCCAGATCAGCGCGAACCCGATCAGCGTGCTGAAGAAGGCGGTGACGAAGCCTGTCGGGCTGTTGCGCGGCATCTCGATAGGCTCGTATCCTTCCTCCGCACCGGGCCTCTTCTCCTCCCTTGCCCGTTGCTTGATGCGCCAGTAGGGCTCTTCATCCTCGACGTAAGGCAGCCGCGCGTAGTTGAAAACGGGGGGAGGGGAAGACGTCGACCATTCCAGTGAACGCCCGTCCCATGGGTCGCCTGTCTCATCGCGAAGCTTGTCGCGATGTCGGATCGAAACGGCGAGTTGCATGATCTGCAGTGCGGCGCCGGCGATCATCACCAGCACGCCGAACACGGCCACCACCAGCCATGGCGCCCAAAGATCCATGTCGATATGCTGCAGGCGCCGCGTCATGCCGAGCAGACCGACGATATAGAGCGGCACGAAGACCAGCATGTAGCCGGCCAAGGTGACCCAGAATGCGGCCTTGCCCCAGCCTTCGTGCAAGCGGAATCCGAACGCCTTGGGAAACCAGTAGGTGAAGCCGGCGAACGCGCCGAACAGCACGCCCGAAATGATGACGTTGTGGAAATGCGCGACGAGGAAAAGGGAGTTGTGCAGCACGAAGTCGGCCGGTGGAACGGCAAGCAGAACGCCGGTCATGCCGCCGACGGTGAAGGTGGTCACGAAGCCCAGCGCCCAAAGCATCGGCGTGTCGAAGCGGATGCGCCCGCCATACATGGTGAAGAGCCAGTTGTAGATCTTCACCCCGGTGCCGACGGCGATGACCGACGTGGCGATGCCGAAGGCGGCGTTGACGTCTGCTCCGGCGCCCATGGTGAAGAAATGATGCAGCCAGACCATGAACGAGACGATGCAGATGAACATCGTGGCCGCGACCATCGAACGGTATCCGAACAGCGGCTTTGACGAGAATGTCGAGAAGACCTCGGAGAAGATGCCGAAGGCGGGAAGCACCAGAATGTAGACCTCGGGATGGCCCCAGGCCCAGATCAGGTTGACGAACATCATCTGATTTCCGCCGGCTTCGTTGCTGAAGAAATGGAAGCCGAGATAGCGGTCCAGCGTCAGCATCGCCAGCGTGGCGGTGAGGATCGGGAAGGCTGCGACGATGAGCAGGTTGGACGCGAGCGAGGTCCAGCAGAACATCGGCATTCGCAGGTAGCCCATACCAGGCGCACGCATCTTGAGGATGGTCGTCACCAGGTTGACGCCGGTAAGCAGCGTGCCGACGCCGGAGATCTGGATCGACCACAGATAGTAATCGACACCGACGCCCGGCGAGTAGGTGGTCTCCGACAAGGGGGCATAGGGCAGCCAGCCGGTGCGCGCGAACTCACCGATGACAAGCGAGATGTTGACCAGCAGGGCTCCGGAAGCCGTCAGCCAGAAGCTGACGGAATTGAGTGTCGGAAAGGCTACATCGCGTATGCCAAGCTGCAGCGGTACGGCGAAATTCATCAGGCCGATCATGAAAGGCATCGCCGCGAAGAAGATCATAATCGTGCCGTGCGCGGAAAAGATCTGGTCGTAATGCTCCGGCGGCAGGTAGCCCGGCCCGTGGATCGCCAGCACCTGTTGCGTGCGCATCATGATGGCATCGATGAAGCCACGCAGAAGCATGAGCATCGCCAGCACAATGTACATCACGCCGATGCGCTTATGGTCGACCGAGCTTATCCACTCGTTCCACAGATAGGGCCAGTAGCCCTTCACCGTTATCCATCCAAGCACGGCGACCCCTGCCAGAAAGACGCCGAGAGCCGCGACGAGCGGGATGGGTTGATCGAAGGGAATGGCCGACGAGTCGAGCTTGCCCAGCATCGTCATTCCGCCCCTTCTGCCTGTGGATGATGCCCCGTCGGCGGCGCCGCCGCGGGCAATGCCTTTGGGCTCACCTGTGGCTCGCCGCCGGCGGCACTTTCGGCCGGCCCCGGACCCGGGGGCAATATCTGCTGAGCGACGGCATCGAACAGCCCGGGCTGAACATGGCCGAACGTGGACGGCGGCACGTTGGTGCTTTGCCGGGCGAGCTCGCGGTAGGTATTCGCGTTGAGCACGCCGCCGCCGCCACGCAGCGACGACGTCCAGCGGGTGAAGGCATCGACTGAAACCGCGCTCACGCTGAAGTTCATGTCCGAGAAGCCGTCGCCGCTGAAGTGCGCCGACTGGCCGAAAAAGCTGCCCTCGCGGTCGGCCTGCAGATGCAACTCGGTCTGCATGCCGTTCATGACGTAGACCATGCTGCCAAGCTGGGGCACGAAGAACGTGTTCATCACGCTGGCCGAGGTCAGCTTGAAATGAACTGGAACGCCGGCGGGGATAACCAATTGATTGACAGCGCCCACGCCCTGCTCGGGATAGAGGAACAGCCATTTCCAGTCGAGCGCCACCACCTGGATGTCGAGCGGCGGCTGCGCGGAAGGGATCGGTTTGCGCGGATCGAGCTG
This sequence comes from Mesorhizobium sp. BR1-1-3, assembly GCF_020165455.1. Classification (NCBI taxonomy): domain Bacteria; kingdom Pseudomonadati; phylum Pseudomonadota; class Alphaproteobacteria; order Hyphomicrobiales; family Phyllobacteriaceae; genus Mesorhizobium; species Mesorhizobium sp. BR1-1-3. The sequence goes on from NZ_JAIUIC010000002.1 coordinate 315,918, forward strand.
GTACGATCCGTAATAGATCAGCCCGCCAAGGAAAAGGATGGTGAGCGTCGGGATCGACCAGACGATCAACTCGATGCGCCCCGAATAGGTGAACTCCGGGTCATAGCGCGCGTCGCTGTTCGAGGCGCGGAATTTCCATGCGAAGGCCAAGAGCGCAACAAGCGTCGGAACAACGATCGCCAGCATCACCGCCAGTGAGTTCAAGAGGATCGTGCGGTTGCCCGAGCCAATGGGTCCTTGCGGGTCGAGCACACCCCCCGCGCAACCGGGCAAGAATGCGATTGCCGGGATCCAGAGCAGTTGCCGCCCCGGCTTGGGGCTGGATGGCAACAACACTTGCTCGGCCACCAATCCTGGAGAGGACGCGTTCTTGGGGCACGCGCTCTTGGCACTTCTCATCTGAAGCCTTCCTCTGAACCAACTTCAAGGCGCGTGGCCGGGGTGCCGCCCTCCGCCGGACGAAGGACCTAACTGGCGCTTCCCAGGTTTGTTCCTCCTCGCTGGCTCGTGCACAAACTCCAATTCGGCGGCACGGCGATGGAGCACAGCTAAGTCGATCACCCCATCAAGCTGGTGGAGCCGGGACCGCTCCACGGTTTTGGCCCATGAGCGAATCGACGCCAGTCATGGCTAGTGACGACCGGTGGGGGCCCGAACTTCTTGCCGATCGCCGCGCCGGCGGAGAGGACACGTCCTTCGGGGTGCTCGTTTTCCATCTGACGTCTGCTCCTGACGCGGGATTTTTTCGGGGCTGGCCGCAAGTCGCCCAAGCGTGCGACGCCTAACTGGCGCCTCCCGGGAATGTTCCGCTTGTCAGTGTTTGGGCGACATGGGCGCGACCCGAGGGGGAACTCTACCTGCTCGAGAGATGGAGTTGTCCAACGTGACCATATTCACAACGACGGCGGCTCGGTTACCTCAGCTATTTGCAGCCATCGCTGGCTCGCGTACGAATTTTGATTTCGGCGGGACGGCGAACACCGTGAAGCGCTCAGCCAGACTGTCAAGAGCTTTACGCATGCCCACTCCAGCGGCAGCCGCACCGTGTCCAGTGATGACCATCTGAGGGTTCAGGGCAGCCAGACGCTTCACAGATCTTTCCGCCGCATCCCAGTCCGGCGTGAAGTAGCGCGGCGGACCGTGCATCTCGAGATCCTGGACGGCGACCTCATAGACCGACTCCTGACCGGTGGTGATGAAAGCGTCCCCTACGATCAGCGAGCGGTCTTCCTCGCGCCAGAGCGAAATGTGACCAGGGGCGTGCCCGGGTGTGTGCAGCCATTGCCATCCGGGCATTCCGGGGACCGATCCGTCGGCGGGCAAGAGTTCCAATCGGTTGCCAAGATCGATCGGCCCGCGTGGAAAGAGCGGCGAAAGCAGCGCCATCAGTCCGCCCCCGACCCAGGGATCCGGTGGCGGATAACATTCAGTTCCGTCCAAATAGGGTCGCTCGAGTCGATGCGCGAAGACGGGCACCTCCCACCTATTCGCGAGGTCCAGAACCGTTCCCACATGGTCAAAATGGCCGTGTGTCAGGATAACCGCGGCAGGCCGTGCGTTGGTGCCAAACCGCTTTTCCGCGACCGCAAGAATACTGCTTCTCGACGTCGGCAACCCCGTATCTATTAGCACCCAGTTCCGATCTCCGCTGCGCGGTGCGCCGAAGAACACGACATTGACGATTGCCAGCCGCAAATAACCCAGGTCCGGTGCGATGCTCCAGGCACCGTCGCCATGATCTTCGCGCCTGGCGTGGTCGATCTCGGAAAGTCGAATCTGAACGGTCATGATCCCGTGCCTCGGTTGTTACTGCGCGTTCATCGGCGGCGGTGGTACATGCCGAACTTGGGCACGGCCCCCTTGTTCCTTCCTTGATCCTCGTTCGCCACCCGGATTGCAGACAGTGCGACTAACCCGACGTTATTTATTAACTGGTTACGAGGCGGTTCGCCCAAATTGAGTCAAGAAGCTAGGCCACCCATTCGCTGGCTGCATTTATCTTACACCCCTTGGCAGCTTTGCTGCCCAATCTTGGTCATTGAGAGATTAGCAGCCGCTTCCAAAAAGCAGACATCACAGGGACTGCGTCGTAGCTCCGATGTGCCTCAGAGCGCTTCTTTTAAGCAAACAGAAGCTGCCGTTCGTGAGCTAATACCGAGATCTCCTGGGTCGCCAGCTTTCTTAGCGACGAAACGGTGAAATGGTTGGCTCCGTTTGTCGGGCTGGCCAGCCCGATTGAAGCGGAGCACGATCATGCCCTTCAAAGCACGTGGAAGGATGCCAGGGGCCTAGGTGGACGGGGTCCCCCTCTCAGACTTTCCGGCTGGCCAGCAGCCTTGTAAGCCAGTCCGGATCCATTTCCGGTACGGACGACAAAAGCCGTTCGGTGTAAGCGGCATGGGGAGGTGTGAGAACTTGGCTCTTCAGTCCCTGTTCAACGACTTTGCCCTGGTGCATGACAACGATTTGGTCGGCTATCGCCCTTACGGTAGCAATGTCGTGGGTAATGAAGATGTAGCTCATTTCGAGTTCACGCTGCAGGCGCATGAGAAGCTTGAGGATTTCCTCTTGGACGATCTGGTCGAGCGCGGACGTGATCTCGTCACAGATGATAAGCTCTGGATCGGCTGCCAACGCCCGGGCAATGCAGACGCGTTGCTTTTGGCCGCCCGATAGCTCGCCAGGCAGGCGTTCCAGAAAATCCTCGCTCGTCTCGACCATGTGCATAAGTTCGCAGATCCGGCGATCCTTCTGCGCGCCCTTTAGGCCGAGGTAGAATTCGAGCGGCCGAGCTATGATTTCTTCGACCGTCTGGCGCGGATTCAGGGCGTTGTCGGGCATTTGGTAAATCATCTGCATGCGGCGCAGGACCTCCTTCGGCCGCGTCTTCAGGCTCGTGGAAAGGGGCTGCCCGGCAAAAGAAATCAAACCTGAAATTGGCGGCAAGAGACCGGTGACGACTCGCGCGAGCGTCGATTTGCCCGAACCGGATTCGCCGACCACAGCCACGGTTCTTCCGCGCGGAACCTTGATGGAGACATCCTGGAGCACCTTGACCTTTCCTGCATAGGCCGCGGTAACGTTGTCTATCGTCAGCAGATAGTCATCGGCTGGAACTTCGGGCTTGTCGAGCTTGCGTACGGCCCAGAGCGTTTTGGTATATTCTTGGCTGGGCGAGGCCAGCATCTGGCGTGTATCAGCCTCCTCCACGGTGCGTCCGTGGCGCAGAACCATGATACGATCCGCCATTTGCGCCACCACCGCCAGGTCATGCGTCACGTAGATTGCAGCGGTGCTGAATTCCTCCACGATGTTGCGAATGGAAGCTAGAACTTCAACCTGCGTGGTCACGTCGAGCGCGGTTGTTGGCTCGTCGAATATTATGAGGTCCGGACGACAAGCCATTGCCATCGCTGTCATTGCCCGTTGCAACTGCCCGCCGGAGACCTGATGAGGATAGCGAAAGCCTATGGTCTCCGGTTCTGGGAGTTGAAGGCGTCGATAAAGATCGACGGCGCTCCGGTTCGCCTCTTCCCGGCCGGCAATTCCATGCGCCACCGCTGTTTCGACGGTTTGTTCCAAGAGCCGATGTGCCGGATTGAAAGAGGCAGCCGCGCTTTGTGCGACATAGGCAATGCGGGAGCCCCTGAGGCGACGGCGCCCTTTTTCATTGACTGCCAGAAGATCAATCCCGTCGAACAGGACCGAGCCTTGCATGATCCGGCAGCCCGGCTTGGCATAACCCATTGCGGCAAGGCCAATGGTGGACTTGCCGGCGCCTGATTCGCCGATCAGGCCAAGAACCTCGCCCCGCTTCAGCGTCAGATCGATCCCGCGGACAATCGGATGCCAGCGCTCGTCCGAGAACCCCTCCACATGCAGATTGCGGATTTGAAGTAGATCCTTGCCTTTTTCGCGTGAGCCTGGACCGCTACTTTTCATCCCGCAACCCGCTTGTTGCGTGCAGGAACCAGTCCACAACGAAATTCACGGACACGGTAAGGAGAGCAATCGCGCCGGCCGGAAGTAGCGGGGTGACGTCGCCGTAGGTGATCAGGGTCGCGTTCTCGCGCACCATTGATCCCCAATCGGCCGTCGGCGGCTGAATACCGACGCCGAGAAACGACAGCGCCGCGACTGTCAGGAACACGAAGCAGAATCGCAAGCCGAACTCGGCGACCAGTGGCGGCATGACATTGGGAAGGATTTCCTTGGCGATGATCCATTTTGGTCCCTCACCGCGTAATCGTGCCACCTCGACATATTCCATCACCGCCACGTTAAGCCCGACGGCGCGAGAAAGCCGAAAGACCCGGGTGGAATCGAGAAGCGCAATGATGACAATCAGGCTCGTGATCGAAGAGCCGAAGATCGTCAGCAGCACCAGCGCGAAGATCAGACTCGGGATTGACATCAGCACGTCCACCGCACGTGACAAGATCTGGTCGAGCCACCCCCTGTACAATGCGGCAAGAAGGCCGAGCGAGACGCCGACCGCGAAGGACAGCAACGTGGTCGCGACCGCTATAGCGATGGTGTTGCGCGCACCGTAGATCAAGCGGGTGAGCATGTCGCGGCCGAGCTGATCGGTTCCCAGTTTGAACTCCTGGCTCCACGGCGCGAAGGCTTCGCTGAAAACCTGCGTCTCGCCATATGGGGCTATCCAGTGCGCGAAGACCGCAACAAAGACGTAGCCGAGGATCACGACGATGCCGAACCACGCGCTGAACGGTGCCTTCTTCAGCGCAGTTTTCGCCCGGGTGGCACGCGAGCGCCTCAGCCTCTGAAGCTCCGCGACAGATTCGGATCTGGTCATCGTGGGTGCAAGAGCCTGGGATTGGTGGCGATGGAAATAATGTCGGCTAGCAGGTTGAGAAGGATATAAGTCGCGGCGAAAATCAGGGCGCAGGCCTGGACAACCGGAACATCCCTGGATTTTACCGCGTCAACCATCAGCTGGCCGATGCCGGGGTAAACGAACACGACCTCGACCACGACCACTCCGACGATGAGATACGCCAGATTGAACGCGACCACAGTGACGATCGGAGCCCAGGCATTGGGCAGGGCATGCCTCAGCACGATCACCATCGGGGACATTCCCTTGAGGCGCGCCATATCGATGTAGGGGCTTGACAGCATGTTGATGATGGCCGCTCGGGTCATGCGCATCATGTGGGCCACGATTACAAGCGTAAGGGTGATTGCCGGCAGGGCGACTTTCCAGAGATGCTCCCAAAATGGCGTCTGATCGTTCACATTCGACAATGTCGGAAATTTGGGAACCGCATTGAGCGCCCAGTTCAGCGAGACAGTGAGCCAATGAGGCAGCGTTTGAGCGAAATCGGATCCGATGAACGTGTCGCGCGAGATCACCAGGTAGGCGAGCATATAAGCGACGAAAAATTCCGGGAATGAAATGGTTGTCAGTGTCGCGACATTCACCAGCCGGTCGAACCAGCCGTTGCGGTACAGCGCAGCCAGAATGCCAAGCCCCAAGGCCAGGGGAACGGCTATCAGCGCCGTCACTGCTGCAAGGAACATCGTGTTGTAGAGGCGGGGTGCGATGATCTCGGCCACGGTACGCCGATATCCGGTGCGGCTCGCAAACGAAGAGCCGAAATCGCCATGGAGCATCTGGGCGACCCAAGCGAAGTAGCGCTCGACAGGCGGACGATCGATGCCGATCTCCCGCTGGAACGCGGCGACCGTTTCGGGCGTCGCCGACTGCCCGAGCGTGGCCTTGGCGAAGTCGCCTGGGAGCATCGCGATCGCAGAGAAGATGATGATGGACACGATAAACAAAGTGACCAGACCGAGGCCAAGGCGCTGCAGGACCGTTCTTGCGACGGGGTTCATGTGCGTGGCGTTTCCCTTTGGGCGGCAACCCTGCACTCGGAGCCAGCTGACCGGAGCCTCAAAACCATCGCGGCTCCGGCCCGCCATCTCATGCCGTGGCGATCCACCAGCGTTCGGCCATTTTCAGTCCATCGTTCTCCCAGTTGGGCGCCACATCACCGTGTGCGAGCTTTTTGGATTGGGCGCTGACGAAATTGTTGAAGACCAGCACGATGCTGCCGCCGTCATCGTGGGTTAGTTGCTGCATCTCGGCATACATCGCCGCTCGTTTGGCTTCGTCCGTCTCGGCGCGTGCCTGGACAAGCAATTCGTTGAAGTGGGGATTTTTCCAGAACGTTTCGTTCCAGCTGGAGTCCGCGGCAAAGGCTTGCGTGAACATCCAGTCGGCGGTTGCCCGACCGCTCCAATAGGAAGCGCACCAGGGTTTCTTCAGCCAGACATTGTCCCAATAAGCGTCCTCGGCCTCACGCACGACATTGACGTCGATGCCGCATTGGGCTGCCGTTTCGCGAATGAGCGAAGCCGCATCCACCGCCCCCGCAAAGGCGGCATCGGCCACCGAGAGGTCCACCTTCAGGTTCTCCATTCCGGCCTTTTTCAGGTAGTGCTTGGCTTTTTCCGGATCGAAGCTGTGTTGCGGTTGCGGATCCTTGGCGAATTTGATGGCCGGCGCGATCGGGTTGTCGTTGGCCACAGTGGCGTGGCCAAGAAAGATCTTGTCGACGATTTCTTGGCGATTGATCGCCCATTTCAATGCCATTCGCACGTCCGGATTATCAAACGGCGCCATCGTGACATTCATCGGCAAGGTATAGTGCCCGTAGCCAGTGACCTCGACGATTTCCACCTTGGGATTGCGTTTCAACATGCCGAGCGTCTTGAGGTCGGCGCGGCCGATATAGTCCACCTCCCCCGTGGATAGCGCCGCCATGCGAGCGGCGAGATCTGTGATGGCGATGAACTCCACCTCGTCGAGATAGGGCTTGCCATTCTTGAAGTAGTTTGGATTGCGCTTGAGCTTGGCCGAAACGCCGGGCTGGAAATTCTCGAGGACGAAAGCACCGGTGCGAACGCCTGAAGCCCAATCCGCCTTGCCGTCCTTGGCCGGCATGATGACCAGATGGTAGTCACTCATGATGTAAGGGAAATCGGCGTTGCCGCTCTTGAGCGAGAAGACCACCGTTTCCGGGCCGTCCGCCTTGACATCGGCGACGGAGTCCAACAGCGACTTCGCCGCCGATTTGGTGTCCTTGCCCATGTGATATTGCAAGGAGGTCACGACGTCATCCGCCGTCACGGTCTTGCCGTTGTGAAAGGTTGCGCCTTTGCGCAGCTTGAAGGCCCAGGTTTTGGCTCCATCCGAAGTTTCAAAGCTCTCGGCGAGGTCCGATTGGACATTGCCTTTGGCGTCGACCTCAGTGAGGCTGTTGGACAGCGAGCCCGAAAATGCGGTTTGTGTGAACGTGTCGGGGTAGCCGGCCGGATCGATCGAGTCCGTCGTCGCGCCATGAGCCATGCCGAGCTTGGCGAAGCCGCCCTGCATCGGTTCGGCCCGCGCCGTGCTCACGAACAGCCGGTCGGCGGCGGCAACGGTCAGGCCCGCGGCCAGCCCAAGATGAATGAAGTCGCGGCGGGAAACCTTGCCGCCTCCGATCAGGCTTTGCGCGATACCAAGCTTGTATTCAGATTCTGACATTTGACTCTCCCATTGCGGAGTTCCCCGCGTTATTTCTCGTCAAGCACCGGCGAACAAATCTGCTTATTGGCTCCGCCACCTTTCCTTCGAATTTTTCCAATCCCAATCGGCTTGCGCCAATCAGGCCGTCACGTAAATGCCGCCGGCTTCGACGGTGACTGGAAATGTGCGCGCGCGAACGGAGGGATCGACCAAGGCCGCGCCTGACTTGATGTCGAACTCCCACCCGTGCCAGGCGCATCGAACGATCTCGTTTTCGCGATGATAGATGAATTGCGCCTGTTCAACGGGCGCGGTTGTGCCGCATTGCGGCCCCTCGCAAAGCGGAGCGCCGCGGTGCGGACAGACATTCAGCAGCGCGTGGAATGAATCTCCGATGCGGAAAATCCCGACCGAAAGGCTGCGGATCTTGGCGATGAACGGAGACCCTGTTTCGATCTCGTCGACGCGGCAGATATATGTCTTCTCGGGCATCGTATGCTTCCTCAGGCGGCATTCGCGGCTTGCGCGCGGGGGATGCGTTTGTAGACTTCCAGCGCGTTCAGTCCCATGATCTTGCTCTTCCATGCAGGAGGGATTTGCAGCGTGTTGGCATCGTCGTAATCCCAGTGCGGATAGTCTGATGCAAACATCAGCGTGTTTTCGCCGTCCATCGCTTCGAGCGTGGACCAGAGATGTTGGATGTTTGCAGGCTGCTCCAGCGGCTGCGTGGAAAAGCGGATGTTGCGCCGGCAATATTCAGACGGCAGCATCTTCAGCCATGGCGTCTCCTTGCGCAGCGCTTTGTAGTCGGCGTCCAGGCGCCAAAGGACCGATGGAACCCAGGCGACGCCGCACTCGATGATCACGAAGTAGAGGTCCGGCCATTTCTCGAAGACGCCATGGGCGATCATGCTTGCCACGTGCGACATCGCCGACATGTGCAGAATGGCATGCGTTTCCCAGAAGAATGTCGTCGGAGCAGGAGCAATGGCAGTTGAATTCACGCCGCCATGCCCGCCCAGATGAATGGCGAATGGCAACCCCACTTCCGCGCAGGCTTCGTAGATCGGATGGTAAAACGGGTCGCCATACGGCTTGACGGACCCCTGGGAGGCGAGAACCTGGACCATGCGCGGATGGCTGCCAAGACGGCGTATCTCGGCGGCAGCGAGCTTCGGATCCTGTGGCGCGATGATGATCGAGCCCATGAACCGATCGTCTTTCGGCAACCACTGATCGATCTGATAATCGTTGTAAGCGCTGACCAGAGCGCTGGCATAGTAGGGGTTAGCCAGGGTCGACGCCTCGATAGGCTCATCGCCGGTCAGGATCGCCACGTCGACTTTGTATTTGTCGAGGTGCTTCTCTTTCATGATGAGATAGTTGTCGGCTTCCGTTTTCGGACGGATGTCCTTGCGGGAAAAGTCCTGCGGGTGGAACCAGGGCCGATGACCATGCGGAAAGGCCCCAACGGGCCCTGTTTTCTCGCCCTCGATGAACATGTCTTTCCACAAGCCGGAGAGATAGGGCTCCAACACAGTAGCGCTTGACCAGTAATTATGACAGTCGCAGTCGACTATGAACACTTCTTCCGCTCCGTATCCGTATCTCGTCCCGGCGGCGCTGCCGGCCGCTGATCTGCTACAGCTTCCGCCTTGAGTATTGTTTGATCAAGCTTATGATACGTGGAATATGATCGAGTTTTTCGATTGGAGATTTCATGCAACTTGATCACATCGAGACCTTTCTGGACATCATCGAATCGAGAAACTTCAATCGCACCGCGGATCGGCTAGGATTGACCCAGTCGACGATCAGCACCCGCATCAAGAACCTCGAGAGCGCAATCGGGTCCGAACTGTTCCAGCGCGGACGCGCCGGGGCGGAACCGACCGCCGCAGGACGCCGGTTCGAAGCTTACGCAAGATCCCTGCTGTCCACATGGTCGCGGGCTCGCCACGATGTCCGGGCGTTCAATCGTTTCGAAGGCACCTTGCGCGTCGCCGCGCAGGTCGGGATGACCCGCTCGGTTTTGCCGGGTTGGGTGGAGACGCTGTGTCAGGCTCTTCCCAAATCGTCGATCCATGTCGAGTCGGATTATTCGAACCAGATGGTCAGCGACCTAAGCATGGGAAATCTCGACATCGCAGTGCTTTACGCCCCGCGATACCTACCCGAAATCTCCTATGAACATTTGATGGTTGAGGAATATGTGATGGTTTCCACGGTAGCCAGAACCCTCTCCGAGGTCGATCCTGAAACCTATATTCGTCCTGGCTATACGGTCCTGCTGGAGAAGGCCCATGCCGAACTGCTTGGCGAGTTGGCGATCTGTCGCCTTTCCATGGGATCAGAAACCTTGGCGGAGATGATGCTACGGCGCGCGGGCGGGACCTGCTATATGCGAAGTGACGATGCGCGCAGGTTTGCCCTCGAACGCCCATCGTTCATCGTCGAAGGCGCTCCGACCCTGCATCAGCCGGTACACACGGCCATCCTGGCGCGCCGCAAGCACGAACCGATCATCCGCAAGGGAATCCGCGCCCTTCACGTTGCCGTGATGTCACTGGATATGTGATCGAAATAATCGATCATAACTCGCGAGGGAGGCTCCTGTTATGGCGGGCCCGGAAATGGCATCTTGGCTCTACTTCAAACCGAGATGAATGATGAACGCACACGTTGGGACCCCCGGCCTCCTCCCGATGATGCGTCATCGGCAATGGGCACAAACGACATCGCAGCTCGTACTCTGCCGTCGTGTAATCGAGGAGACGCCCGATGTGAAAACTTTCGTTTTCACATCCCCGACGGATCGGATGTTCTGCTTCAGCGCGGGCCAGTATGTGCTCGTGCACCTCAAGATCGAGGGTGCCGCGGTGACGCGCTCCTACTCTGTTTCCTCACCACCGACGCGACCGCTCGACCTGCAGATCACGGTGAAGCGAACACCGGGCGGCATGGTTTCGAATTGGCTCCACGACAATTTGGGGGCGGGCGACGAGATCGAAATCGAAGGGCCGCTCGGCTCATTCAATCTCGATGACCTGCCATATGAAACGCCGCTCTTCCTTTCGGGCGGCAGCGGGATAACGCCCGTGATGTCGATGTTGCGTGCGCTTACCGACCGCGCAACCGACCAGGATATCTCCTTCATTCATAGTGCCAGAACGCCAGGTGATATAATCTTTCGAAGGGAATTGGACGCACTTGCCTCTCGCTTCCCCAACGTGCGGGTAACGTGCGTTTGCAGCCAGGAAGATCGCACCTGGAGGGGGCCAACTGGCCGAATAGACAGTCAGATGCTGCTGACCCTCGTTCCCAATCTCCACAGGCGCACCGTTTTTGCCTGTGGACCCGAAGGGTACATGAAGACGGCACGGGCCTGCCTTCACGCAATAGGCTTCCCGCCGACGCAATATCACGAGGAGAGTTTCGGAGGCAGCAATGGTTCGCGGTCGGAATTGGCTTCAGCGATTTCGTCTTCGGTCCGTTTCGCCCGCTCGGGCGTGGAGCATCACTGCGCGCCCGGAGAGACCCTGCTTGAAGCGGCACGGAACTGTGGCATCTACATCCCAACCGCCTGCCAGCAGGGCGTTTGCGGAACGTGCCGAATAGCCAAACTATCCGGCGAAGTTGCCATGGACGATCTAGGCGGGCTGAATGCTGAAGATAAATCGGCCGGCTATGTCCTGGCATGTTGCAGCCGCCCGCAAGGAACGGTTTTGCTCGACGTTTAACTCGGCGTTGTTGACCTTTGAAAAGGCCGCCTTGCGCGCGCTTGGCCTCGAGGGTCTGGTCTCAAAATGTTGCCGCCGCCTTCGAAATGGGAGCAGAGCCGCCCCCTTCCTCCAGGTTTTCGGGTCTACCACCCGCGCACCCGTGGCACCGTTCGACTTATTCCAACCCTTACTGAGCTACAGACGCGAATGTCAGCTTTAGGGCTCGAAACGTGGCAGCGCATTGGCCGGCCGCTAGGCAACTACGATCGGTTGCTGGACTTCAGCCGCGCGGTCACCGGCACATTGTTCTTCGTGCCGGCGACGACATTTCTGGAGAACGTTGCGACCCGGGAAGCAGTCACCTCGACCGCTGGTCCGGCCCTGTCGGACGGATCTATTCGGAGTCATCGTAAGTAGGTCCGCCAGACCATACAGTACGAGGAAACGGCTTGGCGACCCGTACAGAGAACGCTGACCTTCAGCGACTAGCACATCGTTATCTGTCAACTGGTTACGAGGCGGTTCGCCCAAATTCAAGAAGCTAGGCCAGCCATTCGCTGATCGCATTTATCTTACACCCATTGGCAGCTTTGCGCCTCAAATCGGCCGATAGGGCGGCCCTATCCGTGCCGTTAAGCGGACGTCGATGAACGGCACGCCACGAACGGCATGCGCCATCTGGTCACCCGAGGCGTTTGTGGCGTGCCGAGTTGATATGAGACCCAGCGTCTTGGTCGAAATTAGAACGGGAGCTTGATATCGCCCACCGACAAAGGGCTACCGGCCGCTATGAGCGCGGCAACCGTCTCTCTGTCCTGTTGCCGGCGCCTCATGAGTCCGTTCAGCACCCTTTCGAGAGATATCGCGCCGGCTCCGGCGATGGCGAGGACGAACATGCCGCCCGCTATGGCGAGATCCTTTTCGAAATGCAGCAATTCGTTCTGGCTGGCGAAATTGGTGTGGAACAGGGCTGCCGTTGCCAAACAGAACAGTCCGAGCGCGACCGCGCCCAGACGCGTCAGCAGGCCCAGGCCGATCGAAAGACCGGCTCCCAGCTGCAGCGCTATGGTGGCCATCAGAAGCGGCAGGCTGACGCCGAGGGCGGCCATGGCTTTTGCGGCACCGTCGAAATGGATCGCCAGCTCAACGCCTTCATGCACGAAGAGCAATGAGAGCAGCAGGCGACCCGTCAGCAGGGTCAAGTCGGTGAGATGTAGTTTCAAGGCGATTTGTGTCGTTGTCACGATTGGCTCCAGATAGGAAAGAGGGCAGGCGCCGCACGACGGCGCCCGCCTGGCTTCATTGGGTCACTTTGGTGTCGATGGCCTTCTGCAGGTCTGCGCGTTCCTCGCAGCCTGCCGGGCAGAGCTGGGTCAGCGATGCCAGCTGCTCCCTAGCTTTGGCCATGTCGCCGGTCTCGACATAGAGTTCGCCGAGATATTCGCGCGCCGCCTTGTGGTCCGGCTTCAGTTCGAGCGCCTTGGTGTAGTAGGTCAGTGCCGTCGTGTAATCGCCGGTCTTGCGCAGCGTGAAGCCGAGCAGATTGTAGACGTCGGCCTGCTGCGTGTCCTGCGCCAGGTCACGAAGATCGGCCAATGCACCCTTATAGTCCTTGGCATCGATCTTGGCTTTTACTGCGGTGAGGTCGGGCGCGTCGTCGCCTTCAATGTTGTCCACGGCATAGGCCGGCACGGTGACGGCGACCGGAACGGCAGTCAGCACGGCAACGGCGCCGAGCAGCCCGAACAGGTTGTGCCTGTTGAAGAGGGAAGGTTTCATTGTCTTTCTCGCTTTGGGATTGCCGCGCTTAAATTTGCACGGGGGTGAAGCCGTAGGCGTTGCCGTCCTTGACGAAGGTGCCGGTGCCCGGGAACGGGAAGTGCGAACCGGAGATGCGGATGTTGTCGGCAATCACGCGATCGATCAGTTTGTGGCGCGTGGTAATGGCCGTCGGCCCATCCTGGTCGTAGGTGCCTTGCCAGTCCGGATGCGGCGCCAGCAGTGCCGGCACATACATTGTGTCTGCCGAAATCATGATCTGCTCCTTGCCGGAGTTTGCGAGGTAGACCGAATGGCCTGGCGTATGACCGGGCGCGGCGATGATCTGCATGCCAGGCGCCACTTCGGCGCCGTCCTCGACCAGCTTCCAGTTCTTCCATTTCGGGAAGTTTTCGGCGATGCGCTTGCCCGCCGGCTTGCGCCCTTCGGGCAGCTTTGCCAGTCGGCCGGGGTCGGTCCACCACTTGTATTCCGTGGCGTTGACGATGAGCTCGGCATTGGGGAACACAGGCGCGCTGGTCCCCTTTTCCATCAGGCCCCAGACGTGGTCGGGATGGAAATGCGAGATCATGATGGTGTCGATAGTCTTGTAGTCGATGCCAGCGGCGGCCATGTTGGCCGGCAGATGGGTGGCATTGGTTTGCCATTGGCCGACGCCCGAACCGGCATCCATCATAATCACCTTGCCGTTCATCTTGAGGACGACGACGGTGAGCGGGATAGGCATGAAGTCTGTCGTCAGGCCGGCCTTGGCAAGGGCTGCCTTGGTGTCCTCGACGGAGACATCCTTGATGAAAGCTGGGTCGTGCGGCTTGCGCCAGATGCCGTCATAGATGGCGGTGATCTCGATATCGCCGACCATGTATTTGTAGAAGCCAACGGCCGGCTCGACTGCTGTTTCGGCGAAGGCAGGACGGGTGAATTCCAACCTGCCGGCGAGGCCGAATGCGGCAGCGGCAGTTGCGGACCCAAGCAACGTGCGACGTGTCATGTTAAACATGATGATCTCCTGTGTTAAGAGGTGGGGGTGGCGGAAAGCCAAGCGTGGCCCTCCGTCCTGATTGCCGAACCTATCGGTCCTGACCGGATGAAACTCAGTTGCCCCAGGTGCCCTGGCCGTACTGCGCCGGCACGCTGGCATCGGCACCACCATGGATCTTCTTGACCTCTCGGATCGAGCTGGTGTGCGAGGTGTCGATTTTTGAAGCCGAATGGCTGGCGACCGGCTGGCGGGAAGTGTTCGAGCCGTAGTGGTCGCTGCCGGCGAAGGCCGTGCCACTGGCAACGAGGATGGCGGCAGCGGTAAGGACGATCTTTTTCATTGAAACAGTTCCTGATCTTGAGGATTGAGAGAAGTTGTTGTTTGGAGGTTGAGGCGCGTTCAGCGGCCCCAGAGTCCGTCGTTGTTGTGCCGGTTGATGATGTCCTGAACCGACCCCTGGCTCGGCCCGGTCGTCACCTTGGAGTCGACGCTGTCCTGACGCGGCGTGGAGGGAATGGAAGCAGTAGCGTTGGTGTCGACGCTGGTGGCCGGCTGGTTGGAGTTGTTGGCGCCATGGTCGCTGCCGGCAAAGGCAGCGCTTGAGGCAAGCAGCATGGCAGCCACGCTGAGAGCGAGCTTGGTCATTTTGGTAGATCCTTGTTTCGTTTCTTGGTTGCGTGCCGGGAAATTGGCCCCGCTAACAACAAGACTCGCCAAGACATCCCTTTATTCCCGGGTTGCGCGAAATTCTTTTGGAGGTCCCAAAATCAGGGACGGCGGCTGTCGGGAACTGGGCCAGCCGACGCTGCACGCGCACGTCCGAGGTCGGCACCATCTGGTGCCGTGGGTCTGTCTGACCGCGAAGTAGCCGAGCCAGCGGTGACGTCGCACTTGATATTGGCTGAAAAGGTCTGGGCGGTCGGCTATCAGCCGGTCACGGTGGCGGCGCGGAAGCGCGCTACGAAATCGTCCAGCTCCGGCCGCTCCATGTCGGAAATCGCCCAGTAGGAGAAGGCGCCGTCGCTCCACTGCACCAGCGAAAAACCGCCCTCAGAGAGATCGACAGGGTCGGTCACAGCTCCGGCATTTTGAGGCTCGGCGACAAGGGTGATCAGATGCTCGCGGTGGCGATAGACCAGTGCCGGCACCGCCCGGCCGCCGATGACCTCGACCCTGCCACCGATGAGTGCAAATCCGTCCTTGGCCATGTCCGGCGCCGGCGGCGAAAGACCGAGCCTTGCGTCGAGCCAGGGCTTCACCGTGTGTCGGTCCGACGAGACGACATCCACCGGGCTCATCGCCAACAGGCTGCGCTGGTGGCCGCTGGCTACCCCTGCGGCAAAGCCATCGGCTACGCCAGGCTGCATCGCCCATTGCGTTGCACCGCTGGCCAGCACCGCGCTGAGCATGATAGACGCCGCCATGGCGCGCCAATCGAATGAGCCGAAGTTGCGCGCCGACCACCCCGTTCGATTTGCCTTCGCTGGTGCCGTCGGCGCTTTGGGGCGCAGTACCTCGACATTGCCGGCAGCAGCCATGGCTGCGATGCGCGCGCTGAAGGCGTCGCTTACTTGCGGCTTCGGAAGTCCGGCCACAGCCCCTTGCAAGGCCATGACGCGGGCATGTTCGGCCGCCAGCTTGGGGTCGGCGGCTATGCGCCGCTCAACGGCTATGGCCGCGGCGGCGTCAAGCTCGCCATCGACCAGCGCGTGCAGCATCAGGTTCATGCCTGCGGCATCCTCGGGCAATCCGTCGTTGTGCGCGCTCATTGCGCCCTCCCAAGGCCAGAGATCAGCAGGCCACGCGCCCGCGCCAGCCGTGACATCACCGTACCCATCGGCACGCCTAGCATGGCCGCGATATCGCGGTAGGCGAGGCCATTGATGTCGCGCAGCACGAGGGTTTCGCGAAACGGCTGCGGCAGGGCGGCGATCGCGGCTTCGAGTGCTACGGTATCTGCCTTGGCGATAAGGGTCGCCTCCGGGCTCTCGCTGTCGGGTGGATCGGCTGCGTGAGCGGAGCTCACCTCGTCGAGATCGGCGAGATCGCCCACCGAGACGATGCTGCGCGGGCGGTTCCGCGCCAGCCATGTGTAGCACGCATTGCGCACGATGGTGAGCAGCCAGGCGCGTGCATTGCCGCCGGCATAACTGGCGATGCTGGCATGTGCCTTCATGCACGCGTCCTGCACGACATCCTCGGCGTCGGTGGCATTGCCGGTTAGCCAACGGGCCAGCGAAAGCGCGTCGGCGAGATGAGGCATTACCACTTCGCTGAAGCGGTCGGCCTGCGCATTGCTGCTTAGCATTGGTGTACCGTGATATGCGCCTCGCCTTGAGTGCCCAGGAAGCGAAGATGGTTCTGTCTTGCAAGCGAACCCAGCGGAAGTATTTAGGGTCGCCGGCTGCGGTGAATGTGAAGGCAACTGTTTCATCGATGTCAATCACACACTGGACCGCAACGATTCATCCACCCCGATGCGTTCTCGCATCCGCGGCGTCTGAGCGCTCTCGATCCCGACTGGGCAGGACGTTTAAGGCAGACAGGCTGGGAGCCGCAGGCGGCCAACGCGTCGCCTTCACCTGGGAATGCGTCGACCATTGCCGTCGCGGTCGTCAGTGTGTGGGGTTGCAGGGGACGTTCCTTCAAGGTCAATCAGCAGCGTATGCATGGAAGACCAGGGCGGGCGGCGTTTTATTCCCGGATAGCGAAAAATCTTCTTCGCAATGTAAATTGGTCCGCCCGAGCCAGCTTTTCAACGCTCTTTAGCCTGCGATATCAACCTTCCAGCTCAGCCGATCAGAGCCGGTCGAAATTCGGGCATTGCCAGAGCAAGGGTTTTGTCCATCACTTTAGCCAATTTCCGTCTAGCCGAGAATGAGGCGCATGGCGCAGCGCCTGCTTGCCGGCATCCCGTGTTCGATCTCCCGACGCAGTATTTGACGAAGCCGGTCTCCCGCATGCGTCTCGCCCAGCACCTGAAAGCCCAGCTTCTGATAGAAAGGCGCGTTCCAGATCACATCCCGAAACGTTGTCAGGGTGATCGCGACAAGGCGGCGCTCCTCGCATCTGTGATTGCCTTTTCGAGCAAGGCGCGTCCGATACCTGAGCGTTGTCGGTCAAGGCGCGCAGCTAGTTCCCAGATGTGCAATGTGTCGTCCTGGATCTCCGCGCTCAGGAATGCGACCGTCCGGCCATCCTGCTCCACCGCTACCCAGCACGTGCCCTTGGCGATAAGTTCACGGTGACGCTCGACGGTTTGGTTTTCGTCATCGGCAATCCAGGCCAGCTCCGCAACTTCGCGGTAAGCGTCACCCTCCGACTGTTCGATATCGGGTAGTGCGTCCGCGTCAGCTACCTGCGCTAAATGGTGGTCATGGAGTTGCCGTCGTGGCTTCCAGGGTTCTGCAGAGAATAACGTTGGAGTGTCCCTCCGGCCAATCTGCAAACTCAGCTACACGCACAAAACCGGCCTTTTCATACAATCCTGGCGCCTGGAAATCGTGGCTCTGCACCCAGATCCGCCGAACACCCCTAATGGCAGCCTCGGCGGCGAAGGCGTCCAACAACTTTCGCGCATATCGTCGACGGGATAGATGAACTTGGCGTGCTTCTTTAGGGCCATTCAAGAAACGCGTTTTGGTACGGTTCGCAGCTCGCGATTGAAGACACGACAGCTCGTGCCCCATCACAATGCTACTGGGCTTCAGGTCACGTCGGCTGTGCTCGCAGGCATGGTCTGGGCGCTTGAAAACCCCGAGGCCGGCATCGTGGAAGTTGAAGATCTGGACTTCCGGCGCTGCCTGGAGATCCAGAAGCCCTATCTTGGCTCTCTCGTTGGTGTCTATACGGACTGGACGCCTCTGGATGGCCGGCCTGGGCTCTTCCCGGAGGACATCGACACATCCGATCCCTGGCAGTTCCGGAATGTGCTGGTTTCATGATAGCCGCCGGGCAGGGCAGCGGCGAAACGGGTTTCTGCTCCGGCAAAGCTGCCGACATGGTTCTCTCCCGGCGCGGAGGCAATTGGCGTGGACCGACGATTCCGTACGGAAGGTCTCGTCCAACTCGAGACGTTAGAGTTGGCAATAAGGAAATTGACCTGATGGATCTCACCACACGGCTTGTCGTCGCGATCGGGCTTGGCGCGCTTCTTATCGGGGCGTTCATTCTCATATAGCCGAATGTGACGTTTCAAACGCCTTTCACGCGTTACATTGCCTGTCGTGCGGCAATTCTGGCGGGACTGGACGGCAGCATCGATTTCTCGTCCTGCCGTCGCTTGTCCGTTGGTCGGATCGCCCTGTGCCTACCCAGAGAAGCGCTTTGACTAAGCGAGCTGCAAGCCCACCGAAGCATGGATCGCCGCAGACGGTTCCCATCGCCCCCGGGGGTCGTTGCGCAGCTAAGCAGCACAAGCACGCAAGCTAGGTGCGTGCTCTATCGCCTCTGGCGCGGTCACGCCTGAGAGTTGCAAGCCGTACGACGCGGCAGAACAGCTGGTTTCAAAATCCGGCATCGACACCGTCGCCAATTCCCATAGCTTGACCACGGCACTGAAAACGCGCTCCCGCCACAGCCGCCGCTACTACGGAAGGTGATGCGATTCTCGCCGGCTCGCCTGCATCCAGAGGGACGAGGACTTCGATCCTGTATTGCTATCGCGACTGCAGTTCGGCTGGGTCATCGGCTGGCACATCCTGCTGCCGGCTATTACTGTAGGATGGCCGCGTTCATCGCGATGCTGGAAGGCCTCAATTTCTTGACCGGAAGGGACATCTATCTCCGCATCTCGACGTTCTGGATCAAGATATTCTCGATTGCGTTCGGAATGGGCGTCTCACCGGTGGCGATGGCCCAGGACGGCTTGAAGGCGCGGATCGAGGAGATCATGCCGAAATTGAAACGGCGGAAGGGTGAATGAGACGGCTTGCAGTTGCGCGCACGCGTACGCGTCCACCGAATGTGACATTAGCGCAACCTGATTGAGCTAACGAACACGCGAACAGAACAGTCGCTTGACGATCAAGGCAGACTGCGACAGCGTTTGCCGTCCGGGGGTAAGCGGCGCACGGCTCGTCGAGAGCTAGTAAAAAGGGGCAGGGGGCCTTTCTCGACGAGCCTGCCTCGGACATACCCGCTCGCTAAGGGAGATCGGCGACAAGGTGCGGGTCGAGGAGATCACGCCGAAGGTGAAGAAGCGCTGACGTCGTCCTAACTTCAAATTAGCCCGGAGAGGTGGAATAGCCTGGCAACTCGCACGCCAAGGCCAATAATGGTTTGGCCATCATTGGCGGCGAAATCCCAACCGAAAAATGCTGCCCAGCCAAAAAGCAGGATTGAGAAGCGCATTAGCACATTCTAAAATAGATAAATTGAATAAGCGTTAAAGGCTTCTTTTGCGCGCTGGCATTGGCAGGGCTTCCCCAGTGCGCTTTTACAAAGGGGCGATACTGGGGAGGGACCAGGGTAGGGGTTCAGGGCAGCGGAATCGGCTTGTCGCTGAGTGTGCGCAAGTACGCGATCACGTTGACCCGTTCGGTCTCGTCCGGGACACCGGGCGTCTCCATCTTGACGCCCGGCGTTGTGAGCATGGGCCCGAAGAGATATGTGTTCAGGTCCTCATACGTCCATACACCCTCCCAGCCCAGCAATGTGTCGGAGTAACGCATACTTGCCATGGATGCCTTGTCGCGGCCGACGACGCCCCACAAGTTGGGCCCCGTCTTGGTCTCTCCCTGTGGCTCGGCATTGTGGCAACCGTGACACACATGGGTGAAGTAGGTTCGGCCTTTCTCGACATCCGCATTTGACAATTTCATCGAGATAGGGGCTGGCGTTGGCAAGACGACGCCGTGCGACAAGAGATATGCGGCAACTTCATGTTGCCCCTTGAATTTTGCCATGTGGAGCGGTGTCTTGCCGTCCTTTGTCTTCGCATTCACATCGGCGCCGGCCTCGACCAGTGCCTTCACGCAATCGAGACAGCCGGATCTGACGGCGATGTGAAGGGCGGATTCACCGCCGCGCTGCGCATTTGGATTTGCGCCCCCCTGCAGCAACAGATTGATCAAGTCGACCCTGCGTTTTGCCAAAGCCGGCATGAGGGGAGGTCCCAAAAGCGGCGTCGGGGCAACGTTGGCGTCGGCACCTCGTTCCATGAGCAGTTTTGCCGCCGCAAGATGCCCGCCCCTAGCCGCAAGATAGAGCGGCGTTGCTTTTCCATCGCTCTCGTCGACGCCGGCACCGGCGTCGAGCGCTGCCGTAATTGCCGCGACATCTCCCTTCACGGCGGCGTCGTGAATGGCGGCGGCATGCGATACAATCGGGATGTGTGCAATCAGCAGTGAAATGAAAAGCAAGGACATGCGCATTCGGCACCCCTGTGTCAAACCGGAGGACGCGGCACGCTGCGAGAAGGGATGACTTTAGTCCGAATGCTTAATCGCGGCAATGTATTTCAGCAACTGCTGTCGTAAGCACATGAGTTGTCCGGATTAGGTAGCACGCGAGTTGTCCGGTTTTATCGCCAGCGAATGGAGGCTGGGGATGAAGCGGGCAGCGTGGCTAGAGGACCGGAGAATGCAGAAGTTTCGGGATTATTGAGCCGCTGGAATGGCGGCGATCTTTCGATGATGGAGGCAGGCGAGTTGCTGGGCATGTCGGAGCGGCAATTCCGGCGTTACCGCGAGCGTTACGAAGAGGCGGGGGAGGCTGGGTTGCTCGACCGGCGTTTGGGCAAGCTTTCGACGCGCCGGGTGCCGCGGAGGGGATCGAGGAGATGCTGGAACTTTATCGCCACCGCTACCTTGGCTGGAACGTGAAGCATTTCCACGAATACCTGCTGCGCGATCATGACTTCAACTGGGGCTACCCCTTCATCGAGACGCAGCTTCATGCGGCTGGGCTGGTGGAACGGGCCAGGCGGCGCGGTGCTCACCGGCGCAAGGAAGTCGTGCGAGGGGAACCTCTACAAATCCGACGGACCTCACGGTCGTCTCGAACACTGCACGAGACAGATTTGCGGGCATTCGGAACTTGCGTCGTATCCCGGCCTTCAACTCACCCCGCTCTGTAATAAAGCAGGCCATTGCTGCGTCCTTCCGTGAATCCAGCGCGAGCTTCTATGAAGCCGGAGCGGTTCTCAATTACTGCGGATACCACCCGAGGTTCGGTTTCTCCGCCGTCAACACTGGACGACAGGTTCTGGATTTTGAGAGCGTGCTCTCTTTGGATCAGGAGGCCGCCATTCCGTCCAACCCAAGCAAGTGGTTTGGTCAGACCAGACGGACCCTAAGCTGTCGTTCTCATTAGGTCGCGATTTCTAAGCAGTGCTCAGGAACGAGCGCTGGCTTCGGCAGCACGATTTTCTACGCGAGCCGATCCAGGTACATCTTGAGCGCCGAGATGGGCTGATGATCGAATTGAAAGACGTCAGCTCAGGCGAATTGTCACTGATTTCATCGCTGGTGTTCCTAAGCACCGCGGAGCGAGGCCATTAGCCTGTTTTCCTCATCGACGAACCCGAGGAGCCTTCACCCGAACTGGCAGCGCAAGTATGTCGAACGTGTAATGACCTCCACATACTACAGGCAGCCCCATGTGGTCATCGCGACCTATGCGCCTCTTGTCGTTAGACGCGCCTTGGCGTGGTCCAAGGACGTCGGTGGTGTCTTCCAGATGGTCAACGGCTGGCCGGTGCGCATTCCGCTCGTGGATTCGACTCCCACGAGTATAGAAGAGGTCCTTTGGCGAGCCTTCGATGTGGTTACGCCTGCTAACCATTTCGCCGTGAATGAGGCGAGGCGGGCTTCTTGCTCTACGTTGAAAGCCACTGAGGGTGAGCCCGCCGCCTATTGGGGCGCCGGCGGCGGACCCTGTGTAAGCGGCTACATCCTTTTGAATCGACCGCTCAGAGGGTCAATGTGCCACTTGAAGGTGAGTTCCCTTTAGGATTCTAGGCAGTGCGGTTTGCGTAGCGTCCAGATCGCCATGCGACTTCGATTTTCAAGCGCGACATAGGCCATCAGGCTTAGTTGTAGCAAGACCAGTGTACCGGTAGCATATGGAGCCTGGACATTAGGCCCACCCTCGTGCCCAGCTATGGTCGGCACGGTCGCTCAACCCGCTTTTGGTCTGCCTGATCGTGCCGACTACCGCCCCCAGGGCTGCCCCTTCCAAGGGTTTGTGCTTTGGTGGCGATTATCGGCAGTCGGACAGGAACGTAAGGTGAAACTAGCGAGGACTTTGCGCGGCTCCGCTACTGCGGGATTGCGCCTAGTTGCAACGGCCAGAACAAATCAAGGCCAAAAGCGAGCCGCTAGGCGCTACCCAGCCGTAGACTCAAAAGAATGGCCGGTGCGGGGACGCTTAGGTTGGAAAGCGTGGGCCGCACCGGCCATTGCGGGATAGCTCTTAGGGATCGTCCCCCGCGCTGCCTAAGTTATAGGCATATTAGCGATTGCTCAATTGAGACTGAAGTCCCTACCCAACCGTAGGGGGATAGCTAAATCCAGCTAGGGGAAAGACCGTTGCGCAGAAAACCAAAGGAGCCGCTAAGCAGTTAGACCGTTGCACGGCTGGCGATCTGTGCACATGACGCCGACCCATCCAACGTCTGTCCTTAAGCCGGTGAGGGAACACCTGAACCGCCAAGGGGCGGCGGACATGAAGGCGTACCGCCCGGCGGGCAACGCCTGAAATCCAACATCCTGTTGAATTGGCCCGCTGCCGAGAGGTGGCGGGCCTTAATCTTTGTGTTGAACGATGTAGCTATTGCTGACGGCGTTGCTCCCAACACCGCGCGTGACAACAACGGTGGTGTACCCGGCGGGCAGGGAACCGGTGACAGTCTCGTCGAGGGGATGACATCGTCCGACGATTTCCCCATTTGGCGCACCTGCGAGCCTGTCTTTCAGAGATGCCTTACACACGTCAAGCGACGCATATGTGGTCGGCGCGGCATCAATGGGCCTGCAGACGACAGCCTCGCCTGGGCTGCAAGAGAGTAAAAGCAGTACTGCTGCGGTTGCCGGATCCATTGTCGAAGCTCCACTGAGACGAGCCTCAACGCAGATCGACGGCCTTTGTTGCACAGGCAGCCCTGGCGGCGGCCCGCTGCCGAGAGGTGGCGGGGCTAATCCCTATTTCGCAAGCGAGTTGCCGGACAGCTCAAAAACCATCGGCTCGCCTCTGAAATCGGAATAGCGAATCCATCGAGGCGAAATCGTAAAAAGTTGTGCTCCTTGCTTTAGAAACTCCGCTTCAAGCGGACAGTTGGCAACGTGGACATCTCTCAACCGCTGTGATTCGTTAGCCTTGGCAGGTCGGGCCCGGCCTTCGATTTGGACCGTGACATTTTCATCCCAGCCGATCACCATGGCGATCCGGCTGTCTCGTTTGATATTTGCCAGCTTCCGACTTCCGGGAAAGCTGTCGAACACGATGTTGAGGTCGTCGCCCAACGTCACCTGTATGACGGCTGCCTCTGGAGACCCGTCCGGATGCACGGTGCTGATAGCCCCGAGCTTATGCCTAGGTGCCCGCGATCATGCTGACCCCAAGGGAACTTTCGATCAGTTCGCCCCAGTTTGTCGAAGGGCGCTTAATGTGTCGCGGCCGAGATGTTTTGGTTGACGCTGAAAAAGTTGGTCGGGTCGTATTTGCTTTTCACTTCCGCAAGCCGTCTGTAGTTTTCGCCGAATGAGGCGCGGATAACTTGGTCCGCGGGCTCGCTCTGAAAGTTCAGAAGGTGCATTCCGCTCGAATGCGGCTCGAACGCATCATACATGGCGCGTACCCAGGCAATATGCCTTTCGCTTTCGGCCGGATCCACCCACTGCGCGGTCATTCCTATGTTGTATTCCGCGCCGCGCTGGGCGAAGGCGGATTCAGCGCGACTGATCCTGCCTGGCGCGCCGCCATAGAACTCTACGATGCAGGCCGAAAGAGGCGACTTCATGCGATTTCCATGCTCGACAAGCAGGTCTATGATCGTGTCGGTAAGTTGCGGAACGAAGCTCGCCTTCCAGAAATTGTGGGTGCCGTCCGGGAAAGCGCCGTCAAGCAGCTTCTGCATCGTCGGGAAGGGCATTAGCTGGATGGCATCGAGCATTGGGGGACCGAAAGCTCGCAGCGGCGCCAGCACACGTGCGCCTTCTACCACGTCACCGCACCAGCATGCGATTACGCCGATCGCCGGCATGCCGTCCGGTGTCGTCAGCATGGCCGCGTAGGCAGTCAGTTCCTCCGGTGCCGTGGCCATGAAGTCACGATAGAAGCGCAACACCTCACCGGACTTGTCGCGTGCGTGAACGATCAGGCCGCCGAGCACTGAAGATATTTGCTGCGCCCGGAAGGTGAAGCAGGTGACGATGCCGAAATTGCCGCCGCCGCCGCGCAAAGCCCAGAACAGGTCGGGGTGTTCTTCCATGCTGGCCGTCAGCAGGTTGCCCTCCGCTGTCACCAGCTCAAACGAAATCACATTGTCGCAGCTCAGTCCGTACTTGCGCACCAGCCAGCCTACGCCGCCGCCGAGCGTCAGACCGGCAACGCCGGTCTTAGAGACGACGCCGACCGGCACCGCCAACCCATGCAAATGCGTCTCTCGGTCGAGATCGCCAAGCGTCGCGCCGCCCTGAACTCGCACGGTCTGGGTCTTGGGCTCAACCATCACGCCACGCATGGCGGAGAGGTCGATCACGATGCCGTTGTCGCAGAGCGCGCGCCCGGCGACATTGTGACCGCCCCCACGCACCGCGACAAGAAGGTCGTTTTTAGAAGCGAATTTCACTGCGTGGATTACATCAGCGACACCGAGGCAGCGTGCGATCAGTCCAGGGTGTCGATCAATTGCCGCGTTCCAAATACGGCGTGCCTCGTCGTAATCGGCATCAGCGAGCCGGATAAGGCGGCCAGCCAACCCCGAAGCGAACTCATCGATGAGGTCGGCGCCAATCGGCATGCCATTGCGACTTTGAAGCTGCGTCTCTAACATATCCTCCTCCTCAAGCGCGTAAGCTCAAGCCTCGCGGTGAGAAGTAGCATAACACCAGTTGGCGGGCCTGTGACGCCGAAAACACCTTCGATCCGATAAGTGGCGCTCGGTGCGGAATGGCCGCTTTTGCCAACTGGATTCTAGGAAGCTGCCAGTCGGCTCGCGGCCCCATGACAGTCACATCAAGCAACGGAGAGGCGCACGCCACCAGCCGAGCAGCTCGCACACCACGGTATACCTCGACTAACGTAACACCGCCGCCGGTTGCGGCGTAACATCTGGGTGGATCGACTATTTGTGACAGGGTAGCGTCAGGCCTAAACCTTGAGGTGACAGGGCCGCAGAGATAGCGAGCCATCGGGCAAAAATCGAAAGGTCGGAAGGGTTGCCGTACGGGTTTACCAAGGCAACGACGCTAGGTCTGTTCGCGGACGGTGGAACAAAAACCGCGCTGTCGAGATTCGGTCGTTGCACTGTTCCCATTCGGTGCTTTCCCCATGAGAACTGCCCACTGGCCTGACGGCTGGCGGGCTTTTTTGTATCAGCGGAACCTTATTACTCATGTTCAGTTCTTGGCGGCAGCGCCCCGCACGCTGCTGGCCAAGGAAAGGCAACCCTTGGCCGGGCCCGCATCGGTCCTCACCCAAGCGGTGCGGGCCCACTGTCGATGCTGCCGAGCCCGTCTTCACACCCTTGGGCGTATCTTTCGAACAGTTCCACCTTTTCTGGATAAGGAAGGCGGTGTAAACGCTGGCAACCTTCGCACCGATAGTGGGCGGCAACGATGAACCAACGCCCTGGCTTGGTGAACTCGTTTCCACATCCGGGGCATTTGAGTGTCATCTCAACCGAAGATAGTTTCTGGGAGAGCGGCATCAGGTCGCGTAACTCAAACTGCCGACGCCAGAATCAGCGTTATCCCCACCACCATCGACGCATAGATCGTGGCTAAAGCACGATCGGTCGAGGAATACTCGGCGGGTGTGCGAGGCCGGCGAAGTCGGGGCCTCGGAATGTTTCGGTGCCCACGGGACGTTGGCGGAAGCGTTGTCATTGCAAGCGCGCAAAGATAGACGCTGGGCTATATCGGCGGCGATCAGAGAATAGTCCGCCACCAATTTCGACCTGTCCGAGACAATGGAGATTTCACGTTGCAACATCGCGCGCCTCCCATGAGTTCTCCCAACTGACGGGTCTAAATTATGTTCCGCCAATTTTGAGAGGGGTGCTGCTGCCGATGTGCTGGCGCGGCTAATCTAGCAGCAACAGGAGCGGCTTGCTTTGGCTGCTCGTGCCAAATCACCTGCCGCAAGTCGCGCATGTCGACCTGCTGTCCGCACGTCGGGCAGGTATAGAAGTTGTCGTCCTCATCGGCTGGTTCGCCGCCGTGCTCCTTGCCGGGAATGGATGGTCCACGTCGGACGGCCTCGCCATGGCTGTCAAACAGTCAAATCGTCTAAAATGTTCCGGAACCATTTTAGCGCATGCTAAATTGAAACGCAGTCTTGCGGGTCAGTTCATGCGTCTGAAGTTCATCAGGCCAATGTTTCCCAGGCTTGTCGAGGTCCCCCCGACAGGAGACAACTGGATTCACGAAATCAAGTACGATGGCTATCGGACGCAAATCATAATCGAGACGGCACGGCCCGAGCGATCACCCGGAGGGGGCCTACGACTGGTCATCGACGTACAAGATGATTGTCGAGGCGGCGGCAACCCTTTCCCCAAAGTCGGCAATCATCGACGGCGAGGCAATCGTCCTCAACGGGAAGGGCGTGTCGGATTTCCATTCGCTGCGGTCCGCGATGCGATGGGCGCCGGATCGGATTATCTTCGTCGCCTTCGATCTACTGCACCTGGACGGGGTCAACCTGCGCCCAGCACCTCTGCTGGAACGTCGGGAAAAGCTGCTCGAACTCGTCGGGCCTGCCAAGGGCGTGATCCAGTACAGTCACCATGTGCATGGCGGCGGGGCCGACTTCTACGCCGCGGTTGATCGCATGGGCCTGGAGGGCATGGTGTCGAAGCGGCCTGACAGCGTTTATCGGTCAGGCGACACCGAAGCGTGGCTGAAAACCAAATGCTACGAGGAAGTCGACTTTGAAGTGGCAGGCGTGCAGCTAAAACCGGGATCGGCACCACTCGCTTTGATGGCAACCCGCGATGCGGAACGCCGCTATGTCGGATCGGCTCACATCGCGCTGACCAAAGCCATGCGAGAACGCCTATGGGCCAAGGTGCAGGAGGGGAAAGGCACGCCACCGAAGGGAGCCGACAAGCCAGACGCCGAATGGATCAAACCTGGCCTTGTCGGACGAGTGAAGACCCTTAAGCGCGAGGACAAGCTACGCCATGCGACTTTGCAGGCGATCCGTGAGGCGAAATCGTGATGTTACGAACGCCAATGAAGTAGGCCCGCCTGACAGCCCACGTCCTAAAACACACCACCGATGCCTATCCCCCCACTAATGTCTGGTGGGGGGGCTATGGGGCGTTGCGGGACGGCCTGCGCGCGTTTCGCCGCCTTGCGGCTGGGGCCGGTTTGCGAAGGGCCGTTGTCCGACGCGACTTTAGCCGGCTTGGCCTTGACGATGACCGGCTGCTTGCAGATTCTGCCGGAACGCAAAAAGAGATCGCCGAGCAATCCGACGGTCGGCTCGGTCGTGGGTGCGATCTGTTTGGTTTTTTTGTAGTAGTCGGTGAGGGCACGGATGGAGCCTGTGCCCCAATCGCCATCAACTTGCATCCGGTAGCACCCCAGGCGACGAAGTTCGGTCTGAATGCTGCGCGCAAGATCGCCTGCCTTATCCTTTTCCGCTTCGCCCGCCGAGGCGCCGACAATGAGAGTTTCGAGGCCGGAGACGACGCTCTGGCGAGCGACTGCAACGCTTTCGGTTGAAGACAGATTGGCGACCCGAGTGCCGACCGGCTCCGCTGAACCGCCTGACGGTGCCGGAATCTCGACGGACCGCAGCGTCTGTCCGACGATGAGCACGGCGGTCTGCAGGTCGTTGGAGGCGAGCTCTATCTGCAGCTTCTTCTTGGCGTCTGGATCGGACAGGATGCGCGACAGGCTCGCGCTCAACTGCGCCGGATCGAGCATCTGCTGTTCGGTGAAATAGAATTGTTCACGCAGGTTCGACTGATCCCACGGCACCTGGCGGCCGACGGTGAGCGCCTCGGTCTCGTTGCGGACGCGGATCATCATGTCCGAAATGCTCAAGCCAGGAATTTCGACGTTTTTTAGAAGCGCAGTGGTGAACGGGCTGTTTTCGTCTGTCCCGTCGACGGTGACGTTCCCGGGCTGGGTGGCGAAGGCGACAAACGTGTTTTCGCCGACCTCGACCTGCGCCAGACCGTTGGAGATGTTGGCGCCGCTGCCCAGCGGATTGTTGCGGCAGGCATCAAGGAAGATGAAGGTCTGACGGCCGCGACTGGCGAATTTGGCGATCACATCATTCAGCTTGACGGCGTGCGCCGTCAGCTTGTCCAGGTTTTCCGGATCGGGCGTATCGATCGGTAGCAGGTAGTTTTCGCCCTGCACCTGCATGCCGTGGCCGGCGTAGAAGATCAGCACGGCGCTGCTTTCGGGCAGCTTCGCCTCGGCGTCATGGAAAAGCTTGACGAAGCCATCGGCGGTAAGATCGGTTCCAGTCAGAACCTCAAAGTTCAGCCGCTTCAGGCTGTCGGACAGTTTCGTCGCATCGTTGACCGCGTTGGCGAGGTGCTCGAGACGCTTGCTCTGGTAGTTCGTGTTGCCGATGACGATCGCCAGCCGGTTGCGCGGCTGTAATGAGGCGTTCTGTTCGACCGCGGCGCGAACGTCGATCGTGCTCAAAATCGCGAAAAGCATGAGCAGCGGGATGCGCAAGTATCCGTGGCGGTGGGTCATATCGGCATGCTCGTTCCAGCCTGCGTCAATCTTGATCCGGCGGCCTTCGAACGCACCAGACGCAAACGCAATCTGCCCGAGCGTTTGGACCCCGTGCCGCCAAAGGCCCGCAAATTTTTATACCAAGTATCCTGTCAAAGATAGGAAAAAGGGATTTGTATGCAGTCACTGGACCGTGGAGGGCTCGATGCCGACCAAGATCAACCTCGCGCTGCCGGTTTACGGAGCAGCCTACAAAAGCGTATTCGTTCGCAGCCTTTTTGCGGCCCTGACTCACGAAAGCCTTTCCAGCTACGCGTTCACGCTGTCGGAAATCGAGTACACGGATATACCGTTTTCCCGGAACTATCTGCTCACGAATTTCTACTACAAGAAGCTGGACTGCAGTCACATCCTGATGATCGACAGCGACATGGGCTTTTCGCCCGATCTCATTGCCGCGATGCTGGCGCTCGACAAGCCTGTAGTCGGCACTTTGTATCCGCGGCGTCTGGTCGACCTTCGCAAACTTCACTCGCTGTCGAAACTGCCGTTCGACAAGGCCTTTGCGCAAAGCCTGGAGTTCCTCGGAACCATCATCGAACCGCGGCAGGAGATGGACGGCTTTGTCCGGGTATCGCTATGTGGCACGGGTATCTTCTTGGTTTCGCGCGACTGCGTCGCCAGGATAATTGAGAAACTGCCCGAAACGGTGAACCGGTCGCGCTACAGAAAAAACAAATACGCCGCACAGTTCGAGAGCTTTCTGACGCCATTTTCGAAGATCGTGACGCCGGACGTGGACTTGCCTACCGATTTTTCTTTTTGTCATCGCTGGGCCCAGCAGTGCGGCGGGGAAATATGGGCAAGTTACGACCGCAAGGTTGCCCACGCGGGAAGCCTGACCGTTTCGGCAGCCTATTCTGACCTCTAGATGTTCGCGTCCTTGTACGGCGTTGTACTGCATGTGAGCGGTTCAATCTGAGTTCGATAGTGACCTTGTCGCCACACATGACCTTATAGTGGCCTGAGAGCGAACGCCTAACCATTGCCGACGAGCAGCGCGCTGCGTACACTGCCTGTCAATCAAGTCAACGAGCCCCATTGAAGGGCCGGTGATTTATTGTAATTGCCTTAACTGTGACGGTATCGATTCTCGTAAGGTGGGATCGAATGAGAGTGCCGCGCGAGGCCTATCAATTGGCGGGTGTTTCGTTGCTTGCGTTAGCGGCGGCATCCACGTTGCAGATATCTGGCGCGGAAGCGTGCTCGGCTATCGCAAGCGGTGCTGGTACAACAGTCGGCTCAGGCATCTCGGCCGAAACGACGTTCGAAACGACATCGGTCACGGTCGAGTGCAGCACAACTGGAAACGTCCAGGATGTCGGCGGCGTATTCACGACGGGGTTCGCGGGATACAAGGGGCAAGCCAACGACTCGTCGACAGTCATCGTCAACGATTATGACGGAAACGGCGATGACATTGTTAGCATCTTTGGCGGTATCCTGGACAACAGCACGCCTACCCCCGTCATAAGTGGCCTGCCGCCGGTAACGTCATCGGCAACGACATCCTTGCAGTCGGCAGAGGGGACCCTCGAACTCTTTGGCGGCAACGACCGGTTCGAGATGTCCTATGGGGATTTGTCGGGCGATCCGTTCGCCCCAAATGTCGACGCCAATCTGGACGCCGGGGCGGGCGATGACACCGTTATCATCCAGGCCGGCAGCATCCACGACATCGATCTTGGAGATGGTGTCGACAGTGTCGTGATATCCGGCAGCGGCACACAGGTCGGCAATGTGACCGGTGGCATCGGTGACGACCTGATATCGGTCGGTATCCTCGAGGTCGAGGAAGGCGTTTTTTTCAGCGAGCCAATCGTCGGTATCATCTCTGGGGGTGAGGGCGGTGATACCATTACCATAGGGGGAGGCAACGTCGAGGCCGTGGATGCCGGGGCCGGCGACGACCAGGTCAGCATCGGCGGCAATACCGCAATCGAATTGGATATCGATGGAGAGGCCGGCAACGACACAATAACGGTCAGTGGCAACGCCACCATAGGCGGCAGCATTTTCGGCAACGATGGCAACGACACCGTCAACATCGACGGTGGAACCGTCGGCACAACCATATCGCCGGGCATCGTTGATCTTGCGGGCGGCGCCGACATTTTCAACATGACCGCGGGCCATGTGACCGGCTCGGTGTTCGGCGAAGGCGGCGGCAACACCTATACCGTCAGCGGCGGCACGGTCGACGGCTCGATCTATGCCGGCAGCCAGGACGACAGCGTATCGATCTCGGGCAACGCCAGTGTCGGCATCGACCCAGGTGAGGGTGGGGAGGGCACGGATTCTGTCGGGCTGGAGGATGGTGACGACACCTTCGACATGACCGGCGGCACTCTTGCGGGTGCGGTAAGCGGTGGTGCCGGCAATGATGTTATTACGCTGCGCGGCGGCACCATAAACAGTTTTCTGGAAGGCAACGACGGCAACGATCAGATATTGGTCTCCGGCGGCGTGCTTGCAGGAGAGGTCACCGGCGATGTCGGTGACGATCTGATTGTCATCAGCGGCGGCGCCATCGGATCCAGCGTTTCCGGCGGCGCCGGCTTCGACAATGTCTCGGTCACCGGCGGTACCATCACGGGCGGCATAGACGCCGAGCATGTCCATCTTTCGGGCGGCACGATCGGCGGTAACATTACCGGTCTTGGACCCGACACGCTCGTGATCGACGGCATCGGTGCGGTTGACCCACTCAGTTTGAGCGATGGCGTTCTGTTCAGCGGCACGGGCGCCAACGGCACCATCACCGGCACCAATCTCGCTGCCGGCGGCAAGAGCCAGAACTTTACCGGCTTCGACAATTTTTCCTCCGACAATTCCACGCTGCGCTTCAACGGCGGCATACAAGGCATCAACCACCTCAACCTGGGCAGTGGCTCGACGCTGTTCATCAACGGCAACGTCACCATGCCGGGTTCGATCATCGCGACGAATTCGCTGATCGACATGACGAATGGTGTCGCTGGCGATGTGTTGACGCTAGGCGGCCTCACCCTCAACGGTGCCAGCATCGGCCTCGACATCAACCAGCAGACATCTCAGTCGGATCAGCTCATTGCCGATGCGTTTTCGGCAACCGGCGCCAATACCATCATCGTCAACCTGCTCGGCACGCCGCAATTTGCCGAGCCGACCGACATACCGCTCATTGTTTCGGCCAACGGCCCGGTCACCGGGACGTTCAGCGTCGCAGGCGTGCCCGGCACACCGGGTTCGCTTTTCACCTATGCGATCGTCACAGGCCGGAATGGCAGCGTGTTCCTGCGTGCCACGCCAGTCAATTTTGGCATTGCGGCGGCGCCGACCAGTGCCACCAACGCCGGCGCGGTCACGGTGGCAATCGAGGCTCTTTACGGCATAAACCGCGACGCGCTCGACGCTGACCTCAACCTTTCGCCCGCATCCGGATCTGGAATGGTGCCGGTTTCGGAAAGCTTCGGGGTATTTGCCTCCGGCCAGTTCGCCCATACCGAGCATGACGGCTACAACATCAGCGGCGGCGGCTTGAATGGCCCGGGCCCGAGCTTCGATGCCAATGATTTTTCGGCCGCCATCAGCCTGGATTTCAATGCCGCCAAACACTTCCAGTTCGACAATGAGTACGGCCTGAACATCGGCGTTTTCGCCGGCTACGCCTCGACCGACGTCAACCTCGGCGCGTTTCGGGGATTTGATGCCATCGGCGAAGGTACCAACAAGGCCGGCCTGTTCGGCGGCTACGCGCTGTTTCGCAAGGACTACAATTACGCGCTCGTCTCGGCCTCCGGCTTCATCGGTGGAAGCGACGTGACGAACGGCGTGCTCGGCACCACCGGCAGCTATGATACCAAGGGCTATGCAGTGACGGCATCGGTCGGCCATATCTTCAAGCTGGGCGAGCGCACCCGCTTCGATCTGCGTGGCGGCCTGCTTGGCGTTTCCTTCCGCGGCGATCCGTATACAGACAGCGGCGGCAACGAGTTCGGCAAGAGCCAGCTTTCTTTCGGCGCGATCAAGCTCGAGCCCGGCATCTATGGCGACTACACGTTGAGCAACGGCATGGTGATCAGCCCCTATGCGCGAGGCGAATTGCAGCAGCGTTTCGGCTACAAGAACACCACCGAAATCGACACCAGGGAGATCGACTTCGACGATGCCGATTTTTCCGCCGCGCTGTCGACCGGCTTCAACCTGAAGATGTCGGCCGCGACCACCGTCAACGGCGAAGTTCGCGGCAAGGTGTCATCGGACAGTTCCACCATCGGCGCCAAGCTCGGACTGAAGATCGCCTTCTAACCAAGACGATGAACCCGAGATTTGCATCGCTCGGGAGTGGTGCACCGCACCACGCGAGATGCTCGCCAAGCGACAGCAAGTGTTCTATGCTCCTCGCTGAGAAATCGTGAACTGCTCTAGGCAGGGGGTTCCATGTTCGAAGTCGTGGGAGTCTGGTGGAAAACACGGGCAAGAGGCTGGCTCGTTATAAACGCGCTTGGCTTGGTCGTTGCGTTGTTGGTGTTGATTTGGCCCGGACTGGGAACTGCGAAGGCAGAGACGAACTGGACGCTGGACTCGACCGCTTCGGTCCTGACCTACCAATCGGTCAAGAAGAACACGATCGTCGAAACCAACAAGATCAGGAATATTTCCGGTAGCCTCACCTCGGCGGGTGATGCGAAAGTCACCTTCGACCTCAATTCGGTCGATACAGGGGTTGACCTTCGCAACGTCCGCATGCGGTTCCTTTTCTTCGAGACATTCAAGTTTCCCTCCGCCGAACTGACCGCGAAGGTAGATCCCGCCGCATTTGCCGACCTGGCGACCAAGCGACGTGTGAAGGCGGTTCTTCCGTTCCGTCTCAGCCTGCACGGGGTCGACAAGGATCTTCAAGCCAACATCGTGGTCACCATGATCAGCGACACCATGGTGTCGGTCGCTTCGGAGGCTCCTGTCGCCGTGCATGTGGAAGACTTCGGATTGCTGCCGAACGTGGATAAACTCCAGCAGGCGGCCAACGTGACCAATATTGTTC
This sequence comes from Mesorhizobium sp. BR1-1-3, assembly GCF_020165455.1. Classification (NCBI taxonomy): domain Bacteria; kingdom Pseudomonadati; phylum Pseudomonadota; class Alphaproteobacteria; order Hyphomicrobiales; family Phyllobacteriaceae; genus Mesorhizobium; species Mesorhizobium sp. BR1-1-3. Next base: position 349,894 of record NZ_JAIUIC010000002.1, read on the forward strand.
CCACGGCATCGGTTTCATTCGATTTCGTTTTCATCGCTGACGGCAGCAAGCCGGCTGTTGTCCAACCGGTTGCGGCGAGCACTGCCGATGTCGGGCCTGTCACCACCGATGCGGCGAAGACCAGCTTCAGCGACGAGGAGTGCCTCAACAGGTTCGCGGTGCTGTCGCGCACCGGAGCCATCTACTTTAGAACGGCGAGCGCGCGGCTCGATAGCCAAAGCCGGCCGCTGCTTGCTGAGGTCGTCGGCGTCGTGGGCAAGTGCCCGGGCCTGAAGGTCGAGGTTTCTGGACACACCGATTCCGACGGGTCGCCCATCGAGAACAAGCGCCTGTCGGAGCGAAGGGCCCAGGCGGTTGCCGACGCCATAGTTGCCGCTGGCATTCCGCGCACCCAGATCGCGGCGACTGGCTATGGCGAGGAGCGCCCGGTTGCCGACAACGACACGCCGAAGAACAAGGCGCTCAATCGGCGGATCGAGTTTTCCGCCACTAAGCTCGTCAACTGAGGGACGCCCTGTTGTCCCGGGTGGGTTTTGATCGTATCGGCCATTGCGGTGGACTTGTGGGCGCCATTGCGCTTGTAGCGCTGGCACTGCTTTTGACTTTGTCGGCCGCCAGTGCTGAACGCCGTGTTGCGTTGGTCCTTGGCAACTCCCAATATGAGCATGCGCCGGCGCTGACCAATCCGGTACGCGACGCCCACGCCATGGCCGAACGCCTCGAGAATCTGGACTTTGAAGTCGTTTCCGGCTTCGATCTGACCAAATTGCAGACCCAGACGACGATTGCGCAATTCGCAAAGCAGGTGCGCGGCGCCGATATCGCCCTTTTTTTCTACGCCGGCCACGGGTTGCAGGTTTCAGGCAGCAACTACCTTCTTCCGGTCGACGCAGCACTCGAGGACGAGACTTCGCTCGATTTCGAGGCGGTGCCCGTGGACTTCGTCCTGCGGCAAATGTCGCGCGAGACCAGCATAAGGCTGATTTTTCTCGACGCTTGCCGTGACAATCCGCTTGCCGAAGTGCTGGCAAAGACCGCCGGCGTGAAGGGAGCAAGAAGCGGCCTTGCCGAAATTCCCATCGAGAATGGTGGCGCCGGCACGCTTGTCGCGTTCGCCACCAGTCCCAATCAGGTCGCCTTTGACGGGTCGGGCCAACATTCGCCGTTCGCTTCGGCGCTGCTGGCGCATATGGGCGAAACAAACGTTTCCATCACCGAAGCCATGAACCGCGTTACCGCCGATGTCTTCAAGGTAACCGCCGGCAAACAGCGCCCCTGGAGCAATGTCTCGTTGACCACTGAGGTCGTCCTGCACAAGATCGACCTCAACGCACCGCTGATCGTCGGCGAGGCGACCACTCAGAAATCGGAAGCCGGTTCGGATGGGCGAAACGTTGCGGCAAACCCGTCGGGCGCCGACGACGCCCAACTTTCGCTCGATATGCTTCGTCAGAAAATCCCAAGGCTTGCCTCCGACGAGCCTATCTTTTTTGACCATCCTGTCGATTTCGGCGATCCGGAAATCGACGGCAAGAGCATTGCGGAGCTGATCAAGGGCAAGCCACGCTTCAGTCCTGTGGAGGGGCTCGACAAGTCGGTATGGGAAGGAAAGCACTGCGACGGTTGCCATGAATGGAACGAGGCCCGGCTGTGTGAACAGTCGAAAAATTTCGCCGCCAACGACGTGTCTGTCTTACGGCTTCAACATCCGCTTGGAACGCGCTTCAAGGTGGCGCTCGCAAAATGGGCGCAAGGTGGCTGTAAGTAAGCCAGGATGATGACGGCATCCATCGGTTTCTGCCGGGCGAATGCTCTAATCCGCATCCGCTGCTTGGCTCAGGGCCTCGATCTCAGCCATCTGGATGCCCATTTCGACAAATGCCGAAAGAACGGTGAACCGGTCAGCCAGTGCGACACGCGCCAGTCCGGCCAGAATCCCGGCATTGATTGCGTGGGCGGCTGGAAACGGCAGCAACGCCGGTGCCATCGTCGCGGCCCTGGCCGAACCATTGTCACGCCATCCCGCGGCCAGAGCAATCCAGCCGACCGGCGTTGTTGGCGGCGTCGCGCCGGCTGTGCTGAGCGCCGCCTGGTGGCGGAGACTGTCCGGTTCGCCCACCCAGTTGTGGACCAGCGGGAGCAACTGATGATCGGTCTCATCCAACAGGTCGGCCAGGTGGCTCAGGCATTCATGGGCCCACCAGACCGCGGCTCGCTCGGGAAGCAGGTAGGCACAAAATGTAACCGCTTCCTCGGGAACGCGCCCTGCGAGAAGGTCGCGGCAAAACTCGATCGAGCGCTGGTCGGTTGGAAGGCTCCTCATGTCCCGCGCAATAGCAGGACACGCCGCGAAAAGATCCCTTGCCGTTTTGAATCGGAGCCCATTGGCCATGACCGCCACGCTTTCATCGAGAAGCTTGGCCACTCAAGCCTTAGGCGCGGCGCGGGTCAAGTCTCAACCGGTGACGCGGCAACAACTGTCACGCCCCCGGCGATTGCAGACAGACAATTGCCTGCGAATTTGCTATGATCCCAACATCGAAAATCGGAATACTCAACCAGGAGGAGCCGCTATGCAGTGGAGCAGTTCAGCTTTTGTGTTGGCGGTCGTGCTTTTCTCGACCCACGCTTCCGCCGACCCCGTTCAGAAATCTGAAGACATCGTGAAGTTTTTTGCTGGTGCGGCCGATCTCGGCAAGTCCCGCGGGATTTGTGTTGGCTCCGCGGAGGAGTGCAAAAGCAAGTCCAATGACGCGTCGGCAGTGAAAACCGGCCTCGACATGCTGATCAATTTCGGCTTGGATTCGGCCGAACTTGACGCCACCGCGCGCGCTGAACTCGACGAGTTCGCCAAAGCCCTGAAGGACAACCGGCTGAGCACGTTCAGCTTCGTCGTCGAAGGCTATACCGATGCCACCGGCACGGTGCACCACAACGAAGGCCTGTCGCAACGACGAGCGAAATCGGTAGCCGCCTTCCTCACGGCCAGCGGCATCGAGCCTGATCGCATCAACGCGGTCGGCATGGGTGAAAAGAACCCGCGCAGTTCCAACCCATACGATCCGCTCAATCGCCGCGTGGAAATGCGGATAAAGACACAATAGCCACGCAAAGCTGCGCCGCAGCCTGGGATGGGGCGAAGATTGTTCTACCCGATGGAATTTGGACAGGGGTGAGCATCTGATAGAGCAGCGCGAGCGTGGTTCAAGGCGTATTCTGAATTGAGCTTATGACGGCGGTGACGGCCTGCTTGTATTTTTCAAACTCCGGTGACGTCTGGCGGACCTCCGTGGTCGTTGTCTGCTGGGCGGCGCCAGTGGCCATGCGGCCCAGCTTCTGGCCCATTTTCCTTTCGGCCCAGTCCACGACGTAGCTGGCGGTCTTGCCGGTGAGAAACGGGTTGGCCTGGATGACGGCCGAACCCAGCACGGCGCTCAGTTGCGCCGAACCTGTGGCCGACAGCACCTGGTGCGCGCCTTCCATTCCCAGGAAATGACAGAGATAGAGTCTGCCCGCCGTAATCTGGTGACCACGCTCCCGAAGATAGGCCTCGCCTTCGCGAGCCAGGTTGCGAACCATCTCACGCGAGATCGTGGCGTCGTAGCGCAGTGCGAGCAGGTCGGCTGTCGACAGCGTGCGCGCAAGTTCCGGGCGGTAGGTGTTCATCATCCTGATCCAGGTCTTGCTTATGAATTGCCCTGCACCGGTTGCTGAGGAATTTGGGTTCTTGGCGCGAGCGCTGCCGCCGCTTTCGACATGAACGATACGGTCGGTGAGCGTCTCGACCGCGGAATCGTCGGAAGCGACCGCGGTGACCGTGCCGAGTGGGTCGATCGCTGCGCCATTCTGGTAGAGTTCGAAATGCAGGTGGGGCCCGGTCGAAAGGCCGGTGGTGCCGATATAGCCGATCACATCGCCGGCTTTCACCCTGGTTCCGACACCGGTCCCGATTGCAAATCTCAGCATATGCGCATAGCGCGTCTCGCGCCCGTTTGGGTGCGAGATCTTCACCAGATTGCCATAGCTGCCGCCATCGCCCTGGAAGGTGATGTCACCATCGAAGGCGGCTGCGATCGGCGTGCCAACGGGAGCCGCCCAGTCGACGCCCTTGTGGATGCGAACGGTGCCGAGAATTGGATGCTTGCGTGGCCCGAAGGTGGATGTCATCACCCCGTTGACGGGCGTGACCATGCCGTTGGTGACCGTCAGCGAGCGGACCTGATCGTCACCGGTAACGCACGCAAACTGGCCCTCGCTCAGCTGGAAGACGAAACAGTCGAGGCTCTTTTCGGTGCCCTGCACGCCGACATACAGCACACGCCCGTCAGTCTCGCCCTTGCCGCGCGGCGTTTGCGAGTAGATCAGCACAAGGCGCTGGTCCTCGCTGGCGAAGGCGTCCAGATCCTGCCCTCGCGATAGGTACATGATCGCTTCGCCGATCACGCCGGTTGGAACACTGTTGCGAGCCGCCGTCGAGTAGATCGCGTCGAGCAGGCGATACTGCCGCTTGTGCGTGCCTTCCCCCTGTGCGCCCGAATAGTTGAACAGATCTTCACGGACCCAGGGATCGACACCCGATACGAATGCGCCCACCGCATTGCGTGTCAGCGTGCCGACAAAGACGTTCTTGGCGTAGATGGACACCTGCATCAGCGACATGGTCGTCGTCTCGCGCCTCGGCCTGAAACCACGCATGGCGATGACATAGCCCGGTTCCAGGCCGTCGCGGTTGAAAAGCGCCTTCAGCGCTTGCCCTGCCAGCTTGGCGTCCTCTGCGGAGAAATGCGCATCGAGCGCGACGCTGTCCAAAGAGCGGTCGTTGAGGATTTTCACGAACGTGTCTTCGGTCGCCTCGAACCGCTGATACTCATTCGAGACGGTTGCGACACTCGTGTTGTTTTCGATCTGCGTCTTCTGGAATGCGGGAAGGGCTGCATCGCCCGCATCGATGGTCTCGCCCCAGCCGGCTTCGGGATCATCGGCGTCCGCCCTTTGGTCGGGCGCTGCGGCTGGTTCCCCCTCTATCGGCGATGGCTCAAGATCATTCTGCAGATCACCGGATGGTGGGGCAGCAGTCTTTCGTTGCGCCTGGAAGAATGCAAAATCCTCTTGCGTCGACGGTATCGTTGTCATGAATTTTTCGCTCGCGCTAAGCATGACGTCAGACAGGATTTCGATCTGTGGAGAAACGCCGGCCTGGTTGAGTTCCGCCGGGCGCGGCATTGTCCGGCCTTTGGTTGCGGCGCTGGCATCGGGCGCCAGCGTGATCCACATCGGGTCCCCCGCCAGATCGATAATGGCTGGCACATACACGGATGCGTCCGCCGGCATATCGTCCGCCCCTTCGACCGCATGCAACTCCTCGTCTTCGTCTCCGAACGACCAATACTCGGCGGTGAGGTAGAAACCGGCGGCGATAGAGAGCAGCACAGCCGCCGCGAGACCGGCAACAAGCCTGCGCCGAAGCGTGCGCCTGCGAAGGGCCGCGCGCGCCTGCTTTTTCTGCCTGAAGCTCGTGTCGATACCGTGCGTCACGGATTGCTTCCCGTAAGGAAGAAAGTCCACCGCGCCTGTTCGAGGGTATCGACTTCAAGAAATTGTGCCGCGATATGGCCGCGCTGCCAGCACTCGTCGATGCCGCGTATCGAAAAACGTCGCCGCTCAATGCACATTTCGGTCGATCCTGTGAGGATCGCATGACCAAACACGTCCGTTGCGTAGATGTAGATGTAGCGGTTCGTCAGTTCCTCACGAATGACGTTTACGCATTGATTGGCGCCGATGGTCCACCAGCCATCGGTCTGGTCCGCATTGTCGACCTTCTGGCCGACGGCGAGATTGACGACATCCAGAGTCTGATTGCAGACCGTGAACTCGGCGCGCGCTTCGCTGGATGACAGCACGGCCAACAGGGCCGCCCCCCCCATGACCGCAAGCCTCATGCTGCCACGCAGGGCAGGGGCCCGAACCGGATCAAACTGCCTTATCGGCGGGTCAGAGCGGCTGAGTTGCATCGAGCGCCCATGCTATCCGCCGAGCCGGAAATACTGGGCGGTGGCCGAGAATTGAGACCCGTCGGTCTCGATTTCTTCGAGAATCTTGGGGAGCAGCACCGAGGCTGGCATGGGCGTGGAGAACGCGGCTGCCTGGATGTCCTGAGGGCCCGTGATCACCATTATGATCTGCGGCACCGCCTTTCCGGCGGCTTTGTCGGCGGCCCCGAGACCAATCGGGATGCTGAAAGTAGCCTTGCCGGGTTCTACGACGATGCGGTCGTCGAGATTGAACACCATGCCTTTATGGTCGATCAACAGCACGCTGGACCTGAGCCCGCCACGCGTCACCAGCGTTCCGCTGATCGGCGTACCGTTTGGCACCGATGTCCGATCGAGAACAAGCTGCGGCTTGTCTGATGCGGTCTGCCCGATAAAGCGCAGAAAATTGGTGACTTCGCATTGGCTTGGTTCAATGAGCCGGACGCTGATGTCCGGCTCGACATGGAATTTGGCCTGGAACTCGGCCAGCATGCCTTCGAATGGCTGGACCGACGTTCCAAAGCCTTCGATCGCGGCAGCCTTGTCGGTTGCTGAGGTCATCGTCGCATAGAAACAGTCGCCGCCGCCGAAGTCGCGAACCCATGACACCCGTTGGGCGATGTCGTCGACGGCCGGGGGAATCTCCGGTTTGGGCACGTTCAACGCGACAGCAGGTTGGTCCGGCTGGTTGCTTGTCGGCAAGGCAGGGCTCTCGGCGTTCGCGACAGCCGGCGGGGCCGCAGTGGGATTGGGCTCCCGCGTTGCGGGTGCCGCCGGCTTGCTGGCCTGCGGTTCGGGCTTTTGGCTCTCGTCAACCTTGGGCTCAGCGGGCGGCAGCGTCGAGGCTTTCTCTACCGGCGGCGTCGGGGCGGTTGTCTCACTGGAAGCGGCCAACGTTTGACTGTCGCTGGTCATCGTATCCGGCTGGATTGGCGGCGATGCCTTTTCGGGTGGCGGCCTGGCGTCCGTTGCGGGTGACTTCGCGACGACGTCGTTCTGCGAGGGGACTTCGGCGGGCTTGGTAGGCTCCGGCTTTTGAACCCCCAACGTATCTGCCGGATTTTCAGCCGCCTGTCCGCTGGCCTGCACGGGCGAAACTGCCTTTGCCGGCTCAGGGGCGGCAGAGTCCGCCAGGGGCGGCTTTGACAGGCCGGGCGGGAGCTTGGACGGCTCCGGTGGCAAAAGCGATGTCTTGCCGGCAGTCGGTGTGGCAGGCGTCATGAAGCCGCCCAGGTAAAGGCCCGCGCCGGAGGCCACAGCCAGCATCGCCAAGCCAGCGATCGCCAGGGTTCGGGTCTTTGTGGACCTTCCAGGCAAACGCGCCGTGGCCTCGCGCGGCATCGGCGCCGGAGGCGGCCGTTCGAACAAATGCGCGGGCCGCACGTGCTCTACGAAGGGCTGTCCGCCTGGGCCCGCTGCGGCTGCGTCGTCGTGCCTCTCAACATTGTGTGATCGTGCCTGGGTTTTGCTGCCGGATGCAAAGGTTCGCGGCAAAGCCGACCGATCGCGGGGTGTGATGGACGCCGGCGGGGTTGTCTCCTCGTTTTCGTCACGCGTCATCCTGGCGATTTCCGCCATGCTAACCGGTCGGTCCTGCGGATCCGGTTGCAGCATGGGTTCAACGATGTCACGAAAATCATCGTCGATGTCGGTGAGATCAGGCACGGTCCGGCGCTTTTCGATGACCTCGAATTGCGATCCGCTCATATCGATTGGCTTGCCGCGCAAGGCGGCAACCAGCACCAGCCCCAGGCTGTAGATATCGGATTGCTCACTGACATCGCCGCTGTAAAGCCCGAGCTGTTCGGGTGAAACATAGTTGTATTTTCCCGCAAACTTTCCGCCGATCAGGGTCTCACCGCCGACACTCGCCGACCGGGCGATACCGAAATCTATGATCTTCGCGCGGTCGACCCGGCCTCCCGGCAAGATGATGTTATCGGGCGAGAGGTCGCGGTGTATTGCTCCCGCCTGGTGCACGGCGCTCAGGCCGGAGGCGAGGCGGTGGCAGAGCTTGCGCACATCAGCCGCCGGCATCGCGCCACGCCGCATGATGTCGAACAGCGACTCACCGTCGACGAATTCCATGGCAAGGTAGGGACGGCCGATCCCGGGATCGATCGTGAAGACGTGGTAGCGCACGACCGCGTCATGCGACAGGTGATTGAGGATCAATGCCTCCTTGCGAAACAGCGACAAGATCGTCTGGTCACGGGCGAACTCGGGCAAGACGATCTTGATCGCGACATGGTCACCGGTCTGGATATTATGACCACGGTAAACCTCGCCCATGCCACCGAATGCGATGCGTTCGTCGAGCTCGTAGATGCCGCTGAGTTGCGTGCCTACGACGGTGTTGGCCATGCCCCCCGATATGCGCGTCTTGTCGTCGGAGCCCATCAACCTCAGGCCTTCGCTCTATGCAGATATGGAGGAGGCAATTGGCCATCGCGCTCGTGTCCTATCTTTACGAGGACGATCGTGACGTTATCCGTTGCGCCGCGCGCCAGCACCATGTCGAGCAGGTTCTCGCAGGCTGCCTGAGGTGTCGCCGACACCGTCGCCGCCTCGATCTCGGCGTCGGTGACATGCGCCGTCAGACCATCCGTGCTCAACACAAAAATATCCCCCGGCATGATTTCTCCCTGCTGGAAATCGATGACAATCTCGTCGCTGACGCCGATCGCTTGCGTGATGACATTGCGGCGCGGCCACGTGCGTGCTTCGGCTGCGCTGATGATACCGCGGTCGATGAGCTCCTGAACTTCGGTGTGGTCTCTCGAGATCTGCGAGATCGAGGCGTTGCGGACAAGATAGACGCGGCTGTCACCCGCCCACAGGCAGGCAAACCGCCCGTCCATCGCCAGCAGGGCGGCAACGGTGGAACCGATGGTTATGCCGCGGGATTCAGATATGCCTCGGATCTCGGCATTGGCCCGGCCCAGCCTGTCCTCGAAGCGGGCGCGAAGATCGGGAGCTGAGCTCGCAATGCCGATTGTTGACAGATGATCGACGATACTGGCGGAAGCGACCTCTCCGGCGTCATGTCCACCCATTCCGTCGGCTACCACCCAGACGCCAGTTTGTGGCTCGACCAGATAGCTGTCTTCATTGAGCTCACGGACACAGCCTTTGTGGCTCACGCCGAAGCTCTCAACGGAAAGGGCGACAGTATTCAATTTGCCACCAAGCGCTTTTCAAGCGTCCTTCTGCGGCGCACCTTTGGACGCTCGCTGGCGCCACTTTGCCACAGGCTCGAACATTAAAGTATCGAAAACTAAGGAAAACCAGGCTTTGAACGCCGTGGTCAGCGGACCGACGCCATGTTCAGCAGATGAACCCTGTTCAAAACGCCTTGGGACAGCTGAATCCGGACAGGGCCGGGAGGAAGAAGGGGTTGGAGCCTGAGCCTGTCTGGAGAGCATAAGTAACGTCGCGTCCGCCGATCACGAAGCGCGCTTGCATGTTGCTGTCGTCGCCGGTGACGGCAGCCTTGTCCAGAAGTCGTTTCAGCGCCCAGGGCCCTTCGAACTTGATGGCGGATTCGCGGCCTGGCATCTCCGGCGTCAAGCTTAGGCTGGCGGACGCGGAAGCTGCCTCGCCCGGCCAGGTGACCGCGCTCGGCGCGTTGCCCGTCTGATTGCTCCAGACGATCTGGCCTTCGGCGTCGAGTATCGCCGTATCGACATCGCCATTCAGTGAGAACGGTGTGAAAGTGATGCTGACCGAAGGCAACGAACCGCCCGATGGGAAGAAGGCGCTGCGGATTTCCGCCGCAAGCTGGAAGTCTTTCAGGGTCGATTTCGACAGGTCGCGTCCAAATCGCGCATCCTGTTTCCAAGTCCAGTCCTGGCTGGTCATGTCGATCAGCGATGCTAGATTTTGTGCGAAGAACCGGTCCAGCAAGCCGCCAGGGGCGAACAATTTGGCGAAATCTGCCATCGCAACATCCTCGGTGGCGTCGCGGGCGAAGGGATAACGGCCGCTGATTGCGGCTTCACAAGGGGCTGTGACCGTCTGGTCAAGTATCTGATTCAAGTTGGTCACCGAGGTTTCGGCAACGTTGCCTTCGAACTCATCCGCCGTCGCGTTGACCATCCGGCCGAGTTGCTTGGGCAGGCGCGAGACATTGGCGCGAAGCGTGGCTATCTGCAGCTGCAGGTTCGAATTGACGCGTTCCGTCTGCGAAGGAACTTCGGCCGCCAGTTGCAGGCTCTGATAGATATCGCTGAAGTTTTGGGTCAGAGCATCGATCGGGCGATGTCCGGCAGGGCCGTTCACCAGGGCCTGGAATGGTCTGAATTGCGCTTCGATGTTTGCTCCTGGACTGAAGTTCCGTGCGTCGGCGGCCCCGGTGCCGGCGCGGCTTTGCGATTTGCCGCTGGCGATTGTTATGCCGATGCGGGCCAGGCCCTTGGCCAGATCCGCGGGGTTGCGCGGCGGGTTCTGGACCGTGCCTTCGATCTCGGTGCCGGGATCGGGGCCGTCACCTGAGTCCCGCGTCAGAGCTGTTTCATCGGCGATTGCCGCAAAGAGCTGATTCATCGGTGAGCTTGGGGAGGCAGCGGCCGAAAGCGCGATGTAGTGCGGCTTGTCCGTCAGCATCGCCTTGAATTTCAACTGGCCGAGAACGCCGTTCCACGCGGCCGCGAACTCCTTGCCGTAGCGATCAAGAAGTTCGGGGCCGAGCTTGAGCAATTGCTGGTTGATATCGCCTTGTTCGCCGCCGCCCCCGAGAACCCACTGCTCGTCGACAAGCATCTGCGCAATGCGCGACAGTTGCCGGAGATAGAAGGTGTTGAAGCCGGAATGAGTATAGATGCCGGGAATACGAAGCCCTGACAGATCGCCGCCATCGATGCGCTCGAACAGCAGCTGCGCTTCCGGCCCGCCTTTCTGAGACAGTGAAAAATCGTCCAGCACCGCTGCGTATATAGCCGACTTGATCAAGGCCGAAGCGCGATCGGCAAGGCTCATACGCCCGAGTGAACGTTGAGCGGCTTCGACAAGCGGCTGGTTGAGTTCGAAGACCGGATCATAGGCGTCGTCCAATGCCAGCATGGCGCGCAGGTGCTTTTGGAGCTGCTCGCGTCCTTCGCGATTGTTTTCGCCCGGATATCGGTTCTGCTCCCAGTCCCGCTTCATCCACGAAACGATCAAAGCGTCATCGACCTTCGGTGCCTTGCCGCCAAGCATCAGATAGATTTTCAACGGTTCGTAGAGTGCGACGGGATCGGCCATCTTGGCCTGGATCGTCCGCTCGGCCTGGATCAACAGGCGCGATCGGAGCAGTCGCTCCAGCGCCTGCCGATAGGCTGTTTTGGATGCCGAAAGAAGTCTCTCCCTCTGGCTGAGGCCGAGCGTCTCCTCTAACGGTGTCGGCAAGTCACCGGTTTCATACCCCGCCGGCAGATCGCGCAACTGGTCAAGCGGGCCGATGACGTTTTCAAGGTCGACATCGGTGACCGTGCTGGCCTTGAGCAACGGGGCCGCCGTCTCGCGATACTGGCCCATGGCCAGCGTTGTGGAGGCGATCAGCGACCGGTTGGAAGCAAAGCTCAGGGCGAGCGTACCCAGTGCGGCGGCGGCGATCAGCGTTATGGCACCCAGGCCACCAAATCTGACGATCGCCGCACGCCTTGCAGCCGATTTGTCATACGAAACCCAGCCCGATTCGGCAAAAATGACGTCCGTCAGCAGATCATGCAAAAAGAAGCTTTTGCCGGTTCCAGAAAGGTGAGGGCGGGAATTGCCGCCGAAATTGCGGCCGATCGCGCCCAGCACCTGATCGATAGGCGTGCCCTCTTGCGTGCCGGACGAAAAATACAATCCACGCAGGCTGACATTCACCTGGCTGCGTCCGGGATCGAACAGAGCGGCGACAAAGCTGGTAACTCGGCCCTTTAGTGCGCCGAACTGTGCCGGAAAACCGAAGATGGAGATGCGCGTGACGGGATCAGCCTCTTCCTGGAGGCGGTCGGCCATCTCGTCGGCCAGTCGTTTTGCCAGCGCATCGAATTCGGCAGGGGCTCCAGCGGCCATGTTCCTGTCGCGCTCCGCGGTCTGGAATGTCGCGCCCCACACCTTGCGCCTTCGTGACTCGTCGAAACCGCCGAAGTAGTCCATGAAACCGGAGACAAGATCGGCCTTGGTGAAAATCAGATAGACTGGAAACTGAACTTTCAGCGTCTCGTGGATTTCCCTCAGCCGGTTGCGTATCTCGGCGACGTGGGTATCTATCTGCCGGTCGTCGAAGCTCATCAGATCGGCAAGGCTGATGGCCAGGATGACGCCGTTTATCGGTTGCCGGGCGCGGTGCTTCTTGAGCAGTGACAGGAAGGAGAGCCAGCTCTTCTTGTCGCTCTCAGCATTGGAATCCTGCGTCGTGTAGCGACCTGCGGTGTCGATCAACACGGCCTGGTCGGTAAACCACCAGTCGCAGGCACGTGTTCCGCCAATGCCGGCCACCGGTTGGGCGTCTCCTGAACCGGCAAGCGGAAAATTCAGCCCCGAATTGACCAGTGCCGTTGTCTTGCCGGCACCCGGCGGGCCTATGACGACGTACCAGGGGACGTCGTAGAGGAAGTTGCGCTTGCCGCTCGACCCTTTGAGCGCCGCCAAGGCCTCATTCATGCGGGCTTCGAGCAGCCGCCCATCGTCATCATCGCGGTCATCATTGTGCGCAACGACGGTTTCGAGCGCTTTTTGCGCCTTCCTCCCCTGCCAGAAACGCAGCCCGTGAAAAAGCGCCAGCGTCGCCACGATTACACCGATGATCGTTGCACGCAGCCAGGCAGGCCCGAGCGGCCGGCTATCGGCAAAGCGGATCAAGGGGCCGGCAAACCATATGGCCGTCGCGAAGCCGATCAGCGCGGTCATGCTGAATATCCGCAGCAGCCAACGCGTCATGGATGCTTCCAGCAGGTCGTCACAATGTCTCCTCCCTGGGGATCATCACATCGACACGGCGGTTCCTGGCGCGGCCTTCCGGCGTCGCGTTTTCGGCGATCGGTTCGTCCTCGCCCTTGCCGTCCACCGTCAGTCGCGAGGGATCGCTGAATTTCGCGGCCATCAGCGCTTCGACGGCTTTGGCCCGGGCCAGCGAAAGGTCGAAGTTGGATTTGAAGGCGCTCGACCGACGCGGTTTGACATTATCCGTGTGGCCGACGATCCGGATCGGTCCAGGCTCGTGCTCAAGAGCCGCGGCGATGTCGGCGGCGATGGGCTGAAATTCCGGCTTCGTCTCGGCCCTGCCGGACTGGAACAGCAGCAGATTGTTGATTTCCACGACGATGAAGTCGCCCTTGGTGCCAATGGCCAGTCCGCCGCCTTCGACGTCCTTGGCCAGCGCCGCACGAATACGATCGATCTGAGCGTTGGCCGCCGGTGGGGCGACTTTGGCTGGCTCGACCAGCGGCGCCACGCTGGCGCGCTCGATAGCGACGGGTATTGATGGGTTGAGTGCCAGCAATTCACCTGCGGCGGCGTCGCCTTCATTGGAGATGAAGACCCGCAATGCGAAGAACGCTGCCGCCAGCAGCGCCGACGCTGACGCGGCAACCACCCAAAGCGGCAGGCGGGCCGAGGACTGCGCCATCGTCTCGGCCAAGCCCTGCCAGCGCGGCGAGATGTCTTCACCCGCACGCGTCCTGAAGTAGCGAAGCGTCTCGTAGACGTCGCGTCGAACGCGCTCGAGATTGTTGTCTTCGCGCCTCACGCCGCGATACTGGCCCTCGAACCCCAGCGACAGACAGACATGCATCAGTTCGAGCAGATCGTAATGTGTCTCGGGATGGGCCAGGATCTTGTTCAGTGCTTCGTAGAAGCCTGTGCCGGAGGACTGGGTATGAAAGAACTGCCACGACATGCTGCGTTGCGACCAGTCGTCTTTCCCAGGCCAAGGCAGGTTGCCGATGAGATCGTCGGCTGTTTCGCACAGAACATAACGCGCAATCCGCGCATCCTCTTCGGCAACGTCCGATTTCTCCACCGTCCGGTCGAATTTTTCGATGGCCTCAGCGACATGTTGCGCCAGTGGCTCCGCCTGTCTTTCGACAGGCATCAGCCTGAGTTGCCCAAACAGCATCAGCAAAGGAGCGGCCGCAGCGAGAATAGTGTTTGCCGCGCAGTATCTGACCACCTCGGCGGCGCCGAGCAGCATGCGCTGCTCGATGGGCGGCTTTGATGCGGCGGCCGAAGAGCTGGTACCTGCTGGGGCACCCAGGGCCGGGCCTTGATAGATGACGGTTCCTGATACCCAGCCCGGTGGCCGCACGACGCCAGGATCGAACACGGTTGAATCCTCGATCCTGGAGGTGTCCGCGATGGATTGCTCCGGAACCGGCGGCGGTTTTTGCGTGCGCCGTGGATTTGCGCGAATGACGGTCTTGCCCGCCGGACCGAAGGGGTCGTCCTTCGAGCTCATCGCCGATCACCCGTGCAGGCGGGACACCCGCGATTGGGCGAGACAGGCGCAAGACGGTTTCTGGTCGGGTAAAGGGGCAGCTCCGGTCGGCCGCGGCAGTGTCCGCAGAAGGATTGGCCAGAAAATCCTGTCCCGCCGTAGCATGACATTGCCGCAGACCCCCAGGTCAATGAGTCTTACCCGCTTGGCGAACTGTCGTACGCGATTGTAATCTCAGAAATTGTTTATTGGAACCGGATGCCGGGCGTCGGAGGACTTTTCTGATTGCCCTGCCAGGCGTTTCCTGGATCGCCTATTTTTGCTTGTCGGCTTTGGCGTAGGCCTCGCTGAAATACGCCAGGAAGATGTCCAGCATGCCGTTTTCATGTGCCTCCTCCATGGTCCGCCATGTCGCGACATAGGCGTCCCAGGCCTGCCCCTTCTTCGATGTGAACGACGTAGGCGGGAGTTTCCTGCCGATCGCCTCGGGCGACAGGTCGTCAAGCAGTCGGGAGAGCGCAGCTTGCATGGCGGCATAGGTGGCGAATTCGTGCGTCTTCAGATCGCGGAATGCGTCCTCGATACTGCGCCTGGCATCAAGATAGCCGGCCCTGCGACGGGCGAACATGATTTCGAGGATTTCGTCGGTTCCTGGAACGAACTTCAGCGGATTGTTGTCGGCGGCGCTGATCATCGTTCGTTGTGTGCTCTTGGCCAGCATTTTCGCGGCCGCACGTGCTTTCAGCAGCAACGTCAGTTCCTCGACCACCACCCGCAGGACCGCGCCGATTTCGGCGGCAACTTCATGCGGGTCGCGTAATTGAAGCAATTCCGGCGAAATGCCGGCTCCGATCGCGATCTCCCGCAAGACCTCGTCTCTGGTCGAAGGCAGGGGTGGGGAGTGCGGCGGAATGCGCTGCCCGGGCCGTTGCTGCGCGGGATCGAAGAAAGGTGCATCTTTGAATTCCAGCGGTCGGCCTGTCGCGGGCGGCATGTCTCGCTGCTCGGATTTGTAGCTGGGGTAGCCCGCCGTGGCGCGCTCTTCGTCGATCGATACCAAGATGACATAACGGCCGATCAGTATCCGGTCGCCATGGCCAAGCCGGTGTGGCCCGGTCATGCGCTGGCTCGATCCGTTGATGAAAGTCCCATTGCGCGAGATGTCGTGCAGCCAGAACGCGCCCGCCTCGTAGCGAACCTCGCAGTGGCGGCCCGAGATGAACTTGTCGGGATCCGGCAAGGTCCAGTCGCAAGCATCGCGTCCGATTTCGAAGCCGCGATCACGCGCCGCGTAGCAGGTCGAGGTACCAGCGGGCAAGGCGTCGACATTGTTGATTTCCAGACTGATGTGCATCCGAGATCGCCGTCGATCGTTGATCGGTACTCCGCCATTCTAGCAGCTTGCGGGTAAAACAGGACAGAAGCGTTTCAAGCCGATGAACCGGCTGGTTAATGCATGTCGCCCAAAAGTGCCCTCCGTTTGAGAAAACGACATTGCATGAAACAAGACCTGAAGGTGCAGCGCGTGAATCCGACCAACCGCGACACGGTTTAGGTTTCTGTCGCCCCATGTCCTCTTTGGCCAGCAGGAAAACATGTGGTAGGCTCAACATGGCCTGGCGTGGCGGATTTAAGAAGTTCCTGAACGGAATGCTGTTAATATAGCGGGAACTTCAAATCCATCACATTGGCGGCCGCGTCCAGGAGGGGGCTCGACCCATGCCCAATGAACGTGCCACCGTTGTCCGGACACCGGTTGGCTCCGAGCTGTTGACCTTCACGCATCTTGTCGGACGCGATGAGATCAGCCGTTGTTTTGCCTATACGGTCGGATTCGTGAGCACCGACTCCGATATCGATCCGTTGAAGATGCTGGGCGGGCCGCTCTCGATCGAAGCTGAATCTGATCCGAAACGCTGGTTCAGCGGCATCGTCTCCGAGTTCCGGCTCACCCGGCTGGAAGATCGGCTGGCCTACTATGAGGCGGTCATCAGGCCGTGGCTCTGGTTTCTCGGCAACACCACCGATTGCCGTATTTTCCAGAACAAGAGCGTCCTCGACATCGTCAAGGACATCTTCAAGAAATACGATATCGCGGAATTCGATCTGCGCCTGCAAGGGTCCTATCCCCCGCGCGAATATTGCGTGCAGTACGACGAACCCGATCTGGATTTCGTGCAGCGGCTGCTGGAGCATGAAGGCATCCTGTATTTCTTCGAGCATGATGACGGCAAGCACACGCTTGTCCTGGCCGATGCGATGAGCAAGCTGAAGCCTGCGCCGGGCTACGAGAAAGTGCTCTATAACTTTGAAGGTCAGGGTTCGCGGCGCGATGTCGAATACATCACTGAATGGATACCGGGCAGTTCGGTGCGCCCAGGCGCCTATGCCCACACTGACTATGATTTCACGAAGCCGGGCGCCGATCTCATGGCCAAGTCGGCCCAGCCGTTCAGCCACAAAGAGGCAGCGGGTGAGAACTACCGCCAGCCCGGCGCGCATCTCGAAACGGGCCGGGGAGACAGCCTGGCCGCGATCCGGCGTGAGGAAATCCAGGCCGTCCACCAGCGCATCGCCGCTGTCGGCACCGTGCGCGGCCTCTATTCGGGCTGCACGTTCAAGCTGGATAGCTTTCCGCGTGAGGACCAGAACCAGGAGTATCTGGTGGTCAGCGCCGAATACAGACTGTTTGATCCAGGTTACAGAGCCCATG
The DNA here is from genome assembly GCF_020165455.1 of Mesorhizobium sp. BR1-1-3. Lineage (NCBI taxonomy): Bacteria > Pseudomonadati > Pseudomonadota > Alphaproteobacteria > Hyphomicrobiales > Phyllobacteriaceae > Mesorhizobium > Mesorhizobium sp. BR1-1-3. The sequence goes on from NZ_JAIUIC010000002.1 coordinate 367,046, forward strand.
CTGACGTCAACAGCGAGAATTTCAAGGTGATCCTCGGCTTGGCGCCGACAGCCTTGCCCTATCGTCCGCCGCGGATCACGCCACGGCCGATCATGCGTGGCCCCCAGACGGCGACGGTGGTCGGCCCGTCCGGCGAGGAAATATTTACCGACAAATATGCGCGGGTGAAGGTGCAGTTTCATTGGGACCGTCTGGGCAAGAAGGACCAGAACAGCTCCTGTTTCGTGCGGGTGTCGCAGACCTGGGCCGGCAGCGGCTGGGGCTTCATCCAGATCCCGCGCATCGGCCAGGAGGTGATCGTCGACTTCATCGAAGGCGACCCGGACCTGCCGATCATTACCGGCAGGGTCTACAACGCCTCGCAGATGCCGCCCTACGGGCTGCCGGGCAGCGCCACGCAATCGGGCTGGAAGTCCGACTCCTCCAAAGGCGGTGGCGGCTATAACGAGCTGATGTTCGAGGACAAGGCCGGCTCCGAACTGGTCAATTTCCAGGCCCAGAAGGACCATAACCTTCTGGTCAAGCACGACCGCACCAAGCTGGTGCAGCACGACCAGTCCGACCGCATCGACCACGACGCCAAGCACTCCGTCGGCCACAACCTCGACGAGGACGTCGGAAACAACAAGACCGTCAAGGTCGGCGTGGACCAGACCACCAACATCGGCTCGAACGACACCGAGACAGTGGGCGCCAACCGTTCGCTGACGGTCATGGCCAACGAGACCATCCATGTCGTGTCGAACTCGACGGAGAATATAGACGCAAATCATTCTCAGACTGTGGGGATAGGTCAGACGATTACCGTCGGTGCGGCGCGCGTCGACAGCGTCGGAGCGGCGGAACAGCGCACCGTCGGCGGGCTGCAGAGCAACACGGTCGGCGCGACGCGCAGCGTGAGCGTCGGTTTGAGTCAGAGCCATAGCGTCGGCACGAGTGATAGTTGGGAGATAGGAACTGCGCAGAATGTGAAGATAGGTTCTGATCAGAGTTTCAAGATCGGCGGTGCACTGACTTCCGAGATAGGAAAAGAGCGAAGCGCGAAGGTCGGCGCGGATGACGTGACGGAAATCGGAGGCTCGCGAGCGCTCAAGATCGCCAAGGGAAGCTTGGTAGAGGTCGGGGAAGACGGTTTGATCAAGATCGGCCAGGATCTCGTCATCGAGGCCGGAGATTCGATTATCATCAAGTGCGGCTCCGCAGCGATAGGGCTGAAAAAGGATGGCACGATCTCGATCGACGGCAAGAACATTTCCATCAATGGTTCAGGCAAAATCACCGTGAAGGCATCCAGCGACATCACGATGAAGGGCTCAAAGATCAACCAGAACTGAGGCATCGGATGGCGAAGACCAAACAGCGCATCGAAGGGGTTGTCATCGGTGCATTCCTCGGTTTCGGTGAGGACGCTCCCCTGGTCGTCTTTCCCGGCAATCCGAATGAAACGGCAGTTCCCGCGCGCAGCCTGACCGAACTAACGTCGGACATGATCGGCGCAGAAGTGGCGCTGCTGTTTCAGGATGGCGATCCTGGGCGACCGCTCATCGTCGGTCGCATTGTAGATGCTGCCCGCAAGTCAAATGTCCCGCAGATTGTTCAGGACGGTGAGCTGATGCGAATTACGGCGAAAGAGCGGCTCGAGCTACGTTGCGGCAAAGCAACGATCATCATGGAAAAGGACGGCCGTATCACCATCCGCGGCACCTATTTGACAAGTCACGCCAGCGCGACCAACCGCATCCGTGGCGGCTCGGTCAACCTGAACTGATGGCTGCGATGGTCCTACGCGAGATTGTTCGCCAACACGCGGAGATGGCAGCATTCCTATGGACGGTCTATGACCGCCATTTGCTTCATCCCGACGAGAACCTCGATCTGGATGAGGTCCGCCTAGGCCGCCTTGTCGAGCGGCTGGAAGCCCATCTAGATGGCTTGCGCACAGCCGGTCCTGCCGGCCTGGAAATCGCCGAAGAGCTTTATGCCCAGTATCCGGAAGCGGGCGAACTTTTCGTCACCCGGATGCTGCGGCCGCAAGCAGCCAGCATGCACATACGCGACCTGAATTTGGATCAGGTGCGGTCCTATCTTGCGACGCAAGGACGATAATCCGTCTCAAATCTTTCGCATTCAATCGAACTTTATCCCCGCCCATGTCTCGCCATTGAAGCGGATGGCGATCTTGTCGCCGAAACTAACCATGTGGTGCTCATCGGCGACCAAACCGTAGCTGACGACGGTTGGTTTGACGGATTGCAAACCCGTTTTCTCGTCGTATTTCAGAACTCCGTCTCGGCTGCCGGCAATGTAGATCCCGCCTTTGAACAGGCATATCCCATGCAGGTTGGTTTCGGTCAGCCGCAGTTCTTCCCAATCATCGCCGCGGCCACGGAAGAGCGCTCCTCCTTCGCCACACACCCATACGGTCGAGTCCGGCGTGGCAAACGTTGCTGTCAGGCGCCGGTTGGTAGGCAATTCGATGCGCTGCCAACGCGAGTCGGTCCTTCGCCAGAAGTGACCGGCTTGACCACAGACGTAGAGCGATCCGTCGGCTGCCTTTGATGCACCGTAGAGACGGTCGCCGAGCGGATCGGAGATCGCCGTCCAGGTTTTGCCGTTCCAGAGAAAGACTACGCCTGCATCGCCGACAGCGTAGACTTCTTGGTCCGAAAGGCCCCAGACAAAGGTGATGGCCCGTCCCTCCGACACGATCCGCGAAGTCAACCCGGATTCGGCGGACTCGTGCACCTCGCCCGAATCGTCGGCGATGTAGAGAATGCCCTTGTCGCTCCTCCAGAAATGAGTAAGCCAGGTGTGCAACTCCAGAATCTTCGCCCTGTTGGGCGTGGTCCCAGCACCGAGAAGATTGGTTACCCGAAAGATCTTCGACCAATAGTCCTCAGAATCGGTCTGCACGACCAGCGCGAGCAGCGATTCCTGATATTCCGGCGATGCGCAGTCACAGCTTGCGAAAAATTCGGTCATTGTCGTCCTCTTAACTGATGCCTGCAGCGCCGGGATCGGCAGGCGCGGCGTAGGATTTATGCGGAATTTTCACTGGGGTATCGTCATCCATCCCCAGTTCATCCTTGAAATATTTGTCGCACTCGACGCGCAAGCAACCCACGGCAGGATGCTCCTCGCCATTTGGACCGTCGTCGATTCGTGGTTTGAGGGCATCCTTCATCGCATCGAGATTGTCCTCCCGTGCATCTTTGTAGGTAGGATTCCAATTCGCGTCCGCTTTCCGCTTGGCAACCCAGTCACGCTTGGATTGCCGCTGCGATGCCGATTTTTCGCCGTGTTCAGTGCTCCGTCGACTTGCATCTTTCAGACATACGCAGGGCGCCTTGTTGATGTCGTAGGCTTTGTTCGGCCCTGCGGTCGGGATAGCCTCACCGAGGCGACCATCAGTGAAGCAGGCCGTCTGGATGATGTGGTCGGACTGCTCGAATGTAGCCTTGTTCGATCCTCCGGCACGATCTTCAGCCTCGCAGGGGCTGTCTTCATGCTTGTGAAACTTGAGCCCGAGAGCGGCCAGTATCTCGGCGCACGACGCTGTTGCCGGATTGACGCCGGCAATATGTGGCCAAGGCGGCGCGTTCGGCGGATCGGAAGCGTGGTTGTTGGTGGCGAGATCCGTCATGCGAATGACTGGTTCGCCGTCGAATTTTACGTTCGGCGACCATGACTTGAAGAACTCCTTACCAGTGTTCTTCGAAGTGATTACTCCCTTCTTGGCGGCGCAGCCGGCTTCCGTGCCGCTGGTTTTCGACAAATCCGACTTGTTCTTGATGTTGACCGTCTTGCCGCCGATTTTGACCGTTCCAGTACCATCTTCCGTATCGGAAGCCATGCCGAAACTGGGATAGGGAATCGGAACGCCGGGCGGCGTTGCGGGGTTTTCAGGCGGCGTGAAGCAAACGTCGGGAAAAGCCGCGATCGTCTTTGCGTCGACCGACTTTCCTGAAATCTCAAGGCCGTTTGCAAATACATCCGACATCAGGCCGCTCTTGCCAGGAAGACTGCGGCCCCGCAGGCACCAGAATCATTGGATGCGTCTATCAGTACCGGATTGCCGGCCGCATAGCCCTTGCGGGCTGCGGTATGTGCCATTCCCAACATGATCGGAACGACTGCCGCCCCCACATTGCCCAAGGATTCCCCCGGTGACCAAAGGTCCTGGAATTCGTTGCGGACGCGCTGCACACGTTGTGCTGCAAAGGCGTTTTGCTTGAACCAATACTGCTCGCCAATCAGGTCCGATATGCGGTATCCGATCAGACCCAGATCGATCCCTGTCTCTTTCAAGGCAATCCTATAGGCTTCAGCGAGGCCATCGCCCCGCAACGGCAAATCTTCTCGATTGTAGATGAAAGCCTTCTCGCGGGCCAATCCCAAACCCCTAAGTCGAAAGCCGCCTTTGTTGCCGCGCGCACACAACACGGCTGCTGCTGCTTCGCCTGGTATGAAGCCATTCGGATTGTCCGGGCTAAGCAGACGCGACTGGCCACCATAATGCGAAATGGCATCTGTGCTAAGATAGCTGTCAACGCCGACGATCATGACATAGGGCAACTCGTCCGACGCGAGAAATTTCCGTGTATGTTCAAGCGCGACGTGTCCGGACGGACGGCCATGCGCTATCACGCGCGAGCGGGAATGAGGGGCGACTTCGACCATCTCGGCGATTCTCCTCAACAGCCGTAGAGGATCGCGGATCGGGCGGCCTGGGCGATTGTCTTCGGCTAGGCATAAGATTAATGCCGTTTGACCTCGCGCCTCGGGTCTACTTTCAAAGGCTTCGCAAATAGCGCCGGCTGCAAGGTGCGCCATGCGCTTTTCGCCGATCCAGTTGCGCGGCAGCAGAACAGGTGCGCCTATCTGCGGCGCCCCGCCCCGCCCTATGAAACCGGTTTCCTGGAAACCGTCGAGTCGCGCGCGCATCGCAGCGCAGGCAGACGGCGCGTCGAGTCCTACCGCGGTCACCATGCCGACCGAGATGATATCGATCGCGGCGCTCATGCGTCCTCGGCCTCTTCTTTCGGCGCTGTGCCGGTGGCCCGGACATAGCTGCGGCCGGTGGCGCGCGCCCGCAGCATGGATTCCGTCGGCGGGCCGACCCAGCACTCGGTGAAATCAAGGATGGTTCGGTGGATGCGTTGCGACACGCGCCAGAGCAACGAGAAGCGGCGGTTCTCGGGATCGAACAGTACAGTGTCGGGCAGAAGCTGGCCCTCGAACGCTTTCTTCTGGCCCTTGAAAAAGGTCACCGGCAGCGCCGCCGGCGGTAATCGGAAGCTCTCGCGGCCGGCCGGCGTCAGGTTTATCAACTGCACGTCCTCTCCGCCCCTTGGGTGGTCGGTCTGCTGGTCCGGCGGCGCCATCTGGAAATAGCGCTCGTCGAAATCGGGCGGCAGGAACGGAAAAATATTGTCGATCCAATTCTGGTCGTAAGTGCCGCCGTATTCGATGCGTCCCGGCCAGCCACGGCCCATTGGCCCGAAACTCATCGGCTTGTAGTCGCCGAACGGCGTGCGGATATCCTCGCCGACAGCTTGCGTATTCGGCAGTCGCAAGCCGGGAATGAGCCGTTGGTTTCTGGTCCGCGACCAGCCGGTTCCGACCGGGTTGTATTTGTAGCTGGCGGGGTCCTCGGGGTCCAGCTTGTCGACGCCGCCCCAGGCGACGTCATAGGAGATCGGCAGTTTGAGGAAGGGTTGCGGCGACGTGGCGGCAAAGAGCGGGCCGATGGAGCGCCATTCGCGGTGACCGACGACCTCGAAGAGTTTCGACCAATTGCCCACCTTGATGCCGACCGGTACGCGCTCGGCGGGACGCCCACCCGGTGCGTAGGCAAAGCCATTGGCGATCACATCGCAGCGCGGCTTGCGGAAGGCGAAGTCTGTTTCCCACAGCGTCGCCGAATAGCCGGGCACACCGGTCTGGGTGTCGGCCATGACCAGCGGCACCTGCTCGGTCGACTTGCGCACAGGCCCGCCCGGCTCCGTAGGGAAATCGTAAGTACCCTTGACGACAACGACGATGTACTCACGAGCTTCCTTGTCCATGCCCATGGTGAATTCATGCGCAAAGCCGGTCTGGTTCCAGATCTGCATCAGCTAGTCTCCCAACTGGCGGCAAAGATCTGTTCCAGCGTCGCCTGCGGCGATTGCGGGTCGATGTCGAAAATATCCGAACGGGTGGTCCAAATCACCATGCCGCTGATGGCCTCGTCGCCCGGCTCGACAGTCGGCACGGGCAGGGCGCCCAGCGCGGCATCCAATCCGTCGGGCGTCAGATCGCCGCGCTGAGCGGCGAAGGCGGTCTCTTCGATGCTGGAAAACCACGCCTCGGCCTCAGTCAGCCGAACAGGGGCTTCAGCAAGCTGCGCAACAATGGTCAAAGGAAACTGCCTGCCAACTCTGTCGGCACTCTGCAAAATGATGCCGGCCGATGCGCCGAAGGAAGCCGGGCCTGCCAGGAAGCGGAGCGCGGTTGTGCTTGGCCAAAATTCCGAGCCCATCAGCGGGACAAGATGTTGCGCAAGCCAGCGGTCCCAGACGCGGACAAAATCCCCCGTCAGCCGCCGCGTCACGAAATCGCCGGTGGCAGGCATTTTGCCGTAAAAGCCGGGCAAGGTCATATCTGCGGCGGACATGTGAACTTCTTGAACATTTCGAGGTTGTACGGATTTTCGACGCTGGCGGCCTTGAGCTCGAAGTCGGCGTACATGCCTTTCGTGCCCAGACGCAGGCTGTAGACGTCGGTCAGCGAAGTGCTGGCGAAACGGCCACTGCGGAGCATCCTCAGCCACGCCCAACTGCCGGTTTCGTTGAGCATTATTTCAGGCGATCCGTCGATCGGCTGGAAGGCGAGCGAGATGACGCCCGTGCCGTCCTTGCCGGGCCATGTCATGGGTTGCGGCCGCGTTGCGTTGTTGTAGTAGACGAGGCTCTGGCCATCGAGATTGAGCGTGACGCGCGTGACGTTGGGAGACAGGTCCTTCGGTTCAAGCGTGAAGCTCATCACGGGTCCGCTGCCGCCCGCAAACAGATCGTCGCGGATATGCCTGGCCTGCTCGAATGCCGCCAAGGCCGAACCGTCAAGGCCGAAATCGGCGCGCCACTTCCACGGCTGGCTGGTCATGTCGACATAGTTGATCAGGTGGTCGTTGATGAAACCGTCGATCAGCCCGGCCGGTCCGAACAGCCTTGCGAAATCCCGCACGTTGACGTCCACCGCGCTCTCGGCGCTGAACGGATAGCGGTCGTTCAGCGCCGCCTGGCAGAAAGGCAGGATATCGGCCCGCCAGATGGCGTTGAGCTCCGAAGTGACCGCCTTCTGAGTCAAATTGCTGGTGTCGCCGGCAATCCCGCCCAGCCAACTGCTGATAGGGTCGGGCAGGATCTGTGCCTGCCGGGCGACCGCTCCCGTCAGTTCGGCAAGGCCGCCCTGCTTCTTGATGGCATCCTGCGGATTGGGGTTCGCGGTGACCGTCTGCAGCACGTTGGAAAGTGCGGTCAGCGCGACGACCGCAGCATCCAGTGCCGGCGGCTGGCCATCGACCTCGGCAATGGTGCTCTTGAGTGGTTTGAAATGCTCGGCCACAAGATTGCCGGTCAGGTCCACCTCGCTGGCCGAACCCGCCCGTGGCAACAGTTTTGCCCCTGTTTTCACTATCTTGCCAAGCTTGCCCAGTTTGCCGAGCAGTTTCGAGCCGCCTTTGGCTGCCGCCTTGTCATCTCCGGCGGGCGCGTCATCCGAACGGGTGAGCTCCGTCTCTTGCACCACTGCCGTCAGCAGGCGTTTCAGCGCGGAATCGGCGCTCGAAAGATCCTTGAGGTTCTCACTGGCGACGATGAGATCGGTCAATGGCGCGAGCCTCATGTCGCGCAGGAAGCTGTCCCATTGCGCGATATAGTCGTCATAGTAGAGCTTCAGAATATCCTCGGACAGCGCCGAGACCGAGGTTTCGGAGTTCTCTGAGCAGCCGCCAGCGAAAACGGCACGATCGAGCGCGGCCTGTGCGGCGACATCGTCGATGCGATCGAGAATGACGTCGTGGAAGCCGGCATAGGTGAAGGCGCCGGAAATGCCGACGCGAAGCGTCTTGGCGGAACGCCGCGCAAACACCTTGCCGCCGTTTGGGCCGGCGAAATTCGCCGGGACCCACTCCTTGAGCCCGGCCACTGCCGGATCGGCCAGCAACTGTTTGTAGGCGCGCGCCGGCAACGAAATGGTGCACACCGTTTTCAGCGCTTCGGCAACCAGGGCCTGGTCGGGCGCGACATAGCTCTCGTCGACCGTCATCCGGCGGATGGCGGCAAGCTGATGCTCTTCGGCATCGGCGGTCGGAAATGGTGCCGCGGCCGCGAATTCGGGCAAGCTGTTCGCCCACCAGTCTTGGGCGTAATCGGGATCCATCTGAGACAGGCCCGTCATCATGCGATAGGTTTTCAGCGCTCCGAGCATGAAATCCGGGTCGCGGATTTGCCGCCACATCGTCGCCTCGAGCAAGGCGATCATGCGTGGCTCAAGAACATTGCGCAGGGCATGATCGTACGTGTCGGTCTGCGCCCGCACCATTTCCGCGGAGGCCGATGGTCCCAGCAGATCCTGTGCGGCGCCAGGCGGTGCTGTCCGGGCGGTTGCGACCGCGTCCATCGCACCGAGCGCGCCGTCCATGGCGGGCTGCTCCACCGATGCCGGCGTTGCAGCGACGGAGGTCAGCGGCGTCTGCAGCGCTTCGAACTGGCCTGCCTGGGCCGTTATCGCGTTGCGGTTGTCAAAATAGGACCAGGTGAACAACCCGCCGGCCAACAATGCCGCCGCCGCGCAAGCGGCTGCCGCACCCCGCCAGATCCAGGCGCGGCGCCGTTGCGCCAGCGGATCGAACGTGCCGAGGCCCGCTTCCTTGAAGATGACTTCGGTCAGCAGGTTCTTCAGGAAGAAGCTGCGTTTTTCGACCCTTGGTGCGGGCAGCGCCCGTCGCGGCGGCAGGCCGAAGGACGAAGACAGCGCCGCGGTCAGCCGGTCGATGGGCGCTCCTTCCTGCGTCGCCGATGTCAGATAGAGCCCGCGCAGCCAGGCGACCTCTTCATACCGGCTTTCGCCGAACATTGCCTCGACCAGCACCTGTATCGGTTCGGACAGGCTTGCCAGTTGGGCGGGAAAGCGGAAAATCTCGGCACGGGCGGCGAGTTTGTCCTCATCTTCCAGCCGCGGCACCAGCCTCCGCTCAAGTTCCGTCGCCAGCGCGGAAATTTCCCGTTCAATGGTCTTGGCATCGACACGCGCTTCCAGCGCGAAGGTGGTCCCCCATACCTGCTCGCGCGAAGCCGTGGACAAGCCGCCGAAGAAAGCCTCGAAGCCCTTGATCAGATCGGCCTTGGTCAGCATCAGATAGACCGGAAGGCGGATTTCGAGCCGGTCGTTGAGTTCGGCCAACCGGCGGCGGATCTTGCGGCCGTGCGCCTTGATGGCTTCATCGCCCTCCCAAAGCACGTCGATCGAAAGCGCGACGATTACGCCATTCAGCGCGCGGCGTCCGCGGTGCTTTTTCAACAGGTCGAGGAAGCCCAGCCATTCAACCGCGTCCACATCGGGCTGGCTCTCCTGCTGGACATAACGGCCGGCCGTGTCGATCAGAACCGCATGTTCTGAAAAGAACCAGTCGCAGTTGCGCGTGCCGCCGACCCCCTGCAGGTCGTCGGTGAGGTCGATCGGAAAATTCAGCCCGGACTGCCGCAAGGCCGTAGTCTTGCCGGTGGCCGGCGGCCCGACGATCACATACCATGGCATTTCGCGCAGAAACTTTCGTCCGCCCAGCTTGCGGCGCTTCAGTTCGGCCATCACCTCGGCGAACTTGGCACCGACGGCCGCGACATTCTCTTCGCCGGGTCTGAGCGGCTTTTCCACCACCGGCGCGGCAATCTCGGCGACGAACATACGGTTGGCGCGGATCGCCCGGCGCTGGGCGACGATCAGCCAGATCAGCCAGAAGATGACCAGCAGCGCAATGATGACGATGCGCACGTTATCAGAGGCGAACGGTTCATAGGGACCGACCCTGACGATCGGACCGAACACCCAGATGACCAGGGAAAGCAGCGTGAGGCCGATCAGCGTCCATAGCCAGCGTGATGTCAGGACAGCCCAAAGGAAGCGCAGGATGAACATCTCACAGCCTCTTTTCGACAAGCACCTCGACGCGGCGGTTCAAGGCCCGCCCCTCGCGCGTGCTGTCGGTGGCGACTGGATCGGTGGCCGCGCGGCCCTCGGAATGGACGCGATCCCGCGGCACTCCGTTCTGGACCAGCATGTCGGCAATCGTCTGGGCGCGAGCCTCCGACAGTCGCTGGTTGGTCGACAGCGGATTGGTCTTTTGCAGGGGAACGCTGTCGGTATGACCGACGACGGTGATGTTTCCGATCAGCTCCTGGTTGGCGAGGATCACCTTGGCGAGCGACCCGATCAGGGGCTCGAAGCCTTCGGTCAGTTGTGGCCGTGACGACTGGAACAGTTCGGGATTGGAGGCCTGGATCGTCAGCTTGGCCAGCGAAACGCTTTCGGTGCCGCTGAGGGCGGATTTGAAGTCGGCGGGCGCCCCGGCCTGAAATTCCGGCAACAGCGCAAAATCCACCTTCTCCGGCGGCGGGGCATCGACTTTGGGCGACGTGCGGGTGATGTCGCCGCGCGCGGGCGGCGGCAGCGCGCGAACAAGTGCGGAGAGCTCGACCGCTTGGCTGCTCAGTGCCATCGAGAGCCCGACATGGATTGTCATGGCTGCAACCGCCGCACCGAGCGCCATGACCCAGATCGGAACGATGAAGCGCTGCGGCTCGTCAGATGCGATCACGCCTTTCCAGTTTGGCGACAGTGGCGCGCCTTCGGCGTCGGCATCGCGTAGGAAGCGTGCCGCCGCCACGCGAACGGCATTGAGCGAGCGGTCGCCGGATCGGGCCGACACGCGATATTTGCCACGAAAGCCAAGCGCCATGCATTGATACTGCAGTTCCAGCAATTCGCGATCACGGTTGGGATGGCGCTCGAGTTCGTCGAGACGGGTGAAGAACTGCGTGCCGGCATCGACATCGCCGCGCAGCATGACCACAAGCGGCTGCCGCGGCCAGGCGCTGGCACCGCCCCATGGCGTGTTCAGGGCCAGATCGTCGAGCAACGCCGCCACCACCCAGGCCGCCTGGTCGGCGCGCTCCATTGAGGATCCGACCGACATAGCCGTGTCGCGTGCCCGGACCAGTTCTTCGAGCAATCGGGTACGCAATGCTTCCGGATTGTCCGGCGGCAGCGCACTTTCAAGCTCGGGAGCGAATTCGAGCAAGGGCGCAAATGCGTTGACGAGTGCGTTCGGATGGGTGCGGGAGCGCTTTACCGACGCGCTCGGCAAAGGTGGCGCCATCGGCCGCGGCATCGGCGCGCCGGTCAATCGAATGCGGGTGCGTTCGCGATCCTCCGACAGTCCGAACGGATCATCGCGGCTCATGATCTCACCTGTTCACCGAATAGCAGTCCACCTGCGGCTCGCTTGGCAACACGCCCGAAACGCCGATGACGAAGCCGGGAGCGTCGAGCAGCGACGCCCAGTGCTCACTTTTCTGGTCCAGTTCCAGACATAACCGATCGCCATCGTAAGGAATCTCGCGCGGCTGGGAATGAAGCGGTTTCAGCGGAATGCCGGGCAAGCGCGATTTCCACAGGCCCTCGAACTGGTCGGCCGAGCCGACGGTTGCCTGATTGACGAATATCTTGCGCAGCGCGTCTTCCGACAACTCCGAACCGACCCGGATGACGATCCGGCTGGCCACCAGCAGCTTCGGATTGTCGATACGGATCTTCCAGACATTGGTCGAATGCCGCATGACAGGCAGCGCACGCGATTTGGGCTCGATGTAACGCAGGCTGAGGATGAGCGAGCGCAGCGCATCCGCCAGCGCCGAATAGGCGGGGCCAGGCGCCATGTGATCGTAGGCGGGCAACTCGCCCAGCCGCCGCGCGCTCGATCCGTAGGTCGCCATCGAACCGGCGAGACCGGCAAGTTCCAGGTAAAGCTCGGCTGGATGGAACACATCCTGAGCCAGCATGTGGGCCAGCCGCGGACGTGCCGCATTGGCGAGATTGAGCATCAGCAAATCTTCGACGCTGCGCCCAGGTCCGCCCATGACCATCTTGCCATGCGCCTCGGCGATCTGGTCGAGGCCGGTGACAACTTCCAGCAGCAATTGCCGGTACCAGGCCACGGCGCCCGTAACCAAGGTCGGTGGCAGGAAGGTCTCGTCCAGGGAGACGCCGCCATCGGCTCGAATCCCCTTGAGGTCGGCTATCGGCAAGGCCGTGTAGCCACCGACCGACTTGCCGGGTGCGAGCAGCAGCGCCTGCGGCCGGGCAATTTCGATTTCTTCAGGGTCTGAACCGCCCTGGACGGCGTCACGCACCGAAACGATCCGCCCATGATATCGCGCACCCGAGGCGGCAGCGTGTGCCGGATCGAAGCCGACACCGCCCGGAGGCTCCAGCGGCAAGGCGATCAGCACCGGTCCGGCGCCCGTGTCAGGGGTGACCGGCAGCGGTCGCGGCGCGTCCATCATGTCCGGGATGGAAAAAGGTGTCCCATCCGGAAAGATGCCCCGCGCGGACAGGATCGAGATCTGGCCGGCTTCCAGCAACGCCTGGTCCAGTGTCAGCTGTTGGAAACCGAACGTATGCAATTGCCCGGCCTGCAACGCGCCGCGCACCGTCGCCTCGAAAAAGCGATCCTGCTGCTGGAAATGCTGGGTCCGCAGGAAAAGCCCTTCGGACCATAGCACCCTGTTTGCATTGCTCATGCCGCTACTCTCTGCATCGAGCTCCCCTTGCCCTTTGCCGCTAGGCGGAAATGCCGCCGCTGCCAAGCGTGACGTTGATCGTGAATTTCGATCCCGACGACACCGACTTGGTTGTCCGCCAGTTCCGGCCGCCGGGCTCGCGGATCAGAGCAACAAAGCCCAGCGCCGTAGCGTCCGGCTCGACCGTGATGGTTTTGGATGCGGATTTTCCCGGCCCGACGGAAATCTGGTCGGATCCGATGAGATCGCCCGCCAGCGCCGTGCCGGCATCCCCCTGCAGCGCGAAATAGTCGGCGGAATTGAATTTGCCGGTGCTTTTCAGCCGCATCACCAGGATCGTTACCGGCCGGTCGCCGCCGCCTGGTCCCGGGTTCATGCCAGCACCGCCGTTTACGTTGACGGTGATCACCGATGGTTTCGGCGGACCACTCTGGCAAGCCGCAAGCAACCCTGTCGCGCCCAAGGCAACAACAAATTCACGTCGATCAATCATCTCTCACTCCTCCTCATATGCATCTCGAAAATCAGCGCCGATTTCGCCAAGGAAGCTCTTTTCAGCACTCTCGGCGATTTCACGATGGCGCTTCTGGTAAAGTTCCCACAGCTTGGCGCCCCGCCCCCCAGAGAGAAGGGTTCCGATCGCGGAATTCGTTTTCAGCTCTTCCTCGATCACTACCGGGTCAAAACGGTCGATCATCCGCCGCATGGCGGTCTGTATGCCTCGCCAGGCGCGTACGTGATGTTGCGCGAGATCGCGCACCGCATCGGTGATTGCCGCTTCACCGCCGAGAAATCCTGGGCTGCGCTCAGCGATAAGCGTTATGATGGCGTCGTCGACGGTCGGCAGGAACTTGAGCGGATTGACTTCGGAGGCCCCGACCATGGTCTGCGCGACGCGCGCGTTTCCCTTTTCCTCGGCCCGCTTGCGCAGAAGCTGCATCAGGCCTTCCATCATCATCCGGTATTCGCGACCGAACTTCTCCATTTCCGCGATGCTGTCGCGTCCGGGGAAATCGGCTTCCTCGACACCCATGCCATGCAGGAATGCGGCGCGAAGCGCCATCTCCTCCGGCCGCGCCGCACCCAGCGCCGGGGCGGCTTTGGGAGCAGCACCCACACGTGGTGAAGCAGGGGTAGCTGCGGGCTGCACCGGCAAATCCCAGGGATTGGCTGATTGGGATCGCTGGGCGATGCGCTCGCGCTGTTCGATCGAACTGGCGCCGTTCGCCGAACTGAGCGTGGCGGCTGGTCCGAAAGCAAAGTCATCATGGGTTCCGGACGGCTTGTCACGGGCGGCTTGGGCTGCGCGGTCGGGGGACGGTACCGCGTCGAGGCTGAACGGGTCCGCTTGGCTCGCCGCGCCGCCCGGTTCGCGATAAGGGGCGGGATTTTTCGACACCGGCGTCGAAACCGGATCGAGGCTGAACGGGTCATCGAAAGCGGCCGAGTGGCGCTGGTCGGAGTTGGCACGTTCGAATGCACCCGCAACCGGCTGCTCGAAAGGGTTCGGCAGATCGGCCGGACGTGGCCGTCGCGGCTCTTCTTCGACCTTGGCGGAAAAGAAGTCATCGCGACCGATGCTCACCGGGGCCCGGGATGCTGGCGGCGCGCGTTCCGAAACCGGCTGGCCGGCCGCTGGTGCTTGAGTGGCTGGCGTTTGCAGGTCGACATGGACGACGTAGTCGCCCAATCTCAGCCGCATGCCACTTTGAAGGCGCGTCGACTTGCCGGCACCGAGCGGGCTGTCGGAGTCGTTTATGAACAATCCGCTGCTCGACGTGTCGGTGACGAAATATCCATCTCGCCCGCCAGAGATCTTGCAATGTGCCCTTGAAACGAACATGTCGGGATCGTTGATCTGCCAACCCGCGTCCGCGCTGCGGCCGATCACCAGCTCACCCTCGTCAAGCCGGGCCTGCCGCACCGCCTGGGTGCGGGGCCCTTGCTCCAGTGTCAGCAGCAGGCTCATGCCGCGACCCCCGTCATTTCCGGCCGCCATCCGACGATTGTCCGCAGCCGCATGTCGTCAGCATCGCCCCTTTCGATGGGTCGCGCAAGCCAGGCGGTCCGCCCGAGCCGAACCGCTCCGATTTGGGGCGGCGGTACGGCTTCACGCGCAAGCACGATGCGCAGATCGACGTCGAGCGACTCCCCGACCATGTCGCGAACGGCCTGCTTGAACAGCTTGAGCCGCTCCCCGCCAGGCAGGAACGCCTTGAACTCCTCATACCCCAGCGGGCCGACACGCAGTTCGATCCTGCTTTGGCGGCTGAAAACGCGTGGGCCGATCGTCGCGCCCTTGCCGAGCCCTGCAAAGGCCTTTGCAAGACGGGTCTGGAGACCGGTTGGTACTGTTATCCAGGCGGAGATGAACTCCTTGATCTGTACCGGCGCCTTGAACGCTTCCGCCAGGAACAGCGTCAGCCGTTCCGGGCCGTCGACCTGATTGGCCAGCGAAGCCGCCTGCCGAAGCTTCACCGTATCGAGATTGGGGTCCTGCGTGCCGGGAAGTCCGATCCCGGCCATGGCTTCAAGCATGGCGCGAACGCGCCCGCCGACCGCGCGTTCGGCCTGCACGGCCGGGTGCGCATCCGCCCACGCCCGATAGTAGAGGGCGATCATACGGTGCTGCAGAATGTTGACGAAGTCGACGAACGTCGTGTCGCTGGTCAGTTGTGCCTCGGCGCCGGCGAACCAGCGTTGCGAGAGCCGGTCGAGCACCCAGCGCGTCAGATGCAGCGGCATTGGACCCTCGGGTCCCAGCAGACCGAAATTTGCCACCGTGACCCGGGCCGGTGCCGCATCGCGGGCTTCGCGGAACACAACCAGGTCCCGTGCGGAAAAGGCGAGGCGTACATGCTGGCCGAGCCGTGCCGGCTCACGGTCGGGACGGCCGGAATGGCCGAACAGACCGTTCCGTTGTTCGAGGCGGCGCAGCAGTTCGAAAAAGTCGAACGTCTCGGACAGACCTTCGGCCCTGTTCGGGCCGGGCGTGTCTAGATCAGGTAGCGATTGCCGGGCGTCATCGGCCATGGCACATCCTCCTGCTTCTGCAGCAGCCGCGTGCGAGTTCGCACGAAGCCGTTTATCCCGGCGTGACGAGCAAACAACCGCGCCAGCAAGGCCGAAAGCAGCAAGGTACTTTGGCCGGCCAGGACCGATTGATCAACATGCAACGTGACTTCGGTACCGCGTCCAAAGCACATCGGTCCATCGATTTGCAGACGTTCGATGACCGGCTGCGAGTCGATACGCACGATCGAATGCACATTTCGGGCAAGGCTTGGATCGCCGCGATCGGCATAAAGGTCGAGTAGCGCATGCAGGGGATCGATGCCGCGGCCTTCTTTGGCAAGACTGAGAAAGTTGAGCGCGAGCTGCGCCACCAGCCGCCAGGCGAGATCATCGGCCCGCGATTCCCCGTCGGCCCCAGCAGGCAGTGCCGCAGGAATAGCTGGCTGCGGCGCACGCAAGGCGCCAAGAAGCCTCACGGTTTCGACCGGGTCGCCGGCCTCTAACGTCAACGTCGGATTGTCATCGAGGATCGGCAGATCACGATTGGTGCAAAGCGCCATCACGTCGAGCCGCTTCAGCGGCCGGGTCGCCGGCCTTACGAGCGGCCGGGACACGGCCAGGAAAACGTCATCCCCGGTATAGGACGTTCGCGTCAGGCCTTCGCGGCGCTCCTCCTCCATCGCGCGGCGAGGGCGCCTTTCGGTCGAATAGACCCAACCACTACCGCCGTTCTGACCCAGGCTGAAGAGCTCGGGGATTTCAGCGTCGTTACCTTCCGTGTCGGCGTCCTCGACGCGGATGACCCGGTAGATTTCGAAGTCACGCGCCCGCGTCCGGTCCGCATGCAACACCTGGCGCGTCTTGCGTTCATCGACTTCGACGACGTTGCACTCGCGTTCGAACAGATTGATGATCGGTGTCGCGAAAAGTTCGAAGTCCGCCGGCGTCAGATCGGCCAGCTCGGGAACCGTGCGTTTGAACAGGAAAATGATCTCGAGTCCGGCCGCGCATTGGCGCACGACAGGCTGCAATCCCAAAACCCGTGCATAGTGAAAACGCTCGGGCATCATGAAGTATTCGCGCAGCAACCGGTATCCTTCGAATGTCGGGCGGGTGCGCGGCATCAAGGCCTCGTCGTCGCTGATGCCGATCATCTCGGGTGCCGGCAACGGCGACAGCGGGTTGGTCTTGCCTTCCGGTCGCGCTGCTGTGGCCGCGCAGGCGCCGAAAATCGCATCGAACAGTAGCGGCGCCTTGGTGCGTCCGGCAAAATAGAGGTCAAGCCGGTCGAGAGCCAGTTCGTCGAGCTTGCCTTTTCCGGTCCTGGCCAGCGTGAGGCGGAGCGCCGACTCGCCGCTGACACCGCCGATCGGTCCTATGCCAGCCATCGCCATCGCACTGCGGTCCTGAAAAAAGCTGACCGAAGTGACCGCGATCGGCCATAGAGTCATTTCCTGGGCGGTTGAGAAAATGCAGCGCGTTGACAGGCCTGGCTGCAGGCTGGAAACCAGCCGTGTGTTGCGCTTGACGACGTGGCCGGCCAGCATGGTCTGGACCTGCTGGCCGGGTTTCAGCACCGCCATCGCCGTTGCCGGCGCCGGCGTGACCAGATCGGGATAGAGAACGTCGAGCACACTGCGGGAAAATCGCGAGCGCTCGGCATCGACCTTTAGCCGGGTGCGCGCGGCCAGGAAGGCTACGCCATCGAGCAGGCGCTCGACATATGGGTCCGGACACGGCACCGTATCGAGGGAAAGGTTGCGCGCCACCGCCGGATGCATGTCTGCGAATTCCGATGCAAGAGCGCGGATATGGCTCAGTTCCTCCTCGTAATATTCGACGAAGACCCGATCCATCTCAGGCCTCCCCAATTTCGGTCCGCGCCAAACCGTTGTCGAGATTGATCGTGGTGCGCAGGCGCATGCGTTCGGGAGTCGGGGTCATGATCAGAACGGCGTCTATCTCGATCTTCAGGCCGACGGTGTTGTCGCCAAGCGTGACCGTTACCTTTGTTGCGCTTTCCTTCAGGCGGGGCTCGAAGGTCGCGAGCACCATGCGGATCTCACGTGCCAACACCTCGCGATCGAAGTCGCGCGACGAGCGGCCCGAGAAGGAGGGCACGCCGTAATTGACCACGCTGCGGCGGACCTCCGGGAAATCGGCAAGCGAAGGGGGATTGTCCGCAACCTGTTCATTTTCCAGGTCGGAAAGAAGCGGCGTCGCCTCGAAGCGCTCTGTGTTGAAGAGCGCCTCGATGTCACGCCGTACCGCTTCCCTGAGCACGCGCGCCGATACCACCACGCCACGGCTTTCGATTTCGACGCGGTGCTGGGTCTGAACGGCCAACCGATGCAGACGGCGTTTCTGATCCGGTGTCAGTACCACATCGGCGTCGATGGCACGCGTGCTGCCGGCAACGAGTGTGTCGAGACGGTCCGCGCCAAGCTCGTCGAGCAGGACATGGCGCAGCCCGTCTATTTCCGAGGTCAGGCCCGGCAGATCATTGACGAGACGATCCCAAAGCGACGGCTGGACGGCTTCGCTTTTCGCCCGCAAGCTGCCAGTGGTCTGCTGCATGCCCGCGCCGGGTCGCCGAACCTCACTTGCCGACATAGACATCCATTTCGGCTTCATCATTGCCGTCATAGACGAATTTGATCTTCTTGTAGGCGAAGCTGACCTCTTCCTGGATCAGGTCTTCCTCATCCTCGGCCTGCGACATGTCGTATTCCATGATCGAGGCGTCGGTGAGGGTAACGACCAGGTAATCCTTGGTCTCGCCATCGATGGTCCGGCGGGCCGAGAACACCACCTCATCAAGGGCCTTGTTTTCGAACAAAGCCTTTTTCAGATAGGGCGATGATTTGTCGTAGTGCTTGGTGAATTTGATCATCCCCATGGAGACGCGGCCACGGCGTGACAGCGAATTGGGATCATAAGGTGCGACCATCTTGTAGTCGACGCCATGGATTTCAATCTCGTCATCGTGGCCGTCGCGGGTGCTGGGGCCTTTGATATCGGGAACCTTCAGGAAGCCATCAATCTTCGTAGTCGGCATTGTGTTTCTCCACCGCTTTCAAAAAACCAGGTTGTCGTTGCTGCGATCAAGTCTTAACGGACGGTAGTTCCGAGACCAGTCGGAGCGACGCATTGATGCCCTCCAGCTGGTAATGCGGGCGCAGATAGAAGCGGGCATTATAATAGCCCGGCCGCCCCTCCACGCTGTCCACCTGGACCTCGGCGGCGGCAAGCGGGCGCTTGGCGCGCGCCTTGTCGTCGGCAAAGGCCGGGTTGGCCAGCACGTATCGATTGATCCACTCGGTCAACCAGATCTGCATGTCGGCGCGCTCCTTGAACGAGCCGACCTTGTCGCGCGCGATCGCCTTGAGGTAGTGCGCAAAGCGCGAGACCGGGAACAGGTAGGGCAGGTTGGCGCTCAGCCGCTCGTTCGACTGTGCATCGGGGTCGACCAGCCGCCCCGCCCGCGTTTCGTCGTCCTGCAGCGAGTGTGCTCCGATGAAGGCCGCGAGATCGGTATTCTTCCGGTGCAGGATGGGCATCAAGCCAAGCTTGGCCAGTTCCGCCTCGCGCCGGTCGTCGATGGCGACTTCCGTGGGACATTTCATCGCGATCGAGCCATCATCGGTCGGGAAGCTATGCACCGGCAGGTTGAGCACCGTGCCACCATTCTCCACGCCGCGGATCTGCGTGCCCCAGCCGAAAAGCTTGTGACTGCGGTTGATGTTGACGCCCATCGGGAAGGCGGCGTTCATCCAGACATATTTGTTGTGATCGCCCTCCACCTCTTCCTCGAAGGTGAAACCCTTCACCGGAACGGTATCGGTGCCGTAGGGCAGCCGCGCCAGGACGCGGGGCATGGTCAGGCCGATGTAGCGAGCGTCCTCACTCTCGCGCAACGACTGCCACGAGGCATAGGCGGGGTTGGAGACGATCTGCTGCAGGTCTTGCGGGTTCGGCAGTTCCTGCCAGCTGTCCATGCGAAATAGGCGCGGCGAAGCGGCCGCGATAAACGGCGTATGCGCGGAAGCGCAGATGCCGGAGATGTTGCGCAGCAGGCCGACGTCACGTGGGTGATTGGAGAACTCGTAGGCGCCGATCACGCAGCCGATTGGTTCGCCGCCAAGCATCGAATACTCGTCTGTGTAGACTTTCTTGAAGATCGGGCTCTGGTCCCACATCTGACCTTCATAGTCTTCAAGCGTATCGGCCAGTTGCTCTTTGGAGATGTTCATCACCCGGATCTTCAGCTTCTGATCCGTCTCGGTGTTGTTGACGAGATACCACAGCCCGCGCCATGTGCCTTCCATCTCACGCACTTCCGGCGCGTGCAGGATTTCGTTGACCTGTGTCGTCAGCATCTTGTCAATGCCGGCGATCAGCGACTTGATCGATTTGATGGCATTGGACGAGATGGTCGTGGTGTCGGAACGGGACTGCGCCGCGAGCGCGAGATTGCGCACGAGCTGTTGCAGCTTCTCGCTGTCGTCCTTCTTGACCTTGAAATCTTTTTCGAGGAGTCCGCTGAATTCATCGAGGTTTATGGCTTCGGCCTCCGCGGCGACTGAGGCGGTCTTTTGCTGTTCGGCCATGATCATTCCCCAACCTTGTCGTCGTCGGCCAGCGCCTGGCTGGCAATCTTGCCAAGTAGCGGTTCGTTGTTCAGAAGCTGCGCGATGCGCTTTTCAGCATCGACACGGCCATCCATGAAGCCGAGCAATTCCTCGAGTTGGCGACGCATCTTGAGGATCTCGGCCAGTTGCGGAACTTGCTCGGCAATCTTGTCGGGGGCGAAATCACCCATCTTGGAAAATGTAAGATCGAGAGCCAGTTCCTCGTCACGCTCCTGGCCCTCGGCCTGCGGCAGCGTGTTCTTCACCCGCGCTTTGACGCGGGGGCCGAGCGCCTCCATGAATTTTGGGAAGCGGTTCGCGTCGGTCTCGACAAAGGAGCGGTCCAGCACCGACTTTGACGCTTCCTTGGTTTGCGAAGCACCGGCAAGGTCGGCCATCACGCCCATGACAAACGGCAGTTCGATCGTCGTCGGGCTGCCGTAGGTTTCCACATCGTAGGCGATCTGCACCCGCGGCGCGCGATTTCGTTCGATGACCTTGGCTTTGCTTTCGGCTGGCATGTGTTGTTACCTTTCATCCTTCTGAGCCGTCTTCTTGGCATCGGGAACGCCGGCCAGCAGCCTGAACTCCTTCAGCCCCGAAGGGGCGAGATCTTCCATCAGTTCAACGAAATCCATGTGCACCATCCGACGGACCCGCCGAGCCAGGTGCGGAATTGGGCTCGACGGTTCGGTACGGTCATAGAAGGCGACGACCAGGTCGAGGCATTTCACCACGTCGTCGCGCGAGGAGATCCGGTCGGGGAGTCCCGTGCTCGAGTCCGCATAGCTTGCCATACTTGCCATAGCATCGGCTCCATGACCGTTTCGAGCAGGCGTTGCCAGTTCCGTCGGCACCGCCTGCGTGGCTGCGCCATTCGTCACCGCGCCGGCCGCTGAATTCCGTTCAAGTGTCGTCAGCAAACGCTGCAGGAACCGTTTTAAGTCCGGAACGGGAGTGCCGCTGCCCTCGAGACGAGCGTTGAGCGCAGTCTCGAGCGCATCCAGTGCCGTGATCGTCGCCCGGGCGTCGGCGATGAGCTGGACCATCTCCGCATTGGCCTGATCGATCTGTGCCGCACATGCGGCACGCACCCGATTCAAGAGTTGTCCGTGCGCACTGACCAGCTGCGCTTTTTCCGCCGCATTCAGCCCCGAGGCGGCTTCCTGGAGCATGACGCGATCGTCGAGCGCACCCTTCTCCAGGTCCTTGCCCTGAACCGGGCCGATTGCGCGCGGCGCGAAGAACGTCATTTGCCGCAGATTCGCCAACAACCCGTCCTGACCATTCTGCAGGTCGATCAGCGCGTTGATACGGCGCAAGGCGGCATCGCGCGGCGAAGCGTTGGGCCGCATAGCCGGATGCATGGTGTCCCAATGCTGATCGAAGGTCTGCGCGATCAGCGTCAGACCTTGCGCCAATCCGGCCAGCCCGTCTTCATTGGCCAGCGCGCGCGTGACGATGACAAGCAGGCGCAAGTCCCTGCCATGCGCGCGCAATTCCTCCGCCTTTGCGAGCACAGCGGGCCAGTCGACTGGAATCGTGCTTTGCGAGCCGGCCTTATTGTTGCCGTCGTGGACGACCTTGAGTTGGGCTTCGGTCAGGCGCTCCAACTCATGGAAAGCCGGGTCGTTGCGCAAATCTTCCCCGGACGGGTTCTCACCGTCTAGCGAAGAAAGCCAGAGTGCGAGATCAATCACACCAACCCCCAGCGAAGGCCCTCAAACCTTATGTGACCTTACGTTATCACACCGGTGCACTTTACCACAATTCAACGAGTGCTCCAAAATTAACAGAAGCTGAACACCGCCATGAGTACCGAACTCCGTGGCGCAATTGTCAATCCGTATGAGAAATGCATCGCGCAGGGCGCGCAATTCCGCTGTTGTTTGCAGCCGGTGGTGCAAGACTTCCACAATACGAGGAAGCTGGCTGAACCAGGCATTGAGGCCTCGTCCACAACGCACTTTGTCAAGTGGCGGCATCTGTGGCAGTTTATCGGCTGGCAGATTGCAGGAGCACGTTCGATGGAACAGCGCCGGTCGTCGCAGAGCTTCAAGCGTAAGGAACTGGTCGGCAAGCTTAATCCTGTCGGGGTGCGCGCCTTCAAGGCCGCGGCCGATAGCGCCAAGCTGCGCGGCAATCCTTACGTCGAACTCGTTCACTTCATCGAGCAGCTGGTGCTTTCCGACCGCTCCGACGTGCAAATGATAATCGCCGATGCGGGACTGGATGCCAGCCGGCTCACGGCAGATATGACCCGTGCCGTCGACAAGTTGCCCTATGGCGCAACCTCGATCGAGGAATTCTCCGATCATATCTTCCATGCAATCCAGGAAGCCTGGAACCTCGCGACGCTGGAGTTCGGCGTCGAGGAAGTCCGCAGCGCCCATATTCTGCTTTCCTGCCTGAAAACCCCGGTTCTGGAAGGCCTGCTGTCGAAGATCAGCGGCGAGTTCGACAAGATCGACGCCGACGCGGTTGTCGCGCGGTTCGCCGATGTCGTGGAAGGTTCGCTCGAAGGCGGCGCAGCCATCGCGGTTCCCGCGGCCGAAACGCCGAAGCGGACCATGGGCGGAGATTCGGCCTTGGCGAAATTCGCCACGGATCTGACCCAACGCGCCCGCGAGGGCAAGATCGATCCGGTCGTCGGCCGCGATCCGGAGATCCGGCAGATAGTCGACATCCTGATGCGGCGTCGGCAAAACAACCCGATCCTGACCGGCGAGGCCGGGGTCGGCAAGACGGCGGTCGTTGAGGGCTTTGCCTTGCGTATCGCTCAGGGCGATGTGCCGCCCACGCTGCAAGGCGTCAGCGTGCGCATGCTCGATGTCGGATTGATGCAGGCGGGCGCCAGCGTGAAGGGCGAATTCGAAAAACGGCTGAAGGCTGTGATCGACGAGGTTCAATCGTCCGAAACGCCGGTCATCCTGTTCATCGACGAGGCCCACACCTTGATTGGCGCCGGCGGTGCTGCCGGAACCGGTGATGCCGCCAATCTCTTGAAGCCGGCGCTGGCACGGGGCGAACTTCGCACCATCGCCGCAACGACCTGGGCCGAATATAAGCAGCACATCGAGAAAGACCCGGCGCTGACCCGCCGTTTCCAGGTGGTCAAGATCGACGAGCCGTCGGAGGCGGTGGCCGTTCTGATGTTGCGCGGGGTGGCAGGGGTTCTGGAGCAGCACCACAAGGTGCAGATACTCGACGAGGCGATCGAGGCAGCAGTCGGCCTGTCGCATCGCTACATCCCGGCACGGCAACTGCCTGACAAGGCGGTGAGCCTCCTCGACACCGCCTGCGCCCGTGTCGCCATATCGCAGCATGCTACGCCAGCCGAGGTCGAGGACATCATGCGCCGCCGCCAGGCTCTGGAGGTCGAGCGCGGCATCATCGGGCGCGAGGCCGCGATCGGCATCGAGGTGGCTGAACGGCAGGCGCGCGTCGACACCGGGCTTGCCGAAAGCGAGATCGCCCTGGCTGCGGCGCAGCAGCGTTGGGATCGTGAAAAGGTGCTCGTCGCCGAGATACTCGAACTGCGCGCCAGGCTGCGCGGCGAGGGTGTGGCGCTCGATGCGGCCACCGTTGGGGCCGATGCCGAACCGGCAGCGGCGAACGCAGAAAAGACCAAGGTAGCGGAGTCGTCAGAGACTGAGCCGCCCAAGGCCGCCCAGACGGACGCGGAGACACAGGCCGCTGCCGATCCTGCCGCCGATCTCGCCCGATTGCGCGCACTGATGGCCGAATTGGCAGCGGCACAAGGCGAGACACCGCTGATTCTGCCCTCGGTTGACCGCAATGCAGTGGCCGCCGTGGTCCAGGACTGGACCGGGATCCCGACCGGACGGATGCTGTCCAGCCAGACCGAAAAGGCGCTCAAGCTCGCCGCCACGCTTTCGGAACGGGTCGTCGGCCAGGATCACGCCATGGAGATGATCGCCAAACGCGTGCAGACCAGCCGCGCCGGGCTTGGCGCGCCTGAAAAGCCGGTCGGGGTCTTCCTGCTTTGCGGCCCCTCGGGCGTCGGCAAGACCGAAACGGCATTGGCGCTGGCCGAAACGCTTTACGGTGGCGAGCAGAACCTGATCTCCATCAACATGTCCGAGTTCCAGGAGGCGCACACCGTCTCGACACTGAAGGGCGCACCGCCCGGCTATGTCGGCTACGGCAAGGGCGGCATCCTGACCGAAGCGGTGCGCAGAAAACCCTATTCGGTGATCCTGCTCGACGAGGTCGAGAAGGCGCATCCCGACGTCCACGAAATCTTCTTCCAGGTCTTCGACAAGGGAATGATGGACGACAGCGAGGGCCGCCGGATCGATTTCAAGAACACCCTGATCCTGCTCACCTCGAATGTCGGCTCCGAAGTCATCATGGACCGCACAAGGAATGGCACGCTGCGGACCGGGCTCGACGATCTGGATACCGCCTTGCGCAGCCCATTGCTGAAGGTCTTCCCGGCTGCCTTCCTTGGCCGGGTGGTGACCATTCCTTACTATCCGCTCTCTGATTCGATGATCGAGGCGATCACTGGCCACCAGTTCGCCAAGATCGCTCGCCGGTTGCGGGCAACCAACGATGCGGAACTGGTGATCGGCGACGGTGTCATGGATCTGGTCAAGGCCCGCTGCACCGAGATCGAATCCGGCGGGCGGATGATCGATGCCATCCTGACCAACACGCTGCTGCCGGAACTGAGCCGCGGCGTGCTTAACCGGTCGCTCGAGGGCGAAAAGATGACCAAAGTCACCGTCGGCGCCTCCAAGGAAGGTTTCACTTATTCCTTCGAGTAGGTTCTGATCGTGTAGAACCTCGTCGCCCTCGGCTGCCGGCCCGCTATTCGCGATCCCCCGTGGCGCCGCAATTCGAGAGGTGGCGGTCTTGCCCGTGCGCGAGAACGACGTGCGCAGCCGGTAGCGGATCGTCCCCGACAGCACCGGCCCGCCGGTAGCATCGATGATCGTCCATCTATTGAAGGTTACCGACTGTCCCGCGCATTTCCAGCTGCGGGGACGCCTGGGCTTGAAAGAAGCTCACTGGCTTATCCGATGTCGCCCAGACGCAAATTCCGCAGGCAATCCCGAAGGAGATCAACAGGGCGGGCGAGATGGGTAAGCGGTGCAGGGATTGGCTGGGCCTCTTTGTTGCAGACCCGCCCAAAACCTCCTGCAACCCGATCGGTTCGACATAAAATATTTACGTGTTGGCATGGTTTACGAATGGTTTCGCGGGCCATCCACCTCATGGCCGCTTTGGCTTTGGCCGGACCGGTTAAGGTTGAGCCGGATGATTTGACCGGCTGCGAAACTCCTCGCAAATTCCTCGTTGTCGAAAAGCTGTTGGGTGGTCACGCCATCCTCGATGATCTGCACCGCCCATTGGCCGTCTATGTGTTCTACCCGAACACCGTCCTTCTGATCGTCGCCCACGCCCGCACTCCCACACAACGATGTGCGAAAAAAACCATGTGATCGGCAATCCAGCAAGTCACAAAACCGTACGAATCCGGCCGCTGGTTAACTTTGTAAAAGCGTCGAAATTTTCGCAAATGCCCGCACCCGCAGGAAACCAATTTTGGAAGGCCCGTAGCTCACACGGCCGCAGCCCGATCATCATCGATCCAGAGAAGCTGTGGACGGCATGTTGCGAGTACTTCGAATGGGTCGACGCGCACCCGCTCTATGAGGCCAAGCCCTTTGCGTATCAGGGCGAGGTGAAGATAGAGAACGTGGCGAAGATGCGCGCCATGACGATTTCACCAGCCAGGTCGAGGAAATCATCCGCACCCAGAAGTTCGAATCGGAACTCACCGGCAAAGACGGCGAACCGTTGCCGCTGGTCCCCGTGGTCAATGTCACAGTCCGCAGTTCTTGACCTGGAGCTGCATCCCAAGCAGGGGATAGCATACAACACCGAAGCGACCGAAACGCTGTATGGTGGCGCGGCCGGCGGCGGCGGCTCCTCATCATGGCGCCGATTGCTCGGTCGGCCGCGCTCCTTCGACACCAGCCCGCCGGCGCCGTCCTGGTCATAGGCTTGCAACAGCCGGTGAACCTGACTGCGGCTGAGATGAAGAAGCTCCGCCGCCTGGACGCTCAGCCGCCGGTCGCGGATCTTCTGGATGGCTTCAAGACGATGCAGCTCTTTTTTGCGACAAGGTGATCAAAGGCATGCCGGCTCCGCAATACGCCCGGTCTCACGCCAGGCAGTGTGAAGTCGTCAGCCTTCCTTTCCAGCTTCGAGTTGGCCAGAGCATGAGCTGTGAAAGTCGGGGACTGTCGCATCTCTAAATTGCTCAAGTGTCGCATCTCTATATAACTGCATAACATACATTATGGAACATGAAATTATGATTTGAAATCAATGTGTTGGCAAAATTTATCGGCTGTTAGCCACCCGCTCCATCATGCTTTCGCCGCACAAGAAAAGCAAAATGCGTTTCATCGTTGGGCCACCTGGGCCCCTTTTGTTGCGAATAGCTGCTTTGTGCCGCGAGGACCTTGGGAAGCTATTTCCTTTCGAAAAAACAGATTTTTCCTTTCGGGTAGAGGTTGGGATATGATTGCGCGACAGGAGTGCGATCTATGCAGAGTTTCACTGTCGAGCTGATACGCGACGGCAAAGCTGTGGAACGTGCCGAGGTTCAGGCCGAAAATGTTGTTGAAGCTGCGAAGACGTGGGGACCAGTAACCATCCCGTACGCCGAAGAGCCTGACATCGGCGAATGGATCAGGGTAACGCACCCTTGCGGCAGCACGACAAGTTGGTTCGAGCCGGATCGTTAAGCGCGGCCAATTTAGAGCTCACTGGCCAGGATGCGTCAGGGCTGTGGGTAAGAGCCGTGACGAACGTCACGGCGTCGGGATCATAGCAGAAGATGGACGGATGACCCGGTGCGAACCAGCGATGACAGCATGTAGTAGGCTAATCCATCTTCCTGATGTCGATCTCGCCCCTCCCCTCTCCCAGGCTGTCCGTCTCGCTTTCCCTACCCTTCTTCCGCCCGAGCAGGACGACCCTGCTGTTCGGCGCAGCAGGACTGGCCGGCACAGGCCCAACGGTACTACGCGCAGCGCCCAAGCGCAGCCTTTCGAAACTTGGTGGCACAGACCAGAAGCTTTTACGCAGATTGGAAGTCCAAATTTAAACAGTTCATCCTACGTTGGCCGATGGGCTTTTTGTCAAGGAAACGCAATTGAGCCGGTCGGGCAGAACGGATTTTGACTTTGATGGTGCAAGAAAGGCGGTTTTTTCGACCGCCAACTTGCCGGCGGCAATTGCGTTGGCCGTGCTTGTGATCTGCGCGGTCCTTGCGGACTTGCAGAACACGAAAGTGTCCGATCAACTCGCGCGCGCCGAAGTCCAGGCCAAGGTCAACATCATAAGGGCCAAGCTCGAAGGCAATGTAAACGGTAATCTCCAGCTTGTTCAGGGCCTCGTCTCGGCCATAGTTACAGAGCCGTACATGGGACAGCAGAGATTTGCGTCCCTGGCAAGCAACCTGTTCCGACAGAGATCGCAACTGCGCAACATCGCCGGTGCGCCCGATCTCGTCATCTCGCTGATGTACCCGATGGAAGGCAACCAGAAGGCGATCGGGCTCGATTACCGCAAGAGCGAGGCGCAACGGACGGCGGCGCTTCGCGCGCGAGACCTCGGCGTTCTTGTGTTGGCAGGCCCCGTCGACCTGGCCCAGGGAGGGCGAGGCTTTGTCGGGCGCATTCCCGTCTTTGTGCCGACGGCGGGCGGCGGCAGCCGATTCTGGGGCATCCTCTCCGCTGTCATCGATGTCGATCAGCTTTACGCGGCGAGCGGCTTGAATGACCCCGGGATTGATATTGATGTCGCCCTGACGGGGACCGACGCGCTTGGCGGTGGCGGCAAAAAATTCTTCGGGGGAGACAATGTCCTCGCCGGCAAGCCGGTGTCGGCCGATGTGCAACTGCCTTCGGGCTCCTGGCTGATTTCGGCTATACCGAAGGGAGGCTGGCCGGCCATTCCGAACAATGCGTGGATGTTGCGGGGGCTCATAGCCTTTGCCGGCGCGCTGGTGGTGCTGCCGATCCTGGTGGCCGGGCGACTGTTCGGCGAACGACAGAAAAACTATGCCGAGCTCAGACGTCTGTCTGGCCGCCTTGAGTTGGCCCTGGAAGCTTCTGGAATTGGCGTGTGGGAGCACGACCTGGCCACAAAAGAACTGCTATGGGACGACCGCGTCCACCAGATCTACGGCAAGCCAGCCGATGGCAAACCGCGCGGTTATGAAGACTGGGCGATGGCCATTCATCCCGAAGATTTCGACAGGGCGCGCCAGGAGTTCGACGCGGCCGCCGAGAGGGAGGGACCGTATTCTTCGCAATACCGAGTCCTGCTAGCGGACGGTACCACGCGCCACGTGCGCACGCGCGCAGCCTTCTTCCAGGACATCGGCGGCACGCCGAAGATGATCGGCGCCGAGTGGGACGTCACCAGCGACGTGCTGCTCAATGAGACGCTCATTCGAGAGCGCCAGCTGTCGGAATCGAAAAATGCCGAACTCAAAGTCGCAAAGGCGCATGTAGAGCATGTTGCGCTGCACGACCCGCTGACCGGCCTGCCCAACCGCCGCTATCTCGATGAGTTGCTTGCCGAAAAAAGCGTAACGGGGACCCGCACAGCGCTGCTGCATCTGGACCTCGACCGCTTCAAGCAGATCAACGATACACTCGGCCACGCAGCCGGTGACGCCATGCTGGTGCACGCCTCCAAGGTCATCAAGGTCAACACGGGTCCCGGTGATTTTGTTGCACGCATCGGCGGTGATGAGTTCGTCGTGGTGAGCCATGGACGTGATGACAAGCAACTTTCCGCGCTCGGCGACCGCATCATCACGCAGATGCGCCGACCGGTCGATTTTCAGGGCAACCCGTGCCGGTTCGGGGTGAGCATCGGAATTGCCGCCGGAACCGACGCCAAGCAACTGCTCGTCAACGCCGACCTCGCTCTTTACCGGGCGAAAGGAAGCGGTCGCAACCGACACGAATTCTTTGACGAAGAGCTGCAAAGCGAGATCGTGCGGACCAAGCAAATTGCCGACGAAATCCTGGGCGGGTTGGAGCGCGCCGAATTCACAACATACTATCAGCCGCAGTTCGACGCCAGGACACTTGAGATCGTCGGGGTCGAGGCGTTGTCGCGTTGGAAGCATCCCGAACGCGGCATCCTGGCCCCACAAAGCTATCTCAAAGTGGCCGAAGAACTCAACGTCGTGGCAATCATCGATCGCGCTGTCCTGGAACAGGCGCTTGAGAGTTTCGACCAATGGTCGAACAGCGGTCTCAAGATCCCGCACGTCTCGGTCAATGTCTCCGCCAAGCGGTTGGAGGACAAGGATCTGATCGATGGCTTGCGCAAGCTTGCCATCAGGAAGGGCACGGTGTCGTTTGAGCTGGTTGAGTCCATCTTCCTCGATGAGAATGACGACCTGGTCACCTGGAACCTGGAGCACATTAAGGAACTCGGCATCGACATCGAAATCGATGACTTCGGCACCGGCCATGCCTCGATCGTGTCCCTGCTCAAGCTGCAGCCGCGCCGGCTCAAGATCGACCGCCAACTGATCACGCCCGTCACCCAGTCGATCCCGCAGCGTCAGCTGGTCTCGTCGATCATTGAGATCGGCAAATCGCTCGGCATCGAAGTCATTGCCGAGGGTGTCGAGACGAATGATCACGCGCGCATCCTGAAGGAGCTTGGTTGCGATATTCTGCAGGGCTATGTTTTTGGCCGCCCAATGGACGCCAAGGCCTTCACGGCGTTTGCCCAATCGCGCAAATGGTTGGCCGTGGGGTAAGGTCATGCCTCGCGCGGTAAGGCAGGCAGGCCGAGCGGTTCAACCGGCGCCCAGTCGCGAATTGGCTCGAGCACACTGCACTTGCATCGGCAAACCCACCGCCACCCTTGTCCCCAAAGTGCCCGACCGGCTCTGCGTGCCGGT
The DNA here is from genome assembly GCF_020165455.1 of Mesorhizobium sp. BR1-1-3. NCBI lineage: Bacteria > Pseudomonadati > Pseudomonadota > Alphaproteobacteria > Hyphomicrobiales > Phyllobacteriaceae > Mesorhizobium > Mesorhizobium sp. BR1-1-3. Next base: position 397,510 of record NZ_JAIUIC010000002.1, read on the forward strand.
GAAGTGACCGAAAGCAAATTTCTCGTCAGGTCTCTCAGATCTCATGATCCGACGGTCCGGTGGCGCGGCATGGGCTGTTAGCTCCAGACAGCTGAAGATAGCCAAAAGCGTCCGGCGTTATGGGCGAAGGAGCGCGGCACCAAATTGCGTCCACAATCGATCGCAGTCATTTGCCCTGAGGCTTGGCGTTCCCGGTTCGCCGTAGAAGACCATCGCCGAACGGACATCGTAACCGAGCACCGAGGCATTGGCCACGAACTGAATTGCCATTCCCAAATTCATCGCGTTGATCCTTACCTCGGCTTTAGTGCTGAGATCGACCACGCCGAAAATTTCCGCACCCCCACTTCTGCCGGCCATAACCGTCGTCGAGAGCGCGTTCCCCAAAGCGAGTAGCATTCGTGTTCAGTCCCCGCAAAGGCCGCTCTCGAACGCGCGCGCGGCGAATTTGTTCCTTGGCAGTTCAACGCCGGGTTATCGAACTGGCCTTTTCAAACGTGCAGCTTGCCTGATGCCGCGCCTTTAACGGTCCAGCAGTTTTCTTAGCGTAAAGCAGCCTCATGACGCTGCTCCGGCATTTCGGCGAACCAACACGTCGCCTTTTTTTCAAGCGAACTGCTTTGCCCATCATTGTCGTGACGCTGCTTGTTGCGACCCTCACCACAGGCCTTTTGCTGTGGTCGGCGACCCAGTCCGATGGTGTTGCCGTGTCACGGCAGAAAAGCTTGGTCGCCTTGATCATATCCAAGCTGGAGAGCGGAATAGCCCACGATCAGGAGAGCGTCACCGTCTGGGACGACGCGGTCAGCGCCCTGCGGAGCCAGGATGCCAAATGGGTCGACACCAATCTCGGCACCTGGATGCACACGTATTTCGGCCACGATGAGGTCTACATTCTCGATCCGAAGGACGCGCCCGTCTACGCATTCGCCGATGGATCGGCGGTGGATCCGGCGAGCTACCAATCCATACGCCCGACCACTGCGCCTCTCGTGGAGAAACTCAGGGCGGGGCTGAAACAGGGGGACACCGACGGCGTCACCGAGCAGGTGCTCACGATAGGTGCTTCCGACATGGTCGTCATCTCCGGCCATCCTGCCATTGTCAGCATCAAGCCAGTCGTTTCCGACAGCGGCCACATTGCACAAGTACCAGGTCAGGAATTCCTACACGTTGCCGTTCGCTATCTGGACGGCAGTCTGCTTGCCTCCTTGCGCCAAGACTATCTCCTCGACGACGCACACTTCTCCTGGTCAAACATGCTTAGCTCTGAAGAGGCGTCCTATCCCCTTGTCGGTCGCTCTGGTTCGACTGTCGGCTTCTTTGTGTGGCAGCCATATCGGCCCGGGGCGTTTGTCCTTTTTCAACTGGTGCCAACACTCGTGGTGGTGTTCGGACTGGTACTTGGCGGAATTATTGTAGCTCTGGCCGCTTTGCGCCGGCGGACTTTGAGGCTGATTGAGACCGAGAATCACATCTATCACCTGGCCCACTACGACCTGCTTACAGGGCTGCACAGTCGCGGCCATTTCAACAGTCGTTTGGCTGATGCGCTGACACTGCTGCCCGCGACGGGCGAGCAGCTCGCGATCCTCTATCTTGACCTCGACCGGTTCAAGCAGGTCAATGACAGCTTTGGCCACCCTGCCGGCGACGAGTTGCTCAGGGAGTTCGCAGACCGGCTGAGGCGGCTGACCGTGGAGGTTGACACGGTGGCGCGCCTGGGCGGTGACGAATTCATTATCATCCAGCGCGCGGTCGCAGGCGAGAATGAGGTCAAAACATTGTGCGAGCACTTGATCGAGTCCGCGCGCCGGCCGTTCGAGGTCGCCGGAGTTCAGGTTTTTGTCGGGGTGAGCGTCGGCGTAGCTCTTGCTCCCAGGGACGGGGTGGACCAGGTCGAGTTGGTGCGGAAAGCCGACCTCGCCCTGTATCACGCCAAAGCCGGCGGTCGCAGCGGCTATGCTCTGTTTGAACCCGAGATGGACCAGACGCTGGCAAAGCGTAAGGGTCTCGAACAGGACCTGCGCAAGGCGCTGCAAACGCCCGGCCAAATCCGGGTGCATTATCAGCCGCTTTACACCGCCGACACCAACAGGATGACGGGCGTCGAAGCCCTCGCGCGCTGGTCGGACGCAGAGCGCGGTTGGGTCGCCCCTGACTTGTTCGTACCATTGGCAGAGGAAACGGGGCTCATCGAAGTTCTAGGCGAGCTGGTTCTGCGCCAGGCCTGCCTTGACGCGGTGCATTGGCCGATCGAGACCCTGGCAGTGAACGTATCGGGGTTGCAGCTGAACAATCCGAGCTTTGCCATGAAAGTGACGAGCATCTTGTTGGAAACGCAAATGGATCCACGGCGGCTCGAGCTGGAGGTTACGGAAAGCACGCTCTCCCAGCGCCCCACCGAATGCCAGCAGAACATGGCAGCGTTGCGCAGTGTCGGGGTGCGCTTTGCGCTTGACGATTTCGGTACGGGATTTTCCTCATTGGGCCGACTGCAGAGCCTGGAAGTGGACAGGATCAAGATCGACCGAAGCTTCGTGCAGGGCTTTGGCGGCTCGAACGGTGACGAGGCCATCGTTCAGGCGATTATCGACCTGGCTCGCGCGACTGGCCTCAGCACCACAGCGGAAGGGGTCGAGACCGAGAGCCAGTGCAATTATCTGCGCAAGCTCGGCTGCGACCAGCTACAAGGCTTTTTGCTTTCAAGACCGGTGCCAAAAGAGGACCTTCAGGAACTCCTCGACGGCGGATCAAGGCGGGCGACCGCATGAAAATGCGTCTATGTGATTCCCGACGGTCGACGATGCCGCACGCGGATGCAAGCAGCGAATCTTGGCGGCCTGGGACAAGGTGCGTCGACACTCCCCTGGCCAGTGACGCCTGACGATCTGTGTCACCCGCTTCGGGCCAGAGCGATTGATGCGGCTGCGCATGACGCTGGGCTCAACTCTCAACCTCAGCGCACATCGGGCTCTAGGTCGAAAATGGTAGGTCGAGATCAACTCGCGCGACGGCGTAAGCGTCAAGCGAGATGAATTGGTCATCCAGCGGTCTTGCGGTACTTTCCATGAAGTTGGGATCGGTTGCCGCCCGTTCGAACTGCTCGGCGCCAAGAAGAGCTATACGGGCACTGCTCGGCGCATCCGGAAGTTTCACAGATTGCGCCTTGGAGGTGAGGTTGGCGACCCACAGTGTCACGCGCCAATCTTTTTCAGCTGCGATCGTCGCAATGGCGTCAGCGCCGGAAGTTCCTACGGAAAGCAGGGTGGCTCCGCCGAGCCTTGAGAGACCCGCCATGACATGGAAAGCGGGATAGACCGTTCGGCCGTCCTGCTGGTCATACCATGGCTGGACGAAATCAGCCTTCCTGTGGATATGGCCAAAGGGGCCGGTGAAGTCCCCTACCGCGACGGCCTCGACCCCTTCGCGAGCGCAGGCCGCGAAATAGCCGAGCGTCCATGCCGCATTGAACAGCCCGCGCTGCCGCGGATCGATGCGGCTCAGACATATGCGGGCGTTCGCTTTGTTCGGCGCGGTGCCCTTTCCGTAGGGGTTCTCGCGGCAGCCGAGCTGACTGGGACCTATGCGCAGCGGCACGCGGTCGCCCGTGAAAGCATGTGCCGAGCGTATCTGATGAGGGATAGCCTGAAGCGTTTCCATCACCGAAATATCATCCGCCGCGTGCACGCTTGGACAGGTGGTGAAGGTCACGTAGTCGAGCGCTTCGGCTGGCGGACGCTTGCGATTGAGTTCGGTGAAGTAAGCGGCCATGCCTCCGCCCAGCCCGATCCCCGGGAAAGCCCGGCGAGCGGCGGAGTAGCATTCGTGGAAGCTGGGCATGACCGGCCGCGGTGCTCCCGGCTGAACGGATTTCATGTCCTGCGCCGGAAAGACGGAGACAGCTTCCAGTTTGAGGCCGATTGTATGGACCGCATCAGCGACGGGCGCCAATTCGCCGAATGGGTCGAGCGTGCCCTTGGTGATGATCTCGAGGACCACGCCTGCGCCGGTCAGCCGTGCAAGCGCGGCGTAGCTTTCGAGTTCATCTTGGCCGTGTCCGAATCGGAGATCGACTTGGCAGACCATCCACTGCGGAGCCATTCGTCGTAGAAGCTCGGGGGATTCAAGCGCGTGCCTTGCCTCGTCGCCAGCGACGCCGACGCCAACGCGAGGCACTTGGCCGACGGGTCTGCCGATCGTCAGGTTGATGAGTGGATTGCGGTTTTCAGACGCCCCGGCACGAAGCGTTCCTGACACGTGAAGCCGGACGACCTGGGTGAATTTCTGGCCCTTGGGCAGTCGGTAAGGCCACGGGCGACGCAGAGGGCGGACATAGGTTTTATAGGAAGCGTCAGACCAATTGCGTTGATCCTCCATCTCGAAGGCATCACCGTCCATGGTGCATGTGGCCCAGATCCCAGGCGCGATCTCATGCGACAACGCCCGGATATCGGTGAACGGACATTTAGGGTCGATGTGGTCCGGAAAGAGCGATAGCTCATCATGACCATCCTCATGCAGCACCTTTACCGGCTTGCCCGCCAAGGCTTCGATCGGATGAAGGACGATGAAGCCGGTCCGATTCGTCAAAAGGTCAGTCTCGGGCTCTGCCTCGGCCGCAAAAGCCAGCGCACCATCACTACTGCCCGAGATCCGTACCTGATAAACCAGGCGACCGGATGTTGCGGAACATGTTGCACGGTATGCGACGCTGAACACATCCAGCCTTTCATCGATGTGGAGATCATCGAGAACGGCTGTAGCGGTTCCCCAATTTTCGTCCCGCACAAGGAACGAGATTCCGCGCAGAATCTCAATTCCGTCAAGGCGGATGTAGCGTAACGCCCCATTGTCGAAGTCGACCGACAACGGTCCCGCGCGAAGTGTGCGCAAGGGTGGCTCGACCTGTTCGGTTCCACACAAGCGGATGGCTCGAGATGCTGCCAAGGTCAAATTGCTTGCTCCGTCGCAGCGTCAAAAATCGACGCCCGGTTCATGTTGATGTCGATCGGCAGTCTCTCGCCGGGACGGCTGACGTCGTGCGCCTGAAGCTCCGCCACCACTGGCGCGCCGGCAAGGCGGAAGGTCGCATAGCTGCGCGAGCCAGTCGGCTGCAGCAGGTCGATGGTTGCATCATAGCGCAGCGTGCCCGGCTCGGGGGTAGCAGCGTGTGCGCGTGTCAGATGTTCCGGGCGCAGCCCGAGCAGCACCGACTGCCCATCTATAGCGCCATTTAGAGTCCGCCCGGGGGCGATCGGCAGCAGACCATCGGCCAGCCGGATGGCGGCGGCGCTCCCGTCCAAAGCCAGCGTGCCCGGCAGGAAGCTCATGCGTGGGGAACCGAGAAAGCCCGCGACGAAGATCGAGGCGGGGCGCTCGAACAGTTCGAGTGGCGCGCCCTGCTGCTCGATCAACCCGTCGCGCATCAGCACGATGCGGTCAGCCAGTGTCATCGCCTCGATCTGGTCATGGGTGACGTAGATCATCGTCGTGGCGATGTCCTGGTGAAGGCGCTTGATCTCGCCGCGCATTTCGTCGCGAAGCTGGGCATCCAGATTGGACAGCGGCTCGTCGAACAGAAAGATGCGGGGGTTGCGGACTATGGCGCGGCCGATGGCGACGCGCTGACGCTGCCCACCGGATAACTGGCGTGGAAATCGCCCGAGCAAGGGGATGATGCCGAGCATACGCGCTGCCTCGGCAACGCGCGCCTCTACCTCGGGCTTCGGCATCTTGCGCGCCTTGAGACCGAAGCCGATGTTCTTCGCCACGCTCATATGTGGATAGAGCGCATAGTCTTGAAACACCATCGCCACGTCACGATCGCGCGGCCGCAAGTCATTGACCACCTCGCCGCCAATCTCGATCGTGCCTTGCGAACTCTCCTCCAGTCCTGCAATCGTCCTCAAAAGGGTACTCTTGCCGCATCCGGAGGGGCCGACCAGAACGGTGAACTCACCGTCGCGAATGTGGAGGTCAATGCCGCGCACCGCATGGAAGGCGCCGTAGCGCTTGTGCAAGCCGGTGATCCTGACTTCAGCCATGCCTGCCTCTTTCTATCCGCGAACGGCGCCGAGCGTCAGCCCGCGCACGAGATGTCGTTGAGCAAGGACTCCCAGAGCGATGGATGGCACGAGGGAAACAATGGCCAGGGCCGCCGCTTCACCATATTGCGCGCCCTGGAAGCCGATGAAGGAGCGGAATACGGTTGGCAGCGTGAACGCAGTTCGACTGGTCAAAATGAGCGCGAAGAAGAACTCCGTCCAGCAAGCGATGAAAGCGAAGACGGCCGCCGCGACGATGCCCGGGGCGGCAAGCGGCACGGCAACACGCCAGAACGCCTCCCAACGCGTGCAGCCATCGACCAGGGCCGCCTCCTCCATCGACTTCGGCATGCCGCGGAAATACGCGAACATCATCCACACCGACACCGGCAGCGTGAAGACCGTATAGGCGATGATCAGACCAATATGGGTGTCGTACAGCCCGACGCCACGATAGATAAGGAATACCGGCAGGACGATGCCGATCGGTGGCAGGAAGCGCTGTGACAGCACCCAGAAAGACAGGTGCTGGCCGCCCGTGTTGTAGCGCGCCAGACTATAAGCCATCAGCGTGCCCAACAACGCTGAAAGCACGGTGGCCGACAGCGAAATGATCAGACTGTTGATGAGCCCGTCGAGGCCGCGATAAGCGAACAGCGCAGCTTTGTAGTGTACAAGGGTCGGCTCGGCAGGGAACCAGACGGGCGGCACGGTGAGGTAGTCGTCGCTCGGCTTGATCGAGGTGTTGAACATCCAGTAGAGGGGCCACAGCACGAACACGAGGAAGAAGCCGAGCAGCAGCATGCGACCGATCGGCACCGACCGGCGTTTCCTGCGGCGGGCGGGCGCGACGGCGGCCATCAGACCGGCTCCACCTTCAAGAGCCGCCGCACCAGCAGCGTCACTACCAGCGCGGTGAAAATCAGGAATAGCCAGCTTCCGGCCGTCGCCTGCGACAGATGAAACTGGGTGAAGCCGACCGTGTAGAGATAGTAGGAAGCCGTGTAGGTTTGCGTACCCGGGCCGCCGCCGGTCATGATAAAAATGGTATCGAACATTCGGATGGCGTCAAGCAGGCGGAAGGTCAACGCCAGCAGCATCATAGACCCGAGATGCGGCAGCGTGATCGCCCAGAAGGCCTGCCAGGCATTGACGCCGTCGAGTTCCGCCGCCTCGTAGAGGTTCGGAGGGATTGCGGTAAGCCCGGCGAGCAGGACGACAAACATGAACGGAGTCCACTGCCAGACATCAGCGATGATCAGCGAGACATAAAGCCATGGGCGCTCGGTCATCCAGCCGATCGTCACCTCCTGCCCCAACAGTTGCGTCAGGATGTAGTTGGTTGGCCCGAAAGGCCGCTGAAGCAGCAGCGTCCACGCTTGGCCGACTATCACCGGGCTGATGAAAAGCGGCACGATCAGGATCGACATGACGACACCGCGCCCCGGAAAGCTGCGCACCATGGTGAGCGCCACCAGAAGGCCCAGCACGAATTCGATGGCGACGCTGATGCTCGACAGGCAGGCCGTCAGCAAGAGCGACCACCGTGCCACGGGATCGAACACCACCCGCTCGAAGTTTTTCAAGCCGACAAAGGCGTGGCCCGGCACCTGGAAGTCGTAGTTGATGAAGGACACGACCAGTGAGAACAGCAGCGGATAGATCGACAGCGCCAGTATCAACAGCACCGCGGGCGCGACCAGAATCCATTTGAAGTGGCGGTCCGCCCACTGTGCGAGGGTCGAAAGCCGAGGCGGGGCGCCGGTGGTCGTCATGCGACTGATCGTGGTGGTGTGCGGCATCGATTTATTCCAAAGATCGCCACGCGGTTGAGCCAGGGTGTTGCGAGCAAAGCGCCCGCAACACCGGTCTGGTGCTAGAAACCCGGCTCCCCTCCAGGCGAGTCTCAGAGGGTGACTGCCATGCCAAGCTTCTCCACTGTGTTGTCAGCGGTGGCGCCGGGCAGTTTCAGGAACTCGGTGTAGAATGCCTTTTGCGACTCCATCCCGAGCCGATCGGTCGTCTCGTTCCACTCGGCGGCCGCCGTTTCCAGCGATGCTTTCGGATCCGCACCAGCCCACACTGCGGTGCACATGCGGTCGATGCTCAAGAAATAGTCCTGCGCACCTGGCATGATCGGGTCGAGCAGGCCGACATTCGCCGAGTTGTTGAGGTTGGCCAGGTACTCCTTGGCGCTCGGGAACAGTGCTCCATAGAGCTCCGACTTGAAATGCGAAATGCGGTATGGGTCGCGCAGCGCATAGGGCAACATGCAGCGCGCCAGTGAGACGGGAGGCGAGCAGGCCCACTGCATGAACAGATACGCCGCCTCCGGATTGGGCGAATCCGCCGACAGCGCCTTGTTGTAGCCGGTGGCATGTTCCGGATTGCCCGGCACGACGGCATAGCCAACCTTGCCAGCGATCTGCGACTGGGGAATGAAGTTGATCGCCGTGGCGGATTGCGAATAGTTCGCCGCCATCCGGCCGCTTGGAGGCCAGGAATAGATCATCGCAACCTTCCCCGTCAGGAATGCCGCCCAAAGGGAGACGGCGTCGAGCTCGTTGTTACCGGGGATCGAGGCCTTGTTGGCCGCGAGCATGTTCGTCAGCGTCTTGACGCCCGCATCCGACACCAAGCCGGCCTTCATGTCGTCGCCGAACAGTTTCCCGCCGTTGGCACGGTACTGCTGCAGAAAGTCGAACTGATTGCCCGGGCTGCCCGCCTTGCGGAAGTGGCCTGCACCATAAACCTTCGGTGCCATCTGGTCGGTGATGAATTGGGCGATCTGAGCATATTCCTCCCAGGTCTTCGGTGGTCCGAGCTTCGCGTTGAACTTGGTCTGGTAGGCCTCCATCATCTTCGGATCCTCGAAGATGTCCTTGCGGTAGTAGAGAGCGAACATGTCGCCGTCGTCGAAGAAGCCCCAGATCTTTCCCTTGTAGGTCGGCAGCGCCTTGTAGAGAGGATGATAGTCCTCGAGGTCTGCAGGGTTCATATATTTGGCGATATAGTCGTCGAGAGGTGCGATGACGCCGCCATCGGCGAGCGACGGTGTCCAGGCTGGCGAGATGTCGAGCACGTCATAGGCGCCTGAGCCGGCAATGTGCTCGGCAACCGCCTTGGAGTATTGATCGGGATTCGACAGTTCGACCACATTCGACTTCATGCCCGTAAGCTGCTCCCACATCGGCCCACTGAAATTGCGTGGATCGAGCGCCTGCAGGCCTGCCTCGTAGGTCATGTTGATCGTGACGCCCGCATGCGCCTTGGCCGCCTCGACCGCGCGGAAGGCGGAGCCCTCCGCCGGTCCTTCCTTAGATGCTTTCAGCGCAGCGGCCTGCGCCTGTCCCAGCGGCGACGTGGCGTCGGCCAGTTCGAGCTTCTGCTGCGCCAGCGCCCAATCGGTCATCATACCCAAAATGGGTGCAGACGCTGCCAACATACCGGTCATCTGGCCGAAGCGGGTTATGAAATTCCGGCGGGTCGTTTCGCCACGCATGAAGGCGTCGACCTCTGCTTCGAGACCGGCCTGAAAGTCACGTTTTTCACGATCGTTCATAGTGCTTGGTCCTCCCGTTTCTCATTTGCTCACTCGTCCGCAGGCGCGGCGGTCGAGCATTCCTCCCGTAAGGCCCCCGCAATGGCCGCGGCGGCGCGCCAAATTCTCGCACTCCTAGCTTCCGAAGCGGCCCGCGAAAACGGCCAGCCTATCCTTCCACCGCTCGCTCGAAAGCACCTCGCGATTGACCACACCGCGCGGCTCGCGACCATGTTGAACCTCGATTACCGCTTTGACGTCTGCAGCGCCGTTGCCGGCAAAGCACTGGTCGGTCCAGCACAATGCGTGCGGCGCAAGGATGACGTTGTCGAGTTTGAGGATTGCATCGTCAGCATCCGGCGGCTCCTGCTCCAGCACGTCGAGACCGGCGCCGGCGATACGACGCTCCCGCAGGGCTTGTGCCAATGCCTTCTGGTCGACGATCGGGCCGCGCGCTGTATTGATCAGGTATGCAGTAGGCTTCATCAGGGCGAGCCGCTCGGCATTGACGAGATGGCGCGTGTCAGGCGTCAGCGGGCAACTTACCGACAGCACGTCGGCGCGACGAAACAGATCTTCCAGTCCGACCAGCTCCACGCCTAGTTCGGCAGCGACCTTCTTGTCTGCAAATGGGTCATGGGCGATGAACCTCATATCGAAGGGCTTTGCCAGGCGAAAAACTTCGGCGCCTATGTTGCCGATGCCGAGCGACCCCAGCGTACGCCCCACGAGCCCGACACCCATATGTTGGGAGCGCTCCTGGAAGCCATGAGGTCCCTTACGGGTGAGGGCGTCCTTCGTGAACAGCTTGCCGGTGAGTGCCAACATAAAGGTGATGACGGATACGGCGACCGGCCGTCTTACCCCATCGGGCGTGATGACCAGAGCGATGCCGGCGGCAGTGCAGGCCTCGACGTCGACAGTATCGTAGCCGACGCCGAAGCGGGCAACGACGGCCAGCCGACCGCTCTTGGGGACACTCGTGGAAACGAAGCGATGAGTGAGAAGGATCAGTGCATCGAAGTCCTCAAGCTGGTCGGCGCGAAGCGGGTTATTCGATTCCAGGAATGTCATCTCGAGGCCTGGCGCCTTGCGCAGAGGCTCCAGGTCGAAGTCGGGATAGGTCAGCGAGCCGTCCGGCATGCGGAAATCACCGGAAAGCGCCACCTTGAACTTTAGGTCGCCCATTCTCTCCTCCGTTCTTACTGGCACCCGGCCCGGATTTTGGAGACCGCGTCGGCGATCGCGTCGTGCAGTATCCAGACGTCGCCCGAATAACAAATGAAGTCGAAGCCTTGTGCGTAGAACTCGTGGCCCTGCTGGACGTTGGGCACCAGGCGCCCGAGCGACTTGTTGTGCCTTTTGGCGGCGGAAACGATTTTGGCCATCGCGGCGATGAAGGTCGGGTGCGCGAAGTCGCCGGGAATGCCGAGCGAGACCGACAGATCAAAGTGACCGACCCACAGACAATCGACGCCGTCCAATCCCGCAATGCCGTCGATGTTCTTGACGCCGTCGGCGGTCTCGATCAGGCAGATGAACACCGAGCGCTGGTTGGCCGCCTCGAACTTATCTGCAACCGAGCCCGGACGGTAACGGTCATGCGCGATCTGCAGCGCCACGCCGCGAGCGCCAGCCGGATGGTATTTCATGGAACTGATGATGTGCTGCGCCTGCTCGACGGTACTCACCATCGGCGCGATTAATCCTTCGGCCCCCATATCCATGGCGCGGGCGAGGAAATGGTAGTCCTGCGATGGCACACGCACCATAACCGGCAGGTCGGCCGCCTCGAAATAGCGGATCGCGCTCTTGACCGTTTCCAGGCTGAAGCCCGAATGCTCCATATCGAAAAAGGCGAAGTCACAGCCAGCGGACTTCAGGATGTGGCCTATCCCCGGCGTCGCGAACTCGGCGACAAGGGTCCCGAGCTTGACGCGTCTGTGAGACGCTAGCGCCTTGAGACTTGGCTCCGACATGAACTTCCCTCCCGTTCGCCCACAAGGGGCGCATTGCGCCTATGCGTTCTTCAAGACGAAGCTTCGACAACAAGGTCGCAGATCGTCACCAGCTTGGTGTCGACGAGCGGCGCGCTCTGCGAATTGAATTCCTCGAAATGGGCTGTCCGGCAGTGGAGCTTGAATGCCGCCTCGCTGTCGTAAATCTCGTAGAGCAGGACCCGGTCGGGCTCGCCGCGCGCCTGCGTCACATCAAAGCGGCGGCAGCCGGCTTCGCGGCGTACCGACGCGGTCGCGTTGGCGTCCACGAGCTCTCGGAATCTGCCCCGGGCACCCGGCTTGAGGCGGAAATCGACCCAGACCACGAAGCCGCTCATCCCTTGCCACCCGCAATTTCAAGATAGCGTCTGGAGACATATTCCAGATGCCTGCGCATAGCCGCTTCGGAGGCGTCTGGATCGCGCGCGGCGACGGCATCAAAGATTTCGCGATGAGCCTCGTAGGCCTTTCGGTCTTCACCTTTGGCCAAAGTTGTGCGCCGCTGTTCCAGCAGCCATTCGGCCAACGCCGCGTGAATGGCTGTGAAGATACGATTGCGGGTGATCACCGCCAGCACGTAGTGGAAGTCCACATCGGTGCGCTCGAAGCGCGTCAGGTCCCCGATCGACTGCCGGTTGATTTCGAGCGCCTCCTTGAGGCCCTCAATATCCTCTGACGTGGCATTGATGGCGGCGTTGCGGGCAAGCCCGACTTCGAAAAACAAACGCGCGCTCTGGAAGTCATGAACCCCGCCAGGGGCCGAAATCATGTGGCGCGCCGGCCCCGAGAGGGCGTCGATCACGAATTGGGGGGTTGGCCGAGTGACGCGGGCGCGCTCGCCGGATTTCACCTCGACAAGCCCCATCTTGCTCAGATGCAGCAGGGCCTCGCGGATTGAAGGGCGCCCGACCCCGAACTGCCGCATGAGTTCCCGCTCGGATGGGAGCCGGTCGGCTTCGGCCAGCTCTCCCTTGCGGATCATCCGCTCGAGGTGCGCTGCAACCTCCTCCGAAAGCTTCCGCGGTTTGATCAGAACTCCGATCATGTGGCATACCTGTTATACCAGTCGGATACGCTAGGCTCCCAGAGCGCCTCTGTCAACGATCAATTGGGCTGGATAGAGACCGAACAGAGATGCCCAGGCTCGCGCGGCCCGCCTCTTGGATGGCGAGGACGACGATCGATGGGCTGCTCGTAAAAGATCAGCGGCGCAACCTTCACGCCCTCGACCTCGACCACAGGAGTGGCACAGACATGTGCCCTCGCCCCGCTGCGCTGCCCGACCCAGGCAAGCCAGGGCTGCCAAAGGGCGAGCGGATTTCCGCTGCAGCCGATCGCGCCAGCGGCCACACCGCCGGTGATGAAACCAAGCGAATGCAGCGCTTCAAGGCATGAAAGTGAGGATAGGCCTTGCAAGGCCGAGAATGCCGTCGACCTGAACCCGTCCACCGTGAGTCATATGAACCTGGGTATCTGGAGTGAAGGAAGCCATCGCCCGGAGGAACCACACCGCCGACGAAGGCTGTGATGATCCTACCCTCGGAATCGATTGTGCGAAGTTAGGAATTCCCAAAGCGGACCGGTTCCGCGGGCGCACAGACCTCGCGGAGATAGCCGCGCACAACCGCAAGGTAGAAGGCCTGCGACCGGGGCGGACAGATATGGCGATGTCACCGACTCTGGGCTCGTGCTGAATTGCTTCGATTCGCCGAAGGCCAAGCGGATAGCTCGGTGTCATGTTCAGCCGACACCCACTCCATACGATGTCGTCGAACCACTGCTGCGCGGCGTGACGCAATGGGTTCCGGAACCAAAACTGCGACCCGATTGCAGGATTGCGACTCGTCGCCAAGCGCATTTGTCCGCGAAAACGTCGCCCGCTTCATCAACATGACACCGGAGACATTCTCGGGCATCTATGGGGCCGCATCCAGGGAAACGCACTGGCTGTCCTATGAGCTACGCCGCGCTCGTCTCGGGCAGAAGTTTGCGACCGACGAGGTTGCAGCGGGCAAAATCGACATCTCATCAACGTCGACTCAACACACTCGAGAACCATCCGGACCTCGCCCGGGTCATCATTGGCTCACTGATGAATGCCATCTACAATCGCAATGAAGCAGGCCAGTTCGGATCTTGTCGATGAGCTGATTTCCATGAAATTCGTTCAGGAGATGAAATCCACCCAACAGCGCGTTGGCAAGCCTCCGACCCCGCTTGAAGATGGGCCCCCCTCCCCTTCCCGAGATCAGCTGTTCAACGGTGTCCGCGGCAGCCTACGGCGACAGCGACCTCAAGGGCCAAGAGTGACACCATAGAGCCGAGAATGATGGTCTTGGCATCGTTGTTCCCGAGCCGACAAATTCGGTTTCTACCTCAGGCCGGATTTCATCACCAAGCGTCTGCTATCAACGCTCGGGTGGCACCCTCGTCGGTTGCGAACGCTCCCTTGGCGAGCAGATAAAGGAAGTTTCGGGCGCTCGCCCGCACCGCTCAAAACGATGGTGCGCGAACTGCGGTCTCCAGCGATCGGCTTTCAGTCGGGTAACGGTTGACCTCCGCATGCAAACGCACCTGCAGGAGGCACGCTGACCTACCCTATGTCAGCGAATATCGTTTGAGGCCGCTAGAGACGAATTGGGGTCGGTCCGAGCTTTGGACGTTTGCGTCTCGTCATGATGGAGGAGGTCGGCCATTGCTTTTGATGCCTTCGACCAAGCCTCAGCCGGCAAAGCGAGCCCGCCTACCGCCTTGAGCGGGTGGAAGCGCCCTCCCCTCCCCTAAGCCGCTCCGCTGATGGGGCGGTTTTTACTGCCATAAAGACTGCTCTTTGTGTCAGAAAAACCAGGCGTTTAGCCAGATGAGCGGGAGAGTTCCAGTCGAACGACAACCCGCCATTATCCGACGACAGCAGGAATCGGCCGCAAGGAAGCCCGCTAGTGCTGTTCACCTTCTGTTAACCTAAAACTTCTTGCCGGGCTTTCCGAATCGGAGCTTAATGGCGCTTGTTGAATAATTTCATCGCAAAAAGCGCCAATTCAGGTTTTCGACGAGAATGAATATCGCCATGCGGCTACCGAGCTTCGAGTTCGATGAGAAAATCCTCGAGCAGGGTGCTGAGATATCACGGCGCCTTAACCAGCTTCGGATGGAGAAATTTCCCCCCGATGCGGCGAAGACGCTGCGTTCGTTTTCGATGGCAGAAGTCGCTCACTATCTTGGTGTCTCGCAGAACAATCTGAAGCGCCTTCATCTGGAGGGCAAGGGCCCCCTGCCCGAGCAGATCCCATCGGGACGCCGGTCCTACACTGCCCAGCAGATGCTTGAGCTGCGCCATTTCCTGGACCAGCATGGCAGGACCGAAGTCAAGAAGTATGTCCCGCACCGCAAGTCCGGCGACAAGCTCCAGGTCGTTGCTGTCGTCAACTTCAAGGGGGGCAGTGGCAAGACAACGACTGCCGCCCACCTCGCCCAGCATCTGGCCTTGACCGGCCACCGTGTTCTTGCAATCGATCTCGATCCTCAAGCCTCACTGTCGGCCCTGCATGGCTTCCAGCCGGAACTTGATAACAACCTCTCGCTCTATGAGGCGATTCGTTACGATGACGAACGCCGCTCGATTGCGGACGTAATCCTTCCGACGAATTTTCCAGGTCTCGATATCATCCCCGCCAATCTCGAATTGCAGGAATACGAATACGACACGCCCCTCGCCATGCAGGATAAGACGTCAAATGCCGGGCGCCAGTTCTTCACGCGCATGGCGAAGGCGTTAACGGAGGTCGACGATCGCTATGACGTTGTCGTGGTTGATTGCCCGCCCCAGCTTGGCTACCTGACGTTGACGGCCATGTCGGCGGCGACGTCGGTTCTCATTACAGTTCATCCGCAGATGCTCGACCTGATGTCTATGAGCCAGTTCCTGCTCATGCTCGGCGGCATATTGAAAACCATCAAGGCCGCCGGTGCGGCAATCGAGCTCGATTGGTTTCGATATCTGATCACACGCTACGAGCCGACGGATATCCCGCAGGCGCAGATGGTAGGCTTCATGCAGTCCATGCTTGCCGGCCAGATCCTGGAGAACCCGATGTTGAAGTCGACGGCGATTTCGGACGCGGGTCTCACCAAGCAGACGCTCTACGAGGTGGAGAAGTCGGCCTTTACCCGTTCCACCTACGACCGTGCACTGGAATCCCTCGATGCGGTCAATGCTGAAATCGCGACGCTGATCCATCGTGCGTGGGGACGGTCATGACGGCGAAGTTTACGGCAGTAAAAACTGGAAATTTTGTCTTTGAAATCAAATCGCTAACCGCGATTGGAGGCGGTTAAATGGCACGCAGGGACATTTTCGGCAGTGTGTTGGGCCCTGCGACGGCAGTGGCTGATGCGAAGGACGTATCCGGGTATGCCGTTCGCGGGGCGTCGCGCTCCATCATGCAATCCTTCGAGGAGCTCTCCAAGAGCTCGGTCGTGGATCTCGATCCGGCATTTGTGGACACCTCCTTCGTTTCGGATCGCCTGGACGAAGACGATGAGGCATATCAGGAGTTGCTTGCGGCCATTCGGGAAAGAGGACAAGATTCTCCGATCCTGGTCAGGCCTCATCCTGAGCTCTCCGGTCGCTTTCAGACCGTCTTCGGGCATCGGCGCGTCAAGGTTGCCCGCCAGCTGGGACGGCCAGTACGCGCGGTCGTCAAGAAGATGGGCGATGAGGATCATGTTATTGCCCAGGGCCAAGAGAACGCCGCAAGGGCCAATTTGTCCTTCATCGAAAGGACCCTGTTTGCCGACCGCATTCTCAAGCGCGGCCACACGCCCGACACGGTGAAGTCGGCTTTGGCGCTCGATGACACGACCTTCTCGAAGATGCGTTCTGTTACCAGCAACATTCCAGAGCCAGTCATTGTGGCCATTGGCGCCGCCAAGACTGTTGGTCGGGACAGATGGTGGCAGCTCGCCAAGCTCATGGAGCATCCGGATAGCGCGGGCAGGGCGGCCGACTATGTGGCAAGTCCAGAGTTCGCCACGTCAGGCAGTGACGCACGATTTGCGCGTCTGTTCGACTTCATGAGCGCGCCGGCAAAACGCGCGCCAGCAGCATCGAAGACACAGGAAAAGGCTTGGGCACCGCACGACAGATCCGTGCGAGCCAAGATCACCGACACAGGAAAAGTGTTTACGCTTGCCCTGAAGGCCAAGGAAGCCTCGCCGTTCGGAGCGTTCATAACCGATCGGTTGGACGAGCTTTTCGAGGCTTTTCGGCAATCGGAAACAGCCAAGAAAACAGGAGACTGAAACCGCAAAAGAAAAAGGCCCCCGAACGTCGCCGTCGCGGAAGCCCTTCTCGTCTGTAGCAAGCTGAGAATCGCACTTCCCCGAATCACTGTCAAGAGTCGTGGCGCCATTTCGGCGAGCAGATTTCTTTTGCCTGATTGAAAGGTGAGGGAAATGGAGAGTGGGTTTGCGACGACGCCCTTCGGGCGGCGGCCGATGACGCTTGCGTTGGTGAAAGCCAACACGGCGTCAAGGCAGATACCTCAGGGGTCTGTCGTCGAGAAATGGCAGGTTTATCGGTGGCTGTGCGAGGGCAAGTCGATTGTCGGCGTCGGCGATCGCGCCCTGGCGGTGCTCAGCGGGCTTTTGACGTTTTATCCAGACGACCAGATCAGCGAGGAAAACGGGTTGATGGTCTTTCCGTCCAACGCTCAGCTATCGCTGCGGGCGCACGGCATGGCCGATTCCACGCTGCGCAGGAACCTGGCGGAACTGGTAAGTTGCGGCCTCATCATCCGCAGGGACAGCGCCAACGGCAAAAGATTTGCCCGCAAAGGGCCGGGCGGGGCTGTGGTGGAGGCCTTCGGCTTCTCCCTGGCCCCGTTGATCACCAGAGCAGCGGAGTTTCAGCAGGCGGCCGACCAGGTTCGAGCCGACGGTCGGGCGCTCAGACTGATGCGGGAGCGCATCACGCTGCACCGCCGCGACATTCATAAGCTGATCGAGGCGGCTGTCGAGGAGGATGTGCCCGGGGACTGGGGAACGCTGTGGAAGCGGTTCCGGGCCATTGTGGACGCAATTCCACGCCGGGCAGGCCTGTCGGAGCTGGAAGGGGTCGTCGCCGAGCTGGTAGAGCTGCACGAAGCGGTCAACAAGATGCTGGAAAGCTTCACAAATGCCAAGAATCCTAGCGGCAATGAGTCCCATAATGAACGGCAGCAATCTGATTCAAACACAGACTCCGCTTTTGTATTTGAACCGGCTTTCGAAAAAAGCAGGGCGGAGGCCGAGCCAACATCCCACCCCCCCGAGAAGCCGAAAGGCTACCCGATTGGACTGGTGCTGCGGGCCTGTCCCGATATTGCCGACTATGCCGTCAACGGGATCGGAAGCTGGCGCGACTTGATGATGACCGCCGCCCAGGTGCGAGGATACCTTGGCGTGTCGCCTTCAGCCTATGAGGAGGCTTGCCATGTGATGGGCCAGGAAGTTGCCGCGATCGTGATCGCCTGCATTCTGCAAAGAGCGCAGCATATCAACTCGGCTGGCGGTTATCTGCGCGTGCTGACCGAAAAGGCAAAAGCGGGTGAGTTTTCTGTTGGACCTATGCTCATGGCGGCGCTGAAAGCCAATGGCGCGTCAGCACGGATGACCGGATGAGCGGCAAGATATCGCGGGGCAGCGGCGTAAGGATGTGACCGGTGCTGTTGAGGTGGCCTGGCACATTCCCACCTGTCGGCGGGGTTTGCGGCGCGGCCACTGAACGGGTTCGTTCTTGAAAACAGTCTACAAGTGCCATATCTTCTGCACACGAAATATGACTCCCGATATGGTAGGATGAACACCATGGGCCAGGCACTCAAGATAGCCGAGCAGAATGGACCTCTCATCTTGTCCTACATGGACCGGAATGGGAAGATTGCGATTGGGCAGGTCGCGGACGGTTTTGGCATGTCCAAAGGCCAGTTGGCCCAGACTGCAGGTCTTGCACGCGAGACGCTTTATCGGTCAGAGCGTAGCGCCACGGTAAAGACCCAGGGGCGTCTGCGAGAAATGCTCGAGATCATCAGCCGGGTGACGGAATGGGCGGGTGGCAAGGAGCAGGCGATGGCCTGGTATCGGGCTCAGCCGCTTCCGGCATTTGGGGGACGCACCGCTGAGGCGCTGGTGAAGGACGGCAAGGCAGCAGCGGTCCGTGATTATCTCGATCACATGGCCGTTGGCGGGTTTGCGTGAGGTTCGTCGGAACCTGCTACCGCGCACATGATCCACGTTGGGCATTCAAGCCGACTTCCGGCGAAGGAGCGGCGATCCGAGGGGCTCGATTCAATCCCAAAGGCGTGCCGGCGCTCTATCTGGCGCTGACCATCATGACAGCGATCAAGGAAGCCAACCAGGGCTTCGCACAGCGGATCGATCCCTGCGTGCTTTGCTCCTATGAGATCGATTGTGACGACATCGCGGATCTGACAACGGAAGAGCGGAGAGGAGAGTTTTCTGTGACGCTCGAAGAGATGGCCTGTGCCTGGGCGACGGCTCTCAGCAACGGAGAACGTCCAGCGTCCTGGTCCATCTATGAGCGGTTGCAACCCCGAAATGTTGCCGGCATCGTGGTTCCGAGCTTCGCGCCGGGGGCCGAGATGGAGGATCGCAATCTGGTCCTTTGGAACTGGGGCCCCGATCTCCCGCACAAGGTGGCTGTATTCGACCCCAGTGGTCGGCTGCCGAGGGATCAGCTGTCTTGGCGATAGACCGATCCGCCAGGGGAGGGGGCCTACAGTCCACTGGCCCTGGTGAGATTGACGCGAAACTGGTCCCTGCGCCGCTGGTACCGGCGGGTCATTTCGGCCGACGTATGGCCAAGCTGCTTTTGAACGTAACGCTCGTCGACCTCAGCCGATGAGGCAAGACCGGCGCGCAAGGAATGACCGGAAAATTTCTCTGCACGATCGCCTTCGGACAGGTCGCCACGAACCCCGGCTGCGAGGGCGCTGCGTTTGACCAGCCGCGCCACTTCCTGGTCGTTGAGCCGCTCGGCTGCAACTGCTTTGCCGTTTCCGGTGACGCGTCGAAACAACGGCCCATGGCCGACCCTCGCCAGTTTCAGCCAGGTTTGCACCGCCACAACCGGGCATGTGGCATCGGACGAGCCACGGCCGATCTCGACCTCGCGCCAGCCGGTCTTTCCGCGCAATGCGACGAGAACGCCTTTGTCCAAAACCTCGATCCAGCCGCGGCCGTCCTGGGTTTGGTCCCTGGCAACGTCCAGGCCAACGATTTCAGAACGCCGCAGGCCGCCGGCGAAACCCAACAGGAGCATGGCGCGGTCGCGCAGGCCGCGCAACGTTCCACGGTCAAGGGTCTCGAGCATGGCAATCAGGTCTTCAGTCAGAATGGCTTCCTTTTGCCGGGGAGGGGAGGCGTGAGTGTTGCGAATGCCGGCCAGCACAGTGGCGATATGCCGGTCCTTCCTGTCCAATGGCTGGCCACGCTGAGAAAAATTCCAGGTGATCGAGGAGAGACGTCGCTCGATGGTCGAGACGGCGTTCGGCTTCTTGTCGCCCGTCACCTTACCGGACGCGCAGGCCGTGATGTAAAGGCCAACGACCTGCGGGTCGGGCGGCAACACATCGAGATGCTGGCGGCGCGCCCAGGCGCAAAAATGCTTCCAATCGGCGGCGTAGGCGCGCCGGGTGTTCGCCGAGCTTGCTGCCTCGACGTAATCGCGCGCGCGCTCGGCGAGCCCTTCCAGGTGCGCCGGCAGGGGAGGGGCGTTTTGCGGCTCGCAGGGTGCCTGCGCCATTTCCATGACGATATCGACAATATCAGGCAAGTCGTCAGCTGGAGGCGAGGGAGGGGAGGTGCTGGCGATCGCGGTCGTGCTGTGGGACGGCGCTTTGCTCTCCTCAGGACGATTTTCGCGGCTCAGGTCGACGATAGGGGCCATTCTGCTAGCATGGCTTGTAACGAACGATAATGCAACATTATCGTTCGTTGTACCTCAGCGACAGGCTGTGCGTTTCGGCGTGAAATTTGTGGCAAGAAGCGCACAGCCGATTTACCCTCACAAGCATGATTCGCCTCGATCCCGCGACCGCCAGCCCGGCCCCCAACGCGTCGCCGACCGTCCCGGCCTGGGCGCTTGCCGCCGGCGGCGCGCCGAGCGACGTCGGCGCCGCCTTCCAGGCCGGCGCCGCCCTGAGCGCGCTCGACAGCCTCGCCCGGGGGCAGCCTGCCTGGGCCGGGGCCGGGGCCGGGGCCTGGCGGCATAGGCTGGCGCTTCGCTGTGCCGCCGCCAGCATGCGGCTCGTCGGCCGCTCAGAGGACGAGGCCGCCTTGCGCGATGCCTGGTACCTGCGCCCGGCCGGCGCCGATCCCGGTCCCGCCGGCGCAATCCTTGGCGCGTGGCGGCAGTTGGCTGGGCAGCCGCCCGCCGCCAGCGCTGATCGGCTCGAAAAGATCGTCGACCAGTTGGGTCTCCATTGGCATGGCGAGGCGTTGGCCGGGCTTTGTGAACACATTGACGACCTGGCGCGCTCGGGGCGGCCAGCGCCGTTCGCCGCGGCGGCGATCGCCGCGCACGTCGTCGCCATGCGCCCCGACTGCGAGCTTTTGGCCTGGTGGCTGGCCGACCTGGTGCTGGCGCAAAGCCTGCGCTGGCCGCGGCCGCTACCGCTGCTCATGGCCCTGGCTTTTGCTCCGGCCTTCCGCGCCGAGGCGGGAGGGACCAGACTCCGGCCGGGCGGCGAAGCGTTCGAGCGGGCACTTTGCCTGGCGCTGGTTCAGGCGGCGGCGGACGCCTGCCGGCTGGCCGCCGAGCTGTCGCGTCGCGCGGAGCGGCTCATCGCCGTCGCACCGAAGCTCAGGGCCAAAGGGGCGGGCGATGTGATCCAAAGACTGCTCGACGACGACGCCGTCTCCGGATCGCTGACGACCAAAAGCCTGTCGCGCTTTGCGGCGCGACGCCTGTTCGAGCGGCTGCAACAGCTCGATGCCGTGCGCGAGCTTTCCGGCCGCACTACTTTTCGGCTGTTTGGGCTGTAGCGATGAGCGAAGCGTCCGCCCGCCGCAAGCCGAACGAACAGCCTGTGCTGCTCGACACCGAACTCGCCCACCTGCCGCCGGAGCTGCGCTGGCGCGAATGGATGGGCCGCGTCGAAGCGGTCATTTTTGCGGCCAGCGAACCGGTGACACGTGATGTCCTCGCGCGGGTGGTGGGAAAAAACTGCAATCTCGAGCTGATGATCGACGACATTCGCGCCGAGCTCGCCGGCCGCCCCTACGAGCTGGTCGCGGTCGCCGGCGGCTGGCAGCACCGGACCAGACAGATCTTTGGCGACGCCATCCGCGCCGCATTCGGCACGGCAGCGGGCGAGCGGGCAAAAAAACTGTCGCAGGCGGAGGCGCTGGTTTTGATGTGCATCGCCTATTTCCAGCCGATCACGCGTGGCGAGCTGTCTTCCTTCTTCGGCAAGGAGGTGTCGCGCGACCTGATCGGTGTGCTGCGGGGGCAGGATCTCATCGCCTCGGGGCCGCGCAGTCCGCAGCCGGGCGCGCCCTATACCTATGTGACGACCAAAAATTTTCTGTCGCAATTCGGGCTCGACACGCTGCGCCAGCTGCCGGATTTCGAGGCGCTTGAGGACGCCGGGTTGCTGTCGAAGGAGAAGCTCCTCGCCGGAAACATCATCCCAGGATTTGCAGATATCGAAGAAGATGGCGCCAACGGCTTCCTCGACGAATAGATGATCCCGTCATGGCGGGACAACCCAGGTGATCTCGCCGATTGTCAGATAGACGATTGCGCCACGCACGGCACCGGTCGCAGACAGGTAGTCACGCAGTTGCCGCATATGTGCTTCGCGCACAGCAGGTGCGGGATGGACGTCGGATTTCCAATCGATGGCAGCGTCGACACGGTCTTCGATGATCGCCAAAGCGTCGGCCCGCCCGGCAATAAGGCTCGCCTGGTCGCGCCCCCAGATTGCGATTTCGGGCACAAGGTGGGGCCGCAGTTCGGCAATCTGCGGCAAAGCGAGCCCGCGGAGCGCCACTGCTCCCATCTCATAAGGATCGGGCTGAGGTTCATCGTCATTTACGTCGGTCACCAATTGATTGAGCAGTTCGCGAGCGCGGTCAACGCTTGCACCGAGTTCTCCCGCGAGCTCACCGGTAAGAAGCTCTTCCATCAGCTTGTGAAGGATGACGCCGCGGCGGGCGCCGGCACCGGCCACCTCGAAATGCTCAATGTGGCTCTCCGAAGTTACGACGCCCTCGAGAGGGTCGCCGAGTCGATCGGCATCATGTTCGCTGGGCCGGCGCCACACTATCGGCGGCGCGCTTTCCTCGACGCACCGTTGCTCGGCGGCAAAAATATCAGAAGACTGCTCGTTGGTCAGAGACGCCGGTGCCGGCATTTCGCGCCGCGCAAAGGACGTAAGGTCCAGCTCAGGAATGTCCAGCTGACGCAGGTCTATCGAGCTGAACCAGGAATCTTTGGACGCCTGGGGAATGTGGGGAAGGATCAGGAGATCCCGTGCCCGCGTGCATGCCACGTACCAGATACGCTCACGTTGATTGGCATCCTCCAGGCTTTCCGCGGCGCGCGCTGCAGCCAGCTCCGGCGGCGCGACGCCCCCCAGCATCCAGTGCAACGTGTTGTCGGACTGCCGATGCACGAACTGATCCGGCCGGTAGAGTTCGGTCGTCGAATTGACCGGAATGACAATTGGCCACTCCGATCCCTTAGCGCTATGAATGGTGACGATCTCGACGGCATCCTTGGCAGCATCGATGCGTCCTTCCTGCGCCCGGGCCTTGCGCTCCCAATCTTCCTGCAGATCGCGAATGAAAGCGCGCAGGCCAGCGATCGAGTAGCCGCGCGCCCTCTCGATCAATGCGTCGAGGTTGACGAGCGCGCGGGCATTCCTGTTGCGATGTCGCGCTGCCATGATCACGCGAACATTCAGGCGTTCGATGGCCTCCGCCAAAATCAGGCTTGGGGTCACGATTGAGGCGCGCCGACGAAGCCGCTGCAACTCGACGAGAATATCTCTGGCGACAGCATGCTGCACGAGCTCAGGATCCGTCCGCACAGTGAAAAAGCGTTGGCCGTCGGCTTGCTCGACAAGGGCTGAGGTGATGTCCAGCAGTTCCTGTTCGCTCAGGCCCACCAGCGGCCCTCGCATCAGCGCGCCAAAGGCCAGCGTGTCGGAGGAATCCGCCAGGACCCGTAGCAACGCCAGAATGTCCTGCGTTTCCTGCCGCCGCATCAGAGTCTGGCCGGCTTGCGAGGATACCGCGAGGCCGCGCTGCTCAAGCGCGCGTTCGTAACGCCACAGTTCCGTGTGTCCCGGAGAGAGCAGCGCGATGTCGCCGGCCTGCAGCGGAGTGGATGTCTTGTCCGCACGTTTTATCGACACATTGCCGATCAAGGCAGCGCAAATGTCGGCAACGCGCTCGGCTTCGGTCTCGCGAAACATTTCCGCGTAGATGCGACCCTCGGTAGCCACCTCGACGGTGAAGCGGGCGACGCAGGGAAGCGGGTGCGACGCTTCGAAGAGGGTCGGTGCGAGCGCGACATATCGGGGCTGCGAGGGCTTGGCAAAGACCGGCTCGAAGCAGGCGTTGACATGCTCGATGATCGGTTTCAGCGATCGGAAATTAGCGGTGATCTCAAGCACCGCACCATGATCCTGGCCGTCGATCAGCTGGCGGCAGAGTTCGTAGGCTTCTATGTCGGCGCCGCGAAAGCGATAGATCGCCTGTTTCGGATCGCCGACGAGGAAGAGCGCCCCGGACCGTAGCTCCGACTTCTCCCATTGTCCTGGCCGCGCTTGGGTCGCGGCGATCGAGAACAGGATCTCGCTCTGGATGCCGTCGGTGTCCTGGAACTCATCGACCAGGATGTAGCGATAGCGCTGGCCGATGGCCTGGCGCACCTCGTCATGGTCGCGGACCAGCGAGCGGACGTGAATCAACAGATCGTCGAAATCCAGGACGGCGGCAGCGCGCTTGCGCGCCTGATAGCTTTCCAGCAACTGGTCGAGGGAGGTCGACAGCGAGCACACCAACGTGCTGGCGATATGACCGACGAGCTCGCTCCAGGCGGTGACGACGGTTTCATAAAGCTCCCGGCCATCAGTTGAACCGACATCATTGCGGTGAGCGCCGAAGGCCCGCGCAGCCTCATCGTAGGTTTTTAGCTGCAGGCCTTTGCGCTCGAAGAGGAGGCCGGTTCCCGGATCGCAGAGGCGCCACAGGGCTCGGAAACTCTCTTTGCTTGCGAGGCAGTCATGATATCGCTGCGCAAGCCCGCGCAATTCGTGCGCGATGTCGGAAAGCCATGTGTCGGGTTCGGCGCTCGTCTGCCACCGGTCGAAATCGTCGACCGCCTGGACGAAATCAATGTCGGGCCGCGCGCCGGCGGACGGACGGATCGGTTGGGCGTCGGGATGCTTGCGCCGAAGGTTCGCGAGTTCACGGATGAGATCCACCACCTGAAGCGGAATCTCCTCAGCCAACACGACAATCGGGTCGCCTTCCGCGGCATCGGCCGCGAGCCGATGCGAAAACCACGCCGACAGCTCCGCCATGAATAGATTGCCGGCGACGGTGGCATCGACCACACGGGCGCCGGGGTCGAGCCCGGCCTGGACGCCATGGCTGCGGATGACCGACTGGCAAAATCCGTGAATTGTCGTCGCCGTGAGCTCGTCGAGCCGGGGAAAAGCGACGACAAGCGCCTCGCGCTGCTGCTCCGAAAGGCCCTGCGGAAGAACCGCCTCGATGAACGCGGGAACATCGCCTGCCAGCAGCTTATCGACCGTTTCCCTGATCCGGCGCGCGAGCTGGCTCGCGGCGAGCTCGGTAAAGGTGATGGCGGCGATCTCGCCAGGGTGGCGGCCGGCCGCCAGCATCATCGCCACACGACCGGCCATCAGCGAGGTCTTGCCCGTTCCCGCGGCCGCTTCGACCAACAGGATCGAGGAAAAATCGGTCATGGCCTGGCGCCGGGCCTCCTGATCGGCGAGCGTCATGTCAAGGCACTCCAGAGCTTGTTGAGCGGCTGGTTGGCTGCCCGGAACTCTGAAGCCTTGCGGCGCAGATAAGTCTCGCGATCGGCAGGAAGCGCGAGGCGCATATCGTCGTAATCGGCGTCCTGCTCCCAACGCGGCGCGATCCGGCCGCTGCGCAGGATGGTCATGGCCGCCGACAGAAAACCCGCCGCCTCGCCGACCACCGCATCGAGCTCGTCGCCCTTGAGCTCGAAGATTGCCGGATCGTCGGCGAGATAGACCAGGCGCGCCACTACGGTCCTGACTTCAGGCAGCAGCGCACGGGCCGCGATCGCATAAAGAACGCGCTGCAGCTCTCGCCCCTGGCCCAACGCAATGCGTTGATGTCTCGGAGGCGGCTTCGCGCTCTTGTAGTCGGTGATCCGAGCGCCGTCGCCGGTGGCGCGAATATCGAGCCGATCCATGCGGCCGCCGAACACCAGGCCAGTCTGCTCGATCGGGACCGTGATCGTCGTGTCCCACGGCGCGCCTTCCCCGGCGCCGCCGCCTTGCCCGAACGGCACCTCCGTCCAACTGCGCGTATCGGATCTGACCTGATCATCGGCGTTGAGGCCTCTGGCAGTGCGACGCGCGGCCTCGCTCACCGTATGCCGCCACAGGATGGGTGGCGGAACGGAACGCTGTAGTGGCCATGCGTGCAGGATCGCCGTCGACGCATCGGCGATCGCGGCTTCGATCTCATCGGCGCTGGCGCGCGCAAATCCCGGCGTCGGCTCGAGCGCTATGATTGCGCCGCTGATCAGCTCATGAACCAGTTCGCCAAACGAGGCCGCACCGAGTTGCAGCGGGTCGGATAGGAACCGGACAGAGCGCCAGCCCAGAGCGTAACGCCAGACGAACCCGAGCGGATCTCGCAACAGCCTCTGGAGCGATGTCGTCGACTGAACCCGCGTCAAGGCTCTCTCAATCGCCGGATGATTGGCTCCTGAAAGGCCATCATGCGGCGTCAATATCAAAGGCCGTTGCCAGTTGCGCCAGCAAAGCTGGCTTTGGCGAACATGGGCGAGTTGGCCGGCATCGCGGGGTCTCGCCAAAAGCCGGTCCGCTTCGCTGAAAGCATGTTCCGGAATGCGATCGCGCTTGTACACGATCTCTGCCGAAGGCCAGAGCGAGCTGGGTGACAGAACGCCGCCGTTGGGGTTGCGCAGCGAGCGGGACAAGACGAGTTGTTCATGGGTGTGCGCCTGGATGACCTCGAAATGGTGCCGGTCGCGCTCGGCGACCCCCACGGGATGAAGCCTGCGGCGGTCGAGCAAATGGTGAGGCAGCAGCGGGTCGTCGTTTTCCGAACGCGGCCAGGATCGGCTGGTGAGGCCGAGCAGCCGCGTATACGGGCGCGGACATGCGGCCAGTTGCCATGCGGGACACCAGACGACGCTATTGGCCGGATCACGCTGGTCGGCGACGCGCAGCGCTTGCAAGGAGAGCGCGATGGCTTGTGCCGGGGCGCTTCGCAGAGCCTCCTCCCACATCGCCAGGCTGGCGCCGCTTAGCAACCGCGCTCCGGCCTCTGCCGCTATGTCGGCGCCGCGCGCGAGGAGTTCGAGAACGGGAAGCAGGATTTGCTCGGCCAATTCGCCGTCGTCTCGCCGCGGCCTCGCCGCGGCCAGAACTTCTCGCCACTGGTCGAGGCTGCGCAAGCCGGCGCTTCGCGGGATTGCGGCGAACCAGTCCGGCGGCAGCCGGCTGGCGAACGGGTGCGCGGGGAGGCGCCGGACCAAGCGCCAGACCCGTTCCTGGTTGAGCCCGTTTGCGAGAATGTCGGCCAGGGCGGCACAGGCCTGGCCCTCCGGCGTGCTCAAAGCGGGCACCCCATGAGAGAAATGCAACGGCAATCCGGCACTTCTCGCATAGGCCAGAAAGTGATCGTCCCAGTCCTGTGTCGAAGTCGCGGCGATCGCGATGTCTCGCGCTTGCACCTTTCCGGTCGCCAGCAACTGCCGGGTCCAGCGCAGCGCCTCGATAACCTCCGACTTCGGGTCCGCGCTCGCCTCGGCGGATTTACGGACCGGAGTAGTCGCAGCCCTTCTTTGGATCGACCCTCTAAACCATGCGTGCTCGGCAGGCGCCGGCAGTTCCCAAGTAATGTCGGTGACCCGAGCGAGGTCATTGAGAAGAGACAGCCAAAGCGGATCGACGTCCACCACTCCCGAAAGCGTGACCGGACCCAGCAGGCTACGCGCACGATCGATCCGCTTGGCGGCTGCATCACGAAGATCGCGCGGAAGCATATGCGCGGGTGGGATGTGATCGCGAACGTAGGTCTCGACGCGATGAAGATCGTCAAACCTCGGCACCTCGCCTGCCAATGACGACAGATCGAGATCCGCCCGCCAGGCGCAATCGAGCGCGTGCAGGACCGCACGCGGCATCCCCGGCAACGCCGCCACCATTCCGATATCGCCAAAGCTTTCGGACGCCAGCGCGGCCTTGATTGCCGGATAGAGAACATCGGTGCCGGCAGGTGTGGCAAAACCACCAACCAGCCGCGCCGCAAGCAGAGGCAGAGTTACGATCTCGCGGCCGATCGCTCCGCCCCGCGCCGCAGCGGCGCGGGCGCTGCGAAGCGCCAACATACCATCGACGACGTAAGTGGAGCGACTCGGCATCGTGTTTTCGTGTTGTTGTTCCAACAGGGCACTGTGATCGCCCAAGATCACCGGCTATTGAAGCTTAGGCAAAGAAAAACTTCGGGCATTGGTGACGGAAATGCGGCTGAGTAAGCTGAGCATCAGGAATTTTAGGAACTTCCAGTCGATCGACGTCGCGCTGGCCGGCAATGTCGTGCTGCTCGGCGAGAACCGTGTTGGCAAGAGCAATCTGCTCTTCGCCATTCAGCTCATCCTCGATCCGACCCTGCCCGATTCGGCACGGCAACTGAAGCTCACCGATTTCTGGGATGGCGGGCCGGCCGACTATACCGCGCCCATCGAGGTGCATCTGGAAATCTCCGATTTCGCCACGGACATGGCGCTGACCGCGCTATTGACCGATTTCCGGGCGCGCCATGATCCGACGATCGCACAGCTTAGTTATGTCTTTCGCAAGAAGTCGGACGTTACGGGCCCGCCGCAATCCAGCGCCGACTGCGAGTTCCTGGTCTTCGGTGGTGGCGATGAAACGCGATCGCTGCCGAGCAAAGTGCGCCGCCGCATTACGATCGATCTGCTCGACGCCTTGCGCGACGCCGAAGGCCAGCTCGGTAGCTGGCGAGCCTCTCCGCTGCGCCATCTCCTCGAAGAGGCCGTCTCGAGCATTAGCCGCCCCGAACTCGACGCCGTGGCGGCCGAGCTCGACAAAGCGAGCAAGGCGCTTGAAACCCTTCCGACCATCAAGACGCTTGAAGATGAACTGCGCGCCGGTATCGGCTACCTGTCCGGAAAGGCGCATGACATCGACGCCCGTTTGAGATTCGCGCCAGCCGACCCGCTTCGCCTTTTCCGGGCTATCGCGATGTACATCGACGGCGGCAAGCGCGGCATCGCGGAGGCCAGCCTCGGCTCGGCGAACGTTGCTCTGCTGGCACTGAAGCTTGCGGAATTCGCGTGGCGCCGGAAGAAGAACGAACGCAATTTCTCGCTGCTGTGCATCGAGGAGCCGGAAGCCCATCTTCACCCGCACCTGCAGCGATCGGTTTTTTCCAAGCTGCTTGGTAATGCCGAGGCCGCTCAGGCCATGATAGTCACCAGCCACTCGCCCACCCTGGCTGCGGTCGCCCCGTTGCGGTCACTCGTCCAGCTGAAGAGGAGAGGGGGCGCGACGCAGGCATTCTCATTGGCGCATCTTCCGGTGACACCCGATGAGCTTGACGATCTCGAGAACTATCTCGACGCGACACGCGCCGAGTTGCTGTTCGCGCGTGGCGCCATCTTTGTCGAGGGCGATGCGGAAGAGGCGCTCATGCCCGTCTTCGCGTCGTCTCTCGGCCATTCGCTTGACGATCTCGGTATCACCGTCTGCAACGTCGCCGGCACGAACTTCCGCCCCTATGTCAAGCTCGCCGAGGCGCTGGCGCTGCCCTATTGCGTCATCACTGACTGGGATCCTCTGGACCGCACCAAACCGCCTCTCGGCAAGAAACGCACTATGGATCTGTGGGCAGACATGCTCACCATCCGCGGCAAGCCCCCACTGACGCCGGCGCAACTGGCGGAGTGGGAGGGAAAGGACTATGCGGCATTCAGTGCCGGTGCGATGACGACCAGCGTCTTTCTCAACGATCGGACCTTCGAAGTCTCCGTCGCCAACACGCCCGCCCTGTTGAGCTCGCTCCTCGACATCCTCAGCGACCAGGATTTCGGGTCCGTGCGAACCAAGCGAATTGCCGACTGGCGTGCAGGCACGCCAGTCGATGCCGAGCAGCTGCTCGCGATGGTTGGAAGCGTCGGCAAGGGACGACTCGGTGCCCGGCTGGCGAAAAAAGCCGCTGGTCTCCCACCGCCCCCCTACATCGCCGCCGCCCTCGCCGCCCTCGTCACGCTGGTCTCCAATGCTTAGCGACCGGGCACTTGTTCAGGCGTTGGCTGATCTAAAGGGCAACCCGGAGCAGGCGGCCGCGGTCGTCGAGAAGGGTCATTGCGTAGTGCTGGCCGGTCCGGGGAGCGGGAAGACCAAGACGCTGACGACCGCGATGGCGCGCGGGCTGATCCAGGATGTTTCCGAACCGCGTAGTGTTGCCTGTATTACCTACAACAACGACTGCGCGATCGAACTGGAAACGCGGCTCGCCCGCCTCGGGATCACGCCGGGCGACCGCGCTTTCATCGGCACCGTGCACAGTTTCGCGCTGCGCCAGGTTATCAGCCCCTACGCGCGTTGCGTACCCATGGGGCTTCCGGCAGACTTCAAGGTCGCAAGCAAGTCGCAGATGAAAGCGACAGTCGAAACGGCCTACAGGAACTCGATCGGCGGTTACGGCAACCCGCACGACCGATGGAAGTTCGCTTCCGAAAAGCGCCTTCGCGATGTCGACCGCACGCGGCCTGAATGGCGGGGACACAATCCGGAGCTGGCCGATTTCATCGAAGCGTACGAGGCGGAACTGCACCGGCAAGGCTTGATCGACTTCGACGACATGCCCCTGATCGCCTATCGCATGATCAAGGAAAATGGCTGGATTCGCGACGCGCTACGCGCTCGCTTTCCTATATTGTTTGTGGACGAATACCAGGACCTGGGCCACGCGCTGCATGAACTCGTCCTGGTGCTCTGCTTCGAAGGCGGAATTCGGCTCTTCGCGGTCGGCGACACCGACCAATCGATCTACGCCTTCGCCGGCGCCAATCCCGAATTGCTCGAGAGCCTGACGCGCCGGCCCGATGTGCGTACGATCAGGCTTCGCTTCAACTATCGATCCGGTGCAAAGATCATCCGCGCGTCGCTCGGCGCGCTTGGCGAGGAGCGCGACTATCATGGCATCGACGGCGCGCCCGACGGCGATCTGAACTTCTGGCCGGTTCCCTACGGACACGACAATCAGGCTGAAGCGGTCGCCAACACGATCATTCCCAAGCTTGTGGAGCAAGGGTTCGAGCTCGGAACAATCGCGGTTCTTTATCGGGCCGCCTGGCTCGGCGACAAGGTGGCGGCCGCCTTGAAAGAGGCGGGGATCCCTTTTGTCCGGACCGACATGAATGCGCTGGTCAAGCGAAGTTCCCGGCTGGCGCGCTTCATCGAGGAGTGCGCTCGCTGGATCACCGGCGGCTGGCGCGATGCCGAACCGCCATACGCGCGGTTGCTGTCGCAAGCGCTGACGCTGGTCTATGGGCGCCACGCCAGCGAACGCGAGGAGCAGGAGTTGTCCGTGCAACTCATGGAGTTTCTCAACACCTCGCTCGCAAGCGTCGAGACGACCCACGTCTGGCTCCAGCGCTTTTCTCGTGAACTTGTTACGCCGTGGCGCAACATTGCGCGCAACTCCGAACAGGAATGGGACGTCTGTGGGGAAATGATCACCAACACCGATCCGGCCCGAGACCTCGATCTTCCCCTCGCGCACTTCGCCGGGCGGGTCGAGGGATCAGGTCGCGTCAACCTGAGCACCCTGCACAGCGCCAAAGGCAGGGAGTTCGATGCGGTCATCGTGTATGGAGTAAACGCTTCCGACATTCCGAGCACGCGCGACAAGCAGACTCCCGCGAGCCTTCGTGAGGCCAGGCGCTTGTTTTACGTCGGAGTGACGCGCCCGAAAAAACACCTCAGCCTGGTCTACCAGGAACATCACCACTCACCATGGGTCTTCGAGCTTTACCAGCGAAGTCAGCAGGATTGAATCCCGAGTAAATCGGCGTAGTCAACCAGCTCCTCATCCGAGCTGTGCCCCTATCCTGGCGGCCGATCTTCAGCCTGACGTTCAACATGCTCGACCTTGTCTAAATCACTCGGGTACACCATTGGCGCAGCAAGGTCTCAACCTCGTGAAACCGGCGATGCATCGGTTTTGGCGCGAGATGCTCCCACCAGGCGCGATTGATCGAGACCACAAAACCTCCATTTCAATTGGTTAATGACGTCTGCTGAAACCGGACTTCTCCGATAAGGGCCGCCATTCGCGCTAAGTTCATGACGATCACCATGACGGCTGTTTCGACGGTCGGTCGCCGCACGCCGGCCCGCCATGGGCTTGCTCGACGCTCAGGTCAGAAGGACAGACGAGCGATGATCTTCGCTGGCCTCACTGCTCGGATCGAAGGTATTACGGCTTCTGGTACTTGGAAGGTCCTCAGGTTCTGAGCTTTGGATGTGGCGCCCGGTATCGCTGCCTCTGCGGAAGCAATGTCTTTTGCACTCACCTGCAGCGACTTGCAGGCTCCCTTCTCGTACCAAAGATTCTTGGCAACCGCGCTTCCCACCGCCGCCGTGATGGCAGTGGGTGCGACATCGTTCGGCGCGACTTGGCGCGTCGCGATCAACGCCTTGATTGCCTCACCGAGGATCGCAGCGGAGTCGTCGAAGCCAACCCCGCGAACTTGATCGAACCTCTTCTCCGTGCTCCCGTCAACGATGCAGTGATGCGCAATGAAGATCCAGTCGTGGATCATGTAGGCTGGGGCGTAGCCCCAAGGCGACAGCCCTTTGAAGACCTGCGCGATCTTCGGGATTGAGCCGCCGTCCGTGTACATGAGGCCCGGCTTGATCGTGCTTCCTGGCGCTGCCGGATCTGCCCTGTGGAAGATCAAGGGATCCTGAGGGTCGGGCACGAACAGGAAACTCCCGTCACCGGAACTGTTGCCCTCACCGACCCACATCACGAACAAGCTGCCGGATATCTCACCGGTGGTAAGCATTCTGGTAGTCTATGGAGCTGCACCCAGCTGCCGTTGTAACTGCGAGCGCGATCACGCTCGTAAAGAAGCGACCTGTAAATCGCCGAGACAGGCGGATCTGATCGCTGAACGCATTGTGCCGCATCGTTCCACCTCGGTCGAATAGGATGCTGATGGTATGAGACGCTGCCAAACGAACGGACGAAGTCAGAGAAAACCGACCCAGTGGCTCTCGGCGACAATCGAGATTGGCAACCCCTCGTCGCGCCAGGCGGTCGCTTTGAAAATCTTGTCGCCAAACGATGAGTGCTTCCAAGACTCCGTGGCGTAGGCACCGATCACGAGCACGTCGGTCTTTTGCGTCAAACTGCCGGCGCGGCCGCCACGATCCGCTATGGCCTGCTCGCAGTATTTTCGCTGGCCATAATTGAACGTCCCGGTGAAACAGTACGACCGACCTTCAAAGGTCAAATTCGGAGGCGGATTGCAAAGGGGCAGGGTGGTCGGCTTCAACACTTCCCCGAGTTCGAAATCTCGGTTCGAGAAGCTGTTCAACGTATCGAGAAGTTCGGTGTGTTCATCGGCATCGAGCACCCCGTCCGCAAGGATTTCATTGACCCGTCGGTACAAGGTCCGGACGATCGGCTGATCGCTAATCTCGACATTGGCGGCCAGCCACTTTTGAAGGAACTCGACTTCCGCCTTGTTGATACTTCCGTCTGCAGCGAGGCCGCGCGCTAACCCAATCAACTCATCGATCTGCCGCGAAGAAATACGATCGCCGCCGACGCGGTTGTAAAACTTGTCATCCATGGACCCCTCCCTAGCAAAGCGTCTCGCACGCTACCCCGTCACCATCCCTATCCAGCTTGCGGCCCCACGCACAGTTGTGCAGGTACCATTGGGCGTCTTCGCAGGAGCTGATTTGCGAGCAGTATCGCCGGGGCTCGCACGAAAGGCCGCGGCTTTGCGCGACCAGCTTGCGACTGATGATGCCGAGCGGCTGGCTCGACGGCGCAGCGCCGTCGCCATGCGATGCGCGCCAGTCCCAAGGCGCGTCGAACTTGCCAACCCATAGACCAAGTCTCGCCGCCTTGGCCTTTGCCTGCTGCGGCGCGTAGGCGCCGTTGCTGTAGTGCGGCCAATCGAGCGCCTGGCCATGCTCTACCATCCACGCGGCCACGCTGGCGCCGTCGGCGCGCCGGCAGTCGCCGACGAAGCGGTGATAGCGATCCCAAGTCACAAAGATGCATGCCAACGGCCTAGAGGCCGCGAGGAAGCTATCCAGCGCTTCGGCGGATCGCCGACCGCATGGATACTCGAAGCCTTTGGCGTCGTCGCAATATTGCTTGCTCTCTGGCGCATCGATCCCGCTGAACCGAATGCGCTGGCCGCGGATCTCAATCGTGTCACCGTCAATGACGGACGCCACGCCGGTCATGGGGGCGGGCTTTGGCTCGATCCAGTTCGCAGGGGTCAGGTCTGGCAAGCGGTCACTATGCATCATGACCGTCTGAGCAGCTAAGGCACCGACTGCAGCAGCGGTGACGAAAATCAACCGTCGCGGGACACTTGCCCACCGCAGTGCACGAGAGCGTTTTGCTCCAGTGCGCTTGCGCCAGCGATTAGAACGATTGTCGTAACGAGACCTATCCACACCCTATCTCCCCAAGCGGGAGAATGCTCCTAAATGTATCAGAGGTCTAGCGAAGCCTATTTGCTGATGATTCCCTTAGGAGATCACGGTTTCACTTGCCCTAGCGCAACAAGTGTCAGTGCCGAGCCGAGGCTCGTTCCGAAGCCAATATGCTCTAGCTTAGGAACTGCCGCAGCATTGTGTGGAGTCGTAGGCTATTAGTTATTGTCTTCGACCGGCGCACTTGGGCCATTTTATGTGCCATGGGTGTGTGCCCTCCGTTGACCGTGAGAAGCTCGCAGGAATCGAGATGGCCTTCAAGATCGCTTTGGCCACTGCCAACAGGTGTTTTGCGTCTCGTTGAGCTACGTAATTGGCGTCAGCATTCCTGAGGATGCGAGCGAGCTGCGATCGTGGCGAGCCGTTTGATCAGCCACAATGTTTAGTCTGGATAA
Source organism: Mesorhizobium sp. BR1-1-3 (assembly GCF_020165455.1). Classification (NCBI taxonomy): domain Bacteria; kingdom Pseudomonadati; phylum Pseudomonadota; class Alphaproteobacteria; order Hyphomicrobiales; family Phyllobacteriaceae; genus Mesorhizobium; species Mesorhizobium sp. BR1-1-3. Next base: position 432,529 of record NZ_JAIUIC010000002.1, read on the forward strand.
CCCCTCCGGACAATGGATCGCGGCGTACGCGGGTCCGATTTCGACGGCAGCTTTGCGCCTCATTCCGGCTGTTCGACCCAAACCTACGACTTACCGAAAGCTGACATTGCTACTGTCTTAGCCTTGCAAGCGTAGCCTCAAGCACTCCCTAGGAGAGGGTCGTGCGCCAGTGATCAGATCATGTCGTAGTCGCTCTCCAATCCGATAACGACTATTCGGACGCAAGCCGGGAAAGGTTCTCAATGCGATAGCGTGCTATTTGCCTCGGTAGTAGCGTATCAGTGGCTGGTGTACGTCACTATCCGGCTGCATGTGCCGGTTCGTGATGCCGGCAGCGAAGTCGCCGGGTGGCGGGAAGAACTCCTTGTCGATCAAGATGAACTGGGTCTGCCGAAGTTCTCCAGCGTTGAGCTGGTAGAGCAGTCGATAGAACCCTTCGAACTGTGCCTTATTCTCCCGCTCGCTGATGTTCTTCATCGGGGAGTCGACGATTAGGAGCTCGGGAAGAGGCGCGTGAAGCTGTGCCGCGATGCGGTGCAGGGCGATCGCGAAGCAGCATTTGAAGAGGGTCTTCTTGCCGCCGCTGCTAAGGGAGGTGAATGTCGAGCGGGTGAGGTCGCTGGGGTCGGCGCTGAGTATCGCCGGGTAGAAGTCGGGCGGGTCCAACTCGACATGGTCGTTGCGCTTGATGCCCGGTACCCCGGACAGAACTAGGCAATCTAGGAAATAGCCGGCGAAACGATCGAGGCTTGTGCGATCCGCCTCTGCTTTGCTGCGTGCCTGTTTGAGCGCCTCGCGCTTCGACTGTTCTAGGGCGACGATTTGGGCGAGAGCTTCGCGCTGCTGCTGCAGCAAAACGGGTAGGCGCAATAGCCAGGCGAAGCTCGCCAATTCGGCTTCTAGCGTGGCGCGCTCGCGTTCCTTCAGCAGGCTCATCGACAGAAAGGCAGAGTCCTGCTCGGCGATGGCGCGATTGATGTCGGCTTCGGCCTTATCCTTGGTCTGCAGCAAGTTCGACCGCTGTGCCCGCATTCTGGCAAGATTATTGTCGATCGCTGCGACGGCGTCCTTGAGCTCGGAGTATCGGCTGGCGATATCGGCCTCAAGGGCTGCGAGTTCGGCGGGATCGGCTAAGTCGACCAGATCTTCCCGACCGCACACGTCGCAGCATTGTGCTGAGCGGGCAGGCAGGGCTTGGGTGCATCTCGGGCAGGCGCTAAAGGCAACGTCCCCGAGGATTTCGCGGGCCTCCGCGGAGCGCCGGAATTTCAGGCTAAGCATATCGATTTCGTTGCGATGCCGCACGTGACGGTCCCGCATGGCGCGGAGTTCCTCGGCGTTAAGGTCGAGCTTGGCGATATCAGACCCTAGGCTCCGGGCCGTCTTCGCCAGCTCGTCGATGGCATGAGTGGTCTGGTCCTCGCGGCGCCCCTTGCGCAGCACCTCCAGCTCTGCGGTAACCTTGACTATCGACGCGCGAAGTCCCGACTCGCGCTCTGTCACTTGAGCCTCCGACTCAATGCCGACCTCCGCCAATGCCCTGGATAGGCTATCGATCGAGGCAGCGCGCGCTGTTCGATTCGCCCGGAGCTGATCGAGCTCTGCTTCCAGATCAGCGACCCGCTCGTCATGGTAGCCGATGATGTAGCGGATCACGTCGCGACTCTTGAGCCGCATGTAGAATTCCGCCGATTCTTCTAGGTAAAAAAAAGAACTGTCGATGTGGTCTTGATCGAGGTAGCAGTACCAAAGCAAGTCGCGCAATGACAAGCGAACGATCTTGCTGTCCGCCTTGGTCTTGCTCTTGCGCACACGCGGCGGGTTAATCTCCGATAGCCAGAATATTAAGTCCGATAAGGTCTCCACGCCCGTTTGCGGGATGACCTCGCCGGCAGCCACACGGGACGGGATGACGATCGAATAGCGACCTTGATCGTCCTCCCAGGATGCAAAGACGTCGGCTGCGTCCCGGGCCCGCTCAATGCTGAGCGTAGCCCGTTCAAGCTCAAGGGTCAGGGTCGCCGAGACGAACTCGGACTGCAGCGCGGGGGACAGCTGGATAGTGCCCCCAAGACAGTAGTCGACCAGCCGGGCGATGCTCGACTTGCCCGCACCCATCTGCCCCCAGAAGTAGCTTAGCTTTGAGAAGTTGATCTGATCGTCGGCACGGCGCAGCGACAGTTTTAGGGATATGAGATTAAACTTCATTGCCGCTCTCCACTGAAAGCGGAAGTCTCCGCCGCCGGGTCGCTGGCGCCGATCTCAGCGCCCCATTTCATGCCAGCGATTTCCGGGACGATCTCGTAGACGAAGTCTTTGAGTTTCGTGGCCGACATGGCGCCGACCGCTTTCATCAAGACGGCGCCTCGCGTCTCGAAGTCCTTGAAGGTCGGACGGTTGGCTAGATCGTCGGCCAGGGCGCGGCCGCGTTCAGTCAAGCCGATTTCGATCTTGCGGCCGCTGAATGACAGGGTAATGAGGTCGCGAGATGATAGGAGGCTGAGCCAGCGCCGATAGCGTCCGTCCCACGGCCCGTAGCGGAACCGGATCATCTTCGTCTCGACGGTCGTGCGTTCTCGCGGCAGCACCGCCGCGTCGGCCGGCGACTTGTCTAGCGCCTCCAATGCCCGCTCCAGATAGACCGGGTATCGCAGCAGGAAGTCCAACTTTGCGAGTTTGGTTATGCCCTCGATTGGCTTCGGGGCACTCTTGCCGCGCTTGTCGGCGCTTCGCAGGAGCACCAGCAGGCGGGCGAGATGTAGACCGTCGGCGTTCTCGGCATCAGCCGCGGCCTTGAGGACGGAAAGGCTCACCCTTCTCCTCCATCGATCTGAAAACGGTCGCTCCACCACACGCGGCAATCGTCGGTCAAAAGCGCTGCGGTTCCCATAAGCAGTTCATAGGGCGCGCCTCCAAGCAAATCTTTCCGCTTGGTCTCCAAGCTGCGTAGACGGGTCGCCACCTCATTGAACATGGCCTGCCCGAATGGTGCGCCGGGGGTATGAAGCGCCATGTAGGATTCTAGGCATTCTCCGTGAACCGCCTCTTCCACTTGTCGTAGCTGGCGGGCCGCCGCCACGGGATCCTTGGCCTGCTCTTCCAGAAAATGATACTCTGCCGCCTGCTCGCGAGCCTTCATGTAGTCGACCAGGGCGCCGACGCCGCCGCGCGCCAGCTTCTGCTCCAAGATCCGCTTCGGCCGAACTTGACCGAGGCTGATGGTCGGCGAGCCTTGGTAGCGGAATGTGTCGCTGATCCTCGACACCGGGACCAAAGCCACATCAGCGATGATAATGCGTTTGGCCGTGATCACCGGATCGTCAATCGTCCCCGAGGCAACTTTCGCAAGGTGACGATCCGGGTCGACCACATACAGCGATGCGGCGCGGTGGAATCGGGCGACGAGGTCGTTGCAGAGCTCGCGGAGAGGATCCGGCGCGAGGTGCGCACATTCGCTTAGTCCGCCGATATGTTCTTGAGCGAGTGCTGCATCGAATTCTTCACGCGAGGGGCCTTTGACGATTTCGAGCCGGCGCAACACTTCGAAGAGATGCGCTTTCTCCGCGCCGAGCTCCGCCGCCAAGGCGCCGAAGGTGTTCCGAAATGGCGGCTGTATCCCGTCGGCTTCGCTGCAGGATCTCACGTGGTCCAGCATGAGGCGGGGGCAACGGCCGCGACGCTTGTCGTCCGTGCTGGCCGGTGTAACCGAATCCACGTCGGAGTTAGACACGAATACGAACTTCCCGACCTGGCCGGGAAATGCAGTCACGAGATCGACGAAGCGGCCGATCGACTTGGTGAGGGCGGCGGACGCAAGCGTCCAAGCACCGTTTTCAGGTCTTGATGTCTTGATCTGGTAGCCGTCGAAGAGGCCATCGGGCCGTTCGGCCAGGAAGTCTTCGTGGTGTTCACAATACAGGGCGATGTAGTTGAGCGTGCCGCGCCGCACCGCTGCCAGAATCACCACGCCATACTGATGCTGGTAGCGAAAGTTGCGTTCAGTTTCGTCGCCTGGATCCCTGCTGGCAGTATTTTCCAGCCGAGCAGGGACTGTGACTTCCTGTACTTGAATGTCGCCGCTACTCAACCGAAACGAACCGGATTTTTTGAAGCATAACTAGTCGCCCTCCCGCGCAGATAATTCTAATCAGATTTCACTTTTCCTACAACGGTACACACGCCGCTTTATCTGGTATCGCGCCGCAATTATCTGAAACGCCGCGTCGCGGATGTCGCTTGCGCCCCTCAAGCGATCACAACTCGTCGAATGTTCGATGGGATTTGGTAGGTGCCCGGCTCAGCCTGAAAGCACGCAATGGCTGATATTCCGACCGTCAGTTGGTGGCAGCAATTATGCGGACGGATACCGGTCGTTGTTACTTTTTTTACGGACGTTTATGCTGGCGGCCAGACACCGACAAGATGGAAGCGAAAGCTGCGGCTGAGATGGCGAAGAAGTACAACCGAATTGCTGATCTGCCATCTACGGAGGAACTCTCGGCCGCGCTCCCTGCAGTGCGAGCGGGGCGTTTTCTAGCGAAGCTAGCCCTCAAGACGGGTTTTGGAGGTGACAAGGCGAAGCAAGTTGTGGACAGTGCAGATCAGCTTCTCGCCCAATCCGAAATCGTCAATCTTCCCGACCGCTTTAACGCGGTATTCGCAGAACGCAGTTGGTTCGCGACCTCATCCATGTCGGTGGACGCGATGCGTGTTGCATTGGAGAAGCATAGAGAAGGTGATACGGATTCGGGGGAAGAGGTCCTAATTGACTGGGTACTAGACCCAGAGATCATCAACCTCTTCGCCATCACACGGAGCAAGTCTTTCGGCGATGTGCACGGTCGATGGCATCAGCTGCGCGAGGCAGTCGCGCTGACCGAAGAAGGCCGCTACTGGTCCGCAGTTCCGCTAGTCCTGATAGCCTGCGATGGTTTTGCGTCCGATGTGCTGGGAACCTCTCCGTTCGAAAAAAATGCAGACCTGAGTTTGTTCGACTCGATGGTAGCTCACTCTTCTTCGCTGCCAGCGGCGATCGAGCGGATTACGAAGGGAGTGCGCAAGTCGAGCGACGATGCACTGTCCGTGCCGCTTCGGCACGGCATCCTTCACGGCCGGTCGCTGGGATACGCTAATCGTACAGTCTGCGGGAAGGCTTGGATGCTGATGATCGCGTTGGTCGATTGGGCGGCAGACAAACGGGACGAGGAGGCGCGACGGGCGAAAGACCAGGCGCGACGATCCACAAACTGGGGCGACATCTCTACATCGGTGCAGAAGAACCGCGCGGACCGGGCGTCTATCGAAGCGTTCGTGCCTCGCCAGTGGGAGGGGCCATTCGCCGGGGACATGGCGGAGGACGAGCCTCCGTTTGCGTTCCGGGAATTCCTCGCTGGCTGGCAGACCAGGAACTTCGGCCTCATGGCGAAGCGAGCCGTCAACATTACACAGCAGAAACATGGGCATCTCGCAGGGCGTATGCGAGCAGATGTGGAGCATGTGCAACTCGTTGAGTTCGATATGCTCTCGGTGTCTCAGACAACGGTCGTACGGGCGGAAGCGCACGTTCGAATGCTCGGTCAAAGTATTAAAGGAAATGTCAGCGGCAATTTCTTGATCCCGGCATTCCGTCATACGGCCAATGGTGACATCGCCATGCCGACTGATGAAGGCATCTGGCAGGTCCAACAGGGGTGCATCTTCGATCTGCTGCACGAACGGAAAATCGAGAAGCGCGAGGCCCGGCTGTGACGCTCTCTAGTAAGACGGGCTAGCCGAAGCAGTTATTCGGATTGCGCATGACATCGGTCGGAATCGCTCAAAGCGCCACCTCGTAAGGGAGACAGGAAAGGACGCAATGGGGTCGAAGCCCGGCGATGATGATCAGGTCCGCGAGCTTCAACGATGGCGGGATCTTCTTGTCGATGCGAGCGACCTGGGGGGAGGCACAATCAGCAAAAAGAGGCTGCCCAGCAGCTGCGCCCAGTTATCGGTAAAATCCGTGGGGCAAGTAACGCTGCTGCCGGGGGTCAACCTCCCTCGGCAGATATTTTGCAACGGAAAAGGTTCACTCTCAGGTCTTGAAACGGGTCTCCTTCGCTTGAGGCTAGCCATTTGTTTAGCGATGCCTGGAGATCGGAAATGGCTTTGTATGCCTCATCCCGAGCGATGCACTGAGATAAACTCACCGTCATGTGAACGTTGAAGCTTGGAGCCCTGGAAAAAAAGCTATTGCAGTAGTCGACGGCGCAGGCGTGAAGGCCTGCTGACATATCCGCCGCCTTCTTGTTTTCCTCTTGAGCCTTTCCATCTGCAGTGTCTCTGTCAAGATACGCGGTACAGCGGCCGACGCTCACATCTTTTGGCTGGATCGGCGACGTGGACGAAAGGCTCTCCGGCTCCGAGTTGGAACCACCCAATACTGTTCTGTAGGGCGTGCTGTTCACATAATATTCGACTCGTGAGCATGTTGCAGCAGAACTGTGAATCATCAGCTCAGCAGCGTAGCTCTTCTTAGATCCTGAGGTGCTCAGAACTTCGATCGTGCCCGCACAGGAGCCGATTTTCTGATTGAAATCACAGTCCGCTGCTATCGCAGGGGCATTGGCAATCGCGATAAAAAGAGAACAAACAATTCCTTGAAAATAACGCATCGTCATTACTCCCACTTGCCCGGTAGCTAGAAAATCAGGGTCGGCTCGAAGAGTCTAGAGTCCTCAGACGGCAGGTGAATCGGTTCTCGCGTGATGCGCGCGCCATCCCGCTAATCCGTGACCCGCGGTGCAGCCTGCATCGCAGTGTGCGATCTCCCCCGGACTATCAGTTTCCCAACGGTGGTCTGCTAAGGGATCCACTTCCATCCCCAACAGGCTGAAGGGCATTTCGCAGCCAGGAAGCCTTGGATTTGCTTGACACAGACATGTAGGCGTCTGGGCGTTGGCGGGCTCTGAGCATGATGCGCTCGACGACGAATTGGAACGGTAACGAACCGCTTTGGCGATGAGCCCGCCCGTTACTCCTCCTGTGACGCCTGCCACCGTTGCACCAACGACGACGGTGCCAAGACCCGCACCGGAGCCGGCCCCCTCCGCAACAAGAGCCGCGCCTCCGCGTTCGCCAATCCTGAATGTCTTGACGTGTGTCACTACAGGCGCGGTGCCGGTCTTGTCAGCGCCTATCGTCACAACGTCCTGAAGCCTTGTTCCATCCGCCAGTCGGTAAGGCGCCAGTACTTGTGCCCCCGATACCGCGCAACCTGTGAGCATAACAATGCCTGCCACCAATAGCGACTTAATTCTCACTCGATGAGTAGCGATGAAATACGAAAGATGATGAGTAAGCGAGTTGGACATAGATCCCCCATGCAGCGCCGTCTTTGTCGACGAAATCTACCAGCGGACGACTAGCAGATGGAGGATCGGCTGCTTCCCCCAAACGGGGGATGTCGAGCCGTTAGAAGTGTTAAATGGTGCAGACTTCATGCAAAGGCTGGCAACCCATCGACGCTTGTGCCACGTTTGCCAACGAGTTTCGGAGGGAGATGGTGTTAGCCAGACCGAGAAAGAAAATTTACATCTCGATTGCTTACAGACCTCCTACCATGGAGCGTCCATGAGTACTTCAGACGGCCCCAATGCGAGCGATCATGGCGTCGAGTGAAAAACAGTCTCAGATTGCAGAACTCAACACGGTCATCAACGCTGCAGCCTGTGATGCAAATCGCTGGGCTGACGTCGCCGGCGCGCTGCAGCGCTTTATCCCTGGATCAAAGATCTTGTTTCAGGTGGTGGAGAAAGAAAGCACCGTTGTGCATCAGGTTGTCTATTCAGGCTTCAACGACAAAACCATTCAGGCTTACGGTGATCATTATTGGAAGCTTAATCCCTGGACCAGCGGTACGAACGCGATGCATATGTCGTCGTTCAAAAGCTCATCAGAACTATATCCTGACGAATTGTTGAGGAAGACGGAATTCTTTACTGATCTTGTGAATCCGGAGCGTGAGTGCGATGGAGCCACGGCTCTGAAGTTTGCAGCGCACAGCGATCGATATGCGGTTCTGGCCGTGCATCATGATTTCCGGCATCATGAGCAGATCCATGCTCGAAGTCTAGCCTTGCTTCAGACCGTTGTTCCTGCCCTGCGAACCGCGCTCGAATTAAACCGCCTCGCCAACCCAACGTTTCACCTCCCAGGAGGACGTGGGCTAATTGACCAACTCGTCGACGCGGCAATGGTCGTTGATCAAGATTGTCGACTTCTGGCGTCCAACGTGCCAGCAAACCAGGTTTTAACCGATGCCCGGGTTTTGTTGGTTAAGGCGAAGGACAAAGTAGAGATCAAGGACTCGGAGGCGAATGCGGCCTTCGTCCGGCTTGTCAGAGATTGCTGTGCTGTTTTTCAGGACCGGGCTAGGCCGAACGATTTGATCGTCAACACCCGATCGGGAGGGTACATCATTACGTGCGTGCCGATGGCTATAGAGCAAACAAGTGCGCTGCCAGCAGGACTCTTGTCGATTTTCGCTCCAAGAACGGTGTCCTTGGTCATTATCCGCCCTCGCGCAAGCCAAGACGCGTCAATAGTAGTTGACGATCTGCGTCGACATTTCGGGCTTACTACAGCCGAAGTCGGCCTCATTCTAGAGTTTGGACGCGGCGGCACCCTGTCGGAAATCGCCGATCGGCGTGGGGTTTCGCGGTCGACCGTCCAATCTCACCTCAAGTCGATCTTCGCTAAGACTGGCACCTCCAAACAGAGAGATGTCGTCACGCTGGTTACAAGCCGTGCAGCTGCCGGCAGGCAGTTTTCTGTCGACGATTGAGAGGCTATCCCACTGGTGCCCTTCCACGGCTATTCTTTGGAGCTGCACTTAGAGTCGCCGAAAGCACATGTCTTAAATTTCGACCGTTCCTCCGCGCACTTTCGATGACGGGCCTGCACCTCGCGCCTAACCCCCAACTCGACCAATCCCTCTAAGTTGCCGATACTCCTACGCTACTCCTTGCGCAGCTTGCCTACAAACTCGATTCCAGAGCCTGACACTTTAAACGTGGCCGCATTATTCGACTGGAAAACGATTACGCCCTGCGACGGTGCGCCACTTTGATCGGTGAACGAAAATGACAGTCTGTTGCTTCTGATCGTGGTCGAAAAATTGGTAGTGACATGTGACTTGCCATCAACCCAAGTCCCTCTCGCGGAACTACCTTGGACAGCGATATCGACCGTGGCGGGACTGGAAACGATCATCCACCTCAAGCTTCCGGTCCAGTGGCCCGCAAAGCTTTGTTGCCCTGACGTCGACGTTTCCTCTCCGACCACATCCTTACCCTTGATCGCGTATGCGGTGCACTTTTCGACCTCTACATCGCTTTTGATGGTTGGCTTGGTGCCAAATACACTCTCCGTATCCGAGTTGGAATTATTGAGAACCGTTTGGTAAGGGGTGCTATCTACGAAGTATTCCACTTTCGAGCAGGCTCCTGCAGAGCTTTTCACATAGAGAGTTGTGGTGAAGCTCTTCTTGGAGCCGGCCGTTTTTCCAACCTTGATCGTTCCAGTGCATACCCCGATTGGCTTCTTGAAATCGCACTCGGCCGCTTGGACCAAAGAACTGGACATCGAAATCATCGAGGCAGCGAACACCACTGTGCAAACGGACGAACTCTTGAGGTTTTTCATACGCCATCCTCCCCTATATAGTCTCGGAAAAGCCCAATCTTTTTACACACGCCAGAGGTCGTTAAAGCCAAACTTGCCTCATGACTGAATGGCATGTTGCGCTCTTTATGGCGCCTAAATGCAATAGATATCGACCAGTTGGAGCTTGCTCTCAAAAACCTTCGATATCGGCACCCGATCATTCAAAACGAGAGAGTAGCTTCGTTAGAGCAAGGGGGCCCGACGCACTCTCGATTGGTTCATTCCCCCGCTCTCGCTACTGAGAGCACGCACCTGCTTCTTCTTCCCGGGCTTCGTTCAGGCTCTTTCTGAACGTAGCCCGCATTCTCTTGAGATCTGCGGAGTCCTTCGTGCAATTTTCCAACAGGCCAAGCGATGTCGAGAATAGCAGCACGCCATCCCGGGCTCCGACGCAGACGCCTTCGCCCAAGCGGGAGTTTATGAGATCGACCGTGGGTTGAATCTTGCGAGTAAGTTCCTCATCGGTACATGCCTCGTCGGCTCTTGCTGCTTGCGCAAAACCGACGACAAGAGGCAATACAGCTAATAGCGGCGCCGCGTACGTCGACAATTTTAACATCGTTCAATCTCCATACTATGGTTTCCGATGTTGCCAAAGGCATCGGATGCGGTGTGTGTCAGTTAACCTTATAGTTGTTTCGCATTTTCGTCGTGAATTGATCCGGCTCAGAATTGTTTGTTTCGTTGTGCGCACATTCGACTGCGAGAGCTTGCTGCTCTTCCAGAGCCTGGGCAGCGTTCCGCTTTTCAGCCCGATTCGAACTTGGAACCGAGTCGTAATATTGCTTGAGCTCGAAGACGCGGTTGACCTCGGCACCACAGCTCCCCGCATAGGCTTGGATTGACATGGCTGCCATGATCGACACCAAAAGCAGCGTCGGGATGAGTAGTCTAAGCATGGAACTGATCTCCGTCATGTTTCGATCGGGTGGTGTCTGTCTCAGAACTTGTTTTCAGTCGGTTGGCAAACGCCCGTCACGATCTTACTCGGGTCTCCGTTGTCGATGATCTGTATTCGGCCCGTTCCGCGATCGATCGAAAACAGGCTGTTGGCCCTCGTGAACGTGATCGTCGATTTGGAGATCGCCACGTCTCGTTGCGGCTCAGCGCCCATCAACAGCACCGATCGCGCATCGACGTCGACGGTCATCGTCAGGTTTGGCGGATTCTTCAGATCGTTGCCGTTGACGTCTTTCATAAGTAGGCAGGAGAGTGTCAGCTCGCCCGCTACGGCAGGAACATTCGAATAGAAGGCTATCGCCAGCCCGGCGCAGACTATGTAAGCAACGGGCTGCCCGTGCCGTGTTCTCGCATGTCCTGAAGTTTCAACATTGCTCCTGGCCATTTTGCCCGCCCCCTATGCGTCAAGGAGTTGAGCAGTTCCATAGGGCCGAAACATCCCTCGTTCGGGGGAGACAGTCTGCGGAACTATTTTATTTCCGGCTCATTCCGAGTAGAAAGTGGCTTCGAAGGTGCCGATAACTTGATATTCGGGCATCGACTTGCGAACAGAACGTGAGGCTGGCGCGGGGTAGATTGAGGAGTGCGGTTGCCTCATGGACGCGGAGGCTTGTGATGGCGCCAAGTGGGTCGTTGTGGCAGGTGCGATCCGGAGCTGCCAGTAGCAGCCGTGCGTTTAGGGCGTGGAGTCCTTTGCGGTTCCAGTAGGACAGCCCCGGCTTGCCTCTTGATCAATCTTGGCGTTTTGCGCCACTGTCAGTTCCCCGGCTGCTTGAATACTCACCCGGCTGGTCGAACAGGACGCAGCGCTTCTGTGACTGGGTGAATCCGAAAGCGATGCATTGGTCCTGTGACGAGCAATCCCGTTCGCACTCGTCGCGGCTGCGGGCAGCAAGCACCCGGAATCCGTTCCCCGAAAAAGCCTTGCCGTTGAAATACTCGAAATAGACAGCCGAGCCCGAAGCGGAGGGGGTTTCACTCCCCGACACGACGCCGCTGGTGGCGCGGGCGTTCATCGAGAGCTGGCCAGGCCGCTCCTTGAGGAAGCACTTCCGGTTCCATGCGTCGTAAGTGAAAGCCTTGCACCAGCCTCCTGAGGTTCGGCACATGGATTCGCATTGTTCTACGCTCTCCGTTTGACGCGTCTCGGCCGCTTCGCTTTTGAGATCCCTGTTGAGGAAACGCGTGAACGTGGCAGGGGGCGGCATTACGGCCACTGCCTCTTGCTCCGGCGGGACAGGCTGCGGCGACGGTTCGGAAGCCTGCGGAGGGGCAGGCGGATTCATTGGCTGGCGGTAGCCAGTGACAAGGCTGCGGGTGGCGGCCGTATGTCCTTGGCTTTGCCCAGCGCCCGCTACGCTCGCGAACAGCCTGCAGACGCCGCCATCCGACGAATGGTCAAAGCCGGCACATCCCGAGCGCGCTGCACAAAGGTTGCTGCAGGAGTCCAGCGGCACGCTGACTGTCGCGCTTACGACCCCGTTCAGGAATGTCTGCGGGTAGCGGAAGAGTTCCTCGGTCGATTGCGCGCTGGCGGGTCTAACTCCGGACGGCAGGATGACAGCAGCCGCGATTGCGCCAATCACGGCTAAGAGAAGGCCTGCGATCCTGTCATAAAAGCATTGGCGGAGAATGCGGGTCGCGAACGTACGCGGACCAGGAAAACGCATGTCGGCTGGTGGCTCGGATACCTGGCGCATCCGCCGGTTGTTCATCTGTGACATTGGTTGCCTTTCTCCGCCGCTTTCCCGAACAGGACCTCAAAAGCTCCCGGGGCCGCTCACCGGACATCTCCGGGATGCGGGCACCGAGAAGGTCCCGAAATGATTGTTGCAGATGCGGAACTTGGACTGACGTGCCGCCGGGGCTGGCGCCGCCGGCGCTGGTACTGGCGTTGGCTTTGCTGGCGGCCGCGGTCTTGCCGTCTCGCGTTTCTTTTCCCGTTTCGGCTTCGCGCGGACGATCGGCGCAGGCTCCCGCGCTTTCTGCGATGTGGATTCCTGCTTCTTGGCTTCCGGCGGTGCTTTCGTTTGAGCCGGGACAGGCGGATTGGCCGGCGGAAGGTAACCCGTGACCAGATTTCGGGTTCCGGCGATATATTGCTGGTTTTGGGTCGCGCCGCCGACGCTCGCGAACAGCCTGCAGATTTGGTCCGACGACGAGTAATCGAAGCCGAGGCAGCCTGACCGCGCCGAGCAGAATACCTTGCAGGCCTCCAGCGGCACGCTGACCGTGGCGCTGACGGTCCCGCGCAGGAGGGTCTGCGGATAACGGAACAGCTCCTCGGACGATTGGGCGTTCGCAGGCCGTAATCCGCCCGACGGAACGACTGCAGCCGCAATTGCGGCTGCCACTCTCAAGAGCAGTCCGGCGGCCCTGTCGCGGGGACGGTCTTTGCGGAGCGGACGAACGGCGATGAGCCTGACAAGCCATTCGAATTGTCGCAACCTCACTTCGTGGTCCTCCTGATCGCGCGCCCGCTCGAATTCACATGCCAGGCGAGCAGACTTCGTTCGCCGGCACTTGGAAAACGCCTCTTACAGTCGTGCACATCTTGAATCGGCCGCCTTGCTTCGCGGCAGGCTTTCTAAGCTGCGGCGAAGGCGGCGCGGCGGCAGGCGGCTTGGGCTTGGGCGCGACGGAAGGCGGCGCAGATTTGCGAACGCCGTTCTTTCGCGCGCTTTTCGGGGCCTCGGCCGACTTCGGAGAGGGCGCATCCCGAGGCTTAGGCGCCTCCGCCTCCGCTGGCTTGGGCGATGGAGCCTGCACCGGCGGATTGGCTGGCGGACGGTAACCCGTGACGAGACTCCGGGTGCCGGCGACGCCTGGCTGGCTTTCCTCCGCACCGTCCACGCTCGAGAACAGCCTGCAAAGTCCGTCGGACGACGAGTGGTCGAAGCCGACGCATCCAGTGCGGGCTACGCACAGTTTCATGCACGACCCGGCCGGCACGCTGACCGTAGCGCTGACGGCTCCGTTCAGGAGGGTCTGCGGGTAATCGAAGAACTCTTCTGCCGACTGTGCGTTCGCTGGCCGAATCCCGGTCGGCGGCAGGAGAGCTGCAACCGCGCCTGCCATTCCCAAAAGAAGTCCCGCTGTACAGTGACGAAGACGATACGCCAGCATGCTGCCTCCTTGCCTGGGCGCGCGAGCGCTACCGCTCCTGTACAATGGTCGTTTCCTGGGACATGGCCGGGGCCAGCTTCTTTTTCAGGCGCATGACGTTCTCATAGGATTTCTGTATCCGCTCGAGCATTTCCGGGTCTTTGCGAGCTTCTTCAGACAGGAGGGCGGCGACCTTTTCCGGGACCAGGGGGTCTGGATGTTTGTCGTTGGCGAATATCAGGATGTCGTTCCCTGCCCGAACGGCGCGCAGCACCGAGTCCTCGAAGCTTATGTTGTCGGTAATGGCCTGCATCTGCATGTCGTCGCTGATGACCACGCCCTTGAAGTGCATGTTGTCCCGCAGCAGCCCGGTCAACGTCGCGCGGGAAAGCGAGGATGGGATTTGGTCCGAAAAGGACAGCTTGTCATTTATCACATGGGCGGACATGACCATGTCGACATCTCCCGACGCGATCAGGTTCCTGTAGGGTAGAAGTTCCTTGTCGCTCCATGTCTTGGAAACGTCGGTCATGCCTTTGTGGCTGTCCTTGGTGCTGGAACCGTGTCCCGGGAAGTGTTTCAAGGCCGTCAGCACTCCCTTCGACCGATGCGCTTCGATGAAAACCTTCGCGTATGTCTCGACCGTCTGAGGATCGGCGGAAAAGCTCCTGCCAAGCTTGCCAATGATGGGGTTCGCCGGGTTGACGTTGAGGTCGACGACCGGAGCCAGGTTGAGGTTGAACCCCAGGTCGGAAAGAGCGGAAGCGAGGTTCTGGTACACCGCGGCGGCCTTGGCGGGACTCATTGACTTGGCCACAGTCGACTCGCTTGGAGTCTCCTTGAACCCCATGGCGCCCGTGAGCCTCTGGATGCGGCCACCCTCCTGGTCGACCGCGATCAGCAGCGGGGTTGCCGCGAACCGCTGCAGGCCTTCGTTCAGTCGCCGCACCTGGTTCAGGCTGTCGATATTGCGCCCGAGATAGATGACGCCTGTTATCTTTCCTTCTTTCGCTTGCGTGACGACCTTCGCGTAGCCGTCGGCGTCCGGTTCGCTGCCGAGGAAGCCAACAAGCACCATCTGCCCTATCATCTGGCGCAGAGTGGCGTCGTCGAGGACGCTGCGCTGCGCGTTCGGCATATGGGACGGGACCGGGTCAGCCTTCAGCGGGGCGCAAAGGCCAAAGAGGGCGCAGGCGAAGGCGATGCAAGACGTGATCCGCAGCGGCATGTTTCAGTCCCTCGGAGCGACAGCACGCACGAAGTCGGGAGTGACCGTCCGGCTGTTTTTTCGCGCCGACGTCATGCCTTTTTTCCGCACCGGGTAGAGGTTTGTCCCGTTGACCAGGAAACATCGGTTGGGACGCGCGGTCACCCAGGTGAATCCGCCGCAGCCGCCGTCCGAACTACATTGCTGCATGCATTCCTGGTACGAGATGGCAGCTGACTCCATGCTGTTTCCAATGAGGCCGCTCGTGGTGAAAAGCTCCCAATCGGCATTCAAGGTCGGAGGAGGGGCCGATGGCTTTGCCTTGAAATAGAGGCCGGACCGTCCCAACGGGTAGGACTGCACGAAATCGAAGCCGGATTTCAGGAAGCATCGGTTCACTTCCTGGTTGTAGGTGAACGCTCGGCAGGAGGTTCGGCTGTCGCACAGGGCCGAACAGCTTTCGGCATTGGGCGCATCCAGGCCTTTCGTCACGAGATCCCCGCCCCAGAGGTCAACGCCGCTGAAGGACGCGTAGTACCAGGACTCGGCGTTGGCGGGATCGCGGTAGCCTGGAATCTTCTGGCGCGCGCCACCCGTCGAGAGCGGATCGGACTGCGCTGACGCGACTGCTGGAAACAAGCGGCAGAGATTGGTCACGGAGGAATGGTCGAAGCCGGCGCAGCCGGAACGTTCCTGGCAGATTTGGCGGCAGTCGTCCAAAGGCCGCCGAAACTCGGCGCTGGCGCTTCCCCTCAGCGCCGTCCCTGGATAGTCGAGGAATTCGCCGCCAGACTCCTGTGCTGACGCCATTGGGGCGATTCCGGGCATCGCAAGCGAAATTGACAGCAGAAGCAAGGACGACGCTATCCCCGCCGCGGCCATGCGCAACCGACGACCCCCCTGCCGCATTCCCGCTTCCCCCCTTGCCCAGCCCGTGAAACCGATACGAAAGCGCGGCCGGGTCAAGGACTGATCGATCCTTCGCAGTAGGTGGTGCGAAGGAAATTCTCGTATGCGTTGGCGTGGCTCGAACCCGTGTCGCTGGCGTCGAGGCAAAGCGAACTCAGCAGGTTGTTGGCTTGCGCATTGCCCTCCAGCGCGAGCTCGAAATACGAACGCGCCGCCTTATTGGAGTCGATCGCGTCGACGCGGTCCGGGGCGAAAGTCCTTGGATCGTACCATTTCGCCATTTCGAGTTTCGCGTCCTGATTGCCTCTCTGCATTGCGAGATTGATCGCCTGCAGCCCGACGCTCCGGTCTCCGCGCTTGAAAGCCTCCTTGCTCAGGGCGAAGAGCTCATGGCCGTCCGCGTCCGTCTCCTTGAGCTTCGCCAGCCTGGCGGCTAGCGGAGGATTTGTTGGATCGGTGTAGTTCGAAAGCAGGCTTCGCGTTTCCGCGGTCGAACCCACGTTCACGCGTCCGCCTCCTACGCTTGCGAACAGGCGGCACTCGTCCTTTTGAGAGTGGTCAAACCCCTGACATCCGGAACGCGCCTCGCAGAGTTTCCGGCATTCTTCCATCGGCTTGGAAAACTGGGCGCTGACGATCCCGTTCAGCACGGTGTCCGGGTAGTTGAAAAGCTCGTTGGCCGTTGAGCTTTCCTGTGCTACCGCCGACAGGGTCAGGCCTAGCAGCATTGTGGCAGCCACAGCGGCCATGCACCCCCTGAAGGGGAGAAAATACTTGTCTAAGCTGCTCTTCAGCATGCTTTTGTCCCTCTGACGGTTCCATAGGCGGCGCATTTGCCGGACATTGTTATTTTCGATCATTATTCCAGCGTCCCCTCGCAGTAAGTGTCCCTCAGGAACCCGCTGAACGCAGGATCCTGGGGCGAACTCGCGCTCTTCGCGCAGAGGGAACGGAGCAGTTCCTTGGCCGCTGTCTGGCCTTCTATCGACAGCTCGAAATAGGCCCTGGCCGCCCTGTTGGCGTCGGCTCGATCGGCTTTGGCGGGGTCAAAGGAACCTGGATCGTACCAGCGCGCGATTTCGAGTTTCGCGTCCTTGTTGCCCCGCTCCATCGCAAGATTAATCGCCTGCAAGCCAATTCCGCCGTCGCCTTCCCGGTATGCCTCGCCGCTCAGGGCGAACAGTTCAGCGCCGTTGGTGTCCGTCAGCTTCAGCCTCTCGAAACGCGCGAGCAAAGGCTCGGGCTTGTTGAACCAGCCCCTGCTGTCGGCGATGTAGTACCCTCCGCCCGCCACGAGCAGCGCCAGCGGGATCAGGAGGTACAGGAACCGCCACTTCGACTTCGGCGGCGGGGTCACAGGCTGGGGTTTCGGCGGCTCCGCCGCCCGAGGGAGCTCCACGGCCTGTTCGACAGCCTCTTCCATCTCCCGCTCTATGGCTTGGGGGGACGCTGTCTTGAAAGGGGTCAGTTCCTGTGACCAAGCCCCCGGGCTGGGCGGGATCGGCGGCCAGAAAGCGCTCCCCTCTATGTCATGGCCTTCGACTTCGATCTTCACCTGCAGGTCGACCGGAATCTGGTCGCAGACCTCGGGTCCGACAACTACCGTGGCCGAATTAGCGCCGCGGCTGACCACCGCCGCATCTACGGTTGCCGGACGCGCCTGCCAACCGGCGCCGCCAAGATAGGGAGCGTCCTTGGACTTGCGCATAATCGACAGCCGCACCCTTTGGGAGCTGCCCAATTCCTGCGGGAACGTGATCAGGGCATGCCCGAACAGGCGTGTCTCGTCCTCGCTGACTTTGACGGCAACCTTGTTCATCGAACCGTCCCAGCGGGCGTGGCAAGCAGCGGCGCCGAGTCATCAAGCACGTCCAGGATGGCTCTCAGGCGCTCGTTCTCCTCGACGTTGATGGTGATCCCTTCGCCCGAGAGGACGTTGTCGGTGACCGCCTGGTGGAAGGCGTACATCCATTCCGAGAGCGCGAGGTAGGAGAAGTTCCGCCGCTCCACGCCAAGGCCGTCGCAGTCGGAAACGCTCGGACGGCGCGCGAACACCCTGACTTCGCCGTTCTCAGTGCCGTCTGGAGCAAGTGGCCGCTTATTCTCGGGCATCGCGTCGAAGCCTAGCGTGCTGACGAAACGGTTGATGTGGCTCGTTGCGAGAAAGCCAGCCTTTTCGAGCAGGACATCGGACCGCTCGACCGAACTTCCCGATAGCTTGGCGAGATCCGCGGCTATGCGTGCTTCGAGGCCCGACCGCCGGGCTGCGGCAGTCAGTTCGGCTACCAGTTCGCTTGCGGACTCCTGGCCGAGGCCAATGGCCTGCAGCGCATTGTCGTTTCTCGCGAGGGCGAAGAGGCTGTCCGTCCAATGCCTGATGGCCGAGCGGGCGAGATAGGTCTCGCGAGGCAAGGCTTTCTGCGAAACCGCTCCCCCGGAGGAAACCGCGGCTGCGGCCACCTTCTTCTTGCCGGGCAAGGGAGGGGCTCCCGGGCGCGGCGGGGTCGGGCGCTTTTTCGCCGCGGCTTCGGCTCGCCCTTCGGAACCTTCCTCCGGCGCGTTCTGGCGCTTGAGGCGGTTGCCGTATTCGATGTGAAGGTGTTCGGAGATTCCGTTCTGCGATATCTGCAGCATCTTCATGGCGGTTCCGAAGTGGTCCCGTTCCCAGACCTCGGTGAGGTTTGCGAGAATCTGGTCGGAAACCTCACGGCGCTCGGCAATGCGCTTGTTGATGTCGCTCTCGATGAAATACGGAGCGAGCACGCGGCGGATATCGTGGGCAATGTTGCCGACGCGGCCCCGTATCTGTCCGTATTTGATCTCGGGGCGGCAGATGGCCGCGAGGTTTTCCGCCAGATAGCTGACGCCGCCATCGTTCAGCCTAAGGGCCTCGTCGAAGGCCTTGGCCGGCTCCCGGAAATGCTGCTGAACTTCACTGACTTCAAGATACGCCTCCCGCATGGCGGCGACCTTCGCGACCTTGTCGGGCAGGATCTCGATCTCGGTGCCGCCCTTGTACTTGATCAGGGACTCTGCCTTGAAGTTCGGGTTGCGCAGCCAGTAGGAGTTGTTGAAAGGCTTGTCCGGCATCCATTCGAACGGCCACTTGTGGGCCTTGCCGAAAAAGCGCGTCAGCGAGGCGCCCAGGCGCGCGCTGAAACGATCCGCCAGGCTCTGCCCCTCCTCGCCCGCCTTTTCGCTGAAGTGCATGTCGAACATCGTCAGCACCAGGAACAGCGCGGTCTCGGTCCGGGCGCGGTCGAGCGGGCTCTCCCCGTGCGAGGTCCGGATCCAGTCGTCGATCATGTCGGGAAGGGTCGCCACGTCCTGGTTCGACGGCTTGATGCAGAGCAGCATGCTCGAAAGTTCCTGCTCCGCCACGTAGCGGTCGAAGAGGTAGGCGACCTTGCCCCGGACGAAGAGCTCCTTGAGCGCGTCGGGGTTGCCCTCGATGAAGGCCTGAAGGTCGACTTTCTGCCTGCTGCGGGCTCCCGGGAAATCCAAGAGGTCAGTATGCTCGAAGAAGGGCCATGGCTGTTCCGATATCGCTATCCGCAGTTCAGCCACCAATGCGGTGATCACAGGTCTCGGCAATGAAACCGCCGATCCCTTCATTGGCCTTATCAGCAGCTCGTCCTGGCCGGGTTTTCCGAGCCCCCGCAGAGTCTCTACGTCTATGATGCTGCTTTCCCGGGGAACCAACGCCTCGACGGGACAGTAGGCGTCCTTGGCGAACCCGAGGCTTTCGAGGGCGGTGACGAGTTCAACGTAGAGATCGGTGAATTCCGGCAGTCCGCCCCATAGCACGGAAAAGAGGTCGGCGCGGTCGGCAATGGAGAGCCGGGAGGCAAGGAAGGCCGCTTCCTCCCAGTAGGCCCCCAGCGTTTCGATGTTGGCCAGGCCTGCGAACTGCTTCTCGAAATACTCCTGAAGGTCCCACACGTCCTCCTCTGTCAGGCCATCCGAAGCTGCCTGCGGCCTCGCCCGGCTTTTTGCTTGTTCAAGAGCGGACAGGACGGCGTCGGAAGTCAGCGGCGCGCGTTTCTTCGCGTCCCCGTCAAGAAAGAAGCTGTTGCCCAGCACCTTGGCCACGTCCGTTTCGCTCAGCATCCTCAGCACGACGGGCGCGCCCGCAGGACTTGGCTCTTCCCGGACCGAAAAGCGGGTGACGAGCCCGGTCGACTCTCGGTCGCCGCCGGGGTTGATCTCCCGGATGAAGTCGACCTCACGCCCGAGATCGCCGAAACGGGCCATCAAGGGCGCGCTTCCGTTGCGGGCCAGGACCGACACCAAATAGGACTTGCCAGCCTGGCTGGGTCCGAACACCCCGACGCACATGGGGCGGTCGATGGCCAGCATCGCCTTCCGGGTGGCGACTATGGACTTCCTGAGCTGTTGCTCGGCGATCAGGCGCGTGCTGCCGACCCGCTCCGCGTTCGCGGCGGCTCCTATCCAGGCAAGACCGTCCTGCGCCGATTTCAGCGCCGTGTCGCAGGTCTTCTTCAATTCTTTACGCATGCTTCAGCTTTCACTGGATGGAGATAATTCCGGTGTCGAGCCAGTAACCGTCGCCCGCCTCGACCGCGAGCGTGTCCAGCTTCAGCTCCATGATGCGCTTGACCGGAGAGCCGTCGGCGTCCTCCGCGTCCTGGATCACGAATTCCTCGCGGGTCGCCTCGCTCGTAAGAAGCGCGATCTCGTTCGCCTCGTCGTCTTCCGGCGCCTGCACGTTGCGCGCGATCGTGACGCGGACCGGCTTTCGCACGCTCCGCGCCGACCGCGTCTGAGCGGTCGTCAGCTTGTAGAGCGGCGTCGCCACCCAGCGCTCCAGCGGAAGCTGCCTGAAGCCAATGCGCAGTGGGCTGTGGTAGTCGAACTCGGCCTCGGCTTCCGCCGTGGCGGCGTCGAGGTCGATGTCAGAGAAAAGCAGGGTCTCGTCCGGAAGCGCTGAGCTGCCCTGAAGCCGCCCGATGTACCGGGCCGTCGACTTCATCCGGAGATACTGGGAGTAGAGGGTGAAGTTGGTGATCTGCCGCTCCGCGAGCGCGCACAGCATGGCTCCCACGACCGCGGTCGTCTTCGGGTCGTCGATGTGCGTGTTGCTGACGCCCCGGAACGGATACCACGTGCCGACCCGGTAGTCCTTGATCGGAATGACGCGGTCAGGCAGGACAGACATCTTGTTCATGAACAGGCTTATCATCTGCGGCAGCCGCATCGGCCGCCCGGTCAGGAGCACCACGTCCGCGTCCAGATGGTTGATCGCTTCCGCGATGTTGTCGAAGACGGTGTCGAAGATCGACAGAACGCACTCTTCGACGGCAAGCGGGTCGACCGCTACGTCGCAGTCGGCGATCGTGAACTCTCCGGCCCCGAGCGCGCCTATGCTGTCCTTGAGATATCCGAGGATGCGCGCGTCCACCGGAATGTCGCCTCCGGCCGTCGTCCTTCCCGTGGTTTCGAAGAAGCTGCCAGCCTTCCGGATTTCCGTCTTACGGCTCGTCGCCGGCATGGCTTCGCATTCGGACAGGACCGCGATGGCGATCGGCTGCAGGACCTGCAGCACGAACTGGCGGCGCAGGTGCTTTTCCTGCTCCGACATGTTCGGGTTGTCGCCGGCGAAGCGGTCCTTGAGATAGTTCCGCGCGTTCGGAAGGCCCGCTTGGGCGAGCCCTTCCTCCAGCCTCGGTATGACAAGCCGCTCGATGACCACCTTGAGAAGGTCGTCGCCCGCGATGCGGAACCCCTCCCGGAAATTCTGGTCGGGGAACAGGGCGACATTGTCCGTTTGGAAGTAGGTCGTAACCATAAGGTCGGTGGTGCCGCCGCCCACGTCGACGCTGGCGACGCGAAGGGACCGCTCCAGCTTCTCCTTGCCCTTGGAGGGCGGGAGCGTTTTCGGCCTCTCCCTGTCCTTGCCGAGCATGTCGAACAGCGTCCTGATCGACCCGCCCAGCTTGTGCACGGCCTCGCCGTAGAGATAGACGAGATGAACCGAACTCGCCTCGTCCCATGAACAGTGGATTTCGGGGCGCTGGCTGTTTATGCCACTGTCGCTGTCGCCCCATCCCGACAGGGACCAGAGGAGCTTCACCGCGGCTTCGGCGCGCGACCGGAGAATGCGCTGTTCCTGGATCGGGGTCGCCGACGGGATCGTCAGGATGATCCTCCGCAGGCGGCGCGGAGAGTCTTTCAACCTCCTTTCCCGGCGGGTGCCGGGGTTGTTCATCATCGACATCGCCTGCGCGATGATTTCGACGAGCATGAAGGTGAAGAAGGACGACCTCGAGAAACAGAAGCGGCTCGCCGTCTGCAGTTCGCTCTCTTTGACTTTCAGCTTGAACTGGCGCCTGTCGCTCTCGAGTTGCTCGAGGACGTCGCCGCGGTCGTTTATGAAGCGGTACATGGAGCGCTCGATCAGCGGCTCGGTTCCCGCATGGCCCGCCGAAGCCGAACGGAACTTCCACTCCTGGAGAACCGGATCGGAACTCCATAGGTACCGCTTCGGCGAAGAAAGCCCCGTCGCGGCCTCGGTGCCTTCGGACTCTCCGCGCAGGCGCGAGGCTTCGGGACCGATGCGGAGCAGGCTTGGCCAGAAGAAGGCCCGGGGGCGGCCCGACCGCCTCGCTATGTCTTCCGCGCCGAATTCCCCTGCCACCAGCTCGCACTGGCTTTCGAAGGGATCGCGATAGACGAGTTCAGGCTTGGAGAGGTCGCGCAGCTCCAGGACGACGGAGTTGTTGAGATCGACGTTCACGTCGTCGGGAAACGACTGGATCAGAAGGCCGCACGACCGCGAGTTACCGATGTCGAGCACCAGGTCGACATCGACCGGATGGACGTTCCTGTTGTCGCTAACCGTATCGATGAGGGTGACGCGAACGGGCTTAATCACGCTGGCGAGAAACTGAACGAAAGTTATGTACCGGGCGAGGTGCTCGAACTGGAAAGGAAAGTCCTCGGGCCTCAGCTCCTTGCCCTTCCTCTGGAGTTTCTTGAAGGAATAGAGGATGTCCCTCAGCCAGTCGTCCAGCCACTTCTGCGCGTCCACTGGCCCTTGTCCGGGAACGTCGACCTTGTGCGACAGGAACGAGATGACGTCGGGGAGCTGGCTGACGAACCGGAACGATTCGGTCCGCATCGCGTCCTCAGGACAGGGAGCGAGGTAGGGACGGTTCGTCTTCCGGGGCGCGAGCGAGCTGTCGAACGCGAAGATCGCCCTGTGCGTTCCCTTGCGGTCGCCGTGGGCATTCCGCGTCTCCGTAACCCTCACCCGGACCCAGTCGGTCGGGCCCTGCGCGTATATTTCGTTGCCCAGCGAGTCTTTGCCGGGTTCGATCTTGAAGAACGGCACCGGAACCCAGCGGTCGAGGAAGGTCTCGAGCGCCCTCGATTTCGCGATGTCGTACACCACGTCGTCGCCTTTCGGGGGGTAGGGCGGCTGGTCCGAGTCAGGATCGTCATCGTTCCAGTTCGGAAGCAGGCGGATCAGCGTCTTTCCATCCGAACCCGTTTCGCCCGGCGACAGCCGCTCGATGAACGACCTCGACAGGCGCGGAGAAGCGTCGAAGTCGAACCCGAACTCGACGAACTGGATGCCACTGTCAGGCACCAGCGTGAAGCCATCGCTGAAATCGGCGAGGTTGGTCAGCATTGAGTCGTCCTGTCAGGCTTGTTTCGGCTTGCCGTAGTCATGGGATATCGAACTCCATGACCTTCAGTTGCGTAGCATCGTTGGCTTTCACTACGCTCAGGGAACCGGACTGGGGGGTAGTGGAATCACCCCTCTTCAGGAGGACGGTGAAGTCGGTTTGCACCGACGGGTCATCCCGGCGGTCGAAGAGGTTTACGAAAACCTCGTAGTGGCCCGGCGGGGGATCGTCCGCCCACCTTATGTGTTCGATAGGCTCATTGCTCATTCGGTCAGGGACATTCATATCGATATCATGAGTGCCGCCGCATGCGGGTTGTCGCCGTTTCACTATTTCCCCGCTGGGGCATTTCACGGCAAGATCCAAATCCGTGCGGTTGTTCCAAGTGAGAGCTACCTCCATCTTGCCGTGCAGTCCCTGCTCGCGGTCGACGCGCTTCTTGGCTATCGCCGCCTGATCTAGCGAGGCCTGCTGGCACGAGTTCATATGCTGGCGCAGCCGCCCCTCGATCACAGTGGCCTCAGAAATTAGCTCCTGCGTTCGCAGGCTGGCTTGATCGACGGCTGGCGCCGGCGCGACAAGTGCGCAATACGCGCCCCCGCCCTTTCCGAATGCCGTTACGCCGAAAGGAAGGACCAAGCCGCAGGCGGGCAGCAGCAGCCACGCGGTCGCCCCCGCGAGCGCTATGGGAACAAGCCAAAGCAGCCAGCGGGCGATCGGCCGCCACCGGGAAGGACCGGCGGGCAGCACGGGCCGCTCCACCACTGCATCCGGAACGGGCGTCGGGGGCCGGTCCCGGGCGACCGCAGCAATCTGCCCCCGGCCGCTGGTCTCCGCGTCATGTTTTTCATAACCCCATGCAGTGAGGACGAGCACTCCGTCGCCCCCGTCGGAATCGCCGGAGACCCACACGTTCTCGTCGTCGGGGAATGTCACCGCGTTGCGCAGCGCGGTAGCCGTCGACCGGGCCGCCGGGTCGGTGCGAGCCTCGTGCGCGGCGGCCGCACGGAGAACTGATCGGACGGATTGGTCCAGCCGCGCCTTGTAGACGGACGCCGTTTCGGGCGGGAGGTCTGTCAGGCGGACAAGCGTCTCGTCCCGTTCGGTATACCAGTCGATCCCCGAGCCGTCCTTGCGTGGCACTGGTTCGGCCAGCTCAAGCCCGATGCCTCCGGGGAATTCCCGCCCGAGCACGGCTTGAAGCCTATGGACCGAGCGCTCCGCGGTCGATCCGAGGGATCGCATCAGGCTGAGGGTCGTGGTGGCAACGAACTGGCTCATTGGGCCGGGCCTCCGGCTGGCGCCGGGGCGGCGGGTCCACCGCTTCCGTCGTCGAGGAGTGGACCAAGAATAGAAGAATCTGTCTCGCATCCAGTCTTCGTGAGCTCGGCATTCATTTTAGCGATCCGCTCTTCAATGATGCGGTTGACCTCATCGCTGTTCACGGGAGCTGCCGTCCGCGGCGGAAGCGCCATCGGATAAACGAGGTTGCCAGGCCAAGCCGCGTAGATCAGGCTGGCGGCGAAAACTAGAGAAAGGGCAGCTATGGGCCAAAGCCAAGCCTGCCTATGTCTTGCGGAGGCCGCTGGGTGAGCCTCTTGGGCGGACGCTGCGGTGGGTTCGGGAACAATCACGCGCCGCAGGGGAGACAGTCCGGCGGTGGCGAAACCTCCGACGGCGGCCCAGGACTGCCCCGGCACCCAGGGAGAGATGCCGCTTGGAAGGTAGGGGCCAATTGTCTTCTCGCAGTGCCGCACGAATGCGGCGCGGGAGGAGCGGGCTTCCTCTGGCAGCACCCCCCAATTCGTGAGCACGGCGTTCTCGCCGACGGCGACGATCGAGGCTTCGTCCGCGACGTTGAGCATCGCGCCAACCGTTTCGCCGATTTCCCGGTCTGCCAGCGCCGGACGCAGCGCGTCGATCCGCGCCACCAAAATCGATTCGACCCTGGCGCGCTTTCCTCGGTCGATTTCGCTCAGCTGCTTCGGCTCGTCGTCAAAGCTGCTGAACCACGCCACTGCCAGGCGCCCGCCCTCCTGCTCCTTGGCGTTCGGTTCGGCGAACAGCCGGGACGCATTGTCACCGCACAGTTCGTCTATCCGGGCGAACGTCGTTTCGCAGTCCCGCCACATCGGCTTTCCGGCGACGGCCAACACGTCGCCGGAAAGCGCCGACGTTGAACGAACGAAGTGGACGTTGCCCCCTCGAGCCATTTAAGCACCTTCCCCTTGCCGCAAGAAATCGTTAACTATGCGGCATCCCCTCCGGCATACTTCGACGGAAAAAAACGTAGTGTCAACGAGCGCTCAAGTAGATTCGACTCAGATGCTTAACCTGTAGCGGACCGCAGCCTATTTCCCATCTTAGCGCCAATTCTAGTTGAATTGCATTCTGGCATTGCACATCCCCCATTTGGGGTGGAAATGCAAAAACTGGAGGATTACGGTCGCGCCGGGCCGAATTTGCCGAGCGCAACAGGGGCATTGCCAACGTCAAAAGAAAATGGGGCAACGGGAAAGATCGCGATCTGTCATGAGGTTTCTGGCTAGCCGTCTAACTCGCCTTCCTCCTCGCCAGTCATGACGTCAAAGTCAGCCAACCGCGCTGACTTGTCGGTCAAGACCCGCTTGAAACAGAATAATAGTGACACGGGAAACATGTTTGCGCATCTTTTTTTCTGCGGATACCGAGAGCTCCTACTTAGAGCCGCTGGCTCGTCTCTGGCAGCTCTCGTCGTTCTGGTTGGCATTCAACCAATCGGCGCGCAGACCACGGCAGTGTTCTTCGACTATCCCGGGACCTCACTGAACGGGGTTGTCAGCGCGCAGGTCATCGCACCCCTGCAGGCATGTCGATCCCTTTGCACCTCGCGTTCGGGCTGCGTAGGTTTTGATCACTCGTCCGCCGACAACAGTTGTCGGCTTTTGGCAGGGGTCAGCTCCGCCGGCGAAAGCCGGGCGTCGACAGCAGCTACGCGGAATCTGATCATTGGGTATCGTCCTCCCTCAAACCCGCCCGCAACGCCTTCCGCCGCCCAGCCGAAACCCCAAGTTTCACGCGCGGCGCCGCCGAACATCAGCGGCCGCAAGGTGAGTTATCGATCGATTCCCGGCGACCCCAGGCCGATAGGCTGGGTGTATATCAATGTCTGCAGCGGAGCCCCGGTGGAAGCGGATTCACTTCGCAGTTCTATCAACGGATTTGTTTTTGAGTCATTGCGGCTCATTCCGGGCAGGATTGAACAGTTTGACAGGAGTACCACACCGCAATGTGCGCTCGTACCCAAGGCCGTCGGGTATGCCTCGCCGGGCGCCGAGGAGTGGAGAATCGGAGCGGCGCTAGAGGAGATGCGTCCGCTCCTTCGTCCTGCCGGAGTGGGAACACGGGCGGACGGTCTATTGCCCATGCAAGGTTCCGACCGATACCGCATCGACATATGGCTTAGCCACGAGTGAATTTCCCGGCTACTCTATCGGGCGCAGCAGCTAGGCGTTGATGTCTGCGCGTAAGCCGCTCAATTGCCCAGTTCTAGCCGTGCGATCGTATCAGCAGCCGTCGAGCGCCTTAATGCCTTTGATGTAGTCCTTGCCGCCCTCGTTCACGGTCGTCACTTCCGCGCGGCCAGAACATGCTGTGGCACCCTTCCTGAACGCATAGCTGACGAAGAATAAGTCATCTCCCTTCGCTTCGATGCCGAGAAGCTTAAGGGGCGCCTGCATCCCTCCGTAGAAGCCACTCAGGGCCGCGGCGGAGAGAGGACCCCTGGCGCTCTTTTCAGGGACTACAAACCGCGCCGCCTCCTTGCCGTCCCCAGTGCCGAGGGCCAGGTAAAAGGCCCGCACAACGGTCGCTGCGGTGCCGGGCTGTTCAGTGATGTCCTCTTCAGGCGCGATGCTCCCTACAATGGCCATCAGCGGGGCTCGGCGATTTGCGTTTTTTGGAGCCCATCGATCAACGATGCCGACAGTCACGCGGCGTCCGATCAATGATGCCATGGCGCCCTCCATGCCGCCGACCGGCACGACGTGAACCTCGCGGAAGCTGGAGGCGGAATCAGCAAAGCCCTCGCCCTCAAGGCAAATGTCGGCATCCAGCTCCAGTAAGTAAGTCGGCTCGGGCTGGTCTCCTGTCTGCACGTCTTTATAGTTCGGCGGCCCGGGAAGTATTCGTCGATGGAGATCGCCGCTCAGCCGCGACGGCTGCCCTTTCGAGATATCGTAACAGGCGGCCTGGCCCCCGCTGGCCGCAGCTATGGAAATCAATACGCTTGCCGCAAGTCGTCTCATAGGTCGCTCCCCAAAAAGCCCACTGATGGCATTCATTCATTGAGGCTTCAACCGGTACTTGACCAAATGTATAAACCCTCAGTCGTCTCCGAGAACGATCGTCACTAAAATGTTCAATGAACATTATACTTCTCTGCCCACAGCCAGGTTTGATTGCTGCGGCGTCTTTGGGGCAGCGCGATCCTAATCCTTTGTTCCGCAAGGGTTTGCTGGACGCAGGCTTCAATGCCTATCGGCGCAACAGCTGGCATCAACGCGCTCTGAATTTCCGCGGTCGTCACCGCAAAATCGTCGAAACAAAGCCAGCAGACCACACTGGTGCAGCTTTGCCAGAACCATGACGTGCCATTGGCATTACATGATCTCTTTTTGTTCTCAGAAAGTCGCATAAATGGCAGACTGGAATTGGCACACGCGTGACAGCCCAGCTAGGCGTTATCCAATCGCGCTCCACGGCAGCGGATACGCCGATAGCACCCATGATGGATGGCCATTTACGAGTCTCTGTGTGCAAAAAACGCACACGAAAGTTCCGCTTCTCTTCTTTTTTCGTTCCCACGATGAAGCCGCCGACAGCCCTATTTGGACGCTCTTTTGCCGACGATATTGACCGTTCCATTGCGGACGTTCACTGCGATATCCGTGCCCTTTGTGTCCGATACGGCGTCCAATTTGCCTGGGGTTCCTGGAAGGTTTTCGAACTTTCTGTCTTGCGACTCCCGTTGAGATGCGCGCGCTTCTGAAGGAGGTGGGGCTGTCTGGATCCGCTGTGGTGCAACTGGGTTCGAGTCGGTAGAGAGCTACCGCCAATACCGAGTTCGTCTGCTGACGGGACTTCGCAAGCGAGATCAGCAGAGTCAAATCCTGTCCCCGCAACGACCCCCTGGCCTCGGCGTGATCGCGGCTCGATGCGCTGGGTGAGCCTGTCGCGAGCAACAGGTTCGGGCGGGGTATGTCGATCGCCTAAGCCGCGTCACATAAACTGAACATCGTCCGTTTTGTGTGCCTGTCTACGGATCGTCAAGTTGGCCCAAGGCTGCCGTTCGGCAATGCGCCTCAAGTTGGCCATTGAACTTATCATGGCCGCCGTCCAGAAGCGGACATCCGAGCGGCTAGCCGCAATGGCACCTTTGCGCCCAACAGCGGCCACCTTCCCCTTGCTGGTGCACCCGCTTCTATTGGTTACAAGCATCGGAGCGGCCGTGGACAGGCTGCTACGCGCGTTACCCGGGCTACGGGGTCGAACTCGGTGCGGGGCTTATTTGGCGAAGCGGCTTCGGAATTCGGTAGTGGTGTTGCTGTGGGGGAAGGGTTCGGCCGGGATCGGCACGCCGAGAAAGGCGCACAGGTTCGGCCAGCCTTCGGCCACCTGATAGACCAGCAGGCGCGACGGCGGGAAAGCCGAGATCACTTCGGCGTTGTGGGCTTCGAGCACTTCGATAGCATGGGTTTCGTCGTCGAGACGACCGCTGAAAATTTTCGTCTCTATGACGGCCCGGCCAAAACTTTGCGGGTCGGAGGTCTGGCCCATGGTGTTGAAGATCGTGGCGCGTGCGCTCCTGTACCAGTCCTCGGGGTTGCGAACGGTGAGGATCAGCTTGGCGTCGGGGAAATACTCTGCGAGTTCGCGCCAGAAATAGGCCGTCGGCCAGTCGACTGCCGACTTGTAGCCGGCATAGACGACGTCCCAAGCCACCGGCTCGCCGCGCCCCGCGGCGCGGATCAGGTCGCGGTGCTCGGGGTTAGAGTTGACGTCCTCCATGTGATGGCACGGCCCGAACCCGAGCATTTCAAGCGCCAGGTTCAGAGTGTGCGTGCCGGTGCGGCCGAACCCTGCCCCGATAACAGATAATGCCATGCAATCCTCCTGTGGCGGGAGCGGATCATAGATTGCAGAGGTTGGGAAGGGAGGATGGTCCTGGCGCTCACCCTGAGAGACCAAATCGGCATATCGAGCGATGCGCCGAACTCGCTCTGCCCGAAGGCTACATAGCGGGCCGGCCGGTTACGGCGTCGATAGCGATCCGAGCCGCAGGAACTAGGCGGCAGTCTTCGTTTCCAACATCATAGCCCCGACAAGGGTCGCTTCGGGGCAATTTCGGCCTCGGGCAGTAGGTGGTCGTATGTCCGCATTCTCGTTGCACAGCCCGGACGCTCCCTATCAGCTCCCGGCCCGGAGGGGGTCGTTGAATGGTCCTACAATTCGGATTCGACCGGTGCTCCTGGAAGCTTTTCGAACTTTCTAGGTCGCGCCTCAGCCCGAATTGCGGTTGCTTATGGATAAAGTGGGATTCGGGTTTTGGATAGCTATGAAGGCATCGACTTCTGGCGCGTGCGCCGGATAGCGCGTGGAGGCGACTAAGAAAGACGAGCAAGCCGAGGTTACCGAAGCTGCGGCCCAACCCTCCGCCCGACCGCCTCCCACGCCAGCTCGACCGGCGCATGCATAGGCTGCGCCAAGGCGCAAGCCGTGAGGGAAGGCTGTGGGATAACTCCTACTGCGGTAGCACCCCAACATGCGCCACCGCTTCGGCAGAGGGGTCATGGAGGGCCAGCAGGGCTAGCAGCGCGAACACTGATCCAACGAAGATAGCTCGGACAGGCTAGCAATATGATCCATTTTCGCAGGCTGCACGTGTTCAGGCGCGAATTTGGAATACGTCTGACTGCAATTGTGAAGCCGAATACTCGCTTACTTGCGGGGATCGAGCAGACTGCGGGCTACGTCTTCTATGTGCGTGCGCATAGCGGTTTCCGCTTGCAGGGCGTCGCGACCGCTGATGGCATCCAGAATGGTCTTGTGCTGCTGCGCATAGTGCTCCCGTCGCTCCGGCGTGAGTACAGCCTGACGCAGCTGGCTCCACGTCCTTTGCCGTCTTATCGCATTAAAGCTATCGAAAATTGAAAGCAGGAGTCGATTGCCCGTGACCAGACACAGTGCCCGGTGGAATTGCCCATCCCAAGACTCCCACGCTGCAGGATCTCCCGAGGCTCTTCCTTTCTGAACTAGTCCGAACATATCGGAAATTTGAAGTTCGCTCGCACGCAGCGCTGCCATTCGGGCGATCTGAGGTTCGATCGCTAGGCGTGCCTCTAGCGCCTCGGCCGGGCTCGTGTTTGCGGTAACGAACGACAGTTGTGTCGGTGCTTTCTCGGGACGCGAACCAGCAAAGGTACCCTGACCGACATGGCGCCAGATCCGTCCTTCCGCCTCGAGCCGATCAAGCGCCACCCGCAACCCCATTCGACTGACGTCAAGCTGCCGCGCTAGATCGCGTTCCGGCGGAAGCCGGCTCTGCGGCTGGAAACGGTTCTCACGCAGCATTTCGTCAAGCTTCTGGTGAGCGTAGTCGGACCTCTTCATACTAGACCATTCCGCATTGGCTTATTTTGATTGGCGAGCGCCCACTGTGTGTTGACAGGGCGCAAGCGTTGGGAAATAGATAATGAAACTCATAACAAGAACACTATCAACAAATAGACCAATAAGCAATGGTCCAAATCGTTGGGCCGATAAACAAGGGGAAGGTTGCCAGATGTCTCGTTTCTCCAAGAGTGCCGGTTGTGCCATCGCGCTCGTCTTCGCGGTTGGTGTTGCTCATGCGGCTGAGGTGGCGCCGCCAGCGGATATCGCCAAGGCGGGCAAGATCACGTATTGCGCCGAATTCGGGAACCCGCCGCTCGGTTTCTACGACGAAAACCAGGTTCTGGGCGGTATGGATGTCGATATCGGCACAGAGATCGGGAAGCGGATGGGGGTAAAGGTCGAGTGGAAGGAGACTGCATTCAGCGCGATCGTTCCGGCTCTCCTGGCGAAACAGTGCGATGCCATTCTGTCGCAGCTTTTCGACAAGCCGGCGCGCCGCGAGGTCGTCGACTTTGTCAACTACATGTATTCGAGCCAGTCGCTCTTAGTGGCGAAGGGCAACCCGAAGAATGTCAAGGGACTTGATGATCTTTCGGGTCTCAAGGCCGCAGTGGACAATGGCACGACGATCCAGAGCCTGCTGGACGAGCAGAACAAGAAATTCAAGGAAGCTGGAAAACCTGAGGTAACGGTCACGGTCTTCCCAAAGGATTCCGATGCTCGCCAGGCGCTGCAAATTGGCCAGGTGGATGCATACGGAACCACTCTCGAAACAGCTGCTTTCTTCCTCCAGAAAGCGGGCCATATTTTCGACATTGGCGGCGAGCCGTTCGCTAAGATCAAGACCGGAATCGCCACCCGCAAAGGTGAGGTCGAGATGCATGATGCCGTTCAGAAGGCCTTCGATTCGATGAGGGCCGACGGTACCTACAAGAAGTTACTCGCGAAGTGGGGGCTCGAAGGGGACGCAATCGAATAGGCGGCCTTCATGAACTTCGAATGGGGCGTTTTCTGGGAGTACCTGTTCTGGCCAAGTTCGGTCTATTTGCACGGTCTCTGGCTGACCCTAAGCATTAGCGTGGTCGCTCAGGGCTTCGGAACCGTTCTGGGGCTGTTCATAGCCTTGGCCCGGATTTCGAAGCATCGCCTTCTGCAAGTGCCCGCGCGAATCTTCGTGTGGGGTTTTCGCGGCACGCCATTGCTGGTGCAGATCGTTTTTATTTACACCGGCTTGGCGGCCGCGAACATTTTTCGCTTCGAGGACATCAATCTCGGCTTCGCGACGCTTCCCGGCAATCTGCAGGCAGGACTTCTTGCATTGACGCTGAATGAAGCAGCCTACATGGCGGAGATCATTCGAGCCGGGATCAATTCCGTCAACCTAGGCCAGACGGAAGCGTCAAAGTCCCTGGGAATGACATATGGCCTCTACATGCGCCGCATCATACTGCCGCAAGCAGCGCGCGTAGTTGTCCCGCCGCTGGGCAACGAATTCAACAGCATGCTGAAAAACACGACACTGCTGAGCGTGATTGGCGTCCCCGAACTTCTGCTCGCAACGCAGATGGTTACCTCCGTAACCTTTCGTGTTTTTGAGCTGTATATGGTGGTCGCCTGCTACTATCTGACCCTCACCACGCTCTGGGGCTTTGTCCAGCAGCGGCTCGAGTCACGGTTTGGCGATCCTGCCGCGGCAGCTTCCCGCAAACTTGCATCAAAGGGATACCGGCGCCTGTTCGGTTTTGGACAAATTGGAGAACCGCGATGAGCGATGATCCGGTGGCGGAGCC
Source organism: Mesorhizobium sp. BR1-1-3 (assembly GCF_020165455.1). Classification (NCBI taxonomy): domain Bacteria; kingdom Pseudomonadati; phylum Pseudomonadota; class Alphaproteobacteria; order Hyphomicrobiales; family Phyllobacteriaceae; genus Mesorhizobium; species Mesorhizobium sp. BR1-1-3. Next base: position 465,507 of record NZ_JAIUIC010000002.1, read on the forward strand.
TGCGATTGTCACCGCGCGCGGAGTGGAAAAACGCTTCGGAGACCTTCAGGTTCTCAAGGGAATCGATCTTACCGTCCGCAAGGGAGAGGTGGTCGTCATCGTTGGTGCGTCGGGGTCGGGCAAGACCACGTTCATACGCTGCATCAATCACCTTGAGAAAATTCAGAAGGGTCGGATCGAGGTCAACGGCCATCTGATCGGCTATCGCGAACGCAATGGTCTGCTTGTTGAAGACAGCGAGCGCAACATCGCTCGTCAACGCTGCGAGATTGGAATGGTCTTTCAGCTGTTCAATCTTTTTCCCCACCTGACGGCCCTCGAAAACATTATCGAAGCGCCGATTCACGTGCGCAAGATTCCGCGTGAGGAAGCGCTCCGAACGGGCCGCGCATTGCTCGCCCGCGTTGGCTTGGCCGAAAAAGAGAACACTTACCCCGCGCAACTGTCTGGTGGTCAGCAACAGCGTGTGGCCATTGCCCGTGCGCTGGCCATGCGTCCTGCCCTTATGCTGTTCGACGAGCCGACCAGTGCGCTCGACCCTGAGATGATTGGCGAAGTCCTGGACGTCATGAAGGAACTCGCCCGCGAGGGCATGACCATGATCGTGGTGAGCCACGAGATGGGCTTCGCGCGCGAAGTGGCAAACCGCGTCATCATGATGCACGGCGGCCAGATAATAGAGGATGCGCCTCCGGAGCAATTCTTCACCGCGCCTGCCCATGAACGGACCGCGGCATTTCTATCTCGAGTCATTGGCAAGCGAGATTGAGGGCGGTACGCATGAACACGATCCGCGATATCCTAAGTTCAGCGCCCTCGAGTGCTCGAGCAATTGGGGCTCCCGCGCGCTCGGACGTCACCTCGGGAGAACTGCTGGCTCTTGTCGATCGAACGGTCATATCTCTCAACAATCTTGGCATTGGGAGGGGTGACAAACTAGCCATCGTCCTTGTCAACGGCCCCGAGATGGTCGCCGCCTTCCTAGCCTGCGCAACCACCTGTACGACAGCTCCACTCAATCCAGCCTACCGCGAGGACGAGTTTTTCTTTTACCTGGATGATCTCAAGGCGAAGGCGCTTCTCGTTGCGGCCGGTAGCAAGAGCCCAGCGCTCGCTGCAGCCGCTCGTGTCGGGATACCGATAATTCACCTGCACGCACGAGAAGAGGGTCCGGCTGGTCTCTTCGATATGTCGGGCACACCGTCGGTGGCCACCACGCCTGGACCGGCGGAATCTGAGGATATCGCCCTGGTCCTCCATACTTCGGGTACGACCTCCAAACCCAAGATAGTGCCGCTTAGTCATACGAACCTGCTGACTTCAGCGGCAAATATCGTAGGGACGCTCAAGCTCGGGCCGTCGGACCGTTGCCTCAACATCATGCCACTCTTTCATATTCACGGTCTGGTGGCGGCCGTGCTGGCAAGCCTGTCGGCTGGCGGCAGTGTCTTCTGTACGCCCGGCTTCAATGCGCTGAAGTTCGTCAGCTGGATGAACGAGGCCAAATCGACCTGGTATACGGCCGTGCCGACGATGCACCAGGCGATTCTGGCGCGCAGCAGTGGCAATGCGGAGCTTATTGCCGCCAACCGGTTGCGGTTCATCCGTTCGAGCTCGGCATCATTGCCATCACCCGTCTTCGCCGAAATGGAGCGCGTTTTTGCGTGCCCGGTTATCGAAGCCTACTCGATGACTGAGAACGCCCATCAGATGACGTCCAATCAGTTGCCGCCAGGCCAGCGCAAGCCAGGAAGTGTCGGCGTCGCTGCGGGACCCGAGGTTGCCATCATGGCCGCGGACGGACGATTGCTTGCTCCCGGACAGGAAGGAGAAATCGTCACACGCGGCGCAAACGTCACGCGTGGCTACGAGAACAACCCGAAAGCGAACGCCGAGGCATTTGCTCACGGCTGGTTTCGCACCGGCGATCAGGGTGTGATGGACGATGACGGTTTTCTTCGCCTTACGGGCCGGCTGAAGGAGATCATCAACCGCGGTGGCGAGAAAATCGCCCCACTTGAGGTCGATGAAGTCTTGATGGCCCACCCTGCGGTTCACCAGGCTGTGACCTTCGCCATACCGCATGACAAGCTTGGTGAGGACGTTGCCGCGGCCATTGTGCTGAGGGAGGGAGCCCAGGTAGGCGAGCGTGATATTCGGGAGTTCGCGGCGGGTCGGCTGGCCGACTTCAAAGTGCCACGACTTGTAGTCTTTGTGCCGGAGATCCCGAAGGGCGCCACGGGCAAGATGCAGCGCATTGGCCTCGCGGCAAAACTTGGGCTCGCATAGGATGGTCAACACCGCATCACGCGCCAAGATTGATTCCGCAGCGGTGCTCGCCCGCTTCAGGGAAGCGAAAGCGAGCGCGATCGGACGCGAACCCCGGAGCTGTCGCGACATTTTGCAATCGTAACTGACAAGCAAATGGGTGGCGCGTCTCAAGGCTCGCCGTTTTCATTCTGTCCGTGCCAATAGGAGTACACTGTGCGCGACTTCCAACTACCTGGCCGCTCTCCGGCAATGGCCATGAACGGCATGGCCGCCACCCACAACCCGCATGCGGCGCGAGTTGCCATTGAGGTGCTGCAAAGTGGAGGCGCGGCAATCGATGCAGCAGTTGCCGCAGCCGCGGTGCTTGCAGTCGTGGAACCGCAGCAAACCGGAATCGGCGGCGACTGCTTTGTCATCATGGCCAAGAACGGCACCGATCAGATTGTTGCCTATAATGGCTCCGGGCGAGCCCCGTCCAGACTTCCGGCCAGCGGACTTGCCGTTGGCGAATCTCAGCTTGAAGATTCAAGCCCGCATGCCGTTACCATCCCGGGCGCTATTGATGCGTGGACCCGGCTCGTGGCGGATCATGGACGCAAGGAGATCGGCGAGCTTCTTGCCCCCGCAATCGCTTTTGCGCGGAATGGATTTCCGGTTCACCCTCGAGTGGCGCAAGATTGGGCTGTGGATGAAGCGCGGTTGCGGCGCGACCCCAATGCAACCCGCGTTTTCCTTCCGCGTGGCCGGGCCGCTCGGGCCGGTGAGATCTTTCGCAACCCCGGTCTGGCTGACGCGCTTAGCCTGATCGCCGCCAAAGGGAGAGATGGTTTCTACAAGGGACCTGTGGCTGAGGATATCGTGAGCTACCTTCGCAGCCTCGGTGGCTATCACACTCTTGATGATTTCGAGATCGCCGCAGGCGAATATGTCGAGCCCGTGCGTACAAACTACCGTGGTATGGAGGTCTGCCAGATCCCGCCCAACAACCAGGGCATCACCGCGCTCCTCATGCTCAACATCCTCGAGGGTTTTGATCTCGCCGCGCTCGAACCTTTGGGGGCTGAGCGCCTGCATCTTGAAATCGAAGCCGGCAGGCTGGCCTACAGGGATCGTGATGCATTCGTCTGCGACACCCGCCATGCGGCTTTTCCGGTGAATGAAATCCTCTCCAAGGACTATGCCGCACGCCTTCGCAATGAAATCCGTCGCGACCGTGTGGCAGACCATCTGCCGCCGCCGCTCATGCGCAAATCGGATACTGTTTACCTGACGGTCGTCGATCGCGATCGCAACTGCGTCAGCTTCATCAATTCGGTCTATTGGGGCTTTGGCTCAACGCGAGTCTCGCCGACCTATGGCATCACGCTTCAAAATCGCGGCATGGGTTTTTCGCTCGATCCTGCTCACCCCAATGCGATAGGACCGGGCAAGCGCCCCCTCCACACGATCATGCCCGGGCTCGCCTTGAAGGATGGTCGGCCATTCCTTTGCTATGGGGTCATGGGGGGCGACTATCAACCTTTCGGACATACGCACGTATTGACCGGTATCGTGGACTTCGGACTCGATCCACAGGAGGCAATCGACCAGCCCCGCGTCTTCTATTCGCTGGGCGACACTCAGGTCGAGCGTGGCGTTCCGATCGGCACGGTCGAGGGGCTCAGAAAGCTCGGCCATCGGCTCGTCGAGGCAACCGAGCCGCTTGGCGGCGGACAAATGATCAAGATCGACTGGTCGGAAGGGGTGCTCATCGGAGGTTCGGATGCTCGCATGGACGGCTGCGCCCTTGGCTACTAGGTCCCCGACCCACCATACGCCATCGGCTCCTTTACTGCCGTCAGTTGGAGCCTCGTCGCGCGGGGTGGATCGGGTGCGGGTGTACTGGTCGACAATGCAACAGGCGATTGGCTGATGCGGATCTGCGTGTTTGGCGCGGGAGCGATCGGCGGTCTCGTCGGTGCCAGGCTTGCCGCACAAGGCGACGCCGAGGTGAGTCTCGTTGCCAGAGGTGCCCACCTTGCCGTTATTCGCGAAACGGGTTTGACGCTTAAGTCGGAAGATAGCGAGACCACCGTCACCGTGCGCGCGACAGACCAGGCCGCCGATCTCGGCCCCCAGGATTATGTCTTCCTGGCGCTCAAGGCCCATTCGCTTCCCGGCATCATTGAAAACCTGAAGCCGCTTCTGGGCCCTGAAACGGCGGTGGTCACGGCGCAGAATGGCGTGCCCTGGTGGTACTTTTACAAGCATGGCGGCGTGCACGAAGGCCGCCGCATCGAGTCCGTCGATCCGAAGGGGGTGCTGTGGGAGACGATCGGACCTCAGCGCGTGATCGGCTGTGTCGTGCATCCGGCCGCCGAAATCGAGTCTCCCGGCGTCATTCGACATATCGAAGGCGATCGCCTACCGATCGGCGAGCCTTCAGGCGAGAGGACCGAGCGCACCGCCAATCTGGCCGCTCTCCTCGCGTCGGCTGGATTCAGGGCGCCAATCCGCACGCAAATCCGCAATGAGATCTGGGTGAAGCTGTGGGGCAATCTCTCGTTCAACCCAGTTTCCGCTCTGACCGGCGGAAAGCTCGATGAAATCTGCGCCGATCCAGGCACGCGGGCGATCATTCTGGCAATGATGGTCGAAGCTCAGACGATCGGCGAGGCGCTGGGGGCAAATTTCGGGGTCGATGTCGATCGACGGATTGCCGGCGCGGCCGCGGTCGGCAAGCACAAGACATCAATGCTGCAGGATCTGGAACTTGGCCGGCCGATGGAGATCGATGCTCTGGTGTCGGCGGTCCAGGAGCTAGGCCGTCTCACCCGCCATGCGACCCCGACGATCGATATCGTCGAGGCGCTCATTCGGCAACGTGCCAAACTCGCCGGCTGTCTTTGACGACCACCCCCTTCACGCCATTTGATCGGCGCTCATTGTTGCTGCCGCCGCCCGGATCACTGTCCGGGATGAAAGCCCGATCGGCGCGCAAGCGCAACGCACGGAGCGTTGCTTCATTCTAATTGAGGTCTATGTTGCAGCCCCACGTATCAATCAAGTTTATCCAAATTTCTAATTTGAGTGTATTCCCGAATTGTGCGCTCCATTTTCTCACGATGAGATCGCATAGAGATTGAAACTTTTGCTGTAAATCATGGTCACTGGTTGAAATCTTTATTACGACATCTGGAACTGCGGAAGACTGCACTGCCAAGGAATTAAATTCTATTGCTGTACACTGATTTAACTCGATGATGATATCGTGATCAGGAACGTTGAGAATCCTTTTTGTGGCCTGGTAAAGGATGTCCATCATCGGGGCGCTGTGGTCGGCCAAGCGTTGCTGTGTTTCAGTGGATTTAGGGAAAATTTCAATGTACGCCATTTGACTATAAGCCCTCTTAATTTCGTGCTCTGTTCGCGATTGTTAAATATAAGAATTAACCCAGTGATGTAGTCGGCTAATATGCGTTATTTATCTCTGATTTTTACTTCCATCAGCTCTATGGGAAATCCAATGGACGGCTCCATGTCCATCTTTACCTCTCTAGAGAATTCAGATGAAAGCGTGTCAGTCACCTTCCACCCCAGCTTTGATAGCCGGTCCAATTCTGCGTCCATATTAGGGGTGAGGAAGCCAATTTCACTCAAGTGCCCAATTGGTGCACCGCACCCGGTATCGTATCCCAGCCGTTGTTTTTCGAGCGGCTCCATTAGTTCAAGATAGAAATCGTCGTTCACCCACGCACCGCTGACAAAAGCTTCCCCCTTGAATAAATTTCCTTCAACGCGAGTAAAACCTCCTTTGCCGATACCAAAAGACTCAGACAGCAACCTTTCCGTGCGACCGATATCCTCAACCCGAATGCAGACGTGGTTCATGATGAGCCTCTGTTCCTGATCGCATTTTTTAACCAGGCGCATCATTCGGCCCTCAAAGCCTTCTTCCCTGTTTTGATTTTCCATAGCTAATTCCTCCGATGGTTTCGCCAAACAAAAGTACGAGATACTGACAAGATCAGTCGTCAAAGCGCGGGCAACCAATTAGTCGTGGCTGTCGACGCAAGCGGCAACTCGCTCCTTGAGGTCAATCCCCTCCCTTAGGCCGGGTCGGCCAAAACATCCGGCGAGGCACAGGCGCATCTAACCTCCCGGCGCGACAACATTGAGGACGCAGCGACCAATCGCATCGAGGCAGTATCCCCCTTCGAGCACAAACATGTGGGGGCGGCCCAAGGATGCAACGGCTTCGCCAATCCGGTTGAAATCAGCCAACTCCAAGGCCAGACGTCCTGCGGGATCCTTGGCATAGCTATCCACGCCAAGCGCCACCACCATGTAGTCTGGAGAATAGTCGTGCAGCCTCTCGAGCGCGGTCGTCAAACCTTCGCTGTAGCCCGACCAGTCGGTGCCGGGTTGGAGTGGCAGGTTCAAATTGAAGCCTTCGCCGGCGTCGGCGCCGATCTCGTCGGCGTACCCGGAGAAATAGGGATAATCCACCGCGGGATCGGCATGGAGAGAGATGGAAAGGACATCGGACCTGGTCCAGAAGATGTCTTGAGAACCGTTGCCATGGTGAGCGTCAATGTCCAGGATCGCGACCCGAGCGCCATCTCGCGTCAGTTCCTGTGCGGCCAGCGCGGTATGGTTGGTGTAACTCGTACCTCCACCCATGTTCCAGCAGGCATGATGCCCCGGAGGACGAGCCAGGACCAGGCCCGGCAATCCAGCGACGCGAAGGTCCCCGGCAGCCTGAAGTGAAGCCCCTGCTGCGCCCAAGGTTGCAGGCCACATCGCCGGCGTGATCGTGCTCACCCCGTCGAACATGTAGTAGGCGATCTTGCCTTCTATCGCGCTTGGGCATCGCGGCGGCCGGTTGCGGTGCGGCCAGACGAAGCCGACGCCGTCGAGTTCGGTTCCGAATGAGCTAGACCATTCATCCCAGGCCGTGGCGAGGAAATCCAGGTAGTCTGCGGAATGAATGGTGCGCAGATCTACCTTCGATGCGGGTGCACAGTCCAAGACATCGGTGTGGCCCGCCTGCCGTAAGACATCCAGAACAGCGCTGGTGCGCTCCGCCACGTCCAGCGTTGGGATGAACCTCCCAGGGGTGAGCTCGACTTTGGATTGATGCTCCAGATGAGCATCGCACTTGTAGATCTTCATCTGCTGATCCCCGGTTGGCTCAGGCGCTATTTGCGATCCGAAGATCGGGTGGCACATCTGTCAGCGCGGTGTGAAGGGCTTCAAAGCACCGGTCGGCGTCGGCGGTGCTGAAGGCCAATGGCGGCCTTATCTTGATGATGTTTCCGAAGGGACCGGTCGAGGCAACCAGGACACCGAGGCTCTTCATCCGTTCACGCACCCAGCGGGCCGCGAGTTTCGCGGGAGCGCGCGAGGTCCGGTCGAGGACAAGCTCGGCTCCGTAGAAAAGGCCGCGCCCATGGATGTGGCCGACAAGCTCGTGCGTGCCGATCAAACCGTCGAGAGATGCCTTGAGATGCGCGCCGACACGCTCGGCGTTGCCTTGCAGGTTCTCGCCCTGCAGCACGTCCAAGGTGGCGTTGGCGACAACCGTCGAGACCGTGTTGCCGCCGAAGGTGTTGAAATAGCCAGTGCGACGCTGGAACTCCAGGGCGATTTCGCGACGCGTCACGAGCGCGGCGATGGGGTGCCCGTTGCCCATCGGCTTTCCCATGGTGACTATGTCGGGACGAACATCGAATGCCTCGAAGCCCCACATATGCGTGCCCGATCTTCCGAAGCCCATTTGGACTTCGTCGGCGATGCACAACGCTCCTGAACGGCTCGCTTTCTCGAAGGCAAGGCGCATGTAGTCGCCCGGCGGGACCAAGGCGCCGTTGCCGTCAAAGATCGAGTCAATCAGCAGCGCTGCAGCGCCCGATCCCCTTGCTCCAAGGCGGACCGCTGCTTCGGTCACGTGATCGGCGTAGCGTTCCCCCAAATCGGCCTGGTCGCCTCGATGGATGCCCCGGTAGACATTAGGGGGCGGCACCGCCTCGACCCAGCTCGGCTTGTCCTTGATGTCGTATTCCAGCAACGAAAGCGGCGCGACCACCGATGTGTTGCCATGATAGCTGTTTTCTGTGATGATCACGCCTTCGTTGCCGGTAACCGACCGGGCAATGCGAACCGCCAGGTCGTTGGCTTCCGAGCCGGTACAGACAAAGATCCAGGTATCCAGGCCTTCGGGGAGGGTCGCAGTCAGCCGCTCTCCCAGCCGCAGGATCTCGCTGTGAAGATAGCGGGAGTTGGTGTTGAGCGTGGCCGCCTGCTGGGCGAGCGCCTGCACCACATAGGGATGGCAATGCCCCACATTGGCGACGTTGTTGTAACAATCCAGGTACTCCGTCCCGGAGGCGTCGAAGAGTTTTGTGCCGCGACCACGCACGAGTTCCAGCGGCTCGTTGTAGAAGGTGTAGGCCTCGCCCAAGACCGATTGCCTGCGGAACATCAGGGCTTGGATATCGGTCGTAGTCTGTTCCACCACGGGCGATGAAATCGGCGTGGGCACCACGGAGGGGGTCATCGAGGCGACGAACGCGTTGCCATCGATGTTGGCGAGGCGTGATACGGCAGCCGAATACAGGGTTTGCAGTTCGTCGAGGTGCTGGTCGTGCCGGCCGTTGACTGCAGCCTGGTAGCGGACGAGCCCGACCTGCAGGATCAGCCGGGCAAGCACCAGATCCTTGAGCACCGCCAGATCGGCGGCCTCCAGTGGCATATATCTCTGGTAGCCGCGCACAATTGCTGATGCAGCAGCCACGGGTTCCGGGCTCCAATGGATGAAAGACGCTACAGCGACGGCGAGGTCCTGCGCGACCGTCCCATAGACCATGTCGCCAAAGTCGATAACCCCCACAACTTCGAGCAAAGGCTCGGCCCGGACCAGAACGTTGCTCTCGTGGAAATCATTGTAGATGACCTGGGATCGGAGGCGGGGCAGCGCCGCAAGGGTTGATCCGGCGAAGTGCTCCAATGCCCGGTCGACGTCTTGGCGGATTTCTTCTGGGATATAGTCCCGCAGCCAATCACCAAGGAGCAGGCCATTTGCCAGGTCCCACGGCATCGGTCGAACGGCACCGCGATGATTGAACCCTTGCAGCGCCCTGGCCAGGCGGCCGTGCGCCGCCCCGAGAGTCAAAAGTTCGTCGGTGGAGAGCTTGAACCCTCGTTGACCCAACTGGTCCATGACAGTCGTACCGGAGACGAACGAGAGAGCGCGTAAACGGTGTTCTCTACCCTCTCCATCCGAAATGCTGGAAAGCAGGTCGCTTCCAAGGGTCCTGCGCACTCGCGGGACCTGGAGCGCCGGATCGACCCTTTCGATATGTTCAAGCGCTTTCGCCTGAAAGATGATACTTTCCTCATCCTCTTCGAGAGATGCGATCTTGACGACAAACCTCTCGCCGGCGGCAGTGACAAGACGATAGTTCTGTTCTCTTTCCCCTCCCAGCTGATGCCATTCGCCTGCCAGCCCGTAGTGCTCGAGCACATGGTCTGCGACCGGCTTCAGGTCCAGTTGCGGCGCCTTGATGCTGCGCAGGAGCGCACGCGCTTCAGTCTCGGTGATCTTCGTTTGCATGGCCGAACTGGTACCTCGATTTCGACGCCCGGCCAGCTACGCCGTCATGGCGGACGTGAGGGCGTCGCCCAGATCCTGGCGTCTCATGTACCCTACCGTTCTGCCCGTGGAATTGCCGAAGGCGATCACGCTGGCCCCGCCCTGAAATGTTTCCGCGACTTTTCGGAGTGTAACCTCAGCCTCGAGTTGCACGTCGAAAGCGCCCGGCTCTCCATGCTGCATGAAATTTTCCGCCGTCAGTATTCGACTGCGTTCCGCGCTCGCGGTGAATGCCCTCACATAGGAATCCGCAGGATTCAGGATCAGTTCCGCCGCGCTGCCGGTCTGGACCAGTTGGCCCTTGCGCAAAAGGGCGATGCGATCTCCAACGCGTGCGGCCTCATTGAAGTCATGGGTCACGAACACGGCTGTCTTGGAGAGCGTTTTCTGCAGCCTGAGAATTTCGTCCTGCATCTCTTCGCGAATGAGTGGATCGAGCGCTGAAAAGGGCTCGTCCAGCAGCCAAAGGCTCGGATTGGTTGAGAGGCTGCGAGCAATGCCGACGCGCTGCTGTTGGCCTCCGGAGAGCTCATAAGGATAATGATCCTCTTTGCCGGACAACCCGACAAGCCCAATCATATCGAGCGCCTTCTGCTTTCGCGCAGCTGCGCGCACACCTTGAATCTCCAGTGGCAACTCCACATTGCCGACCACGGTACGGTGGGGAAGCAGCGCAAAATTCTGGAACACCATGCTCATGTGCGTACGGCGGAGCAGTTGCAGGCTCTTTTCAGGCACGGCGCGTAAGTCCTGACCCTCGAAGCACAACGCTCCTTCCGATGGCTCCACCAGGCGCGTCAAGCATCTCAGCAGAGTGGACTTTCCGGACCCCGACAGTCCCATGATGACCAGGATCTCGCCCTTGGCCACGGAGAGATCGACGCCGGCCAACGCGACGAAACCGCCGCGCTGCTCCACAGAGGAGATGTTCTCACTCAGCGGCAATTCGGGATCGATACTATGCGCCTTGGCCGGTCCGTAAATCTTCCAAAGGTTCTTGCAACTCAACATGGCTATCCCCGACAATCCTCAGCCTAATTCCCTGGCTTCGTTCAACATGATCGCGTCGGAGGAGGTGTAGCCGCCATCGACAGCGATGCTCGTACCCGAGACAAAGCTGGCCCTGTCGGACAAGAGGAATGCGACCACGCCAGCGACCTCCTCCGGCCTTCCGTCCCGCCCAAGAGGCGTGATTGACGCTGACCCTGAGGACGCCCCAGTTGTCATGTCGGTTTGGATCCATCCCGGCGAAACGGCGTTGGCGCGGATGTTTCGGGAACCGAAATTGCATGCGAGGCTCTTGGCCAGATTGATCATCGCCGCCTTGGACGCCGCGTAAGCCATGCTTGCGTAGGAGCCGAAGAATGCGTCGGTGGAGGCTACCAAAACCACCGATCCTCCCGACACGATCTGCTTCTGCAGTCCAAGAGTCAGCCGCAACGCTGCATTCAGATTTACTTCGAAGGTGCGGTCCCAGATCGAGATGTCATATTCAGTAAATCGCTCGAATTTGACGATTCCCGCATTGTGGACGATGCCCCGAAGCTGGACACCCTGCAGGCGCCGCATCAACTCGTCCTGACTCTCGCGCGCGCCGGCATCGAAATGGTGAAGCGTGACTTTTCGCCCCAAGTCGTCGCCATACGAAACCAGGCCCTCTGCCGCTGTCGCATCGCTGATGTAGGTGGCATGCACATCGTAGCCATCCCGGAGCAACATCTCCGCAGTCGCTCGCCCAATACCGCGGGACGCGCCGGTGACCAGCGCAATCGGAGCTTCACTTGGATTCGACATATTGTTCCTCGATCCTCTTTTTGGCTTTTGGTCTCAGTTTCTGATCTTGATCCATTTCAAGGAACAGGTTCACGCCTTTGCAGGCATACTGCAGGGCAGAGGTCAGAATTTCCTTGGCACTGGCCGCGTCGGCCGCCTCCAAGGCGTCGATGATCGCAACCAGGGCCGCATTCAGTCTCGTGACGATGCCCTTTTCCTCGAAGGCCTCGCGCGCCGGCGGAGCTGTCTTGATCCAGACGCTTTCGATCATCTCGATGAGCGCTTGAGATTCCCCTCGCACATAGATCTTCATCAGAAGGCCGTTGAACCGAGGGGCGTATCCAACGGTGTCGCCAGCCTCGATGTCGCGCTGCATGCACTCGGCTTCGCTTCGGAGCGCCTGGATCGTTTCACTCGATAGACGCCCCGCGGCCCTCTCCAGGGCAAGGCATTCGAGGCTCACCGAGATCTCAAGGTATTCGTTGAAGCTCTGCCGGGAAACGAAGGGGACACGCGCCGATCGGTTTTCCTCGACGATAAGAATACCCTCTTCGCCTAGGCGCCGGAACGCCGTACGGACCGGCATCGGGCTGACGCCCAGTTCGGCGGCGATATCGCGGATCTTCAGGCGCTGTCCGGCCCGCCAGCGGCACTCAAGGATATCCTGACGGACAAGCTTGTACACGCGGTCCGAAGCGGTCGTGCTCTGCTCGTCCTTCGTTGTCATTTGTGACTCATTTGTGATATCTAGCGTCCATATTATGCTGTATTCAACCCGACATTCCCTAGCAATGCAACTTCTTTTTCTATTTTTGTGATTGACATGTGATAAGAAGTGCGCCCTACTTTGGCTCATAGGTCATTTTGAAAGGGTGTTTCGCGATGCGGTTTCCACTCTCGTCAGTCACGTTGGCGTCTGTGCTCTGCGCCAGTCTGTGCATTTCTTCCGGCGAGGCGCTCGCCGCCGCGCAATCCCAGGATCCGGTGCGGCTGGCGGTCGTTAGTGCGCCTGACGCGGACTTCATCACGAACGTGTTCGGGACCTTGCTCAAAAAGGCCGGATACAACATCCAGTACGTGCATACCGACTACACGGCGCAGTTCACGGCCATAGAGCTCGGCGACCTCGAGATCAGTCCCGCAATTTGGTCGTCTTCTCCCGAACTGATCGCAGCTGCGCTCGCGTCCGGCTCTGTGACGAAGGTGGGGTCGGTCGGCGTCAAGATCAGGGAAACCTGGTGGTACCCCAACTATGTCGCTGAGCTATGTCCGGGATTGCCGGACTGGAAGGCGCTCAAGAATCCTGCCTGCATCAAAGCGCTGTCCAACCCGGAGACGGACGGAAAGATCAATTATCTCGGAACACCGGCAGACTTTGATGCCGACGACGAGCGCCGCATCGCGGCGCTAGGCCTCGACGTCCACATAACGTTGCCGGGTACCATGGCGGCCATGGTCGCCACGATGCAGGGCGCAATCGAGAGGAAAAAGCCGATCATCGGATTTGGTTTCGTGCCTCACTGGCTGTACGGCTCCGGCGTGGGCACCTTTGTCGATTTCCCGCCCTATGAGGACGCGTGCCGCAGCGACCCCGCCTGGGGCGTCACCCCCGATCTCGTGGGTGACTGCGCTTTACCCACGGGAGATATCATCGAATTGATCAACAATGATTTCGCCAAGCGCGAGCCCAATGTAACGGATCTCTTGAAGAAGTTTGTTCTGACCAATGACGATGTTGCCTGGGGCATCCTCAAGCAGGATAAGGGCGGACTTACGCCCGAAGCTGCCGCGGCTGAGTGGATTTCCACCAACGAGAAAAAGTGGTCACCGTGGCTTCAATAACCTTCGGCGCGACATCTGTGGCGCCGCTCATCCGCCACAAATGGCTGCTGAGCAGCCGTTTGTGGGTGACATTCGGCCTCATTTTGCTCGTCGCTGCCTATGTTGGGCGGGAGGTGCTGCCCGAAGGGTTGTACGTCTGGCCGAAGCAATGGCTGCTGCCGTTGCTTAAGATGTCCAACGATGTGCTCAACCAGTTGCTTCGCCGATCCGAAATTTTTGGCGAGCCTCTCCGGGTCTGGACGCGTGCGGGTGGGGAGGCAGTCGGCCTTCCGATGCGGGGCCTGCAGAACCTTCTGACCACCGGCTGGTCCTTTCCGGGTCGCACTGCAGCCGAAACGGTTACTCTGCCGCCATTGTCGTGGGTGTCGGTCGTTCTTGCTGCAACCTACATGGGTTGGCTCGCCGGTGGGCGCCGCCTGGCTGTCCTGGCGTTTGCAACTTTTGCGTACTTTCTTGTTTTCAATCTTTGGGCTCAAGCGACATTGACGCTCGCTTCCGTGGCGTTTGCGATCGTCGTCGGCGTGATCTTTGGCCTGGTGCTTGGCGTGATGCTGTTTCGTTGGCGTTGGCTCGAAACCGTATTGAACCCCGTCTTCGACGTCATGCAAACGATTCCGCCATTTAGCTATCTGGTGCCAGTCCTGATCCTCTTCGGGTTCGGTCCCGTCGCGGCGTTGGTGGCAACACTGATCTTCGCCTTGCCGCCGATGGCGCGAGCGGTGGTGTATGGCCTGCGTCGGTTGCCGGACCATACGTTCGAACTGTCCAGCATGACCGGTGCCTCCCGCTGGCAGGGCACATCGAAGATCCTTTTGCCAAGCGCGAGGGACGACCTCCTTTTGGGCGTCAATCAACTGGTGATGATGGCGCTGGCTATGGTCATTCTGGCTTCCATGATCGGCGCAGGTGGTCTGGGAGCGGAAGTGCTTCGCGCGATCCAATCCCTCAAGATCGGTCGCGGGTTGGAGGCGGGGATTGCGATAACACTGCTGGCCGTACTGCTTTACGGCTACGGACATTCGATCGCCGTGCGTCGACCTTCTCATCTGTCTCGACCGCAACCGATAAGGCACCTCGCAATCCTGGCCGCCATCCTCGTCATTCCCACAGTCGGGGGAGTCGCAATCGCACCTCTGGCGCAATATCCGGTCGAGTTGACGATCTCGACCGCTGATTTCTGGTCACGCATCATCAGTTGGCTGAACGGCAACTGGGGCGATGGTTTCGAAACCGCCCGGCTGACCATCACGCTCGGCGTCATTCGGCCCTTGTTGACGATACTGAGAGATCTCGGCTGGGCGTCGATTGTTGCTTCCATGCTGTGTTTCGGCTTCGCGCTGCGGCGGCCTTCTCTTGCTGTCCTGTCTTGCGCCACGCTCATCCTGATCGCTGCCATTGGCTATTGGGACAAGTTGCTGATCACCTTCAATCTGGTGACGGTCGGAACGCTGCTCTCCCTTTTTGTCGGAGCGCCCTTGGGAGTATGGGCCGGATCTTCGCGCCGCGTGCACGCGGTGTCGGAGGTTGTCGTCACGACCCTGCAGACGTTGCCTTCCTTCGTATACCTGGTGCCCGTTGTCATGCTTCTGGGTCCCGGAGATGCAACCGCGGTGATCGCCATTGCGCTCTACTCCGTGGCGACGACGGTGCGATACACGGACCATGCCATCCGCAATGTCGATCCAACCACGATCGAAGCCGCGGTGGCGTTCGGGGCCACCCCACTTCAAACGTTCTGGAAGGTTCGTCTGCCTCTTGCCCGACCTGGTCTGATGCTGGGTCTCAACCAAACGATCCTCATGTGTGTTGGGATGGTGGTCATAACGGCGCTTGTTGGCTCACAGGGGCTTGAACTGGAGACCGTGGATGCCATCGCTCGTGTCGAGGCCGGCAGAGGATTGCTTGCAGGCCTTGCGATTTCCGCACTGGCAATCATTCTGGACCGCTATGTAGGCGCGGTCGCGGAGAAATTGAACGCCCCCGGCTCGCCCCGCGCCAAATCATCATGATCATCTATGTTCCGGCTGCCCGCTACGGCTGCGGAATTGTGAACATTGAGGGTGGCACGTTGAAGTCATTCAGGGCCTCGGCGGCGGGACGCGCCGTCGGCCAATTCCATGTCTTCTGATTCCAGGAACAACGCGACACAAGGAGAGGGTTTCGCAATGGTTGACTTTAATGAGCGCCTTGCAGCGCTGCGGGCGAAGTTCGCCGACAGTCTCGAGTTTCATGATCCGAAATTTCGCAAGGTTGGTGAGAAGATATTTAGCGGCGGAACCCGTCTGGCGCCGTATTCCGGCATCTCAACCTTTGCCGGCTTGCCATTGAAGACAATCGATTTCAAAGCACCCGACTTCGGCGATCTCCAGGTAGCGGTAGTCGGCGTGCCAATGGACCTTGGTGTAAGCAACCGACCTGGATCGCGTTTCGGGCCACGTGCGATACGGGCAATTGAGCGGATTGGGCCGTACAATCACGTCCTCGAATGCGCGCCTGCGTTCGATCTTAGGATCGCCGACATAGGCGATATTCCTTTCGCAAGCCGCTACCGCCTGGAGCAAAGTCACGATGATATCCAGGCGGCGATTGCGGCGGTCGTCGCTGCGGGCGTAATTCCCGTCTCGGTTGGAGGTGATCACTCGATCACTCATCCTATCCTCAAGGCCGTCGGCCGCGATCGTCCGGTCGGGTTGATCCATATCGATGCGCATTGCGACACGGGCGGCCCTTTCGATCAGACGAAGTTCCATCACGGCGGCCCGATGCGTAACGCGGTCTTGGACGGCGTGCTCGATCCCGCTCGGACAATCCAGATCGGAATTCGCGGCTCGTCGGAGTATTTGTGGGAATTCTCCTACGCCTCGGGCATGACGGTCATCCACGCCGAAGAAATTTCGGGCCTTGGAATCGAAGCCGTGATCCGCAAGGCGAGGGCGATTGTAGGCGACGGCCCGACCTACCTTTCTTTTGATGTCGACAGCGTCGATCCGGCCTTCGCACCGGGGACAGGCACTCCAGAGATTGGCGGGCTCACGACGCGCGAGGTGTTGGAGCTCATCAGGGGACTGAAGGGCGTCAATCTTGTGGGCGCAGACGTCGTCGAAGTGGCTCCGCAATACGACGCGACAACCAACACAGCGCAGGTCGGCGCACAGGTGCTCTTTGAAATTCTGGGCCTGCTGACGTTTAGCCCTTCGCTCGCATGAGCGAGGGTGTGAGCCTTATCCGAATTGGGAAGGAGCATCGTTATGCTCGATAAGCGGAAGTTCTATATCGGCGGCGAGTGGGTATCGCCAATCGCCGGGCAGGATCTGGAAGTTCTGAACCCTGCAACCGAAAAGCCGATTGCCGTCATTTCCATGGGTACGCCAGAGGATATCGCCAAGGCTGTCGTAGCGGCAGAAAATGCCTTCGCTTCCTACAGCCGAACCACTCTTGAAGAGCGCCTCCGGCTGCTCGAAAGATTTCTGGCCATTTACAAGCGTCGCTACGACGAGATGGCTGAAACAATAACGTTGGAACTTGGCGCCCCGATCACCATGAGCCGGCAGCAGCAGGCCGATGTCGGTGTTGGCCATCTGCAGGGGTTCATCGATGCGCTGCGTGATCTGAAAGCTCGCGAGGAATTGCCGAATGGCGATATCATTCTGCGCGAACCTATCGGCGTCTGCGGTCTAATTACACCTTGGAATTGGCCGATCAATCAGATCGCACTGAAGGTGGTGCCGGCCCTCGCGACGGGTTGCACATGCATCTTGAAGCCTAGCGAATTCACGCCCCTCAACGCCATGTTGTATGCTGAGATGATTGATGAGGCGGGGTTTCCCCCAGGTGTCTTCAATTTGGTCAATGGTGGCGCTGACTGCGGCGCGGCGCTTTCCAGACATAGGGACGTCGACATGATGTCCTTCACAGGCTCTACGAGGGCCGGGATCGCAGTTAGCAAAGATGCTGCCGACACTGTGAAAAGGGTAACCCTGGAGCTTGGTGGCAAATCTCCGAACATCGTTTTTGAAGATGCAGATCTCGATGAGCGGGTTTCCGCCAGTGTTGCCGAATGCTTCAATAACTCTGGCCAGTCCTGCGATGCACCGACGCGGCTGCTCGTGCAGCGCTCTGTCTATCAAAGGGCAGTCGAGGTAGCGCGTCGCGCTGGCATGGCCGCCGAAGTAGGGGACCCAATGAAGGAAGGCGCGCACATTGGGCCTCTGGTGAGCGAAATTCAGTTCGCTCGTGTACAAACCTTGATTAATGCTGCGATTGATGAAGGTGCGCAGTTGCTCGTTGGCGGCCCCGGCAAACCGAAGGGTTTTGAAGCTGGTTATTTCGTAAGGCCAACTATCTTTATCGACGTCGACAACGAGATGCGCATCGCACGGGAAGAGGTTTTCGGGCCGGTTCTTGCGATCATTCCTTTTGACAGCGAGGAAGAGGCCATCACCCTGGCGAATGACACGACATACGGCCTTGCCGCCTTTGTGCAAACCGGTGATCCGAAGAGAGCAGAAAGGGTGGCTTCGCGTCTGCGGGCCGGCATGGTGCATATCAACGGAGCGCCGCACCGCTATGGAAGTCCATTTGGCGGCTACAAACAATCCGGTAATGGCCGCGAGGGCGGAAGGTTTGGCCTTGAAGACTTTCAGGAAGTAAAAGCAATTCACAAACCTGACGTAGCCTAACGTCCCTTAGGCCTTTCGCAGCTGCCAGGTCGACGCTGCTACCGTCGATGGGCACCGAGAAGCCAACCATAACGCGGCCATGACTTGCACAAAGGTGGTGGCGATCATCCACGAAGATCGCTTTGAATGTCCGATTAAGTTCGGGAGCTATGACCAGATCGGCGAAGCATATCCTTGCTGGGCGGGCCGATCTCGGATCCCGAAGGTGCCCCTCGAGTTCGAACGGGCGCTCAGATCGCACGAAACTTATGCATCGTTCACCCGACCACCGTTTTTCAAAACAGATCTGCATCGAGGCACGGTGCCACCGTGCCGTCAGCCTGACGGTCGCGATGCCTGGTCGACCAACCAGTCGACGAACCGGCCGATCGCTGGATTAGCCAAGCCTTCCTCATGGCATATGCAGTAATAGCTTCGGGATGCCGCAACACTGAGCGTCAAGGGTTGAACCAGTCTGCCCTCATCCAGGTCCCTGAAGGAAATGATGTCGTTTGTCAGGGCGACACCATGACCATCGCGCGCGGCCTGAAGCACCATGGCAAAGTTGTCGAAATAGATATCGGACTCCACGGAATGGGGTACGCGTGCTTCCGTTAGCCAACGCCGCCATTGGTCGCCGTCGTCTTCATGGAGCAAGCGATGTTTGAGCACATCGTGAGGCTCGCGAATTGCATTTGGACCTCGCAGCAATTGTGGGCTGCACACTGGTGACGCGTAGATGCTGTGCAGCATCCGCCACCAGAATCCAGCCCAAGGTGGATTCCCATAGACGATGGCGACATCGACTTTTCGCCAGTCCACTTCCTCGAAGTCCACTGCTGTGTGCATCTGCATGCGAAGATCGGGGTTTGCATCGAGAAACCGAAAGATCCTGGCCGTGAGCCAGGTCGTTCCAAAGACTGAAGGCGCCGATACGCGCAGCTCCGCCCTGTCTGACGTGGCGTAGGCATTGGCCGATATGTCGCGGATCGAATCCGCAATCTGATGCATGGCCGTGCCGACGCTTTTCTGCAGCGTCGCGCCCCGTTCAGTCAGCACGAGGCGGCGGCCGCTTTTCCTGAACAGGTCGATGCCAAGCGAAAGCTGCAAGGCACGCAGCTGCTGGCTTATGGCGCCTGGCGTCACATGCAATTCGGCAGCCGCGGCCGCGACATTGCCGAGCCGCGATACGCTTTCGAAGGCTCGCAGAGAATGAAGGGACGGAACGGCCACGTATCACCTTAGTTTAGAAAAACTGCTCTAACTAAATGCTAAAGATTTAGCTTGTCTCATAGTAATTGCAACATATGGTCCTCGGCAGCCACAAAACGGCATCGCAAAAATAAAATGGGGAACTGGATATGCTTCACGAACGCACTGCCTTCGCAGCGAAAATCGCCTTTGGCGGACTGGTCGTCGCCACCCTTGTCGCCACCGCGCCGGCGGCGCAGGCCGGAGGTGCGGATCTTGTCCATAACGGCGTGCTCAGCGTCTGCACCGGCGGCGATTTTCCGCCCATGCAATATTATGAGAATCCAGGTGACGAGAAGCTTGTCGGTTTCGAAGTCGATGTCGTGGATGCCATCGCAAAGCAATGGGGCGGCACCACCAAATATGTGGTCGGCGACTTCAAGGGGCTGTTGCCATCGCTCGGCGCCGAGCGATGCGATCTCGTCGCCAGCGGCATCATGGTGACCAAGGAGCGCCTGCAGGCCTATGACGCCGTTCCCTACTTCGTCTCCAATGTGGTGCTGGTGACATCGGCTTCGGATTCAGAGACCAAATCGCCGCTCGACCTCAGCGGCAAGGTGCTGGCGATCGAGGCGGGCACCACCTACGAGAAGACAGCTGCGGAGCTGAACGCCGAGCTGACAAAAGCCGGCAAGGCGCCCGCGCAGATACAGACCTATCCGTCCGCCTCCGCCGTCATCGAGCAGATCCTAGTCGGCCGGGCTGCGGCGACGATCACCCAGGACACGACGGCTGCATTCCGCATCAAGCAAATGCCAGGGCGGCTGCAGGTGCCATACAACTATGGCGATGGTGAAACTTACGGGATCTATCTGAGAAAGGGCGGCGACAACCGCGAGGCCCTGGTCAATGCCATCGAGACCTTGCAGGCCAGCGGCGAGATGAAGGCGCTGTTGCAGAAATGGAACCTTCCCGAGGCCGCCGCAGACGTCAAGCACGCGACCAATTAAGGGACGTGCCGAGGTGTTCGACAGCAAGCTCTTCCTGACGGCCCTGTTCGGCTGGCCCCTCGCCAAGGGGGCTTTGCTGACCCTCGTGCTTTCGCTTCTGGTGATGACCGTTGCCCTGGCGATATCGCTGGCAACAGCAGCACTGGCCACGTCGAAGCGGCGCTGGATCCGCCTGTCGATCGCCGCGTTTGTCTGGCTTTTTCGCGGCGCACCCGCGCTGCTCGTGCTGCTGTTCGTCTGGAATGGACTGCCGCAGATCTCGGCGGTGTTCCGCTCGGACTGGTTCAGTCCGTTCGTCGCGGCGTTTCTCGCCCTGACCCTGATTCAGATTGCCTATCTGACCGAGATCCTGCGCAGCTCCTATGCATCGATCGGCAAGGGGCAATCCGAGGGTGCGGCGGCCCTTGGCCTGCACCGGGGTCAGATATTCTTCCTGATCATCCTGCCCCAGGCGCTTCGCGTCGCGCTACCGGCCCTGGTCAACGAATTCATTTCCTTGCTGAAGGCAACCTCGCTGGCGACGGTCATCTCCTTGAAAGAGCTCATGACCGTCACCCAGTTCGCCATCGCCACCAGCTTTCGGTTCTTGGAATGGTATGGCGCGGCGCTGATCTACTACATGTCGATGGTTTCGGTTCTGACTGTCGTTCAGATCAAGCTCGAGCGTCTGCTTGCGCGAGGACATCGTTGATGCCGCTCACCCCAACTGGCGAAGTGCATCGTGCTGCCGACTGGTTCTCACGCGAAACTCTGGGTAGGGGAATCACGCGGATATGGGAGCCGCACGTTCATCCCTATTTCAGAAGCAACGTCTATCATGTTCGCGGGCGCGACGTCGATCTTGTCGTCGATGGGGGCATGGGGCTAGTGCCTCTCAGACCCGTGCTGAACCTGCCACCTGGCAAGCCGGTAGTAGCCGTTGCAACGCACATCCATGTCGATCACGTCGGCGCATTAAGCGAGTTCGAGATGAGACTTGGCCATCGCGAGGAGTCTTCGTTTTTCGACGACATGGCGGATGAACACACATTGGCTCATCTCTTTCGCGCGCAGCGCGACGCCGTCAGCAAGCCTCCGCATGAGGCATGGTCGCTGCTGCATTTCCAGATCAAATCGGCGCCACTGTCCCGAATTCTCGACGAAGGCTGCACCATTGAGACCGGAGACAGGTCATTTCTGGTCCTTCACCTCCCTGGTCATTCGCCAGGGTCGCTCGGTCTTCTTGATGAACGCAACGGCGATTTTTTAGCCGGCGATGCGATTTATCGCGGACGATTGGTCGATGATCTTCCAGGTTCGGACGTGCACGTCTATCGAAAGACAATGCTGCGTCTTTTGGAGATAGAGTTCAACAGGGCATACTGCGGACACGGTGAGATAATCGACGAGAATGAACTGCGATCGATTGCAAGAAGTTATTTAGCGAGCTGAACGTTACGGGCCGCGCATTCTAGCCGTGGCAGTGCAGGTCCCGCGATCTGGCCATCCGCCAAGCTGGATGCTGCTCCAGTGCCCCATCTGGCAAAGCTCTGCCTCGCAACCACACTCATTGAGAACCGCTCCTTAGGGTCAACCCGCCTCAACCTCGGCTTCAGAGGTCATCTGCCGAATGGCAGCTTTCCGTCGACCTCGCCCCGATAGCGGACCGTCCGGTAGCGTGAAGAGTTTCGGGCGCCGGCAGGCGTACGAAAGTCCCCGAGGAAGGAACCCGTGGGCCACAGGCGATGGCTATGGGGATTTCGATTTGCGGCTGGTGTCGGCGACGGCGCGACCGCTGCTGGGAAGGGTGGGGATGGATGCGGGGAGGCCGCTTCGTTGTGCCTCCGCGCGGTTTAGCCGATCCCGCACGAGGCTCGTTGCGACGCTGTGGGCGGCGATATTGATGATGGACACGCGTGGGGCCGTTGCCAGAGGCGGGGCGCCTGCGGGTGAAGTTTCGACCATGCCATGCCGGGTCATGGAGTTGTCTCCCGGTTCGTCGCGGTTGCATCGGGCGGACCGCGTGGCTGCCTCCGGCGCTCGAACGTCTCGATGATGATCATGCGTCCGCCGCAGCAAGGGCATGGCGGGCGGAAGTCTTGGCTGGCCTTGCGGGCGGAGCCGGCGAGCAGGCCGTAGTGCCGGATGCGATGGAAGCCGCGCAGCAGGACATGGAGCAGGAAGCGGCGGATGAACTCGTCAGCCGCCAGCGTCATGACCTGCTGCCGATCAACGCCGTCGCGGCGATAGTCCTTGTAAAGGGGCGATAGTCCTTGTAAAGGAAGGTGACGCCGTCGTGGTCGAACGCGATCAGGCGGCGGTTCGAGATCGCCACCCGGTGGGTGTAGCGCGACAGATAGGCGAGCACCGCCTCCGGCCCGGCGAACGGCGCCTTGGCGTACACCACCCAGCGCTTCTTGCGGACCGGCGACAGGTGCCGCACGAATGCCTGCCGCGCGGACAGGTGCGCCATAGATCCGAAGAAGGCGAGCCGTCCTGCGTCGTGCAGCGCGACCAGCCGGGTGAGGAAGAGCCTTCGGAACAGCTTGCCGAGAACCCTCACCGGGAGCAGGAAGGCCGGGCGCGACGATATCCAGCGGCTTCCGTCCGGCGCGGTGCCGCCGCCCGGCACGATCATGTGGGCATGCGGATGGTGTCATCGCCGATCCCCAGGTGTGCAGCACCGCGGTGATGCCGATCCTGGCGCCGAGGTGCTTCGGGTCGGCGGCGATAGTCAGCATCGTCTCCGCTGCCGCCTTGAACAGCAGGTCGTAGACGAGCGCCTTGTTCTGGAACGCGATGTCGGCGACCTCGGCCGGCAGCGTGAACACGACATGGAAGTAGCCGACCGGCAGCAGGTCGGCCTCGCGCTCGGCCAACCACGTCCGTGCGGCCGCGCCCTGGCACTTCGGGCAGTGCCGGTTGCGGCAGGAGTTGTAGGCGATCCGCCATTGGCCGCAGTCCTCGCAAGCCTCGACGTGACCGCCAAGGGCTGCGGTGCGGCAATACTCGATCGCCGACATGACCTTGAGCTGGGCGAGGCTCAGGTGACCTGCATGGGCGGCCCGGAAAGCGGGTCCGGCAGCACGGAAGATGTCGGCGACCTCGATCGAGGCGCGCACGGCTCAGATGTCGGGCGACTTGAACAGGCCGAGCTTGTCGAGCGGGCTCGTCACGGCACGCACCGTCCGGGTCGCCACCTTCGCGTAAAGGGCGGTGTTGTTGAGCTTGGCATGCCCGAGTAGGACTTGGATGATCCGGATGTCGGTGCCGTCTTCCAGCAGGTGGGTGGCGAAGCTGTGGCGCAGCGTGTGCGGCTCGACCCGCTTGGCGATGTCGGCGCGGCCTGCGCCGCCTCGACGACGATGTGATAGAGCTGCCGCGTGCTGATCGGCTTCATCGCGTGCTGTCCGGGAAACAGCCAGCCGTCGCGGTGCATCACGCCCTGCTGACGTCCGACCTTCCACCACTCACGCAGAAGCGCGAGCAGGTCCTGCGAGAGCATGGCGTTGCGATACCGCCCGCCCTTGCCACGCTCGACGCGCAGCAGCATGCGCTCGCTGTCGACGTCGGCAACCTTCAGCATCGACACCTCGGCGACGCGCAGGCCCGCGCCATAGGCAATCGACAGTGCGGCCTGGTGCTTGAGGCAGGTGGTGGCGTTGAGCAGCCGGGCGACCTCGTCGCGACTGAGCACCACGGGCAGGTTGCGCGGATGCGACAGCCGGACGAGCCGGCGCGCCAGGTCCGGGCGGTTAAGCGTTTGGGTGAGGAAGAACCGTAGCGCCGACACGATGCTGTTCATCGTCGGCACGGGAACGCCGTCTTCCTGCTGGTTGATCTGGAACCGGCGCAGGTCATCGGCGGTCGCTGTGTCTGGTGAACGCCCGAGAAATGTCGCCAGGCGTCCGATGTCGCGGAGATAGTTGCGCTGCGTCTCGCGTGAGAAGCGCCGCATGTTCATGTCGTCGATCAGCCGCTGGCGCAGCGGGCTGACGGGTGCATCGAGAACGGGATGGTGCATGGTCAGGCTCCTTGTTGAAGAAGCCCGCCATGCTCTGCTCCAGCCGAACGACGCTCAACGCGAGCGCGACGACCGGTTCTTGATCTCTACCTCAACCGC
The DNA here is from genome assembly GCF_020165455.1 of Mesorhizobium sp. BR1-1-3. Taxonomy (NCBI): domain Bacteria; kingdom Pseudomonadati; phylum Pseudomonadota; class Alphaproteobacteria; order Hyphomicrobiales; family Phyllobacteriaceae; genus Mesorhizobium; species Mesorhizobium sp. BR1-1-3. The sequence goes on from NZ_JAIUIC010000002.1 coordinate 489,987, forward strand.
AGGCACCCCTCCCGCGCAGCGGGTTCGTTCATCGGCCCTATTGTGGACGTCAGACGGTCTACAATTGACCATCGACTGGGGTTCCTGGAAGCTTTTCGAACTTGCTGTCTTGCGCCTCCAGTCGAAATGCGCGCTTCTGAAGGAGGTTAGGGTCCCTGGATCGCTGTGATGCAACCTTGATTCAACCACTGTGGGGTTCGAGTCGGTATCGCGCTACCGTCTTTCCCCCCGCGCATCGAACTGCCAGTTTAAGCTTCGCTTACGGCTGAGCGAAGAGAGCCTCCACTCACCGCGCCCGCTGAGGGCTCAATCCTCTGCAATCGGCTCATCCCTTGACCCACGACCGACGCGCCATTCGTGAGAAAGATTATGTCCGACTGCTGGCCGCCATGGCTCATGTCGCTCTCCTCCGTCACGCCTCTCTATCTCCCGATGTCCACGAGATCCCCTGGCGCCACACCATGTGTCGGCGCTCACGTTTGCGCCCGATGATCCATGCTGGGAGGTTGTTTGCCGAGTCGATCAACCTAACTCCGGCAGGTTCCTGAACAACTCCAGCGCTTCTGGATTGGCGAGCGCTTCCTTGTTCTTGATGGCGCGGCCGTGCACGACGTCGCGCACCGCGAGTTCGGTGATCTTGCCCGATTTGGTGCGTGGAATGTCTGACACGGCGACGATCTTTGCCGGCACGTGGCGGGGGCTCGCCCCGGTGCGTATTTTCGACCGGATGCGCTTTTCCAGATCGGCATCCAGCTGCACGCCGGCGGCCAACCGCACGAACAGCACGACCCGGACGTCATTGTCGAAATCCTGGCCGATGCACAGCGCCTCCAGAATCTCGGGCATCTGTTCGACCTGGTTGTAGATCTCCGCCGTACCAATGCGCACGCCGCCCGGATTGAGCGTCGCGTCGGAGCGGCCATGAATGATCAGGCCGCCATGCACGGTCCATTCGGCAAAGTCGCCATGGCACCAGACATTGTCGAAGCGCTCGAAATAGGCCGCCTGGAATTTCTTGCTCTCGGGGTCGTTCCAGAAGCCGATCGGCATCGCCGGAAAAGCCCTGGTGCAGACCAGTTCGCCCTTCTCCTGCCTGATAGGCTTGCCGTCATCGTCCCAGACATCGACGGCAAGGCCGAGGCCCGGCCCCTGGATCTCGCCGGTCCACACCGGTTCGATCGGCACGCCGAGCACGAAGCAGGAGACGATGTCGGTGCCGCCGGAGACCGAGGCCAGGTGCACATCCTTTTTGATGCCGTCATAGACGAAGCGGAAATCCTCGGGCGAGAGTGGCGAGCCGGTGGAGGAGATCGCCCGCACGCTCTGTAGATCATGCGTGCCGATCGGCTTGAGGCCGGCCTTGCGCACGGAATCGATGAATTTGGCCGAGGTGCCGAAGAAGGTCATCTTCTCGGCATCGGCGAAACTGAACAGCACATTGCCGTCGGGATAGAAGGGCGAGCCGTCATAGAGTAGCAGTGTCGCGCCTGACGCCAGACCCGACACCAGCCAGTTCCACATCATCCAGCCGCAAGTGGTGAAGTAGAAGAAGCGGTCGCCATCGAGCAATCCAGCATGCAGCCGGTGTTCCTTGACATGCTGGATCAGCGTTCCACCGGCCGAATGGACGATGCATTTGGGAATGCCGGTCGTGCCTGACGAGAACAGAATGTAGAGCGGGTGCGCGAACGGCAATCGTTCGAAGGTCACGGGTTTTGCAGCGAAGGGCGCCAGCGCGTCTTCGAGCGCCGCAGCCTTGTCGACGGTTTCGGCTACGTCGGCTGAGGTGCCGAGATAGTCGACGATCAGGATCTTGCGGACGGTGGCAAGTTTCGTCGCGACCGCGGCGATCTTGTCGGCGACTTCGATGGCCTTGCCATTGTACCAGTAGCCGTCCGGCGCAATGAAGACGACCGGTTCGATCTGGCCAAAGCGGTCGAGAACGCCCTGCTCGCCAAAATCGGGAGAGCATGACGACCAGACGGCGCCGATCGAAGCGGTCGCCAGCATGGCGGCGATGGCTTCCGGCATGTTGGGTATCATGGCGGCGATGCGGTCGCCCTTTTTGACGCCGAGCGACAGGAAAAGCTGCTGCAGGCGCGACGTCAGCGCATGCAGTTCGTTCCAGGACAGCCGACGCTCGACCTTGTCTTCGCCATGAAAGACGATTGCGTCGCCCGAGCCGGTCTTCTTCAGCAGGTTCTCGGCGAAGTTCAGGGTGGCGTCGGGAAAGAATGAGGCGCCGGGCATCTTGTCGCCATCGACGAGTACGCGCTCGCCCTTGTCGCCAACGATGCCGCAGAAGTCCCAGACGAGGCTCCAGAAGCTCTCGCGATCCTCGACCGACCAGCGGTGAAGTTCGGCATAGGAGGCGAAGGATGCATCCGCCTGCGCCGCAGCGGCTTTCAGAAAAGCCGTCATCGGCGCGGCGTCGATCCGGTCCCGCGTCGCGGTCCACAAGGGTGTGTCTGCGGCCATAATTGTTCCTCCCAAAACTGTCGCGATCAGGGCAGCTGGTTCATGTCGACTGCGCGCGAGATCTCATAGTCGGTGCTCCTGCTGGCGGGCCCGCGTCGGACTTGAGACGAGAGAAGAGGGCCCAGCCAGGCCGACGCTCCTTGTTTTGCTACTGGAGGCTTCGATTCAGATGAACAAGGTCGGGACCTCGCGCTTGAAGATGCGGTCTGCCGGCTCAGTTCCCAAATACTCCCTGGCAGCCTTGTGTCCAGAAAACACCGCCGCTTGAATGATCCCCGGCGCGACCGCGTCGCCGATTGTTGTGTGCGGAACACCGGCCTCGCAAAGCCAGGAGGACAGATCGTCTTGTGGAAGTCTTGACGTAACACTCAGCAAGGCCGCTGCGGGGATAGCCGGCAACGGTTCGTAAGTGTCCGACCGATTGATATGCAGCGCACCGTCCTTCCACTCCACGGCCGTCGTGTTCGGATACATCTTGACGCCGGCCGCCATCAGGGCGCTGAGGACACGAGGCTGTTCCAGCGTGTAGCCCATCCAGCCCGCAATCGCGGGCTGAGGACAGACGAGGTGAACCTCGTGGCCTTTCGCCGCGAGATGTTCTGCAAGGACATTAGCCATGTAGTAATGATCGTCGTCATAGATCACGATCGGACCGGACAGGCTCTCGCCGTCCAGGATGCTGTCGGGCGTGAAAGCGCAACCGGAGAAACCTGGGATCGGCGTGTACCGGGTGCGGCCAAGTCCGTCATCCCTCCAGCGCGATCCAGTGGCCACGAATATGTGGTCGGCGCCAAACTCGCAGGCAATCTCGGGTGTGATTTCGCTGCCTAGGAAAAGCTCGACATTCGGCATCTGCTGCATCTGGTAGAGACGGTAGTCGCGGACCCGGTTCCAGGCTGACAAGCCCTTCAGCCTGCTTTCCTTGGTGACGCGTCCACCCATCACTTCCGACTTTTCGGCGATTGTCACCTGGTGGCCTGCCCGCGCCAGGGTGAGGGCGCAGTCCAGCCCGGCAGGTCCGCCGCCGACGACAAGGAGGTTCTTGTTGGTCTGAGCTTTGGGAACGCGTTCAGGATGCCAGCCGCGCCGCCATTCTTCACTCATCGTCGGGTTTTGTGTGCAGCGCAGCGGGATCGAGTACGCGTCGGAGGCCACGCAGATGTTGCAGCCTATGCACTCCCTGATCTCGTCCACCCGTCCTTCGCGGATTTTTTGGGGCAGGAACGGATCGGCGATAGACGGCCGCGCGCCACCGATCAGATCGAGGACGCCACGGCGGATCTGGCTCACCATTGCGTCGGGGGATGTGAAGCGGCCGACCCCGACGACCGGCTTTGTCGTCACTGTTTTCACGAAGCTTGTAAATTCTTCCTGCGCGCCCTCGGGGTCAAAGCGGGAGGTTCCGGAGTCGCGGCTCCAACCCGAGACATTGACGTCCCAAAGATCCGGGATTTCCGCCAGGAGCTCGACCACGTCGCGCCCTTCGCCGCTACTCGATATAGCTTTGGGCCCGGTGAGTTCATGCACCGCAAAACGAATGGCTACGGCTATATCGTCGCTGGCCTCTTCCTTGGCCTCCTCCAGGACCTCGCGTAGCAGCCGAACCCGGTTGGCGAAGCTGCCGCCATATTCATCCGTTCGGTGATTATAGGCCGGGGTCAGGAAGTGCCACAGGATCGACGCGTCGTGAGCGGCGTAGACATAGACGATGTCGTAGTTCGCCTGTTTCGCCCGTCGAACCGCGGCGCGATAGTTCTCGCGTAGCAACTTGATGTCGCTTTTGTCCATGGCTTTGCTTTGGACCGGGACCTCAGGCTTGAGAACGGGGAGACTGGATGGGCCGAGAACCGGATAGCCATTTGCCAGGCCCCGCGAACGCATGCCGCTGTGGCCGATCTCGATGGCCGAAAGCGCGCCATGCTCGCGGATCCTCTCGGTCAGCCGTGCATGGCTCCTGACGTCGACCTCATCCCAAAATTTCTCGATCGGCAGGTTGGAGATATCGGATGACGGATCGATCTCGGAAAGCTGCATACAGACGGTGCCCCAACCGCCTTCCGCCTTCATCGCCCTCATGCCGATGGAGCCGTTGGGCATGAGGGGAGAGTGGCCCGTCGCGTGCGGCACAGCGAAGAATCGATTTGGCGCCACCTTCGGCCCGATCTTGACGGGTTCAAACAGAACCGCATAGCGAGCGTCGATCGGGGTGGCGTGTATCGTCATTGTAGTGCCTTCTTGACGATGCCTCGATCGACCCAATCGTCGAATATTCCAAGCACCGTTTCAGCAAACAGCGCGTCGTTTATGTGCGCGTCGATCTCGGTCAATTCCACCGGATGCCGTATCGCTGAGCGCATTTCATCGAGGAACGCTGCTAGTCCAGCCGGGTCATGGGCAGGTTGCCCCTCCCGGTCCCATTCCTCGATACCTTGAATAGGCAGGATCACATGCACGGGAGCCAAGGCTTTGGCCAACCGATGGCCGATCTCGCGGGCGGTCTCGCGCCGCTCTTGCGCGTTCAACGCGGCGGAGGAGATCAAACGATTGTGCGCGTGGCAGGGTCTGCCGGCGAAGCGGGCGGGGATATCTTGCCAACTGGGAAAGTCTATCAAGTCGACGCAGCCCGGAGCGACGAGTTGTGGGACCTTGTTCTGTCCGGCTGACACAAGTCGGTCCTTGCCACCGTTGACGATAGAGCCAACCAGAAGGTTCCCGAGCTCGGGAAGCGCGAAATCCATGACGGCGCAGAAATATCCTTGCGCGGCCAGATTTTCAAAAGCCATTCCGCCCATGCCAGTCGCATGAAACACCGCAAGTTCGAACCCTCGCTCTTCCAAGGGGCCCTTGAGTAGTCTCATGTAGGAAAGGCACGAGCTGCCAAGGCTCATCATGCCAATGATGGGACGATCCCGCTTCGGCGTTTCGACCGATTGCGCGGACCCCAAAACCGCGCCCGCAGCCTGGCTTAAAGACGACTTGCATATGGAGTTCAATCCGAAGAGGCCTCCCGCCCACAGGATCATCTGGATGTCGGGCGCTAGTCTGTCCGCGGGGACGAGGGGGGAATACGCGACTGTAGAAATCACATATTTCGGTACGCCGAGTGGCAAGGCACGAGCGCAGTCGAGAGCCAGGTCCGTGCCCATGGTGCCGCCCATGGCAATCATGCCGTCGATCTTGCCTTCCGCGTGCAGCCTCGCTGTCAGGATTGACGCGCCGCGCGCCATGATCTGCATCGCGGTGTTCTCGTCGCCGGACGCGATCGCCGTCTGGATCGACGACCCGCCAGCCTCGGCGACATCGTGCTTGCTGATGTCGGTCGGCCGCATGGGACCACCGAGAACGCTTACGTCCATCGTGAGCGCTCGGCCGCCCTGTGCGACAATCCTGTCAGCGAGATAGATCAGTTCGTCCGACTTCGTATCGAATGTACCGATAACAAGGATCGTCTTCGTTTCTTTCGTCGTCATGGTTCCCACTCATTTTTTGTTTTTTGGTTAGTCGGTCTCAGCCACGCATCCGCTCTCCCTGCGGGTCGTAGAGGGGCTGAAGCTGGACCTGGATCGGATAGCGTTTGCCGGCGATCTGGACCTCGAAATCACCCTCTTCGAGCCATGCCTTCGAGACGCCATCCTCACGATGCAGGCTTGCAAGCCCCAGCATTTTGCCAACGCGGTAGCCCCATCCTCCGGAGGTGACGTGGCCCACAAGGTCATCGCCTTTCCAGATCGGTTCATTGTGCGCGAGATAAGGACCTGTTCTTCCGAGGCCGTTGACGGAGACCGATACCGTCCTGAAGAGCGTGGCTGCACCGCCTGCCTTCTGCCTTGCGAGAGGGCCTTTGCCGATGAACTCGCTCTTGTTGAGATCAACAGCAAATCCTAGGCCGGTTTCGTAAGGTGTGTCCTCCTCGGTGATGTCATGCCCGAAGTGCCTGAAAGCCTTTTCAAGGCGGCAACTTCCCATGGCAAACATTCCCATATGCCGCAGGCCGAGTGGCGTTCCGACCGTCAGGATGTTCTCGTAGACACCGTGCGTGAACTCCGTCGAAATCAGCAGCTCGTAGCCAAGTTCGCCTACGAACGATCTTCTGATGGCCCAGACCCGTGCATGGGCAAGGTCGATTTCCCGCGCGGCACCGAACGGAAATTTCTCGTTGCTGAGGTCGTCTATCGTCAGGGCGGAAAGTATCTCGCGAGACTTCGGCCCATGGATCGTCAGCAGCGCGTAGGACGACGTGGCGTCGAAGATTTCGAACCGCCACTCCGGGTCCGCATGCATTTCAAGCCAGGCGCGGTCGCGAACCTGGCTGGGGTGCCCCGTAACCACGAGGAATTTCTGTGGGCCGATCCGCGTGACCGTCACGTCGGCCTCGATGCCGCCGCGTTGATTGAGGAATTGGGTGTAGACGGAGGTTCCGACCGCCACGTCCATCTGGGCACCGCAGACCCTGTTCAACATTTCGACGGCATCCGGTCCCTGCACCAGGAGTTTGGCGTACATGGACTGGTCAAGGAGCACCGCCGCATCCCGGGCGGCGGCACATTCGTCGGCCACCAGGGAAGACCAGTATTGCTCGCCGACCGAAGGTTTGTCCTGCCATCCCAAGCCGGACGGGTCGTAATACATTGGAATTTCCCAGCCGATGCGCTCGGCGAAAACAGCGTTTTGCGATTTCAGCCTGTCGTGCAGTGGTACCCGACGTACCCCGCGTGCCGTTTCGATCTGGCGGCCCGCCCAGTGGATGCCGTAATGGAATCCGACGGACTCACCGACCCTGTCGGCATTGTATGTCGAGTTGGATTGAAAGGGATGGGCGCGAGAAGCCAGCATGGAGTTCATGCTGCGGCTCGGATATCCGTCGATCAGCCACTCCGCCATCGTTAAGCCGACGCCGCCGGAGTTCAGGATGCCGTTGGAATTCATGCCGGCGGCAATGAACAGGCCTGGCATTTCCGGCGCGGGGCCGAGGTAGGGCCGACCGTCCGGTGTGAAACTCTCGGGGCCGTTGAAAAACGTCTTGATCCCCATCTCGGCAAGCGCTGGCATGCGGGCGAAGATCGTCTCAAGCATCGGTTCGGTATGTTCCATGTCGAATGGAAGTTCGTCGAACTCGAAACCGTCTGGAATGCCCTCTTTGCCCCAAGCCTTGCCCAAGGCTTCGAAACCACCGATCAACAGCTTGCCCGCGTCCTCCTTCCAGTAGGTCCGTTCTTCGCCGACGACAAGGCAGGGCAGGGTGCGCGGGAGGCCGGCAATCGCTTCGGTGACGATGTAGAAATGCTCCGCTGCATGAAGGGGCACAGTCACCCCATGTGCCTTGGCAAAGCGGCTTGTCCACATCCCGCCGGCGAGAATGACTTTTTCGGTGGCGATCACACCCTGATCGGTTTCGACACCAATCACCCGGCCGTTCTTCGTCAGAATTCTTGTGGCCGAAGTGTTCTCAAAAATCAGCGCCCCGTTGTTGCGAGCGCCGCGGGCCATCGCCTGGGTGACGTCCAGGGGATTGACCTGACCGTTGGAGGGAACGAAGAAGCCGCCTTGGACGCCCCCATAGTCCACCAGGGGCCAGATTTCTTTCAGCTCCGGGATCGAGAGTATGTGGCTTTCGATTTCCATTCGTCCGGCATGGTCATGGTTGCGCAGCAACTGGTCCATCCGGATATCCGACAATGCGAGATGCAGCGTGCCGTTCTGCTTGTAGCCCGTTGCCTGTCCCGTCTCACTTTCGAGTTCCATAAAGAGCCGTGCGGTGTATTTCGAGAGCGCTGTCTGCGAGCCAGACTCACGCAGTTGCCCGACGATTCCTGCCGCGTGCCATGTCGTCCCACTTGCAAGCTGTTTACGCTCCAAGAGCACCGCACCCGCCATTCCGCGTTTCGCAAGATGGTAGAGGGACGATATGCCGATGATGCCGCCGCCGATGACGACTGCAGGAGCCCGTTCTGGGAGTGACCTTGGGGATCTGTTTTCGGTCATCAGAGTTGAATCCACGCTGTCTTGAGATTGAGGAATTTATCGAGGGCATGCGGCGACTTGTCGTGACCGTTGCCAGACTGTCCGACGCCACCGAGCGGCACGGTGATGTCCGGCCCTCCATATGTGTTGACGTGGACGACGCCGGCCCTGATCGCCCTTACCATGCGATGGGCGCGCGAGAGGTTGGACGTCCAGACGCCGGATGCCAGCCCGTAAATCGTCGAGTTTGCGATCCGAACCGCGGCGGCCTCGTCGTCAAACGGCGTGATCGCAAGCACCGGGCCGAACACTTCTTCCTGGGCAAGGGCGGCGTCTGGAGCGACTTGGTCAAACACCGTCGGCGCCATGAAGAATCCCCCTGTTTCCTCGCGGATTCGGGTACCGCCGGTAAGCAGCGAGGCGCCATCGGCTGTGGCCCGGGCCACAAATTCCAGGTTCTTGAAAAGTTGGTCGGCGCTTGCAATTGCGCCAGCCTCGGTTCTGACATCAAGGGGATCGCCCAACCGCATCTGTGAAGCAAATTCGGCCACTTTTTGCGCAAAATCAGCGTGAATCGAGCGCTCTACCAAGATCCGGGAGCCGGCTACGCAAACCTGACCGGAGTTGCGGAATATGCCATAGGCCGCGACCTTGGCTGCCTGATCGAGATCCGGTGCGTCCGCGAACACTACGTTCGGCGACTTACCTCCGAGTTCGAGATAGACGCGCTTGAGATTAGATCGGGCGGAATATTCGAGAAGCCTCCGCCCTACGGGACCGGAGCCCGTGAAAGCCAGCACATCGACGTCATTGTGGAGTCCGAGTGCGGCACCGACGACGGAACCCTGCCCGGTGACCACATTGAAGACGCCGGCCGGCAGGCCAGCCTCCGAACAGATCTCCGCCAAACGCAGCAAGGTAAGTGATGCGACCTCCGCCGGTTTTACGACAACCGAATTTCCGGCCGCCAGCGCGGGAGCGATTTTCCATGCTCCGATCATCATCGGGAAGTTCCACGGAACAATCACGCCAACAACGCCGACGGGGTCATGATGAACCAGGCCGAGAACCGAAGCGGCCGTCGGTGCGATCTCGCCGTAGACCTTGTCGATCAACTCGCCGTAGTAGCGGAACGTGTTGGCCGCGCTTCCAGGCTCCGCCTTTATCGCCATCGAGATTTCGGTGCCGTTGTCGCGGACTCCGAGCACGGCCAGTTCCAGCGCATTCTTTTCGATGAGTTCGGCGATGCGGTGCATCACCTTCTTGCGTTCGGCCGGCGCAGCCCTCGACCATAATCCACGGTCGAAACTCGCCCTGGCACTCGCCACCGCCAGGTCGATATCGCCTTCTTCGGCTTCAGCGAGGCGCGTAAGGATTGACCCATCAAGCGGCGATATCACCTCGCGCGTCCCGCCTTTCAGGGCCTTGCGCGCTTTTCCGTCGATGAAAAGCCCTTGCTCCGGAACTGAAAGCCCCCGAAGCTGGTCGATCTGGATTTGATCCATTGGTTGTCCTTACGGTCGGTTCCGAGTCGTTCTCAGTCACGCTAAATCGGAATGGTGTCGCGGGCTGCCTTCAGCGGTCAGATAGACCGAGCCAGCGGGACGAGCGTTTTGAGGCAAATTCATTCGGATTTCCCATTATGGCTTGACCGTCGATTCGCGGTTCATTATTGTCACCATCAGTTTAAAAAGCTTGCATTAGGTTTGAAGTTCTGTCAAGTAGCACTCATCGAGGAGAGGAAATCGTGCCGAAATCCGGACCTGGGGAAACAGTTCCAATGATGAAAAGCGTCGATAGGGCGCTTTATCTACTTTCATATTTTACCGTGCAGGAACCGGAATGGGGCCTGAGCGACCTCGCCCGAAAGTCCAAAGTCGACAAAGCAACGACTCTTCGGATCCTTGTTGCGCTTATTCGCAACGGCTTTGTGGAACAGCATGCGGAAACCAAGAAATACCGCCTGGGGATTGCCGTACTCAGGCTGGCTCGGGTTAGAGAAGCTAGTTTCCCGCTCCTGTCATTCATCAATCCCGTGCTCGACAGGCTTGCCGAGGAGATGGAAGAAACCGCGCACGCCACACTGGCGGCCGAGACCGCAATGATCACGGTTGCGGTGACGGAGCCGAAGAGATCGACCCGTGTCTGGGTGAACCCGTCGCAATTGCTGCCTTTTCACGCGACCGCATCTGGTCTGGCGTTTCTGGCGTTCGCCGCGCCTGAGGTCCGCGACGGGGTTTTTGCCGAGGGAGAATTGGTCAGGTACACGAAAAATACCGTGGTCGACGAAGAGGAACTGCGGGCGCAATTGGACCAAATCAGGAATCGCGGCTTCGCCTTTGCGCCTGGGTCTTTTGAAGTGGAATCGAGCGGTGTGGCCGCGCCGATCTTTTCCAGCAGTGGCGACGCTTTTGGATCGGTGGCGATCGCCGGTGTCGCATCTCGAATGATGAAGGACAGGCAGTTGAAAGCCGCACGGCTCGTAGTCGGGGCTTCGGTGGAAATATCTCGCGCAATCGGCGCTGAACCTCATCCGAGCATCCTGCGTGCAACGAAGGATCTTCTTGATGCCTGAACGCCGTAGTGCGCTTGTCCTCGATTTCGGCGGTGTGATCTCGAAAACGGTCTTTGAAACCCAGCGCCTGAACGAGGCCGCCTTGGGACTGCCTGCAGGCACCCTTGACTGGATGGGCCCCTTCGACACCGATGGCGACGCGTTGTGGCAACAGATGCAGTCCGGGGCAATCACCGAACGGGACTACTGGTACACGCGGGCACGCGAGACCGGCAAGCTCCTCGGTGAGACCTGGGATGAACTCCCCGTGTTCCTCCAGCGCATCCGGGGTGATGATCCGCAGCTGATGATCAGACCAGAGGCGTTGCGCGCGATTGAGGTTGCCAAGGACGCGGGTAAGAAGCTTGCCATCCTGTCGAATGAGCTCGATCTGTTCTATGGCGCGGGATTTCGGTCCAAGCTTCCATTCCTTCAGATGTTCGACCTGATCGTCGACGCGACGTACACAAAAATCCTGAAACCCGACCCGCGCGCTTACGGGTTCGTCTTCGACGGGCTTGGCCTTGCCCCTTCGGATTGCGTGTTCGTGGACGACCAGGCCAAGAACGTCAAAGGAGCGTCGGACGTCGGGATGCACATCGTGCACTTCGATGTTACCGGGCCAGGCGAAAGCTATGCCCAGGCAATCAAGATGCTGGGAATTTGAGAGGAACAGAGGGTGCGAGAGACGAATTTCCTTGTTGAGAACAACGCCCGCCACATGTGGCATCCCATGGCGCATCCCGCCGAGATGCAAGCGAACCCGCCGCACATCATCAATGCGGCCGAGGGGGTTGAGGTCACCGATATCCACGGCAGGAAGCTGCTCGATGCCGTCGGCGGCCTTTGGAATGTCAACCTCGGCTATTCTTGCGAGCCGGTGAAAAAGGCGATCCGCGATCAACTGGACCAGCTTCCCTATTATTCCGCGTTCCGCGGCACATCGCCGTCGCCGGCGATCGAGCTCTCATACGAGCTGGCGGAATGGTTCAAGGAAGACGGCCTCGTGCGTGCGTTCTTCACGTCGGGCGGTTCGGATTCGGTCGAGACCGCTTTGCGTCTGGCGCGTCAGTATCACAAGATCAATGGCCAACCCGAGCGCACCAAGTTTGTTGCCCTCAAGAAGGGCTACCATGGCACGCATTTCGGTGGCGCATCGGTCAATGGCAATGCCAACTTCCGCCGCAACTACGAGCCGTTGCTACCTGGGGTTTTTCATCTCGCCGCACCTTATGCCTACCGCAATCCCTTCGGCACCTCTGATCCGGCGGAGATTGCCCAGGCGATCGCTCGCCAGTTCGAGGATGAGATCGCCTTCCAGGGGGCCGATACGATCGCTGCCATGATCATGGAACCGGTGCTGGGGTCGGGTGGCGTTATCGTGCCGCATGAAACCTTCATGCCATTGATGCGTGCCATTTGCGACAAGCACGGCATTTTGCTGATCGCCGACGAGGTGATCACAGCGTTTGGACGCACGGGCGCCTGGACCGGCTCGCGTGGCTGGGGTGTCAAACCGGACTTCATGTGCACGGCCAAGGCAATCAGCAACGGATACTTTCCGTTCGGCGCGGTGATGATCTGCCAAAAGGTGGCAACGGTATTTGAGGCCTCCAAGGGCGCCATTGGCTCGATCGGCCACGGCTACACCTATTCAGGTCACCCAGTTGGAGCCGCCGCAGCGCTCGCGACGCTCGCCGAAACAAAACGTCTCAACGTCGCCGCGAATGCAAAGGCCCGGGGAGCGGAGTTGCTTGTGGGCCTTGAAGGCCTCAAGGAGAAGCATGAGCTGGTAGGGGACGTGCGGGGTCTCGGTCTGATGTGCGCGCTTGAACTGGTGTCGGACCGCAAGACGAAATCGGCAGCGGCCAAAGACGTCGTGCAGAAGGTTTTCGACACCGCATACGAAGAAAGCGTAATGGTCCGCACTTCCGGTGCCAACGTCATCATCTCACCCCCGCTCGTCATCACGGCGGCAGATGTGAAGCGGATCGTCGCCGCACTCGATGTGGGCCTCGCGCAAGCCGGGCGATAATTGATTGAGATGGAATATTGCCTGGGCCATGTGGTCCCGGAATAGGGAAACTCACCCCGAAAATAAGGGCACAATCAAGTGAAAATCCTTGTACCCGTGAAGCGAGTTGTGGATGCGAACGTCAAGGTTCGCGTCAAGGCTGACGGTTCGGCTGTAGAACTCGCCAACGTCAAGATGGCGATGAACCCGTTTGACGAGATCGCGGTCGAAGAGGCGCTCCGGCTGAAGGAAGCCGGCAAGGCGGAAGAGATCATCGTCGTCTCTATCGGACCGCAGCAGGCGCAGGAAACCTTGCGCACCGCGCTCGCCATGGGCGCCGACCGCGCCATCCTGGTCAAGACCGATGAGCAGACCGAGCCGCTCGGTGTCGCCAAGGTGCTGAAGGGCGTCGTCGACGCCGAACAGCCTGGCCTCGTCATCCTCGGCAAGCAGGCGATCGACGACGATTCCAACCAGACCGGCCAGATGCTGGCAGCCCTTCTCGGCTGGGCGCAGGGCACTTTCGCCTCCAAGGTTGTCATCGACGGCGACAAGGCCAAGGTGACGCGCGAAGTCGACGGCGGCCTGCAGACGGTGGAACTGAAGATGCCGGCGATCATCACCGCCGACCTTCGCCTCAACCAGCCGCGCTATGCCTCCTTGCCCAACATCATGAAGGCCAAGAAGAAGCAGCTCGACGAAAAGAGCCCGGCCGACTACGGCGCCGACGTCAAGCGGCGGCTGAAGGTGCTCAAGACCGAGGAGCCCAGCGGCCGCAAGGCGGGCGTCAAGGTCAAGTCGGTGGCCGAATTGATCGACAAGCTCAAGAACGAAGCCGGCGTGCTGTAAGCGATCGGAAAAGGAGACAACAACATGGCTATTCTTCTGATTGCCGAACACGACAACGCAACCCTTTCCGACCAGACCGCCAAGGCGCTTTCCGCGGCCCTGCAGATCGGTTCGGACGTGCATTTGCTGGTCGCCGGCAAGGGCGCCAAGCCGGCGGCGGATGCCGCAGCCAAGCTCAAGGGCGTCACCAAGGTGCTGCTGGCCGATGCCGATGAACTGACCGAGCGTCTCGCCGAACCGCTGGCGGCGCTGGTCGTCTCGCTGGCCGGCGCTTACGACACCATCATCGCGCCTGCGACCTCGTCGGGCAAGAACGTCGCGCCGCGCGTCGCCGCCCTGCTCGATGTCGCGCAGGTCTCCGAGATCATCGAGATCGTGTCGCCCGACACCTTCAAGCGGCCGATCTACGCCGGCAATGCCATCCAGACGGTGCAGTCAACCGACGCCAAGAAAGTGATCACCGTGCGCACCGCATCATATTCGAGCGCCTCCCAAGGCAATGCGGCTGCCGTCGAGCTTGCCTCGCCGGCAGCCGACCCGAGGCTCTCCATTTTCATTGAGAACAAGCTTTCCGACACCGACCGTCCGGAACTAACCTCGGCCAAGATCATCATCTCGGGCGGCCGTGCGCTGGGTTCGGCGGAAAAATTCAAGGAGGTCATCCTGCCGGTCGCCGACAAGCTCGGTGCGGCTGTTGGCGCTTCGCGCGCCGCGGTCGATGCCGGCTATGCGCCGAACGACTGGCAGGTCGGCCAGACCGGCAAGGTGGTGGCTCCCGATCTCTACATCGCGGTGGGCATCTCCGGCGCCATCCAGCACCTCGCCGGCATGAAGGATTCCAAGGTCATCGTCGCCATCAACAAGGACGAGGAGGCGCCGATCTTCCAGGTAGCCGACTACGGTCTCGTCGCCGACCTTTTTGATGTCCTTCCCGAACTTGCCAAAATTTGACACGAGGGGAATGAAAACGTGCCGCAATCCTACACGATTACCCTGTCCTGCGACGACCAACCCGGCATCGTCGCGGCGGTCGCGACGGAACTTTCCGCCCTGGGCGCCAATATAACCGAGAGCAACCAGTTCTGGGACCGCCTTTCCAACCGCTTCTTCATGCGCATCGCCGTCGAATTCAGGCAGCCCACAACCAAGGAACAGGTCGAACACGCCGTGAAGCCCGTGTTGGACCGCTTCGGCATGAAGGCCGATGTCGTCGACGCCGGCCGCAAGCTGAAGATCATCATCATGGTTTCCAGGTTCGACCACGCAATGTTGCATCTGCTCTACCAAATCCGTGTGGGATGGCTGCAGGTCGAGGTTGTAGCTATCGTGTCGAACCACGAGGACAGCCGCCGAACCGCAGAGATAGAGGGTATCCCCTATCACGTCTTCAACATCACCAAGGACAACAAGGCGGAAAAGGAGAAGGTGCTGCTCGATCTCGTCCGGGAGACGGAGGCAGATCTCGTGGTGTTAGCCCGATACATGCAGGTGCTCTCGGACAACCTCTCCACCCGGCTGTTCGGAAAAGTCATCAACATCCATCACTCGTTCCTTCCGTCGTTCAAGGGAGCAAAGCCTTATCATCAGGCCTTCGAACGCGGCGTGAAGCTGATTGGCGCGACAGCCCACTATGTGACGCCTGATCTCGACGAAGGGCCGATCATCGAGCAGGAAACGGAGCGTGTGACGCATACGATGACCGCCGACGATTTCGTCGCCACGGGCCGGGATATAGAAAGCAGGGTGCTGGCCAGGGCGGTGAAGATGCACCTGGAGCGTCGGGTCATGCTCAATGGCCACAAGACAATCGTTTTCGCGTGACCAGGGCCAGATGAGAGAACCAGTCATCATCTCTGGAGCAATCGTGGCGGCTTCAATACTCGAACGAGTAAAACTCGAAACTGAGGCCTTGAAGAGTTCCGGCATCAATCCTGGTCTTGCCGTGGTTATCGTCGGAAGTGATCCAGCCAGCCAGGTTTACGTCTCCTCGAAGGGGCGGAAGGCCGAAGAGTGCGGCTTCCTCTCACGAAAGTATGAATTGCCCGAAATCACGTCCGAGAAAGAACTTCTTGGCCTGGTGCACACATTGAACGAAGACCCGAAAATTCATGGACTCCTTCTGCAGTTGCCTTTGCCAAAACATCTGGATGCAGGAAAGATTATTCAGGCGATATCGCCTGACAAGGACGTTGATGGGTTCCATTATGTCAATGTGGGTATGCTGGGAACTGGCGAACTCGAGGGCGCGCTCGTCCCGTGTACGCCAGCAGGGGCGATGCTGCTGATTGAGTCGGTCCGGGGCAAGGACCTGTCAGGTTTGACGGCGGTGGTCATCGGGCGGTCCAACATCGTCGGCAAACCGATGGCCAATCTGCTGCTCGCGTCGAACGCGACCGTAACGATCGCGCACAGCCGAACAGCGGAAATCGAACAGATCTGCCGAGGGGCCGACATCCTGGTCGCCGCTGTCGGCAAGCCGGACTTCGTGAAGGGAGACTGGATCAAACCGGGTGCCACGGTTATCGACATCGGTATTAACCGACTACCCGCAGCCGATGGCACCGGAAAGGGACGTTTAGTCGGCGACGTTGATTTCGAGGACGCTTGTCGAATTGCCGGGGCAATCACTCCCGTGCCCGGCGGCGTCGGGCCGATGACGATCGCGATGCTCATGGCCAACACCCTTAAGGCCGCCCAGCGCAGCGCTCGGTGAAGAAGACTCTAGCAGCGACCAATCATTGCCTCAGCCTTGGTCGAATTCCACGAGTCCTCGATTGACCACGCTGCTGCCTCCGTCGACGTTGATCAGGGCGCCGTTGACATACGAGGCTTCCGGCGAAAGGAGAAACGCGGCGACATTTGCTATTTCGCTCGCGTCAGCTGCCCGCCGTTGCGGCACGAGCCGCGTGACACGGCGATATCCCGGCTCTGGGTCCCCGCCTTCGGTCAGCATGCTCATTTCCATATCGGCCATCTCCGTTCGCACCCAGCCCGGGGCAATCACGTTGGCGCGAAGACCATGGCGAGCGTATTCAAGGGCTATCGTCTGGGTTAGGAGCGTCACACCGGCTTTCGACGCACTGTAGGCGGCCAGCCCGGCACCGGCCGTTGCGCCCGCAACGGACGAGATGGTGACGATCGCTCCTTTTGTCCGCAGCAGATGCGGAATTGCAGCTTTCGCCATTACAAACGGCGCGGTCAGATTGACGTCGATTTGGGTTTGCCAGTCGACAATGGACATCTCCGAGACGGATGCGGCGATGACAGTGCCTGCGTTCAGGACCAGCGAATCCAGGCGACCGAAATGGGCAACGACCTTTTCAACTACGGCTGCCGCGTCAGCGGGCACGCTTATATCAGCCGCAATCGCCAGTCCGCCCGTCTGGTTGGCGACGGTTTGCAGGATTGCCTCTCTTCGCCCGCAGATTGCGACGAAATGCGTGGACGCCAATTTCAATGCGATGGCTGCACCGATCCCGGTGCCTCCGCCTGTTATCAGGGCTACAGGCCTGCTTTCGTCGACTGCCGAAGGCATCTCCGATTACCCTTTCCTAAGCCACCAAATTGCAGAAGGAACCGCGTTCAAGATCACCAGCCTGTGCCAAGATAGTCGTCCGCAAGACCGTATGAATCGTCGAGGTAGCGTGACAAGCGTGCGCCATTGTCGGCCAATTCCGGGCGTTCTCCGATCCATCCAATGTAAGTAAGACTACGCAGAAGCAGGAAGAGCGGCAGCAGCGATTCGGAACGTTCAGACAGTTCCCTGCTTTGCCTATAGCCATCGAGAACCGCCTTCTTGATTGCCGGGTAGTGGGGCTCCTTGCGGTTGCGCAATAGCGTCGTTGCGATATCGAAGACACGCCACCCGTAACCGGAGTCATCGAAATCTATGAACTGGACGGAGCTTGGCGTCACCAGGACGTTCTCCCTGACGAGGTCTGCATGGATCAGGCCGAAATCAAGGTTCTGGACGCCCTCGAGTTTGGACGACAAGATACCGCGAAGCCTACCGAGTTTGTTTTGGTCTGCCACCGACAGAGCGTCGAAATCCCAGAAACGTCCCCATAGAGGGGTCTCCCCGAGCAAACCGTCCTTGTCCCAGGATGGACGGTCGAAAGCACCGCCGCATACCCAGGCGTCGCTGATGTTGTGGAGATCGGCCATCTTGTTGCCGAGGGCGCTGAACAGGCGAACGAGATCTTGCGGTTCGTGCTCAAGCATCACGCCCGACTGGCCCAGCGGCGCTCCGGAGAGCCAAGACACGATGTCGGCGTTCTGTTCGGGAAAGTCCACGCTCGACGGCAGCGCTATATAGTCGCCGCCGTTGAGAGTGGGGAGAGGCGTCGGGACCTCGATTCCGCCTTGCCTCAGCACCTTCATCCACTGCAGCTCCGAACCAAGGGCCGCGGCGCTGTGGTATCCAGGACGGTGGAGCCTCAGGACCGCGGGGCGCCCGTCCGAAAGTGCAATCCTGAAGACTGCATTCTCACGGTACTTCAGAAGCTCCGGCTGCTGGGGCGAGAGTCCCCAGTGAGCGAGTGCTTCCTTGGCTCTGAGTGAAAGACGTGCAGATAGCGCCTCGGAAATGTCTCCCACGACAAATCTCCCTAGAGCGCTGTCAGCACGTCATCGAGGGTGCCGATCAACAGGTCGGCATTTTCCGTAGTGAAGGGCATCGGCGGGCGGATTTTCGTCGCGCACTGGTGGATGCCGAGCTTGCCCATCAAAACCCCGCGCTTGCGCATTTCGTTGATGAGCCGCGTTGCGAGTTCAGGCGCGGGCGTCTTCTCCGCCCTGTCGAGCACAAGTTCCGCCCCGAAAAACAGTCCGTTGCCACGCACGTCGCCGATGACGGAATGCTTTTGCGCCAACCGCACGAGGCCGTCCTTGGCATATTTGCCGACGTTTTTTGCGTTTTCGACCAGTTTCTCGTCTTCCAGCACGTCGAGTACGGCCATGCCCGCAGCACAGGAAACCGGATTGCCGCCAAAGGTGTTGAAATATCGAAACGCCTTGCGGAATGCGTTCAGGGTCTCCGATCCCGCCACGACGCCAGCAATGGGATGTCCGTTTCCCATCGGCTTGCCCAGCGTGACGACATCGGGAACGATGCCGGCGTGCTGATGTCCCCACATGTTGTCGCCAGTCCTGCCAAACCCAGGTTGGACTTCGTCGGCAATTAGAAGACCCCCAGCCTTTCGCACCGCTTCGGCCGCTCCCGTCAAGAATCCCTTGGGCAAATCGGGGAAGCCCTCGTTCGCGAAGAACGGGTCGACGATCAAAGCCGAGAACCCGTGTCCGCTCTCGTCAAGCGAACGGATCGCCTTCTCTACCTCAGCGGTGAAAGCAGCTGCAAACGGTTCGCCCGCAACCCCACCCAGTGGCCGGTAGCTGTCGGGTGCCGATACATGACGGACATGGCCGCCATAGCCTCCGACAGGTGGCATACGTGTCGACAGCTGGGAAACGGCCGTCGTGTTTCCGTGGTAGGTGAAGTCTGTTGCGATCACCCCCGTCTTTCCTGTGACGGCTTGTGCCATCCGAAGAGCGATGTCGTTCGCCTCGCTACCGGTACAGGTCAGGATGGCGGCATCCAGCGAATCGTCGAAGTAACCCAAAAGTCGTTCTACGTAGTTCAGGATGCCTTCGTGGAGATACCGGGTGTGTGTGTTCAGCGTTGAAGCCTGTCGGCAGATCGCATCCACTACATACGGGTGGCAATGGCCGACATGGGGCACGTTGTTGTAGCAGTCTAGATAACGCTTGCCGTCCGCGTCCCACAGCCAGACACCCTCTCCGCGGACGAGATGCACAGGATTCTCGTAGAAGATCGAGGTGTTCTTTCCGAGCAATTTCTCGCGCCTGGCGAGCAGAGCCTGCGTGTCGTCCATCATCCAGCCTGTTGTGGTTTGTTTGACCATCGGTTCATTATTGTATCCATCAGATAGATTATCGGTCCGAGGCTTGATCGATGTCAAGTATGCCATCGCAAAATAGCGTTGCTGCAGGCCGGTTGACATTTCCAAAAAAAATCACATGATAAAGAACCATCGGTGATAATAATGAACCAATGACGCCGATGAACTCTAGAAGGGGAATTTGGATGTCAAAGGAACAAACCTCAGCTGATCGTGGGCTGCGGGCAGGGACACTGGGAGCAGCGGCCATCACGTTGATGGTGGTGTCTGCCGTAGCCCCGCTCACCAATATGGCGGGCGTCTTGCCCGTCGCCATTCTCTTCGGCAACGGCACGGCGATCGTCCCGGCCTTCATGCTGATGATGATACTGGTACTGATTTTCTCGGTGGGCTACGTGACGATGGCCCGCCACGTGCACAATGCGGCTTCGTTCTACACCCTGATTACAAGAGGACTAGGAAAGACCGCCGGCGGAGCGGCCGCCATTGTGGCGCTTCTCGGCTACAATTGCATGCAGATCGGCATGTCGGGGATGTTCGGCCCTGTCTGCACCGATCTGGTCAAGACATTCACCGGTGTCACGGTGCCGTGGTGGGCATTCAGTCTTTGCGCGTCGGCTCTGATCGGGATCCTTGCCTATCGACGCATAGACCTTTCCGCGAAGGTGCTCGGTATTCTCGTCATCGCCGAATTCGCGGTGGTTTTGATCCTTGACCTGATGATCGTCTACAAAGGCGTTCCTGGTGGGTTCAATCTCGCCCCGCTTTCGCTGTCGGGTATGCCAAGCACGTCCGCACTGGGTGTCACATTCGTGTTTGCCTTCGGCTGCTACATCGGCATTGAAGCCACAACCCTCTACAGTGATGAGGCGAAAGATCCGAAGCGGACCATTCCGCTCGCCACATACGCGGCAGTCCTCCTGATCGGCGTTTTCTATTCCATCTCGACCATCTGGATCGTCGAGGCTGCGGGCACGTCAACGATTGTCACCCAGCTGCAGAACATCGGCGACCCGATCCAGTTCGTGTTCAACATCGCAAATCAATATGTCGGCAACTGGCTGGCTGTGTTGATGCGCGTGTTGTTCGTGACCAGTGTTTTCGCTTGCCTGCTGGCCTTCCACAATCATGTCGCCCGGTATTTCTACTTCCTCGGCAAAGAAGGTCTTGTGCCGGCCTGGCTCGGCCGCACTCATGACACCTATCAGAGTCCTCATCGCGCCACGATCGTGCAGACGGTTATCGCACTCGCGGTGATCTCGGTCTTCGCCATCGCAGGCCTCGATCCGCTACTTACCCTGTTCGCATGGATCGCGAACGTGGCCGTCATATGCATCATCCTTCTGATGCTCGCGGTCTGCCTCGCAGTCATAGCATTCTTCAACAAGAACCCGGAACTGGAACCGAACCAGCCGATCAAGACGAAGATCATGCCTGCTCTTGCTGCTGTAGGCTTTGCTGCCGTGGCATACTTCGGCATTAGCGGTTTCGACATCCTCACGGGCACTCCGGGCCCGTTGGCTGTCGCGCTGCCGTCCACGATCCTGGTGGCTGCCGTCATTGGGGCGGTGAGGGCAATGATGCGGCCTGGAGCCGTCGCTCGGTTAAACGCCGACAGAGTGTAACAACTTCAAGACAAGACGAGAGGGCTCGCCTAATCGGCTGGCCCTTTCGACCTCAATCGCGCCGGCTGCCAGCCCAGGTGCGACCGAGCCCTGATTGGTTCCAAACGTGACGGTTGGCAACGCTACCAGATTAGAATTTTCGCGGAACGGAGATTTCGAAAATGGCCCAGGCACGGATACACCGCGCAAACACTCCAAAATACATGCCGGGCTTCGGTAACGACTTCGAGACGGAGTCTCTTCCGGGCGCGCTGCCGCAGGGCCAGAATAGTCCGCAAAAGTGCAACTTCGGACTGTATGCCGAGCAGTTGTCAGGCTCGCCCTTTACCGCACCCCGTGGCACGAATGAGCGATCCTGGCTCTACCGCATCCGCCCCAGTGTGCGGCACACGCGCCGGTTTTCCAACGCCAGCTACCCGTTCTGGAAATCGGCGCCGTGCCTCGATGATCATTCCCTGCCGCTCGGCCAATTGCGCTGGGACCCGATCCCGGCCCCAACGGAAAAACTCAACTTTCTTGCCGGCATTCGCACCATGACGACGGCCGGCGACGTCATGACCCAGGTCGGCATGGCGGCGCATGTCTATGTTTTCAATGACGACATGGTCGACGATTATTTTTTCAATGCCGACGCCGAACTGTTGGTTGTGCCGCAAGTCGGCGCTATTCGCGTTATCACCGAAATGGGCATCATTGATGTTGAGCCTTCCGAGATCTGCCTGATCCCGCGAGGCATGATGTTCAAGGTCTCACGGCTCGGCGAGGGCTCCGATTGGCGCGGCTATGTCTGCGAAAACTACGGTGCCAAGTTCACCCTGCCGGATCGCGGCCCTATCGGCGCAAACTGCCTCGCAAACCCGCGCGACTTCAAGACGCCGGTCGCTGCCTATGAGGACAAGGAAACGCCATGCCGCGTGCATGTGAAATGGTGCGGCAAATTCTATGTCAGCGAAATCGGGCATTCGCCGCTCGACGTTGTTGCCTGGCATGGTAATTACGCGCCGTTCAAATACGACCTGCGCACCTTCTCGCCGGTCGGCGCGATCCTGTTCGACCATCCCGATCCATCGATCTTCACGGTGCTCACGGCGCCAACCGAGGAATCGGGAACGGCGAATGTCGATTTCGTCATCTTCCCGCCTCGCTGGTTGGTGGCCGAGCACACGTTCCGCCCACCTTGGTACCATCGCAATATCATGAGCGAATTCATGGGCCTCATCGAGGGCCAATACGACGCCAAGGAAGAAGGCTTCGTACCGGGCGGCATGAGTCTGCACAATATGATGCTGCCGCATGGCCCGGATGCCATGGGCTTCGAGAAGGCATCCAGCGTGGAACTGAAGCCGGTGAAGCTAGACCACACCTTGGCCTTCATGTTCGAGACCCGGTATCCGCAGCAACTGACTCGCTACGCCGCCGAGCTCGAGACTCTGCAGGATGACTACCTTGAATGCTGGGATCATCTGGACCGGAAATTTGACGGAACCCCAGGCATCAAATGATGCCTCAACTACGCATCAATTCATGAATCCTGATGCCACGTGGTGAAGAAGGACGGTTTGGCGGAATGAAACTCGCAACGATCAAAGACACAACCAGGGACGGAAGGCTTGTCGTCGTCTCAAGGGATCTAAGCCGCTGTTGCGAGGTCGGTCATATCGCGCGCACTGTTCAGGCAGCCCTCGATGACTGGCGAAATGCTGCTCCCCGACTTCGAGAGATCGCCGAAGGCCTCGAGGCAGGTTCGCAACCCTCTACGCCGTTTTATGAAGGTGACGTCTGCTCGCCACTTCCGCGTGCTTACCAATGGGCTGACGGCTCGGCTTACGTCAATCACGTCGAGTTGGTGCGAAAGGCCCGCAACGCCGAGATGCCGGAGAGCTTCTGGAGCGATCCTCTGATGTATCAGGGTGGCTCTGACAGCTTTCTTGGCCCTCGCGATCCCATCGTCATGGCCGACGAAGCTTACGGGATCGACATGGAAGGTGAGGTGGCCGTGATTGTGGATGACGTCCCAATGGGCGTGTCCGTCGATCAGGCCGGTGAAGCCATCCGCCTTGTAATGCTGGTCAATGACGTCTCTTTGCGTGGTCTCATTCCCGCGGAGTTGGCCAAGGGCTTCGGCTTTTTCCACTCAAAACCCTCGTCCGCTTTCTCGCCAGTAGCCGTGACGCTCGATGAACTCGGGAGCGCCTGGAGGGATGGGAAACTACACCTCCCCTTGCTTGTTGCCTTGAATGGCGAACCGTTCGGCAAAGCCAACGCGGGCATCGACATGACCTTCGACTTTCCTCAACTGATCGCCCATGCCGCCAAGACCCGGCCGCTCGCCGCAGGAACGATCATCGGCTCGGGGACCGTGTCCAACAAGCTGGACGGCGGCCCCGGCAAGCCTGTGTCCGAGGGCGGCATGGGGTATTCCTGCATCGCAGAGATCCGCACTATCGAGACTATTCAGAGTGGCGCCCCGAAAACCCCCTTCATGAAGTTTGGCGACACGGTGCGTATCGAGATGAAGGACATGGCAGGACAGTCGATCTTCGGTGCGATCAAGCAGAGCGTTCAGAAACGAGTTCAAACCTGAGGCGAGGTTACCGCCTTCCTCCACCAGCTCTCTACGAGCAAAAACAAGGAATTTTGACTATGGCAAAAGCATTTGCTTCGCAGGGCGACCTTGCGGAAAAGAAGATTTCCTTCACCGAAGTCGGTAAGGACCTCTGGGCGTTTACGGCCGAGGGCGATCCGAACACCGGCGTGATTATCGGCGACGACGCCGTGATGATCGTCGATGCGCAGGCCACCCCACGGCTCGCCGGCAAGGTTGTCGAGAATATCCGCCGCGTCACCGACAAGCCGATCAAATATGTCGTGCTCTCGCACTATCATGCTGTCCGGGTTCTCGGTGCCTCCGCCTACAATGCGGAGCAGATATTCATGTCGGAAAAGGCGCGCGGCATGGTCGCCGAGCGCGGCAAGGAAGATTGGGATTCGGAGTTCCAGCGCTTCCCGCGCCTATTCCAGGGACACGAAAGCATTCCGGGCCTGACCTGGCCAACCATGACCTTCAAGGAACGCATGACGGTCTATATGGGCAAGCGCCGGGTCGACCTGATGCATCTTGGTCGCGCTCACACCGCGGGTGACATCGTAGCCTATGTCCCCGACCAGAACGTCATGTTCACCGGTGACATCATCGAATATCACTCTGCTTGCTACTGCGGCGATGGTCACTTCAGCGACTGGCCGGCAACGATCGAGGCGATCCGTGCATTTGACGTCGACGCGATCGCGCCGGGGCGCGGCGACGCGCTGACCAGCAAGGAGCTGGTGAAAAAGGCTCTCGACAACACTGTCGACTTCGTGCGCTCGACCTATCGACCGATCGCCCGCGTTGCCCAGGGCGGCGGCACGCTGAAGGAAGCGTGGGACGCCTGCCGAGCCGAGTGCGACCCGAAATTTGCCGCCTACGCGATCTACGAACACTGCCTGCCATTCAACGTCGCACGCGCCTACGACGAAGCGCTCGGCATCGACACTCCACGGATCTGGACCGCCGAACGCGACCGCCAGATGTGGGACGCCCTGCAGCGATAAATGCTGTCGAAAGGTTCGATTGGGAGGCACACATCACCAAGATCTTCGAAACACCGCTCTATCCCTACCGGCGATCGTCTGACCAGGACGCCGAGAGACCCGTGCGCCGCCCTGTCGCCATCGTCGGGGCGGGGCCTGTGGGCCTTGCTTTGGCGATCGACCTGGCCAGTCAGGGCATTGCCGTCGTTGTACTCGACGAGAATGACAAGGTGAGCTTCGGTTCGCGTGCCATCTGCTTTGCCAAGCGCTCGCTGGAAATCCTGGATAGGCTCGGCTGCGCGGCTCCGATGGTGGAGAAGGGCGTGCAGTGGAGCGTCGGCAAGGTGTATTTCGATGAACGACAGGTCTTCGAATTCAACCTGTTACCCGAAGGTGGTCACAAACAGCCGGCTTTCATCAATCTCCAACAATACTACCTCGAGCAGTATCTGGTTGACCGTGCCTGCACGCTGGAGGCGGAAGGGCGACCGATCGAACTGCGCGGCAAGAATCGCGTGACAGGCGTCAATGATACCGGAAACGGTGTCCGTGTCTCCGTCGATACGCCGGATGGCCCGTATGATCTGATCGCCGACTGGTTGATCGCCTGCGATGGCGCAGGTTCCCCCGTGCGTAAGGCACTCGGCCTCGATTTCATCGGCAGGATCTTCGAGGACAACTTCCTCATCGCCGACATCGTTATGGAAGACAGTCCTGCTTTTCCGGTTGAGCGCCGCTTCTGGTTTGATCCGCCCTTCAACCGCGGCCAGTCCGCGCTTTTGCACAAGCAGCCTGACAATGTCTGGCGGGTCGACCTGCAGCTTGGCTGGAACATCGACAAGCAAGCGGAATCGACGCCGGCAAAGGTGGTCCCGCGCTTAAAGGCGTTTCTCGGCGAGCACGCGCAGTTCGAACTCGACTGGGTCTCGATCTACACGTTCCAATGCCGGCGCATGGAAAAATTCCGCCATGGTCCGGTGATCTTTGCCGGCGATAGCGCGCATCAGGTCTCGCCCTTCGGCGCCCGCGGCGCCAATTCGGGCCTGCAAGACACTGACAATCTTGCCTGGAAGCTCAAGCTGGTGATCGACGGCAAAGCGCCTGCGAGCCTGCTGGACAGCTATGACGCCGAGCGGGTGCAGGCAGCTGATGAAAATATCCTCAATTCGTCGCGCTCGACAGACTTCATCACGCCGAAGTCCGAGACCAGCCGCCTCTTCCGCGACGCCGTGCTCGATCTTTCAGAGCACCTTCCAGCCACGCGCCCCATGGTCAACTCAGGCCGCCTTTCGGTTCCATCGACCTATGAGGGCTCTCCGCTGAACGGGCCCGATTGTGACGGTTTGCCGATGCAAACCCGGCCAGGTTCGCCGGCTGTGGATGCGCCTGTGGGCGGAGGCTGGCTACTCGACCACCTTGGTGGCGGCTTCCAGCTTCTTACCATCAATGCCGGGGCGCCTGAGATGCTGGACATCGACGGCATTCCGATCGAACGCGTCGTCGTGGCCGCGACCGGCGACGACACCGAGGCTTTTCGCGCATGTTGGCTCGGGACCGCCACGAGCGCCGTTTACCTGCTTCGTCCAGATCAGCACGTCGCTGCCCGCTGGCACGCATTCGACGAGACAGCGGTGCGGAGGGCGTTGCTGAAAGCCATCGGGAGATTGCGATGACGGCACTGACAACCATGCCCAACATAGCTCGACCCGATGATTTCTATGCGGAACTGCTCGACGCTCATGAGGGGTTGAGCAAGGCTGAAAGCGATGCTTTGAACGCCCGTCTTATCCTGCTGCTCGCCAACCATATCGGTAACCGAATGGTGCTGAGTGAAGCGCTCAAAACCGCGTTACACTGCGGCAAACCGACGTGAGCGAGATCGTTCTCTATGATTACTGGCGCTCGTCTGCGAGCTACCGTGTGCGCATCGCGCTCAACAACATCGGCCTCGCTTATCGAGCAGTCCCCGTAAACCTCCTGGACAAGACCCATAAATCGCGGGACCATCTGGCACGCAATCCGCAAGGTCTCGTACCCGTGCTCGACATCGACGGCGTGGTGCTGACCCAGTCGCTGTCGATCATCGAATATCTCTGCGAAACCCGCGAGGCCACATTGCTGCCGAAAGATCCGCCCGGCCGCCAGCGCGTTAGGGCTCTCTCCCACGCGATCGCCATGGATATTCATCCTGTGTGTAACATGGGCGTCTGCGCCCATGTCATGGAACTCACTGGAGGCGGCGACGCAGTCCGCACTGCTTGGATGCGTAAGTTTATCGGGGAGGGGCTTCGCGCGTTTGAAACCCTGCTCACGCATCCGTCAACTGGCAGATTCTGTCATGGAGACAGCCCGACTATGGCAGATTTCTGCCTTGTGCCGCAGGTCTACAATGCTGAGCGATGGGGTGTCGATCTCAAGGACATGCCCCGCATTCGGGCCATCGATTCCACTTGTGCGGAACTGCCAGCCTTTCGCGCGGCCCATCCGGAAGCGGTAAAGACATGATTGCGAAAGTGCGCCCCGTGCACCTAGGGCGACCACTTGAACGCCAGCTCACGACATAAAAAGCAGCCCGATAGCCTTCCCATGAAGGCCGGTGCCGCGTCGGTCGCGGGCGCGCTGTCACAGGGCCAGAACTGAGCCTCACCAAAAACTTCTCCGGACCGGTGCGTCCGATTTGGCCTGCTTCGCCGGTTTCGGCGTCGGCAATCCTGCGCTTTGCAATTCTTCGCGTAAACACCGAACCGACATCGCATTGCTGGTCTGACTTCGCTTGCGCCGAG
This sequence comes from Mesorhizobium sp. BR1-1-3, assembly GCF_020165455.1. Classification (NCBI taxonomy): domain Bacteria; kingdom Pseudomonadati; phylum Pseudomonadota; class Alphaproteobacteria; order Hyphomicrobiales; family Phyllobacteriaceae; genus Mesorhizobium; species Mesorhizobium sp. BR1-1-3. Next base: position 517,742 of record NZ_JAIUIC010000002.1, read on the forward strand.
TTCTATCGGACGTCACCGCCGGCCGCAGGCTGACGAGCCTGATAACCGAGGCCGTGCAGAGGCGCTCTGGGTCAACGGCTTTGCACGACGGTCCAGCCTTCAATCGACTCCTTCACTGCTGGACGGGCATTGACACTCGCGTTTGCGCCGGAAATAGTAATGAAACGGCGTTGCGATATAATCAACGATTCACGATCGTATCGAACAAGCGTCGCGTATGGACCGATAGGCGGCAAGACAAACGCGGAGGGCTGATGCCTGAAGGCGATCACTTTTCCATCTTGTTCGAGCTTATCCAGATCGGCTTGGAAGCCGCTTTTTGAGGGGAGAAAGTCAGTGTCCAAGCAAATTCCCGCACGCGCCGATGTCGTAATTGTCGGGGGTGGAATCGTCGGAACCTCGATTGCCTACCATCTGCCGAAGTTCGGAAAACGTGACGTCGTCTTGCTGGAGCGCAAGAAACTGACATCCGGAACGACGTGGCACGCGGCCGGCATTGTCGGTCGACTGAGGCCGTCGCGATCAATGGCTGATTTAGCGAAATATTCGATAGATCTTCTGCGCCGCCTCGAAGAAGAAACCGGGCAGTCCACAGGATTCAAGCAGAATGGCGGCTTTATGATCGCCCTCGACGAAAATCGGCTGGAACTCCTGAGGCGCTCCTCTTCCTATGCCCAATATATTGGCGTTCTGGCCCCCATGGTGACGCCAGAAGAACTTCAAGAGGCGTGGCCGCTTCTGAACATTGATGGCATCCTAGGGGCGCTTCATATTCCCGAAAATGGTCAGGTCAATCCTGTGGACTATACCATGGCCCTGGCCAAGGGCGCTCGCCAAGGTGGCGTCAGCATCTTCGAGGATACAAATGTCACTAGACTCCTCAAACGCGGCGATAGGATCGTCGGCGTCGAGACTGAAGACGGGCAGATCGAGGCGAACACGGTTGTTCTGGCCTGCGGCATGTGGACTAGGGAACTGGCGCGCAAGGTCGGCGTGGCTGTGCCGCTTCACGCGGCCGAACACTTCTATATGGTTACGGAACCGATCGCCCAGCTCGACTCAAAAACGCCCATTCTGGTGATTTCGGAAGAACGATCTTACTACAAGGAGGACGCAGGCAAGTTGCTTGTCGGAATTTTCGAGGAGCGTGGCAAGGCATGGGCCACGCACGGCATTCCGGAGGAATTCGAGTTCGATAGTCTGCCGGGGAACTACGAGCACTACGAAAACGAACTTGCCATGGCAACAAAGCGCGTGCCGCGTCTAGAAAGCGCTGGTGTGCAGACCCTTTTCGTCGGGCCGGAGAGTTTTACCGCAGACGGCCGCTATCTCATAGGGCCGGCCCCCGAGGTCAGCGGATTATTTGTATCAGCTGGCTTCAATTCCAGCGGCATTATGTCATCAGGCGGCATGGGCAAAGTCGTGGCGGAATGGGTTGCCTCAGGCAACAGCCCGGTCGATATGCATGCGTTCGCCCTTACCCGCACAATGCCATTCCAAGCCAATCGCCACTTTATGGCCGAACGAGTGACCGAGTCGATTGGCATCTGGTCAAACATGCCTTGGCCCGGCAAGCAAATGAAGAGCGCTCGCGATGTGCGTCGGATGCCATTGCACCATGAACTGAAAGCGGCTGGTGCGCACTTTGGTGAGCGCGTCGGCTGGGAAATTCCGCTTTGGTACGCACCCAAGGATTCCAGCGAGTTCCGATACAGATTGGGGCGGCAGGATTGGTATCCGTTTGCGCGCGAAGAAAGCCTGGCTGTCCGCGACAATGTCGCGCTGATTGACCAATCGGCCTATGCCAAATTCGTCATCTCCGGTCCGGATGCACTCCGCGATCTCAACAGGCTCTGCGCAAACGAAATCGACGCACCGGTCGGAAAAGTGGTTTACACAGCTTGGTTGAACGAGAAGGGTGGGTTCGAGGCGGATCTCACGGTCACAAGATTGGCCGAGGATCGCTTCCTGGTCATTTCTGGTTTCGCCGATCAGAGGATCGATCTCGCGTGGTTGGATGCTAAATTGCCGAAAGGCGCGGCGACTGTCGTTCAGGATGTCACAAGTTCTTTTGGTCTCTTGGCTATAATGGGCCCCAAGAGCCGGCAGTTGCTACAGAGTCTGAGCGATTCTGACCTTTCGAACGATGCCCTCAATTTTGGGTATTCCGACGAAATCAACCTGGGACATGTAACAGTTCGCGCTTCTCGCGTGACCTTTGTAGGTGAACTCGGGTATGAAATCCTGGTGCCTACCGAGATGTGTGGCTATCTCCACGACCTGATCGTTGGAGCAGGTGCCGGCTTCGGATTGCGCTATGCTGGACTCTATGCGGTAGCGGCGTGTCGCCTGGAGCGCGGATATCGCCTGATGGGCTTGGACATCACTGCCGACGAAACACCGGTTGAGGCCGGTCTCGGCTTCGCGGTGGGCTGGCACAAGGTGGGCGACTTTATCGGCCGGGAAAGGGTCGAGGCGCAGCGGGGGCGCCCCCCAGAATCTCGGCTCGTTCAGTTCGCCTTGGAAGGCGACGACGCACCGATCCTGATCGGCAACGAGATCATCTGGCGCAACGGCGATCGGGTGGGCACCATCACCTCTGGTGGCTGGGGCTTTCGCATCGACCGATCGCTCGGCATGGGTTACGTATTCGCCCCCGGCGGTGCTTCTGCTGATTGGCTGAAACAGGGAAGCTTCGAGATCGAGGTGGCAGGTGCGAAATTTCCTGCCGTGGCTCAATTGGCTCCATTCTACGATCCGACTGGCGAACGGACACGTATGTGAACCCCCAGATGCCACGTTCGAGTAAGATAGAACCGTCGCGATTTGTGGTCGCAGTGCCGGAGAGCGCGATTCTGCGCGATGCACTCGATCATGCTCGAGCGATGGTGAAATCCGCCGGCCACGAAGTGGTTTCACCACGATTGCCACCGGAAGAGTGGGGAGACCTCACCACCCGCATCGACATTCTGGTGCTGACGCCGCGGGGTCGTTTCCCGGTCGCCTTGATGAAGAAGGCAGGGAGGTTAAGAAGCATTGTTTTTCCGACGATCGGCGTCGATCCACTCGACGTCAAGACGGCAACGCTCGCCGGCATAGCGGTCGGCCATGGAGCACCGGCTGAGAGTGTCTACAGCATGGCGGAAGCAACGGTGATGCTCATTGCGAGCTTGATGCACCGTGTTGCAGAAAAGCAAACGGTGTTGATGAATGGAAGTTGGCGCGAGCCGTTGGTGCTTGGCCGTATGCTACGAGGAAAGACAGTAGGGCTGGTCGGATTTGGCCGCATCGGTCGAGCGGTGGCTGAGCTTTTGGCGCCGTGGCAGGTGAGAATCCTTGTCGCCGACCCCGCAGTGACGGATGCAGACCTGGACGCGACCGCAGTGCCTCTAACAAATCTCCTTCGTGAGAGCGATGTCGTATCGCTCCACATGACGTTGACCGGTGCCAGTCGTAGCTTGATTGGGAGAGATGAACTTGCTCTGATGAAACCAGGCGCCGTGATCGTCAACACGTCACGAGGCGCGTTGATCGACGAAGATGCGCTGGCAGACGCGCTACAGGCAGGTCGCCTCGGCGGGGCGGCAGTTGACGTCTTCGCAATCGAACCCCTGCCAGCCGAAAGCCGGCTGCGTCATTGTGCCAACGCAATCCTCACGCCGCATAATGCGGGTCACACCGTTGAACTGATGCGCGCACTTACGGAGTCCTTGATCGACAATCTGCACGACTTGCTGGCCGGTAACCCTCCGCGCCATTTGTACAATCAAGAAGTCGCTGCCAATTGGCAAGGGCGCTTCGGCTCGGCAGCGCCCAAACTGCATACAACCGTTGACAGATAAGAACATGGCCCAGCAATCCGATCTGGTGGCGCGACGCGCCAAACTTTTGGGGGCCAAGTCTCAGCTCTTTTACGCCAATCCGATCCACCTCGTGCGTGGGGAGGGTGTTTGGCTTTTCGACTCGGACGGCAGGCGCTATCTTGACGCTTATAACAATGTGGCCCATGTCGGCCATTGTCATCCGCATGTCGTAGAGGCGATGCATCGACAGGCGTCGCTGCTCAACACCCACACTCGCTATCTGCACACGACCATTCTCGACTATGTCGAACGTTTGACAGCGACGTTCGCTCCGCCGATTTCGACAGCGGTTCTTGTGTGTACCGGCAGCGAGGCGAATGATATCGCGCTACGAATGGCGCAAGCTATTACCGGGCGCCTGGGCGTTATCGCTACGGACGCGACGTATCATGGAAACACCGCCGCGGTCTCACAGCTAAGCACGCGCATGCCGCCGATCGGCGGCCATGCTCAACATATTCGGCTCGTACCGGCACCGGATAGCCTTAGGCCAGGGGATGGGCAGGAAGGTGAGCGGTTCGCTGCCGACGTCCGCGAAGCTATCGGGTCGCTGCAGGCCGCTGGAATAGGCATGTCGGCCTTGATCGTGTGTCCGATGCTGGCCAATGAGGGATTTCCAAGTTTGGTCAACGGCTTCTTCGATGGCGCCATCGAAGCCGTGCGCTTGGCTGGTGGACTGGTGATCGCCGACGAGGTGCAACCTGGATTTGGTCGCACAGGCACGCATTTCTGGGGCCACCAGCGCGTCGGCTTCCTGCCCGATATCGTAACCATGGGCAAGCCGATGGGTAATGGCCACCCCGTTGCCGGCGTCGCGACATCAGAAGCGATTTTGGCATCGTTTCGCGAGGCCTTCCGCTACTTCAACACTTTCGGCGGCAATCCAGTGTCGTGTGCGGCAGCCAACGCGGTGCTGGACGTGCTAGAGGGCGAGAACCTCATCGACAACGCACAGCGAGTAGGTGAAGCGTCGCTGGCACTGATGCGCCCCTTGACCGAGAGTCATAAGTGCGTCGGTGATATCCGAGGTACGGGGCTGTTTTTCGGGCTGGAACTGGTCCGTAACCGCGCTATCCGCGACCCAGCGCCTGACTTGGCGACCGCCGTCGTCGATGAAATGCGCGAACGTGGCGTTCTGATAGGCAAGACCGGCATTCACGGCAACGTTCTAAAAATAAGACCACCAATGCCTTTTGGCATTGAGAATGCGACATTCCTCGTTGGTATCCTTGATGAGGTTCTTGCCGACCTTGCCTGCGAGGCGCTCTGATGACCGGGCATCAGAACAACGCCGATGAAGCCGTCGCGATGAAGAATCTGGCTCGTCAGGCGCTGATAGCCTGGGGGGTCGAAGACAGCGATCCAGTATTGCTCAAATACCGGGAGAACGTCGTTTTTCGTGTCGTCATGCCAAGTGGCCTGCCTGCGGCATTGCGTATCCACCGGTTTGGCTACCATTCCGACGCCGCGTTGCGATCGGAGTTGCAGTGGATGAACTACCTGCAAGCCAGTGGCATCCCGACGCCCCGGCCGATTGCAGCTTTGTCGGGTGAGTTGTTCGTGCATGCTCGGACGGAGGCTTCCTCTCAGTCGCGGCAAGTTGACTGCATGTCCTGGGTGGAGGGGCGGCCGCTTGGCCAGAGTGGCGTCCCGCTAAACATGTCAGGTGACGAAGCGAAGCGTTCTTTCTCAGCCTTGGGACGCACGATCGCGCGGATGCACAATCTGACTGAGGCGTGGCCTCTTCCCTGTGATTTTGAAAGGCACGCATGGGACTTCGGAGCTTTCTTCTCCGAAAATCTATTGTGGGGGCCTTTTACCAACTCGCCTCTGCTCGATCATGCCTTGCGTGACCTCGTATCGAAATCTCGGGAAAAGGCGATGGGTGCTTTAGTGGGTTTCGAGAAAAGCGCCAGGACTTTCGGATTGATACATGCAGACCTTGTGCGCGAAAATATTTTGATGAGCGAGGACCACTCGGCCCAAGTCATCGATTTCGATGATTGCGGCTTCGGATGGCGTATGTACGACGTTGCGGTGAGCCTCTATCAGAATCGAGAGGATCCGCTCTTTGACGTCATCGAATGCGCATTGCTGGAGGGGTATGCCTCCGAAAGGACGTTGACAGCGCGTGACATCAAGGCACTGCCATTGTTCACCGCCTTACGCGCTTTTGCAATGATAGGGTGGATGCAAAGTCGAGCCGACAGCGATGCGGCGCGTGAGACCGGAGCCAGAATGTCAAAGAAAGCGGCCGAAACGGCAACTTGGTATTTGGATCATGAATAGAAACGACAGGTTGGTTCGCATCGCGGTCATATTGGTTTGTGCGGCTCCGTCCGCACCGTGCCTTTTTCAAAGCCTGCTCTTTCCAACCGCGCGCTCCTGGTCCCATCGCACCATTGCAGCTACTTGACCGAGAGGTTGCGAGGGGACTAGTCACGAGGAGCATTTAAGTCAGGGCGCTATGAAAACGGCAAAGCTTACGATCCGATTGCTTCGAGAATTTAGTGTTCAGCATCCCGAACTCGGGGTCAGCGAACTCGCCCGCCGGCTGGTGCTCGACAAGGCAACAATACATCGACTCCTGCGATCGCTGTGCGAAGAAGGCATTATTGAGCAGAATTTGGCGACCAAGAGGTACCGCCTAGGGTTGGCGATTTTGGATTTGGCGGCTTCGCGTCTTCAGGCGCTTGGCTTTGTTGAGCTCGCCGCAGGCGAGATGCGCAGCCTTCGCGAAGAGGTTGGTGAAAGCGTTGGCCTACATGTACGAGATGGCCGCGATATGGTTTGCGTACACTATAACGAAGCGTCACACCCGCTGACTGTTCGTTTCACTTTGGGTGAGCGATCACCGGTCCACGTCACGGCTACAGGGCTCATCAGTCTCGCGGAGATGTCGGCGCAAGATTCGGCGAGCGTGGTCGAGGAGGCAGCCCGCGCATATCCGGCATTTCCCGCGCCAGACATCAACGATTTTTCGGAGAAGCTGGCCAAGGTACGGCAAGAGCAGCTGTCAGTTGCCGACCAAAGTTACCAGAAAGGCGTGCGGGGAATTGCGGTTCCTATTCGCGATGGGGATGGTTCGCTGGTTGCCACGCTTAGCATAGTTGCACCGGCCAGCCGGCTCTCGACAGTGGAACTGCTCAAGCACCGATCAGTGTTAACTGAAACGGCCCGGAGAATTGGTCGCAAAATTCCAGTCGGAATGGAGGTGTTGGCGGCGAACGCGGTGCAGACGTCCTAGTCAAGGCTTTCTAGACAGCGCTTCTACCGCCTTCGCAAGGTAAAATAGCGCCCGTCGTCCAGCGCGATTCATCCGACAACAGGAATAGCGCTGCGCGAGCCATGTCCTGAGGGTGCGCTACATAATTCATCGGGAATGCCTCTGCGAGTTGCTCGCGGTCCTCTTCAGATGGCTTCCAAGCATCGAACATTTCCGACCGCGTCGGGCCAGGTGCGATGGCGTTGACGCGAATTCCATCACGGGCATAGTCAAGCGCGGCGCAACGCGTTAGCGCGGTCAAGCCCCACTTGCTGGTAGCGTAGATGCTGTTGCCGGCGGCGCTGATCATGCCAGCAATGGACGAGGCATTGACGATCGACCCACCTCCCGATTGAAGCATAGTTGCGGCCTCGTGTTTCAAGCAAAGGAATACGCCACGCAGGTTGGTTTGCATGACCCGATCGAATTCCTCCACTTGTGCCATGTGAATTGGCAGCCGCGCGCCGCTCACTCCTGCACAGTTGAAAGCGCCATCCAGACGACCGAAATGTTCTGATGCGAAGCGTACGGCGTTCTCCACGGACACTTCATTACATACGTCACAGGCGACCGCGGCAGCCTGCAACCCCTCGGCACGCAATTTGGACATAGCGTCTTCAACACGTTCGGTACGTCGGGCCGCTGCTACGACTTTGGCGCCTTCCCGAGCGAAGAGCTCAGCCGCTGCTGCGCCAATGCCGCTCGAAGCGCCCGTTATGAAAATGACCTTGTCTTGCAGTCGCGTGTAGCAAGTCTCAAGTGGCGGTGGATTGAGATATCCCAAAGAGTTCCTCCGATTTTAGTTCTGTCGCTCGAACCACCCGAACCAGCTTTGCTGGTGCGGCACTCCTGGCGTTGATTTCGCGAGAGAATGCTCGCGGCCGCCGATGCGTTGGCGCACTACGCCGGTGATGGTGTGAACTCCTGTTGATACAGCGTTGACTTATTATCAATGACGTCTCGCGCGCAGAATGTAAATCATGCAATTGTTTAGGGAAAACTTCAGGCGTTCAGCCGGCACGAACGCCGTTCGCATGACGGTTTGGGATTTCGCCAGATAACAGCGCAGCCCCTAAGCCGAGCCCGTGGCAACGCGCCCGACAAAGTGGGCTCGATCCCCCGCCAGCTTTGTTGACACGAACTGCTTTTGACCATAGCGTATCGATATCGACACCGGTGTTGATTTATTTGAAACGAGACAGAATGCGATGAGCCCGGATTTCAAAAACTATGCTGCCTTCATCAAGGCCAACAACGCGCGGCACATTCTGCATCCGATGATTTCGCCTCAGGAGACGGCCAGGTCGGCGCCGTTAATCATCAGCAAGGGCAAGGGCGTGTTCGTCGAGGACATCGACGGACGGTCCTATCTCGATGCGGTCGGCGGTCTCTGGAACGTCAACATCGGCCATGGGCGTGAGGAAGTGAAACACGCAATCGTCGAGCAACTCGACCGCATCGCCTACTACACAACCTTCGGCAAGACCTCGAACCCGCCGCAGATCGAACTGTCGACGCGTCTGAGTGAAATGCTCGCGGCCGAGCAAATGGCCAAGGTGTTATTTTCATCCGGCGGCTCGGACGCAGTCGAGACCGCGCTCAAGCTCGCGCGCCAATATCATAAGCTGACCGGGCAGCCGGAACGCACGAAGTTCTTCTCGTTGAAATACGGCTATCACGGCGTCCATTTCGGCGGATTGTCGGCCGGCGGCAATCCGCCGTTCCGGCAGGCTTTCGAGCCGCTGATGCCTGGTTTCTTTCAGGTCGACAGTCCATTCCTGTACCGCAACCAGTGGACGACCGACCCGCAGGAACTGGGACGGATCTGTGCAGAGCAGTTGGAGCGTGAAATCGTCTATCAGGGCGCCCATACCGTGGCGGCCGTGATCGCCGAACCGATCCAAGGTGCCGGGGGCGTAATTGTCCCCCCAGAGAACTACTGGCCGTTGCTGCGCGATATCTGCGATCGTCATGGTGTGCTTTTGATCGCCGACGAGATCGTCACCGGCTTCGGTCGCACTGGCGAGATGTTCGGATGTCGGCTCTGGGGCGTAAAGCCCGACATCATGTGTTTCGCCAAGGGCATCACGGCAGGCTACATTCCCCTGGGCGCAACAATGGTCAGCGCCAAAGTCGCGGCGGCGTGGGATAACCCGGCCAATCCCGCACCGATCATGCATGGCTATACCTATTCTGGCCACGCGCTGGCCTGTGCGACGGCGACCGCGGTGCTGGACATCGTGGTGCGTGAAAAGCTTTCTGAAAACGCAGCCGCGCGGGGAGTTGAGCTCATGGACGGGCTCAAGGCCGTTGCAGAGCAGTCGACGATCATCGGTGATGTGCGCGGCCGCGGGTTGATGGTGGGCGTGGAACTGGCGCGCGACAAGGATACCAAGAAGTCTTTCGGGCCTGCTGATCCAGAGATGAGGGTTTTTGCCGAGACCTGCCTCACCAAGGGCGTCATCGTTCGGGTCATGGCCAGCAAGGTTATCCTGTCGCCGCCACTGACGATCAACGCCGAGCAGGTCACGACTATCGTCGAGACGATCGGTCAGGCAGTTGCCGCCGTAGAGCGGGTCCAGAAAGCCGCTTGATGAACACGAACCCCGATTTTCAACAACGCATCAATGCGGAAGCCGCCAAGTCCCTTTCGCCGGCCATGTCATTCGTGGACGGAAAGTCCTGTGAGGCCATTAGCGGCCAGCGCATGGACAGCATTTCGCCAATCGACGGACTGAGACTTACCGATTTTCCCGAAGGCGACGCGGCCGATATCGATGTCGCGGTTGAGTCGGCGCGGCGGGCCTTCGCGGGCCGGCGCTGGGTCGGGCTCGGTCGGCGCGAACGCAAGAAAATCCTCCTGGGGTTCGCCGATCTGATCGCCCAGCATCAATTCGAACTGGGTGTTCTGCAATCCAGAGACATGGGCATGCCGGTCGGGATGGCCATCCATATGGATGCCGGCGAAGCTGCCGGCACCATCCGCTGGTATGCCGAGGCGCTCGACAAGCTCAGCGATGAGATGCTGCCGATCTCGGATCGCGAGACCGGGCTCGTCGCCAAGATCGCGCTCGGAGTCGTCGGCGTCATCGTTCCATGGAACTTCCCGTTGATGATCGCAGCCTGGAAGTTGGGTCCGGCGCTGGCCAGTGGCAATTCCGTAGTCCTGAAACCAGCCGAAGACGCCTCGCTGGCGATCATCCGGCTCGCCGAACTTGCCAGTGAAGCAGGGGTACCGGACGGCGTTTTCAATGTAGTGACCGGGCGCGGCGACAAAGCAGGTCGCGCGCTTGCACTCCATCCCGACGTCGACGCGATCGCTTTCACCGGGTCGGGCCGGGTGGGCGGACGGATTCTACGCTACGCAGGCGAAAGCAATCTCAAGCGGGTCAGTCTCGAATGTGGCGGCAAGACCGCCAACATCGTGCTGGCCGACGCACCGGATCTGGAAGAGGCCGCCCAGACCGCCGCTCGCGCTATCTTTCGCAACCAGGGACAAATCTGCAATGCACCGTCCCGCCTCCTGGTTGATGCCGCCATTCACGATGACTTCGTCAAGCGCATCACGGAAATCGCCGCAACGCTGAAGACCGGATCCCCGCTTCATCTAGGCAATGATCTCGGCCCGGTGGTCAACGCTCGGCAGCTCGATGGCATTACCCGGGCAATCGCTGTTGCCGAGGGACAGGAGGGCGTGAGCCTGATGCTTGATGGACGCAAGGCGCAACGGCCTTCCGAGGGCTGCTTTATTGGACCGACGATTGCCGTCGGTGTCGAACCCGCCTCGAAGCTGGCGCAGGAGGAAGTGTTCGGGCCGGTGCTCGCCGTAATGTCTTTCACGTCGCTCGATGAAGCCATCGCGATCGCCAATGGCACACGCTACGGCCTTGGTGCCGCTGTCTGGACACGTGACATAGACAAGGCACTCCACGCCAGCGAGCGCCTGCATGCCGGCAGCGTCTTCGTCAACGCCGCCGGAGGCGTGAACATCGAAATGCCGTTCGGTGGCTTCAAGGAGTCCGGCTTCGGTCGCGATCGCTCGCTGCACGCCTTCGACAAGTTCACGGATATCAAGGCGACGCTCATTCGCCGTTCTGCCCGCGCTGTCGGAGCCGTCGTATGATCGTCGCCACGCAACCGGTGAAAGCGACGACTGCAGCCACGGCCTTTCTCGAAGCATTGAAGCGGCGTGGAGTCGACTACCTGTTCGGCAATGCAGGAACGGATTTTGCCGCGATCATCGAGGCCTATGCGACGCATCCCCAGCCATCCGCCCTTCCTCGACCGATCACCGTGCCGCACGAAAATCTTGCGGTGGCCATGGCGCACGGCGCCTATCTTGCCACTGGCAATCCGCAAGCGGTCATGGTGCACGTCAATGTCGGGACGGCTAACGCAATCTGCGGGCTCATCAACGCCTCTCGCGAACAGGTGCCGCTCATCCTTTGTGCCGGCCGCAACCCGATCACCGAAACGGGTTCCCTGGCATCGCGCAACGCTTTCATCCACTGGGCTCAGGAGATGTTCGACCAGGGCGCCATGGTTCGCGAGGTCGTCAAATGGGACTATGAGCTACGTCGGGCAGATCAAACCGACCTTGTCGTCGACCGGGCGATAAGCATTGCCACGGCCCATCCACGTGGTCCGGTCTATCTCACCTTGCCGCGCGAGACCTTTGGCGAACCCGTGTCTGTTGAACCGGCACGGACTTCACCACAGGTGGCGCCGCCCGCTCCTGACGAGAACGCCATCAACATTGCTGCAAAATGGCTGGCTGAAGCGAGGCGTCCACTCATCGTGACCGGCGCGCTTGGTCGTGAGGCGCGCGAACGCCAAGCATTGGCGGCCTTTGCCGGAGCCCACTCGATTGCGGTGGCGGCGCACCGCCCGCGCTTCATGCCGCTTGATATTGATAATGCAAGCTTCGTTGGTTTCGAACCCGGGCCCTTGGTTGAGGAAGCCGACCTGATCATCGTTGCGTCCTGCGACGTGCCGTGGATTCCCCTGCATCACAGTCCTGGTGCCAGGACGCGCGTGATCCACCTGGCCTTCGATCCGAACTTCTCGCGGTATCCCGTGCGTGGATTTCAGGCCGACCTGGCGATCGATGGCGATGTCGCCACAGCCATGCGTTTGATCCAGGCCGCAAGCCACGCCGAGGCAGATGTGGTCGAGGAAAGGATTGCCTGGCTCGATACCAAGCGGACTGCGTTCAGGACCCTGAGAGAACGAGCCGTAGCCGACGTCGAACTGCCAAGCTATGCTCAAGTGGCACGTTGCCTGGCCGACGTGTCGGGGGAAGGCGACACCATTCTCGCCGAGACGGCATTCCCGACTGAGCTTCTCGCACTCGATGGCGGTGGGGGCTATTTTGGCGCGCCAAGCTCCGGCGGTCTTGGCTGGGCACTCGGCGCGGCTCTCGGAATAAAACTGACCGCGCCGGAAAGACGCGTCATCAGCCTGGTTGGCGACGGCGCCTACATGTTTGGCAACCCGACCCCTGCCCATTTCGTTTCCCGGGCAAATCAATTGCCGACGCTGACCATCATAATGAACAACAGCATGTGGGCAGCAGTTCGGCGCGCCACGCTGTCCGTCTACCCGGACAGCGAAACCAGATTGAACAGAAATGCGGTCTTCACGTATCTCGAGCCAAGTCCCGAATATGAAAAGATCGTCGAAGCATCCGGCGGCTACGGCGAGCGGGTCGAGCAGGCGAAAGACCTGCCGGCAGCGCTTCGCCGTGCCCTGCATGCCGTAGAGCAGGAGGGACGTCAGGCCGTCCTCAACGTGTTGGTTGCCTGAACATAAAACCGGGGAATACTCAACAAAACGGAGGACTAAAAAATGTTCAAATCTCACATCAAGGCACTGTGTCTCGGCGCCGCTCTGGTCACAGCCACCGCCCTAAGTGTCAGTGCTCAAGAAAAGCAGATCACCGTCGCCAACTTCGGCGGTCTCGTTCAGGACATGGTCCGGGAGCTCTATTTCAGCCCCTTCGCGGCCACTGGCGTGAAGCTGGTGGAAGACAGCCGTGACTATGGCATCGGCGTCATCCGCACCCGCATCGAAGGGGGCAACAACACGTGGGACGTTGTTGCCGCGGAAGATGTCGAGGTGATCCAGGGATGCCAGGAAGGGCTCTTCGAAAAAATCGACTATAGCAAGATCAAGGAAGCCGCCAAGCTGATCCCGGATGCCAAGCTCGATTGCGGCCTTGGTGAGGTCCTCTACAACATGTCGATCGCCTACGATCCCGCCAAGACCTCAGAAGCACCTCAAAATTGGGCCGACTTCTGGAACGTCAAAAAATGGCCTGGCAAGAGATCTCTCTATCGCGACCCACGCGATACGCTGGAGGCAGCGCTGCTTGCCGATGGAGTTGCGCCGGCCGACGTCTACAAGACGCTCGCCACGCCGGAAGGCCAAGATCGCGCCTTCGCCAAGGTCAAGGAACTGATGCCCAACATCATCTGGTGGACCAATCCGGGACAGTCGCGGCAGTTTCTGGCAAGCGGCGAGGCGGTGTTCATTGCCACCTACGACAGCGGTATCAACGCCACCAATCTCGGCGAAGGGCTTAAGAACAAGGTCGTCAACAACAATTCGATCCGCCACATCGACTACTGGGCGATCCCGAAGGGGGCGAAGAATCTCGATACGGCCTATAGCTTCCTGAATTTCGCGACCGAAGCGGAGAGACAGGCGCAACTGGCATCCAAGATGGGGATCTCGGTTCCGAACACCGATGCTCTGCCCTTGGTCAAGCCGGAAGTGCTGCCGTTGTTGTCGGCCAATCCTGACAACATCAAGACGGCGATCCAGTCCAATGCAAGCTTCTGGCTGGACAATTACGATGCGCTGAACCAGCGCATGACGACCCTCATCGGCCAATGATAGAATGACACAGTATGGGCGCCTCCACAGGGTGCCCATACTGTGTGCATGTTCGGTTTCATGTTTACCAACCTCGCAAAGATAGCGGCCCCTCTCAGGCGGCTCGGGAACGCGCAGGCCCTTATCCTGGTCGCGCCGCTGTTCCTTTTCCTGCTCGTCACGTTCTTCGTGCCGATAGCGGCGACGCTGTGGCAGAGCGTTTCGGATCCGCTGGCCCGGCAGGCACTTCCGCGCACGATTGCCGCTCTTGGCGAGTTCGACGGAAGTTCGCTGCCGGACAGCCCAGCATTCGCCGGCTTGCAGCACGACCTAAAAACCACCGCTCCGGAAACACTGGCCAAGGCAGCCGTCCGCATCAATTCGGATCTGCCGGGTTTCCGGTCACTTCTGTTCAAGACGGTCACCGCCGTGTCGGCCGAGCCCGCTACGCTGACGGGGCCGGACTTCGTCGCCATCGACGCGCGGTGGGGCCAGATCGCGACGTGGGCGGCAATCAAGCGCGCCGGCGGTCCGCTGACGGACGCCAACCTACTTGCCGCGCTCGACTTGAAGCGCACCGATCAGGGCGCTATCGCCAAGGTGGCGCCTGACAAGGCGCTTTTCGCCGGCATGCTTGTCCGTACGGTGGTCATGGCCGCCTGGGTGACACTCATCTGCCTGATCGTCGGCTTCCCGCTCGCCTATTTCATAGCCAGCTCACCGCCACGGCGGGCCGGATTTCTGATGATCTTTATTCTCCTGCCGCTGTGGACATCCATACTCGTGCGAACCCTGTCCTGGACCGTCCTCCTGCAACGCGAGGGCATCGTCAACGCCGTGCTTGCGGGGCTCGGTGCAGGTGGCGCGCCGTTCGACCTCATGTTTAACCGTATGGCAGTCTATGTCGGAATGACGCACATTCTGCTGCCGTTCATGGTCCTTGCCATCTTCAGCGTCATGAAAGCATTCCCCGACGGCTATCTGAGGGCGGCATCCTCGCTGGGTGCCAAGCCGTTCACGGTGTTTCGCCGCGTCTACCTGCCCCTGGTTATGCCTGGCGTGGTGTCCGGCTGCCTTCTCGTCTTCATCCAGGCTCTCGGCGCCTATATTACGCCGGTGCTGCTCGGCAATCCGAACGACCAGACGATCGCGCCGATCATCGCCTTTTACGTGACGAAGAGTTCCAATTGGGGGCTGGCTGCAGCTCTCTCGCTGATACTCCTTGTAGCAATCGTGCTGCTGTCCAGCGTCTATCGCTCGATTGCTGGCGGCAAAACAGTCGGGGTGGTCTGACCATGGCACACGGCATCCGGGCCACGCCACTGCAGATTGCCTGCCGATGGGGAGTTCCTGTCGTAGCCACGCTCGCCTGCATATTTCTTGTCGCCCCGATCCTGATTTTCCTGCCGCTGTCCTTCAACTCCGGCAGCTTCTTTCGCTTCCCCCTCGATGGGTTGAGCTTGCGCTGGTATCAGGATCTGTTCACCTCACCCTTCTGGATACGCTCTCTTTTCAACTCATTGCTGGTCGGCGCGTGTGCGACGGCGCTTGCCATGGCTCTGGGCGTGCCAGCGGCCTTCGGCCTGTGGAAAGCGACATTCCGCGGCAAGAGCCTGCTGGTCGGACTGCTGATCTCGCCCATGATGGTGCCGGTCATCATCACCGGCGTTTCTGTCTACTACGCGTCGGCACCGTTCCTGCTCAACAACACCTACATCGGCCTCATTCTGGCGCATACGGCGATCGCGGTGCCCTTCGTCATCGTGACGGTCTCGGCCAGTCTTTCTGGATTCAATCCGGATTATCTGCGTGCCGGTGCCAGCCTCGGCGCGCCGCCCCTGCTCATCTTCCGCAGGATCACCTTGCCACTCATTCTTCCGGGCGTGGTCAGCGGCGCACTGTTTGCATTTTCCGCTTCGTTCGATGACGTCGTCATCGCGCTGTTCATGGCCGGACCCGAACAGCGCACCCTGCCGCGCCAGATGCTCACCGCCAGTGTCGACGGCTTTCGCCTTACGATCACGGCGGCTGCCTCGCTGATGATCCTGATTTCGGTCGCTTTAATGGCTGTGATCCTGATGCTGCAGCGCCGCAGCCAGCGTCTGGCGGCGAAGATCGCCTGATCACTTCAATCCCATAGGTATTCATTCGCAATGACACGAACGATAGAAACACAGGTGCTTGTCGTCGGCGGCGGCCCGGTCGGCCTCACCCTCGGCATGGATCTCGCGTCGCGCGGGGTGGAGACGCTGTTGGTGGAAATGCGGCATGAGGGGGAGCCGCCGAGTGTCAAATGCAATCACATAGCAGCTCGTTCGATGGAGATTTTCCGCCGCTTGGGCGTTGCCGGAAAGCTGCGGCAAACCGGCTTGCCGGCCGACTATTCCAACGACATTTCCTACCGAGTGAGCTTCACCGGCAAGGAATTGTCGCGCATCGAAATTCCGTGCCGGAAGGACCGCTATACGGCGACCGGCGGCCCTGACACATGGTGGCCGACGCCGGAGCCGCCGCACCGGATCAACCAAATCTATATCGAACCGGTGCTGTTCGCCCATGCCGCGGCGATGCCGAATCTCTCCTTGCTCAACCGTGTCCAGATCAATGATTTCACCCAGGATGACGATGGCGTTCAGGCAACGGGGCGGCTGCTCGATACGGGCGAGACCATCTCCATTCGCGCTCGCTATATGGTTGGCTGCGATGGCTCGCGTTCCGGCGTGCGTAAGGCGATTGGCGCCAAGCTTTCCGGTACGGCGGTCGTGCAGCGCGTCCAGTCCACTTATATCAGAGCGCCGTCGCTGCTGTCGCTCAGCAACCTGAAGCCCGCTTGGGCGACATTCTCCCTCAACCCGCAGCGTTCCGGCAATGTCTATGCGATCGACGGCAAGGAGAAGTGGCTGGTTCACAACTATCTCAGGCCGGGCGAGGAAGACTTTGAAGCCATCGACCGCGACTGGGCGTTGCGAACCATCCTCGGCGTCGGTCCTGATTTCGCTTACGAAATTCTTAGCAAGGAAGACTGGATCGGTCGGCGCCTGGTAGCCGACAAGTTCCGCGACAGGCGCGTCTTTATCTGCGGCGACGCGGCCCATCTATGGGTGCCGATGGCCGGGTACGGCATGAATGCCGGCATCGCCGACGCTGCAAACCTCGCCTGGCTGCTCGCCGCTCACCTGAACGGCTGGGCGCCGGCATCCATTGTCGACGCCCATGAGAAAGAGCGGCTGCCCATCACCGAGCAGGTGTCGCATTTTGCGATGAACCATGCGCTGGCGTTGTCGAAGCAACGCGGCGACGTTCCTGACAACATCGATGATGACGACGCCGAGGGCCAGCGAGCAAGAGCCGCGCTTGGCAAACTCGCCTATGACCTCAACGTTCAGCAATATTGCTGCGGCGGGCTGAACTTTGGCTATTTTTATGACCAATCCCCCATCATCGCCTATGACGGAGAAAAACCACCTGCCTACGGCATGGCCGACTTCACACCGTCCACGGTTCCGGGCTGCCGGACCCCTCACGTCTGGCTCGACGATGGCCGCTCGCTCTACGACGCGATGGGTCCCGATTACACGCTGCTTCGCTTTGATCCTTCGATTGACGTGACCACATTCTTGGCCGCAGCGGACGCGATCGCTGTTCCTGTCCGGTTGCTCGATGTCACGGCGGAGGACGCTGCTGGCGTCTACGACAAGGCCTTGGTCCTCTCGCGGCCCGACCAGCATGTCGCCTGGCGGGGTGATACCGCACCGACTGATCCGCTCGGTCTTATCCAGCTTATTTGCGGAATGGCCATACAGCACGAGGCAGCATGACCAACAACCCTCAGAGGACCGTTTCAGCGGTTCAATCCTATCCCGATCTGCGCTTGCTGATCGGCGGCGAATGGCATGAGCGAGGCGATCGTGAGTCAATACCGGTCTTCAATCCCGCGACCGAGGCCGTTCTTGGCAACCTGCCCGTGGCAACTCAGGACGACATGGACGCCGCTCTAGCGGCGGCGGCAACCGGCTTCGAGCTATGGCGGAGACGTTCGCCCCTTGACCGTTCCGATATCATCCGCCGCGCGGCCGCAATCGTTCGGGAAAGGGGTGAGAGCATCGCGCGTCTGATCACGCTCGAAGAAGGCAAACCTCTGGCCGAGGCCCGTATCGAGGCGGAAGCCGCTGCGCAGACTCTGGAATGGTTTGCCGAGGAGGGGCGCCGGGCTTACGGCAGGATCATACCCTCGCGCATCGAAGGGATGCAGCAATTCGTGGTCAAGGAACCAGTCGGCCCGGTGCTGGCGATCGCGCCCTGGAATTTTCCAGCCGTTAATCCGGCCAGAAAGCTCGGCGCGGCATTGGCCGCGGGTTGCTCGTGCATTCTCAAACCACCCGAAGAAGCGCCAGCCAGTGCCATGTCGATCGTCCAGGCGCTCGACGATGCAGGGATTCCCAAGGGCGTGATATCCATGCTGTTCGGTATACCTGCCGAGATTTCATCGTATCTGATCGCCTCCCCGATCATACGCAAGGTATCGTTCACCGGTTCGGTGCCCGTCGGAAAACATCTGATGGCGCTCTGCGCCGCAGGCATGAAGCGGACAACGATGGAACTCGGCGGCCACGGTTCGGTCATTGTCGACCGTGATGTCGACATCGATGCCGTCGTGCGGCTTTCAGCGATGGCGAAATATCGCAATGCCGGCCAAGTGTGCGTGTCGCCGACCCGCTTTTATGTCCACAAGGCGATCTATGTTGAGTTTGTCGAACGCTTCGCTGCCATTGCGGATGGCGTTGTGGTCGGCGATGGCTTCCTGGAAGATACGGCCATGGGACCTCTTGCCCATTCGAGACGCGGGTCTGCGCTGGATGAACTCGTGGCCGATGCCGAAAAGCACGGCGCTAACCTGCGTGCCGGCGGCCATCGGCGTAACAGCCCCGGTTACTTCTTTTCACCGACGGTGTTGTGCGATGTATCAGAACATGCGCGTGTCATGAATGAGGAACCGTTTGGCCCCGTGGCTCTGATCAATCCGATCGACTCGATCGAAAGTGGAATCAAGCAGGCCAATCGGCTTCCCTACGGTCTGGCCAGCTATGGTTTCGGCGCGACCGCAGACGCGGCGAAGGCATTTTCCAGCGGGCTCGAAACGGGGATGGTCGGGATCAACAGCTTTACCATTTCCTTTCCCGAGACGCCGTTTCTGGGCATTAAGGACAGCGGACACGGGGCCGAAAACGGTGTCGAAGGCCTTGAGACCTGTCTCGTCAGCAAATTCGTGAGCCAGATATGATGAGCGACTTGTCGGCAAATCCCGCGCGAGCCCATGACGAGACCGCACTGGTCCGGTTCATCAATGTACAGAAATCGTATGGAGGCCTTG
The DNA here is from genome assembly GCF_020165455.1 of Mesorhizobium sp. BR1-1-3. NCBI lineage: Bacteria > Pseudomonadati > Pseudomonadota > Alphaproteobacteria > Hyphomicrobiales > Phyllobacteriaceae > Mesorhizobium > Mesorhizobium sp. BR1-1-3. The sequence goes on from NZ_JAIUIC010000002.1 coordinate 537,117, forward strand.
GCCTCGTCGTCAAAAACCTCAACCTCGACGTACTCAGGGGCGAATTCCTCACCTTGCTCGGCCCGTCGGGCTCCGGCAAGACGACCACCCTGATGATGCTTGCTGGCTTTCAGGATGCCACCTCAGGAGAAATCCTGCTGGACGGACGGCCAGTGACCCAGACGCCGCCGCATGAGCGCGGCATCGGCATGGTGTTCCAGAGCTATGCACTGTTCCCGCACATGACCGTGGCACAGAATCTCGCCTTTCCCCTTGAGGTGCGCCGCGTCGCCAAGGCCGACATCGCCAACCGGGTCAAACGCGCGCTCGATATGGTTGAGCTGCCCAATTTCGCAGGGCGACGCCCCTCGCAGCTTTCCGGCGGCCAGCAGCAGCGCGTCGCGCTAGCGCGGGCACTCATCTTCGAGCCGACAGTGGTTCTGATGGATGAACCGCTGGGCGCGTTGGACAAGCATTTGCGAGAGCAGATGCAATACGAAATCAAGGCGCTGCATGACCGTCTCGGCATCACAATGATCTACGTGACCCACGACCAATCCGAAGCCCTGACCATGTCGGACCGGATAGCCGTGTTCAACGATGGCATCATCCAGCAGCTTTCGACACCGCAGGACCTCTATGAACGTCCCGCCAACGCGTTCGTCGCCCGGTTCATTGGTGAGAACAATACACTGACAGGGAAGGTCGCCAAGTCCGGCAAGGACGGACTGTACGATGTTGCCTTGTCAGGCGGTGGCGTTGTGCGTGCAGTCGCCGATGAGTCTCTCGCGCCAGGCGATGGCGTGATAATTTCGGTCCGCCCGGAACGCTGTCTATTGGGCCATGACTTTCCAGACCCGATGAACCAATTCGATGGCAAGGTGCTCGATACGATTTATCACGGCGACCATATTCGGGTGAAAGTTCACGCGGCGGGCTCGGAGACCTTCATCATTAAGACAGTCAACGCAAGATCCGACCTGCCACTGCGGCCTGGCGTTGATGTGAAGATAGGCTGGGACCCAAAAGACTGCCGCGCCTTTCGGTGAGGTCTCTGTCAGCAAGCTACCGTCGTTCTTCGCTTCGACTAACAGCAATGTCTCCCCAGCATTTAATCAAAGCACGGGTAGAGACACGCGTATCGGATGCAAGGCGTGCGCCCAGGAAGTCCGCACTTTGTCCGGGCTTCAATTTCTCTCGCTCGTTCACGATCGGCCATATTCAAGTCCAGGTGCTGGGACTCCGAACGATCTCCGTCCGTTCATGCGGCGATTGGCGGCAAATACGCGTCATTCGGAGCCATTCTGCCTGACGTGGTCGCCCAGATGCGACGAAGGATGACCGCGAGCTTTCGGGCGAGTGCGATCTTGGCTTTTGCCGATTGGCGGCCTCACGGCCCAGACGCGCGGACCATCGACCATTCGTCTCATATGTCGTTTGCCACTTCTTAAGGTGAGGGCGGTCCGCACCATCTCGGCTTTGGCCTTGCTAATGCGGCCGGTGCGGACGAGTTCGACCGACTGAAGCTTGCTCATAGGCTGAAGTGACGAGGCACAGCGAGTCTGTTTCAAGCGCCGCTCTAGCGGGCGAACGCGATGCGGATTGTTCCATGAGGGCCGAAATCGGCGACGATGCTGTCGCCGTGGCGGGCTTCGACCGGGCGCACGAACGAGCCTGACAGCACGACCTGTCCAGCAGCGATCTGCATGCCGTATTGGTGCAGCCGGTTGGCCAGCCAGACGATGCCTTTGGCCGGATGATCGAGCACGCCGGCGCCAAGGCCGGTTTCCTCGACCTCGCCATTGCGCGAGACGATGGCACCGATCCAGCGCAAATCGGCTTCGCGCGGCCCGGCTGCGCGGCCGCCAATGACGATGCCGGCATTGGCGGCATTGTCGGAGATGGTGTCGAAGAAGGTCCTGACCTTGCCGGTCTCCTTGTTGATGCGCTCGATGCGGGTGTCGAGGATTTCAAGGGCAGGCGTGATGTAGTCGGTGGCGTCGAACACGTCGTCGATCGATACGTCAGGGCCTGCCAGCGGCGCCTTCATAACGAAGGCGATCTCGGCCTCGATGCGCGGCTGGATGAAGCGGTCGCCGGGAACGATGCCGCCGTCGTCGAAGAACATGTCGTCGAACAGCACGCCGGAATCGGGAATGTCGATGGCGAGCGCCGATTGCATGGCCTTGGAGGTCAGGCCGATCTTCCAGCCTTTGATTGTCAGGCCTGACGCGACCTTCCGCTTCACCAGTGCTGCCTGCACCAGGTAGGCGTCATCCATCGTCGCATCGGGAAAATCGAGGCTGAGCAGCCTGATCTGGCGACGGTTGCGTTCGGCCTCGTACAGCCGCGTGGCGGCGTCCTCGACTTGCTCGGGGATCATTGCGCTGTCCCTTCGTCGACGACGCCGTTGCGCAGCAGGCCAATGCCGTCGGCCTCGACCTCGATGACATCGCCCGGCTTCAGCCAGATCGGCGGCTCGAAACGGGCGCCGGCACCGGTCGGCGTGCCGGTGACGATGACGTCGCCGGGCACCAGCGTGGTGAAGGTCGAGACGTAGTTGATGATCTTGCGGAACGAAAAGATCATGCGGCTGGTGCGGTCCTGCTGCCGCAACTCGCCATTGACGCGGGTGGTCAGCGCGATGTCGGCGATCTGCGCCTCGTCGGTGTATGGCACCAGCCAGGGGCCAATGGCGCCGGTGCGGTCGAAATTCTTGCCCTGGGTGACATTGAACTTGGCGTGGCGGACCCAGTCGCGGATGGTGCCTTCATTGCACAACGACAGCGCCGCGATGTGGTTCAGCGCTTCCGTCTCGGCGATCCGCCGTCCGGCCTTGCCGATGACGATGACGATCTCACCCTCATAATCGAGCTGCGGCGATTCTGGCGGCCGTACCAACGGCGCGCCATGGCCGACGAAGGAGCGCGGGAAGCGGATGAACAGCGACGGGTTGGAGGGGGCTGCCTGGCCGTCCTTGTACTCTTCGTTGCGGTCGGGAAAATTGACGCCGACGCAGATGATCTTTTCCGGGGAGGGGACCGGAATGTCGTAGGCGATGTCGTCGAGGGAAAAGTCGGCAGCAAAGGCTTCCGCCTCTTCCGCCAGATGCTGCAAGGCGCCGGCCTCTATCACTTCGCGTAGCGTCGGCCACTGGCTGTGGCGCGCCGACAGGTCGACGACGCCCTTGCCGGTGATCGCGCCGTAGCGCTTCTTGCCGCCGACGGTGAAGGTGGCGAGCCGTGCCTGTGCCGTCATGCTGATTTCCCCATCACGCCTGTTCCAGCCATCGTCATGGCGCGATGATCGGCGAGGCAGAGAGATCGGGCTGGCGCGGCTCGATACCGGCAAAGACGCTGCCTTCCTCGAACCAGCTTTTGGGCGCCGGAGCGCCCCACAGCGTCTGCCGCTGCGGATCCTTGAGGTCCCACTTGATCGGCTCCAGATCGGGATCGACCGTCTGGTAGTCCGAACAATAGATCTCGATGCGGTGATTGTCGGGATCGCGGATGTAGAGGAAGAAGGCGTTGGAAATGCCGTGCCGGCCGGGACCGCGCTCGATGTTTGCGAGGTAGCCGGTCGTCGCCATCAGGTCGAGCAGATCGATGATGTTGAGCGGGGTCGGCACCCAGAAGGCGAGGTGGTGCAGGCGCGGTCCGACACCGTTGGTGAAGGCGATGTCGTGGACGCCACCCTTGCGGTGCGTCCACGCCGCCCACAGTTTTCCACTGCTGGCATCCTCGGTGTACTCGGTGACACGAAAGCCGAGCTCGTTGTAGAACGCCACCGATTCATCGACGTTGGGCGAGAAGCAGTTGAAGTGGTCGATGCGCAACGGCTTGACGCCCTTGTAGAGCGCGTATTTCTGGTGAATCGGCGGCAGCCGCTCCATCTTCGAGTAGAACTCCAGCGGAATGCCGTGCGGGTCGCGGGTGCGGAAGGTCCGTGACTGGTACGGCCGCTCGACCCATTCCACCGGCAGGCCTTTGCCTCTCAAGAAGTGCTCGGCCTTGTCGAGATCCTCGTCGGAGAACAGCTTGAAGCCGAGGTCGCGGGCTTCCGGCTTGGCAGCCTTCCGCAGCACGATGCAATGGTGGCCGCGCTCTTCCAGCGCGCGCAGATAGATCGCGTCCTTGCTCTCGTCGGTCACCTGCAGGCCGAGCGTGTCGACATAGAAGGCGCGTGATTTTGCGAGGTCGGTCACTGCCAGTTCGACATGGCTCAGCCGCACGATGTTGAAGGCCGGGTAGAGGTTGGGTGTGGGCAAGGGCATCTTGATGTCTCCGGTCAGCCGCCGAGCTTCTGGATCGAGTGTGGCGCGGTCGCGAACGCGATGTTCTTGGTTTCCATGTAGAAATCGAACGACCAGTCACCGCCGTCGCGACCGATGCCCGAACTCTTGACGCCGCCGAACGGCGTCGGCAGATGGCGCACATTTTCTGAGTTGACCCAGATCATGCCGGCGTCGAGCGCGTCGGTGAAGCGGAAGGCGCGGGTGACGTCCGAGGTCCAGAGATAGCCGGTCAGGCCGTACTGCGTGTCGTTGGCCAGCGCCAGCGCCTCGGCCTCGTCCTTGAACGGGATGGCGGTCAGCACCGGTCCAAAAATCTCTTCCTGGGCGATACGCATGCGGTTGTTGGCGCCGGTGAACAGCGTCGGGCTGACATAGCAGCCGCCGCCAGGACCATCGAACTTGCCGCCGCCGGCAGCGACGATGGCGCCTTCCGACTTGCCGATCTCGATATAGGACAACACCTTTTCCTCATGCACCGGATGGATCAGCGGACCGACCACGGTTTCCGGGTCGAGCGGATGGCCTATCTTGATGCGCCTTGCCTTCTCCGCCACCAGCGCGGTGAACTTGTCATAGACGCTTTCCTCGACCAGCAGGCGCGAAGACGAGGTGCAGCGCTCGCCGTTCAGCGAGTAGATCATGAAGACGGCGGCGTCGGCGGCGCGCTCCAGATCGGCGTCGGCAAAGACGATGACCGGGTTCTTGCCGCCAAGCTCGAAATGCACGCGCTTCAGCGTATCGGCGCCTTGCTTCATGATCATCGAGCCGGTGCGGCTTTCGCCGACGAAGCCGATCGCCTTGATGTCAGGGTGTTCGGTCAGCGCCTTGCCGGCATCCTCGCCAAAACCGTTGACGAGGTTCCAGACGCCCTTGGGCAGGCCGGCTTGCTCGGCGATCTCGACCAGCAGCCGCGCCGTCAGTGGTGACAGTTCCGCCGGCTTGTGGACGATGGTGCAGCCAGCGGCGAGTGCCGGCGCGATCTTCCACGTCGAAAGCATGAAGGGCGTATTCCATGGCGTGATGACGCCGACCGGGCCGATCGGCACGCGCGTGGTCATGTTGACCTGGTTCGGCGCGCGGATCGTGCGGCCATCGCGCGCTTCGGGCGCGCGATCTGCGTAGAAGCGGAAGTTCTCGGCACCACGCAACGCTGCCTTGGCCATGAACTTCAGCGACTGGCCGGTGTCCATGCACTCGACAAAGGCGATCTCCTCGGCGCGTGCGACGATGGCGTCGGCAATCTTGTGCAGGAGTTTCTTGCGGGCGTCGCCGGCAAGCGCCGCCCAGTCGCGAAAGGCCGCCTTCGCCGCCTTGGCGGCGCGGTCGATATCGGCTGCCTTGCCGCGCGCAACGGTGGCGATCGGCTTCAGGTCGATCGGCGAGATCGTCTCATAGATCGAGCCGTCGGCAGCGGGTACCGCCTCGCCGCCGATCTGGTTGAGCACGCCGCCCTTTTTGAAGCGGTCGAGATAGGCCTCGGCCTTCTTCAGATTGTCGTCTAGAGCCATGAGGTCTTTCCTGTCACTTGCCACGCCCTGTCACTTGCCTCGCAGGCGCGGGTGGATGGCATTCTTCTTCCAGCTCAGTTCGGCGTCGATCTCGCGGATCTCCAGCGACAGCGCGAAATGCGGCGTCGTGAACAATGAAGCGAGATGCTCGGACACTGCCGCGAAGATCGCTTCGCCGGTGCGTTTCTTCTCTTCGTCAGTGCGGCCCTTGCCGATGCGGAAGTTCAGGTCGATGAAACCGTTCTCGGGCAGACGGTCGGCGATGGCATAAGCATCAGCGCGAAAGGCGCGCACCCTGACCGCGCCCGGCTCGAACAGACCGGTTTCGAGGATTGTCCGCGAGACCAAAGCGCAGAGCTCCGTCATGTCGACCCTGGCGTCGAGATTCGCCGAATAGTCGATCACCATGTGCGGCAAGCTGTCGCTCCAGTCGGACATATACGCTGTCTTTAATTAACGTGCGTATTACATTTTGTTGATGTATTGTCAATTGCTTTGCAGTTGGGTCAACATCCTTTCCCGTGCGCTCGACATCCTAACTTGGCTGTGAGTTCGCGGGTGATTGCCAATGGGCTCATGCGCGCCTTCGTGGAGTCTTCCTTGCGAATAACGGAAACCAAACGCTCCCTGCCAATGGCCCTGCTTCGTGCCCGTGAAGTGATCATGGCGCACTTTCGACCGATGCTTGCCCGACACGACATCACCGAGCAGCAATGGCGCGTGCTGCGGGTGCTTGCCGAAACCGGGCCGCTCGAAGCAACCGAACTCGCCAATCGAGCCTCGATCTTGCCGCCTAGCTTGACCCGCATCATCAAGGCGATGGAGGAGCGGCAGTTCATCACCCGCAACAGGGTAAAGGATGATGGGCGTCGGGCACTGATCGCCATCAGTCCGGCCGGGCTGGCACTGATCGAGGACCTGTCGCCTGAGCGTGCCGCGATCTATGAGGCGATCGAGCAACGCTACGGTGCCCAGCAGCAGGACCGGCTGCTTGATCTGCTAGAAAGCCTGATCCAATCGGAATCCTCTTAACCACCGAAGCTACCAGTGCAGTCGGCAGCAAGCAGTTGCGACTGACATAGAGCAATGCCGCCTCTGCCTCCTATGGCCATTTCCGCCAATAGTGAACAAAAAGAGAACAAAGAGTCAAGCATGCCCCTTGACGGGGGAGGAATATGTTCCTTATTTCAGCGTGATCTGAAGCAGAAAAGGACCATGGCTCGGCGTCAATCGCGCTGGCCGGCGAAGCTATGGCAAAAACAGCGGAAGACAATTTTCGGATCGAGGTATGGGATCGAGAGGAGCAGGCCCTATCCGAAACCATTTCGCGTTCCCCCGATTCAACGGTGAGTCAGGCAGCCTGGCAAGCTGCCATCCGGCGCCGGCCAGGCATGTTGCTGATCCACTACAACAGTCGGCATGTGATGGAGAAAATCCTGACACCAGGCGAGGTCAAGATCCCACCGCAGGCCATCATTGATGGTAGCGTTCATGCGGGCCTCGACGTGGCGCTCGGCGATCTTCGCGAATGGCATGTGTTGCGGGCCTGGTGCAGATCCTGTTCGCACCATGCGACGGTAAAGCCTGCCGGGCTCATCGAACGCTATGGAAAAGGCGCTCTGTTCAGTTCGGTCGAGCGAGCGCTCTTCTGCACGAGTTGTGACAGGGGAGGGCCTGTCAGGCTGGAAATTCACAAGCTGCCACGCAATTGAGGGGCGAACGGATGCAAGACCTCATCGAATTCGTCCAGGCCCACTCGGCACTGGTTGGACAATCCTATCGCATCGTCGCCGATCAGCGGCCGGACTGTCGAGAACCGGGAATGCGAGCGGTCTCCGCCGGTCGGCTTCGACGCAAAACATGCGGACCACCGCGGGCGGGGACAGTCGGTCCCGCATCCCGTCCTGCGGCCGGCGCTATGCTGACGCTCCTACGGCTGGCCCGTTCACCGCCCGCGGCGGGGGCGAATTTCCTCCGTCCTACGTGCGACAATGATCCGCGGTGCGGACGCGCGCAGGACTGCGGCGTATACGCCGTTCTTCCTTAGAGCGCCGACGGTCGCCGGCGCGGAGATGCTTGGACATGGAACCGAATCCCAGGCAGGGTATTGAATCGGACTATGTATCCGAGTTCCGCATGTCGGCTGTAGATGGCACCCTCGGCATAAGCAAAAGGCGCACACGGCACCGAGACTCGGAATCTATCCCTAGATATCCGCTGCCGGGATTTCGGTCCTTCCAGCTCTGCACATTGACAGACCACATACCGGTCGGCGGGGATTGGCTCTTCGAGATGAAGTTCGACGGCTATCGTGCCCAAGTCGCCATCTCCGGCTCGAACGTCGTCGTCTATACCCGCAATGGCCACGACTGGACCCGACAGTTCAAGGTCATCCTGCCGCCGCTTCGGAGACTGACCAAGGGCGCGGTGCTGATCGACGGTGAGATCGTCGCCATCGACAGCCAGGGCCGCACGAACTTCTCCATGCTGAAAACCGGCATTGCCGCGGGTATGCCGCTCAAATTCTATGCCTTTGATCTGCTTGAATTCGATGGCGAAGATCTGTCGAACCAGCCGCTCCTTGAGCGCAAGGAGCGACTTGAGTCCCTGCTAGGGTCGCGCCGCCCTGAAGACAGCCTGCAATTCTCCAGCCACATCCTCGACCAGGGCAAAAGGGTGTTCGACGCCATGTGCGCGGGCGGCCACGAAGGCGTTATCGCCAAGCGCGCCGACAGCTCCTACGTCGGCGACCGCACCGGGAGTTGGCTCAAGATCAAGTGCACGAAGCGACAGGAATTCGTTGTCGGCGGCTATCGCCCAAGTGACACAGGACATGGCATGGCCTCGCTGATCCTCGGCACTTACGACAATGGCAAGCTCATCTATCGCGGCCGCGTCGGCACTGGGTTCACCGCAGCTATGCGCAAGGACATCCTCGCGAAGCTCGAGAAACGCCATCTTGAGAAACCGGCTTTCGCCTCCGTTCCGAGAGACATTGCCCGCCGTGCCCGGTGGGTGAAGCCCGAGCTTGTCGCCGAAGTCACCTATGCCGAAGTGACACCGGACGGCAGCTTGCGACATCCAAGCTTTGAGGGCATGCGCGAAGATAAGCGAGCCGACCAGGTAGTGATGGAAATGCCGAAGGCGCCGGCAACTCTTGGCTCCCCCAATCTCGATCCGGGAATCGGCAAGGAGATCGCCGTTGCTGTCGGCGTCAAGCTGACGCATCCGGACAAGGTCATGTATCCCGGGACCAAGGTGACCAAGGCCACGCTTGCCGCCTACTACGCCGTGGTCGCCGAGAAGATGCTGCCGCACATACAGGATCGGCCGCTGTCGCTGGTGCGCGATACCGACGGCGACCTGCAACAGACCTTTTTTCAGAAACACAGACTGCCAGGCATGCCCAAGGCCATCCATGACGGCCAGTTGGAGAAGATGTCTGGGAAGGAAAGCCGGATCTTGTGGATCGATGACCTGGCTGGGCTGATCGCAGGCGTCCAGATGAACGTGCTCGAATTCCACATCTGGGGAAGCCTGCGCCAGCAGCCGGATCTGCCACACCGCATGATCTTCGACATCGACCCCGACGAGGGCTTGGGCTTCACTGCCGTCAAGCAGGCAGCCCTCGACGTTCGGGGCATCCTGGAAGCGCTTGGACTGCAGTCGTGGCCGTTGCTGTCCGGCGGCAAGGGCGTTCATGTGGTCGTGCCGCTCGTCCCGGAGGCAGACTGGGACGAGGTCAAGAGCTTCTGCCAAGACTTCGCCGAACTGCTGGCCCGTACAGATCCGTCGCGCTTCGTCGCCAACATGAGCAAGGCCAAGCGCAAGGGCCGGATGTTTCTCGATTACCTACGCAACGGCCAGGGATCCACTGCAATCTGTCCCTGGTCCACTCGGGCACGCGAGGGGGCGGGGTGTGCGGTGCCCGTCAGCTGGGAGGAGTTGCCCTCCTGCGAAAGCGCCAACGGTTTCGATGTTTTCGCCGCCGCCGCGCGGGCTCAGCTGCCGGAAGCCTGGGAAGGCTATTTCGACGTCGAACAAACGCTTACCGAGCGCATCCGCCACGCAGTCCGGTAGGAATAAGCATTTGGCGCGGACCGCCTTTGCCCAAAATTCGAGAGCGTCCCTCTTCTGCGGGAGGCCCCCGCAACGCCGTCTATAGTGAGAGTACGGACCAGTTTGCCGTGACGGGTTGAGAGCTGGAGGAGAGGCCTCCGGCGCCCGTCGCGGAGAACCGCGATGTCCAGACATTACGCTCGCGCCGGCGCTGACCGGTCAAGCCTCTATGACGATATCACCAGCAAGATCATCGCCGAACTGGAAGCAGGGCGCTTTCCCTGGGTGCAGCCCTGGGGCACGGCGGCGGCGCAAGCGCCCCTTGCTATGCCGGCCAATGCCGCGACAGGCCGCGCCTATTCCGGGATCAACGTGCTGATCCTGTGGGGTGCGGTCGTCGAGCATGGCTTTCCCATCCAGGGCTGGCTGACTTTCCGCCAGGCGCTATTGCTGGGCGGCCATGTCCGCAAGGGCGAACACGGCACCACCGTCGTCTATGCTGACCGCTTCATCCCTGACGACGCGAAGAATCGCGCGCGGGAAACCGGCGAGGCGGCACAGGCCATACCGTTCCTGAAGCGCTTCATCGTGTTCACGTGGCGCAATGTGAAAATCTGCCCGACGATCTGGCCGTGGCTCCGCCTGCACCAGAGCCCGGGCTGATCGAGCCGGCAGTCGAGGCCTATCGCTTAGCAAGTTCCATAAGATAGGTTACGCGACTTTCGTCGGAAAAGTAAATACTTCTCAATATTGTTAAGTTTTCACTGCACTTATCGCAAGTCCTAAATGCGCTTATCAGAGAGCCTGACAATTAGATTGCAGCAGTAACGGCAACTGACATTTCGGTTCGACAGATGGATTACTTGGAAAAACAGACCAGCCAGTCTTGGAGTCGGAACAAGAGCAGTGCGAAATCGTACGCTAAGGTCGAACGAAGCAGGAACGTTATGCGGCACGGCGTAGCCCTGCCGGGAGGCGAAGCGACCTGAAGCCTTCCGGGAGATGTTGCTCGCTGTCCCAGGTGTAGATACCTGTCAGGTTGATGTGCTCCCAACTCAGCGGCGAGATATGCTTCAATAGCGTATCTGAGATGTTCCTTCCCGCTCGTTTGAGCTCTGTGACCGCGCGGTCGAGATAGACCGTGTTCCAGTGGACGATCGCGCTGACGACAAGATTGAGGCCCGATGCGCGGAATGCCTGACTTTCGAACGACCGGTCGCGGAGCTCGCCACGCTCATGAAAGAAGACTGCGCGTTTGAGTTTGTGCGCTGCCTCCCCCTTGTTGAGGCCGGCTTGGCAGCGCCGGCGCAGTGTCGAGCTCGAGTACCATTCAATCATGAAAAGCGACCGCTCGATGCGGCCGAGTTCCCGAAGAGCCTTGGCCAGTTGGCTTTCCTTCGGTGATGCCGAGAGTTTCTTCAAGATCGTCGAGGGCACGACGGCACGGGTGGTTATCGATGCCGCCAGATGAAGCAGATCGTCCCAGTGATCGAGGATCAGGGTGGTGTTGATTGGCGCTCCGATGTGGTTCGACAGCGCCGGATATGCATCGCCTTTCTCGAACGTGTGGAACTTCCGATCTTTGAGATTGCGCAGTCGCGGTGCGAACCGCTTTCCGATCAGAGCGAATAGCCCAAAGACGTGATCGCTCGCGCCGCCTGTATCGGTAAAGTGTTCCTGGATGTCGAGGATCGTGTCCTGATCGAATAGTCCGTCGAGCACAAAGGCAGCCTCGCTTTCGGTCGGGCTGATGGGCAAGATGCTGAAGTAGCCGTACTGGTCTGACAGATGGCTGTAGAACTTCGATCCGGGCTCACTGCCGTAATGCAGATTGATATCTCCGCGCTTTGCGGCTCGGTCGCTTGCTCGGAAGAATTGGCCATCAGATGATGACGTCGTGCCATTGCCCCAAAGACGAGAATGCGGATGGCGGGTGTGTGCGTCCGTCACGCAGGCCTGGGCCGCACGGTAGGTTTCTGACCGGGCATGGAAGGTGCGCATCCAACTGATCTGGTGAGCGCTGATGCCTTTGGACGCGCTGGCCATCCGTTTCGGACCAAGGTTGGTTGCATCGGCCAGTACGCCAGCCAGCATGGCCGAGACATTCCTCGGAGTGTCACCCGTGCGAACATGGGTGAAGCAATCCGCAAAGCCGGTCCATTCATGCACCGCCCTCAAGAGATCTGGCACCTCGACCAACGGATAGAGCTCGCTGATCTCGGCATTCAGGTCCTCGGCTGCTGCGGGAACTTCGCCAGCCGCCGGCGTGACGATAAGCGTTCCACCTTCGAGACGAACACCGTCGAGCTTCCCGGATCGTGCCCTGTGCGCCAGGCGCTTCAGGTTGAAGTCGAGCATCTGCCGCGCTTCGGTAAGCCACGCCGCACCGTCCTCTTGGACACCAAGTCCGAGGCGACCTTCATCTTTCAGGATTGTGAACGTTGGCCGCGGCATCAGGTGCTCGTCGATCGGTCGGAAAGATCGGCTGCCGTCGACCCAAATGTCCGCGGATCTAAGGCGGTCTCGCAAAGCGGCGAGCGTAGCAATCTCATAGAGACGGCGATCGGGCTTCTCCTGCCCGAGGATTAGCCGTCGATCAGCTTGGCTGAGATGGGTGACCGGGACGCGATCCGGAAGGCTCCGCCGCTTCTCGGCATAGAGCCGTTTCAGCAGCGAAATCGCCGCAAGAAGGGGATCATGGCGGCGCGCTGAGCGGAATGTGAACGCCTGCAGGAACGCACCGGCGTACTTGTTGACGGTCGCATATTGCTCGGCCGCCAAGGTCAAAGGCGACGCCTCGTTGTCCTCGACCATCGACTCAAGCTCAGGCTTCATCCGAAGCAACCGGTGCCATCCAACTTCCTGATCGAGAACCTCCAATGCGTTGCGGCCATAATCGTTCGCGGACTGCAGGGCTGTGATCGTGTCCAGGAACATGCGTAGCGCTTTGGCCGTATCCCGCCTGCAGTCCATGTGCCGCTGCTTCTTGCGGTTATTGGCTTGCGAGAACTGCCGGCCTATCAACTTGATGAACATCGACACTGCATCGTCAGTGAGCTTCTGGCCGAGCTTGATAATCTGCGCCACGATCAGCGCGTGTCGACGGCTGGCATTGAAGTCGTTGGCCAGCCATGCCGGTGTGGCGTTGCCCTCACGGATCATCTGGTCCCACCGTCCGGACGATATGCGCATCTGCAATTTCGGATCGATTTCTAGCTTGCGCAGGAAGGCGATCCGTTCGGTCAGCCCGACCAAGTTTGACGCAACTGGCGCATCCGGCGCTGATCGCAGCCAATGAAAGCGCGTTTGGCCAATGGCCGGGTCAACCTCCAACAGCTTATCCAATGATTGAAGTGTATCGACCGAAATTTCTTCGATCAGCGCTCTCTCCGCCCGCCGACGGGCAATGGCGCGGGCGGCAAGACCGATCCGTTCGATCGTGTCGATCGCTGGCAAAAGAGATCCGCGTTCACGAAACATGGCGACAGTGGCACTCGCTATCGCGCCACCGTCGTCGGACATCGTGGCCGCTTGAATTGCAGCCAGCAGCGCAGCTCTACGGTCTTGCCCCGTCGCGCTCCGCGCGGCCAGATAAACCATCAAGCGAGCAATGTGATCGCGACGCGTTTCTTCACGGCGTGCATAGAGCGCAAACTTTCCAGCGTCGGCGCCAATCTGCTCAGCAACGTACTTTAGCATTGCGCGAGGCGGAGTTTCGTCGGTCGATAACACCCGGCCTGGATATCGCATCAGGCAGAGCTGAACGGCAAATCCGAGCTGATTGTGTTCTCGTCTGCGAAGTCCAATCTCAAGCCTGTCAGCCGACGACAACGAATAGTGTCGGATGAGGCCGTCCTCATCGGTTGGTATATCGAAAAGTTTCTGTCGATCCTGAACCTTGAGAAGCCTCCGTTTACCCATCGCCCAACTCCATCCACGACCAATCTGCCGGGAGCGTCGTCGAGTCGGTCAGGCGAAGAAATCAAAACTGGTGCCCTGCGACGGCAATCCACAGGGATCGGATGCTGCATAGCAGCACTACAGAAGAGTTCATGATCCGTTCGCCCTTAGCGTACGATTTCGCACTGCTCTTGTTCCGACCCCGACCAGACAGATCTTTGGCGACGCCATCCGCGCCGCATTCGGCACGGCAGCGGGCGAGGGGGCAAAAGAACTGTCGCAGGCGGAGGCGCTTGTCTTGATGTGCATTGCCTATTTCCAGCCGATCACGCGTGGCGAGCTGTCTTCCTTCTTCGGCAAGGAGGTGTCGCGCGACCTGATCGGTGTGCTGCGGGGGCAGGATCTCATCGCCTCGGGGCCGCGCAGTCCGCAGCCGGGCGCGCCCTATACCTATGTGACGACCAAAAATTTTCTGTCGCAATTCGGGCTCGACACGCTGCGCCAGCTGCCGGATTTCGAGGCGCTCGAGGACGCCGGGCTGCTGTCGAAGGAGAAGCTGCTGGCCGGGGATATACCGACCGGTCTTGTCCGGGGGGAGGGCGACTTCGAAGAGGGCGACCCAACGACTGGCGTCGTTGAGGATGAGGCGCTCTGAATTGATCGGAAATCGGGTTGCTTACGACAGCTAGCAACTCAGGGCCATGATGACTGATCGGTCGGTAGCCGGTGATCGGGATCGTGAACCGCGACCTTATCACCGTCGACAAGATTGGCCGGAAAGATCACCAGATTGGTGCCGCCGGCGTGACGCAGCGACGGAAACAGAATACCGCGAAGCCCGGCCGTAACGACCAGGTCCGCAAGCTTCCACGATGAAGGTATCTTGCTGTCGATGCGAGCGATCTGGCGCCAGGCACAATCCCATTCCTTCCAGGCACTATCCCAAACATTCGGGTCGAACCCCTGAGAAAGATCGGCGATCTCGGAAAGCGTGATCTTGTAGGCGGCAAGGGTGGCGGGCGGGGTGATGCTGGCACCCTGCTTGTATTCCTCCAACGCTGTCTGAGGCGCGCGGGACAGGTAAACGGCTTCGACGCCGGGCCGATTGAAGCGCCCGTCATCGATCGCCGCGCCCCCACCACTGGTGGGCAGGAAGGCCCATTTGGGTGTCAGATAGCGATGGAAGATCTCGTCCGGCCCGACGCGGGTGACCTTCACCCGCGCGCCCCGTTCTCGAGATCCCGGATGAAGGCCAGCACTGCTTCGACCTGGCCGCCCGCGACGAGTTCGGCCGCCGTGCGATGGCCATAGTCGGCGATCGGCTCATTGCGATACCAGTAGATCGCCTTGTCGACGTCGCCGGTGAGTTCCGTTGCGGCCGAAATCACCTTCACCATCTCGCGCATCCGACCCTGCAGTCGCTCCGACGACGGGTTACGGAGCGTGTTGCGGTGGACGCCGGTCAACTGCGCCAAGTTGGCCACCTTCACGCCCAGCGCCTGCGACAGGCGCTTCGGCGAGATATAAGGCGTGCGCGGCTCCTGCAGGCTGTCGACAAAACCTGAGACCACTTTCGATTGTGCGAGCTGTGCGTGGGTCATGACAAATCTCCGACCTCTCTCTTACGCACAATATATGCACATTCCTAGGCATAGCAAGTGAACAGAGCCCGACGCCATTTCCAGCGCACTGCTTGTGCTTCCCCATCCTCGTAGCGGATGATAGCTAGCTGTGAGCTAGCGGCAGCAATGCGCCTCATTACCGCCGTACAAGCCAACATCGATATAGACCGAAAGCGGACGTGGGAAATCAGCAGCTCTCAAGGCGCACCGGCGCGCTGCTTGATGGTCGATTCGAGCCCGGCGTCATCCTTTTGAAAGCGGCAAGGTTGGAAGCCCAAGCTCGCGCAAGAATGTGTTGTGCTTCGCTGTCGCTGCGCGAAACTGCTTCTCGATGTCGACCAAGTCTTCATTGGCGGCTATTAGATCGATTTCGAGCTCATCCTCAGCCGTTCTGATGTAGCGGGAAATATTGAGGTTGTGACCCTCGTCGGCGATACGATCGATGCTGACGCGCTTGGAATAGCGGTCCTCCTCCTTACGGAACTTGTAGGTTTCGATGATCTTGCCGATATGGTCCGTTGTCCCGTTCTTGCCATCCCCTAATTTGTTCTGACGCTTGTCCTTCAAAAAGTGCTCGGCTGCGTTGATGAAGAGAACATCGTCGGGCTTCTTACACTTCTTCAGAACAAGGATGCAGACCGGGATACCCGTCGAATAGAACAGGTTGGCGGGCAGTCCGATGACGGCGTCGATGTGACCGTCCTTCAGCAGCTTGGTTCGAATGCGCTCTTCCGCCCCACCTCTGAACAGCACCCCGTGGGGGAGGATGATGGCCATTACGCCTTCATCCTTCAGGTAGTGGAAACCGTGCAACAGGAAGGCAAAGTCCGCGGCCGACTTGGGCGCCAGCCCATAGTTCTTGAACCGCACATCGTCGCCCATCGCCTCAGTCGGATCCCAGCGCAAACTGAAGGGCGGGTTGGCCACAAATGGCATCGAAGGAAGGCTTCTTTGCAGGATTCAATTCGCGCAGGATGTCCCAGTCATTGGAAAGCGTATCGCCGTGGTAGATCTCGAATTCAGTGTCCTTCTCGCCATGCAACAGCATGCTCATGCGCGCGAGGTTGTAGGTGGTGATGTTCTTTTCCTGCCCGTAGATTCTGCCGATGCCGTGCGGCCCCATGCGCTTGCGCACGTTCAGCAGCAGCGAGCCGGAGCCGCACGCGAAGTCGAGGCGCAGATCACCCGGTCTCTCTGGAGCGAATATTCGCCAAACCGGAAGCCGCCGGCAGAGCCAGCTCGTGGCGTTGTTGAAAGGTGCGTAGGCATTGTGCGGACAGAGCTCTGACGGGTGGCGTCAGCTCTGCCTGCCACTATTTTCACCTTGGTCGATAATTAGCACAACAGAATATGTGGCCAGCCGGCAACAAGCCGGCCAGCAATCTATTGCTTACCCACAAACCGACGAACAGTCGTCATATGACGACTGTTCGGTTCACGGCCTTGGCCGCAGTCTCCGCCGCATTCGAGAATTCGACGGGAACTGAGCGTGATGGCAAGAATGATCGGGCACAGGCAGGCTGTTCTTTCGCCTTCGATTCCGGGAAAGGCTTCCACGAATTCGGCTTTGCGGTGGAAGCTGCGTTCTCAAGTGAGCCGGCTTGCACTGCGATCCGCTGTTGGCGTTGCCGCAGCTGCGGGCGCGACCCTGCTGGCACCGGGACAGGCCTGGTCGGCTTGCTTCGTTGTTGGCGCCACGATCCAATGCGACAATACCACCACCATCGACACGACGTATCCTGATAACCCGCCCAATGACCGAGCTTACTCTGGTGCCATCGCAACACCGATCATCCTCAACATCGATGCAGGAACGACGGTAAGCGGCAATGGCCTCGCAGTTTCCAACACTGGCGCCGGTGGTCTCAACGTCACCAACAATGGCACGATCAGCATTGATGCCGGCAACATGCCAACAGCTGGCGGCACCGCGGCGCTCTCGCTCTCGGCAGCCGGCGGCGTGATCACCTACACGGGTGGGAGCATCATCAACAACGGCACCGGCAATGCCTTCGATGCGGCGCAGACGGGAGGTGCCGGTTCGGTCGACATCAACATCGCCGCAAGTGTCTCTGCGGCAACAGGCGAAGGCATCACCGTCCGCGACGTAGCGACCAGCACCGGCGTTTCGGTCAAGACCAACAATGTCAGCGCGCTGGCGTTTGGCAAGGACGCGATCGATGCGCAGAGCCAGTCGCTGACCGGCAACATCGCGGTGACCGCCAATGGCGACCTTCAGGCGGGTAACGCCGGTTTGGTGGCGGTGATCGTTCCAGGTGCGGCAACCGGCAATATCGAGGTGACCACCAATGGGTCGATTGACGCCCGGTTCGGCATCGACGCCGAGAATCTCGGCACGGGCAGGACGACGGTGGTCGCAGGGGGTCCAATTGCCGCGACCACCGGCAACGGCATCTTTGCCGCATCGGTCGGCAGCCATGTAATAGTGGCAGCGCGCGATGTGATCGCCACCGGCAACACGGCGATCGTAGCCTGGCACGCCGGAGCTGGCGCGGGCGCGGTTGACATGAGCGCGAACAATGTCTCCGGCACGACGGGCATCGTGGCCACCAACAATGGCACGGGCACGGTCGGCGTCACTGCCACCGGCACGATCACCGGCACCCTCGCCGAGGGTATTGTGGCGACCGGCAACGATGCAGTGAGCGTAAGCGTCCTCGAGGCAGTGACCGGGGCGACCAACGGCCTGACCCTGATCGGCGGGACCGGCGGCGGCGGCGACATCTCGGTGACCGGCGTCGGCGGCTTCGTCGGCGGGACCGGCGACGCGGCGAACATCCTCAACAACGGCGCCGGCACCCTCACGGTCGACATTGCGGGCGCGAGCAACTCCGCCGGTGGCCATGGCATTTACGTTCGCGATACAGCGCTTGGCGGCGACATTGGCGTCACCACGGGTGCTGTGACCGCACTGGCCGGAACCGCAATCGACGTGCAGACCCGGTCGGCGACCAGCAATCTCGACGTGACGGCCAACGGCGCGATCGACGGCCGCAGCGGGATTTCCGCCGTAAACTTCGGCGCGGGCACGCTCACGGTGACCACAGCTGGTCCGGTCACCGCGACTGGCGGCAGTGGCGGCATCTTTGCG
Source organism: Mesorhizobium sp. BR1-1-3 (assembly GCF_020165455.1). NCBI lineage: Bacteria > Pseudomonadati > Pseudomonadota > Alphaproteobacteria > Hyphomicrobiales > Phyllobacteriaceae > Mesorhizobium > Mesorhizobium sp. BR1-1-3. Next base: position 555,591 of record NZ_JAIUIC010000002.1, read on the forward strand.
CAGGGCAGTGGGGGCAATATCAAGGTGACTGCGGGCGACGTCACCGCCACCGGGTTTGCAGGCATCACCGCCCAAATGGTCTTCGCAGCGACTGCGGCCACGGTCGATGTGACCACAGGCAATGTCTCTGGCACGAGGGGCATCGCCGCGACCACTGGCGGCACGGGCGCGATCACCGTCACCACGGCCGGCATGATCACCGGCACCCTCTCCGAGGGCATTCTGGCGGCCGGCGGCGGCGCAGTGACGGTGAATGCCGCCAACACGGTGACCGGCGCGACCGATGGCCTGGCGCTGATCGCCGGCACCGGCGGCGCTGGCAATATCTTGGTCACCGGCGCCGGCGGTTTCGCCGGCGGCAGCGGCGATGCAGCCAACATCCTCAACAATGGTTCCGGCACGGTCAGCGTCAACATCTCAGGCGCCAGCAGCTCGATGGCAGGCAAAGGCATTGTGGTGCGCGATACCGCCGCAGGCGGCGCCATCACTGTCACCACCGGCGCGGTAACGGCGCTGGCCGGCAGCAAGGACGCCATCGATATCCAGGCGCAGTCGACGACCGGCAATGTCACGGCGCTGGCGAACGGCGACATTAAGTCGGGCAATGCCGGCATCGTCACCGCGATCTTCCCAGCTGCCGCAACTGGCAACATCAACGTGACGGCCAATGGTGCCATCGGCGCACGATTCGGCGTCGACGCGGAGAACTTAGGCTCCGGCTCGACGACGGTGAAGACGGTTGGTCCGGTAACCGCGACGTCGGGCAATGGTGTCTACGCGCGCACCACCGGCGGCAGTGTGTTGGTGAACGCCGGCGCGGTGTCCTCAACGGGCAATACGGCGATCATCGCGCGTCAGACCAACGCGGCGGGCGCCGGCACAGTTGGTGTGACGACCACCGGCGCGGTGTCGGGCCTGACCGGCATCGAAGCGACCAATAGCGGCACCGGCACGGTCACGGTGACGGCCAACAGCGCGGTCACCGGCACTGCCGCCGAAGGCATCAAGGCAACCGGCGCCGGCGTGGTGAACGTCAATGTTGCCGGCACGGCCAGCGGGGTAGCGCGCGGTGTGACGGTGACGGGTTCCAGCGGCACCATCACAAATACGTCGGTTGGTACGATCCGCAACAGCTCCGGGCTGACGACCGACTCAGCGCTCGTGGCCACCGGCGGCCCGTTCGTCCTTGCCAACGCAGGTATCATCACCGGTACGATGACCTTTGGCGCTGCTGCTGACACATTCAACAACAACGGTACTTGGCGCACGGCAGGCGGCACCAGCGATTTCGGCGGCGGCGGCGACACGATGACCAATGGTCCCGGGAGCATCGTCGATGCTGCCGGAGTGGGCGGTATCGCGACAACCAACTTCACCAACCTGGCGATGTTCGTGAATCAAGGCCGCACGACGGTGGTCAACGGCTTCGCCGGCGATGTGCTCAACACGAGCGGCAATGCGCAGTTCGATGGAAGCTCGATCTATGCGGTCGATATCGGGGGCCTCAATCAATCGGACAAGTTTGTCTCGACTGGCACGACGACGCTGGCTGCCGGTTCCACTCTTGAAGTCCATATGGTGGGCAACCTGCAAGTCGGCGCGCAATACAAGGTGCTCACCGCCGACGGCGGCTTGACCGGCGAATTCGGTTCGGTGACCGGCGTCACCAATACCGCATTCCTGTCGGTGACCGACACCTACGACGCCAACAACGCCTATCTCGACGTGGCCAAGGTGCGTGACTTCGCCGATGCCGGGCTGACGCCGAACCAGATCGCCACGGGCGAAGGGCTGGACAGCCTGACTAGCGGGGCTGTGTTCGGCGCCGTCGCCGGGTTGGCCACCGATGCCGAGGCACGCGCTGCCTTCGACCAGCTGTCAGGCGAGATCCATGCCTCGGCTAAGGGCATGCTGGTCGAGGACAGCCGCTTCGTCCGTGATGCGGCGACGTCGCGCATTCGTGCCGCTTTCGGCGATGGCAGCACTGCTGCCCTGCCGGTGATGGCCTATGGCGAAGGCGGACCGGAAATGGTCGCCGCCGACACCGATCGCTTTGCCGTCTGGGGTCAGGCTTTTCGGGTCCTGGGGCAACACCGACAGCGACGGCAACGCCGCCGCTTTCGATCGTTCGACGGGGGGCCTGCTGGCGGGCGCCGACACGCTGGTGGGCGGCTGGCGTGTCGGTCTGCTTGGCGGTTACAGCCATGCGAACTTCGATGCCGATGATCGCAGCTCCAGGGGCGACGCCGACAACTACCATCTCGGTCTCTATGGCGGCACCAACTGGGGCGCCATCGCTTTCCGAACCGGTGCGGCCTACAGCTGGAGCAGCCTGTCGACAAAACGCTCGGTCGCCTTCAACGGATTTGCCGATCAACTTTCGGCCGACTATGACGCCGGCACCGCGCAGATCTTCGGCGAACTTGCCTACAAGGTCGGTAGCAGCGGGCCCGATGCCGAGGGCTTCAAGTTCGAGCCCTTCGTCAATCTCGCCTATGTCAGCGTGCACACCGACGGCTTTACCGAAAAGGGCGGCGCGGCAGCGTTGACCAGCGCGGGTTCCACCACCGACGCCACCTTCACCACGCTCGGCCTGCGCGGCTCGACCGGTTTTGCGCTCGGCAACATCAATGCGACAGCGCGCGGCATGCTCGGCTGGCGGCACGCTTTCGGCGATACCACGCCGCTGTCGACGGTCGCCTTTGCCGGCAGCGATGCCTTCACCATCGCCGGCGTGCCGATCGCCACGGACAGCGCCGTGATCGAGGCCGGCATCGACCTCAAAATGTCGGCCAATGCGACGCTCGCCCTGTCCTATTCCGGACAGTTCGGCGGTGGCGCTGTCGACAATGGCGCTAAGCTCGATCTCGCGGTGAAATTCTGACGGCGAGAGGTGGCGATCATCAGGAAGCGCCGTCACCTTGGTTGCAAGATTAGCCAGAGACTGATGGAGGCAGCATGGTCAAGTCGATGGGCGATTTCCACACGAAGCATGAAAGCGGCTTTACGCCAACAGAGGGGTGTAAACTGCCGTTCGACGCGGACATTCTGGAAGGTGAGGCCAAGGCGCGAAAGCAATTGCTTGGCCATCAGAACGCTTTCCTTTCCAAGCCCAAACGGTCCGCCAAAGACGTCGACGATCTGATCGAACAGATGGTCGCGTTCGACAAGATCCGGTCCGGGCACTATTGGCGAGAATATCGAACGGATCTGATCGCGCGGAACGTGCGTTCGGCGGTTGGCGAAGCAGGATCCATGCTTGATCTGGGCAAGTTGTCGCCACGACCGGCGACCAGCACAGTCATGATACCGCGCCTCAAATTGCCGGACTTCGACCCCGTTCCTTTTGGTCCGGTCGAACGGGGGGAGCGACAGATCATCGACCTGAGCTCGGTGGCTCGAGGAACCTACTTCGACAAGTGGTTCAACTACAATGGGCGCTGGACGCTCACCCAACTCTTCGATCACGCCGTGACTGATCCGGTACCCCTGTCAATGGATTTCGTCAGCGCCAACAATTTGGACCCATACGATGCGGATGGCCTGTGGGCTGCGAGCGAAACCGGCGTCTGGTTCACCTATGTGCCTGATATCGACGGCTACGTAACGCTTTTCTGGCTATCGGACCCGCTTACCTATCGCCTGTTCACACAATACTCTCCGCGCGACGCGGACGGTTGGGCGAATGGTTGGCTCTCGGTGGAAGGGGTTGTCGGCATCTGGACACAAAATTCATTCGCAGGGCGCGACTATGTCGAGATAGCGAGCAGCAACGGCAATGCGCATGACACGCTGCAGGCAACCGGCGTCCTTTTCATTCACAACAGCACATACCCCGTCCAAGCCGGGAAACCGGTCAATGTGCTGATCGGAACGCGGTCGAACATATTTGGTGTCTGCGACGGAACTGGGATTAATTTCGGAGCGGGCGTTGTCGCGCGGATTGACCAGCCCATCTCCGTCTTCACACGAGCGGACCGGGAGCCATATTCGCCGTTCTATTAAACCGCGCAGGCGAGCCGATCTTCGGGGACTGGAGATCGTCGGGAGTGCGTCGCTAATCGCCGATGGCGCGAGTGCGGCCCGGTCGTCGCTTGCCGTCCTAGCAAATTGCAGTGAGCGCGACCCTGTCCAGTCCAGACACCGCTACATGTTTTAGCCCTTCAACGACCCAAGCGCGGCGAAGCCGAGCGCCACCAGGGCACCTCCCAGGACGATATCCGCATGCTTTCGGAAACGTCTGTAGAACCGCTGTGTTACAGGTTGGGAAATGCAAAGGCCAAGAAGACCAAACCAGGCGATCGCAATGGCAAACACCAATGCGACCACGGTTAGGTAAGTCGCCCCGCGGAGATTTAAGTTCAGCGTTGAAGAGGCGAAAAATATTGCAGTTGCGGGATTTGCCACCGCAGTGACAAAACCCAGCCGGAAGTGCCGAACGTTTGCGACCGGTTTCGGCTCATCCGGTCCCGTCTTGATCGACCAAGCTCGCCGCATCGAGTTCCATCCAATGAGGACCAGCAGTGCGCCGTAGAGGCTGGCGGCTATCTGATGCGCGATGCCCTCGTGCGGCAATGAACCGACCCCCGTCGCGACGACGGCCGCCAGCGAACTTGCGCCAAGGGCGATACCGGCGGCAGCGGAAAGCGCCGTAGCACGCGACGCGGTCAGCCCGGCCTGCGCAACGACGGCAAAATTGGCACCCGGCAGCATTGCCACGAGCGTATAGGAAACGGCAAACGGAAATAATCCGGCCGCGACAACGTATCCGGTTTCCATCATTGATTGGCCCCGCATCATCAACGACCTGCCCTACTTCATGGCTGGCCACTGCAAACCTAGCCAAAATCTGGCCGAAAGACGCGGCCCCGAACAATCGGCAAATGCCGACTGTTAGATTTTTTGTTCGGGAATTACCGGCCACGGCCGCTGAGCGGCTCGGTACTTTTGAGCAGCGCGACCAGTTCGCTCTGCTGCCGGGTCCGGGTCTTGGAGAAAATCCGTTCGAGATAGGTGCGGCAGGTCTTCACGGTAATGTGGGAAAGGGCCGCGGCTTCCTTTAGAGACCGCCCCGATGCCAATGCCGTTGCAAGCCTCGCTTCGGCGGGTGTCAGGTCAAACAGGCTGCGAACATGTAGCTCGAAGCCATCGGGAGTGCGCCGGGCGACCTCCGTCACCATGATCACCGCGCAGCGCTCCGACGCCAGGCCATAGGCGCGGGCATCGACGAACGGTGCGACTGACAACACCAGCCGCGTCAGATCAGATCGCTTGTGATCCGATGGCACGATCAGCGTTCCTCCGGTGCCTGGCATGGCGCCGTTCCGCAACGAGCAGGCATCGGCAACCAGCCGTTGAAGCTCCTGCGCATCTCCGGCATTGGAGGCGACTACCACACCGTGCTTCAGCGCCAGCGGACTGTCGGGCCGCGCCAGCATCGCCTCGGCGGCCTCGTTCATCTGCACGATCCGCTGATGGCCGTTGATCAGAAACACGCCGAAGGGCAGATGCGAAAAAGCCGATGCCAGCGCTGACGTATTCTCCAGCCGCCGGCCGATCTGCCCGGCGCGCAGCATGTGCGGCACGATCTTTTGCAACAGCTGGACGTCGTCGCCACCGAACGCTTCCTGCCTCAAACCGCGATGAATATCAAAAAACCAATAGGAGCCGTTGGCGGCCAGAAGATTACAGGCAAGCCCGTGATACATGTCACGCGGCCTGTACCAGTCTTGCCAGAGTTCACGGCGGCGGAAGCCGGCGCCCCCTTCCGTTACCAGCGTGCGGTCATAGACTTTGCCCACAGGCAGGGCGGCCGCGACTACGCTGATGGGATCGCGCATGTGCGCAGCGGTTACTTCGGACGAAACGAACTCGGGATCATAAACTGTTGAAACTGCGTTGCTCGTCGTTGGATCGAGCCGCACAATGCAGGAGCGCGAGCCGCCAAGGAGATCGCGCAGACCAGTCACTGCCTCGAGCCAGCGTTCCTGATCGTAGGCAGCCTCGTAGATCTGGCCGGCCACGGCGGACACCGCTTCCAGGTTTGCGTCAGCCATTGGCCTCGAAATCCTTAGCACGCTCGCTGTGCATGAGCCGGCTACCCGCCGCGCCCGCTAAGCGGTTCGGTGCTCTTGAGCAGCGCAACCAGTTCGCTCTGCTGCCGGGTGCGGGTCTTGGAGAAGATACGTTCGAGATAGGTGCGGCAGGTCTTCACGGTGATGCTCGAGCTTGCCGCGGCTTCCTTCAGCGTCCGCCCGGATGCCAATGTCGCTGCGAGCCGGGCTTCGGCCGGCGTCAGGTCGAACAGGCTGCGGACATGCGTCTCGAAGCCATCGGGGATGCGCCGGGCGACCTCGGTGACCATGATCACCGCGCACCGTTCCGAGGCCAAACCGTAGGCGCGGGCGTCGACGAAGGGCGCAACCGACAGCACCAGCGGCGTCAGGTCGGAGCGCTTGTGATCCGACGGCACCATCAGCGTTCCGCCGGGTCCGGGCATGGCTCCGTCCGGCAGCGAGCAGGCATCCGCGACCAATTGTTGAAGCTCCTGCGCATCCCGGGGATTGGAGGCGACGATCGTGCCGCCATTCAGCCTCAGCGGGCTGTCAGGCCGCGCCAGCATTGCCTCGGCGGCCTCGTTCATCTGAACGATCCGCTGGTGGCCGTTGACCAGGAACACGCCGAAGGGCAGGTGGGAGAAAGCCGATGCCAACGCCGAGGTGTTCTCCAGCCGCCGGCCGATCTGCCCGGCGCGCAACATATGCGGCACGATCTTCTGCAACAGGTCGATGTCGTCGGCACCGAACGCGTCCTGCCTGGAGCCGCGGTGAATATCGAAAAACCAATAGGAGCCGTTGGATGCGAGAAGATTCGAGGCGAGCCCATGATGCATGTCGCGCGGCCTCATCCAGTCCTGCCAAAGCTCACGGCGGCGGAAGTCGGCGCCGTCTTCCGCTATCCGTGCACGGTCATAGATGTTGCCAACCGGCAGCGCAGCCACGACGGTGCTGATGGGATCCCGCATGTGTGCTGCCGCCGCCTCGGGAGTACACAGTCCCGGATCATCGACAGTCCCCACCGCGTTGAACGCCCGCTGATCAAGCCGCGCGATACAGCTTCGCGATGCCTTGAACAGGTCGCGCAGGCCGGTTACCGCACCGAGCCAGCGTTCCTGGTCGTAGGCCGCCTCATAAATCTGGCCGACCACGGCGGAGACCGCTTCGATGGTGACGTCAGCCATGGGAACTTTCCGATCCTTGGGACCATCAGGTTTCGTGAAGAAGCCTAACACACGGAAGCTCTCGCGCAAGTTGCATTGTCGCTGAAGGCGATGATGTCGCCACCGGGTTCCCCTCATCGATAATTAGCAAAAATGAATATGTGACCATGCGGCAACAACCCGACCCAACAAGGAGGTAGCGGCCTCACAAAGCGAGGAACAGTCGGCATATGACGACTGTTCGCTTCATCGCCTTGTCTGCACTCTCCCGACACATCGGCAATTTGATCGGGGGTTTTTGGGCGTGGTGGCAAGAATGATCAAGCAGGCGGGCGCGCCGCGCCAACTAGAGACAGCCGCACCGTCGGATGGGAGGCGGTTCCGTCTCGCATCGAGAGACGCGAAAGCGACTGAGCAACACAGCTCGCGCGGCGGTCCGGTCCTCGTCACCGCTTTGGCCGGCGCGATGGTTTTGGCCATCTCGGTATTTCCAGGGCATGCGTTGGCAGGTGAGTGCGCTGGCGGCCACGACACTGGCCATTCCAACAGCCTCGCCTGCGGCAATGATACCAGTATCCCTATAGGACAGGCACAGACATCTGCTGCCTTCGCCACAGCCGTCGGTCCGCACGCGTATGTGGGAGAACTCGAAGGCTCGGCCGTGGGTTATAATGCGGAGGCAGGGGCGCAGGGCACTGCCCTGGGCGCCTATTCAAAAGCGGGACTTGATATCGGCTTTCTGAGCAGCGGTGGCACGGCCATCGGCATGGGCGCCGAGGCGGGCGTAGCGGCTGATGGGCAGAACGAAGCCACTGCATTGGGTCACAACTCAACCGCCAATGCCTTGAACGCCACCGCGCTGGGCGCTGGGGCAACCGCCAATTTCTTGGCTTCCACCGCGATCGGCCAAGGCGCATCGACAACGCGCGACAACCAGGTCGCCATCGGCACGGGCGGAAACACCTACACGCTGGCCGGCGTCAATTCGCAGGCGAGCAAGGACGCGCAAGGCGCCACGACCTATCTGATGACAACGGACGGCGACGGCAATCTGGCGGCTTCAACATTCGATGTCGCGACCCTCGAAGGCCTGCCGGCACAGGTCGCCCAGAACAGCACCGACATCACCAATCTGAGCACCACGGTAAACAGTCATACAACGCAGATCACCGCTAACACCGCCGAGCTCGTCGATCATGAGACGCGCATCACCAACAACACGACGCAGATCGCGGCCAACACCACCGAACTCGCCGATCACGAGACGCGCATCACCAGCAACACCAACACGCTCACCACGCACACCACGCAGATCGCGGATCTCGACACCAGGGTAACGACCAATGCCACCAATATTGCTGCGCTCGACGGCCGCGTTGGCGCGCTTGAATCCGGCTTCCAGGATATTGGCAAGCAGATCAGCGCAAACCGCACGGAAGCCCGTGGCGGTACGGCGCTAGCCCTGGCGACGGCGGGACTGCGTTACGATGACAGGCCTGAGAAACTGTCGATCGCTGGCGGCTTTGGTCATTTCAAGGGGCAATCGGGCCTGGCGCTGGGACTTGGCTACAACACCAGTGAGGATTTTCGCCTCAACGCCGCCGTGTCGGCGACAACCAGCCGTGGCGATGTCGGCGTCAGCGTCGGAGCCTCATGGACACTGAACTGACGCGGCCGGCATGAACGGGGTTTTGGGGCTTCAGCAGATCGTGTCTTTTCAGTGGCGGGCGCCCGGTTGGCGGACCCCGGGCGCCCGCGGTTTTTTCGCGGCGTTGGCCGTCGCGCTGATGGTCGTCTCGGTGCCTGTGCAGCCCGCGCATGCGCAAAGCAGAGACAAGCGGGTGATGCAAAAGGCAGCCCATCCCGCCAGCATCGACCGCAACGGCGTGCTGATCCTCACCAGGACAACGCTGCTGGCGCTCGACCAGGCCAACAAGACCGGCAACTACACCGTGCTGCGCGATCTCGGCTCACCGAATTTTCAAGCCAACAGTGCCGCGGGGCTCGGCGACATCTTCGCCAGTCAGCGCAAGCAGGCGCTCGATTTCAGCGCCGTCGCGGTGCTCGATCCGCAACTGACCTTGCTGCCGCAGATCGAGCCGAACGGTATGCTGCACATAGCGGGGTTTTTCCCATCGGTACCGCTGCAGGTCAATTTCGAGCTGCTGTTCGAACCGGTGAACCGGCAGTGGAAAGTCTACGGTGTGTCGGTCAACCTCACGTCCGGCGGGCCGCAGGCGCCCGACACACCCGCCGCCGAGCCGCCGAAGAGGGCCGTTACAGGCCCGCCGCCGGATGGGCCCTCGATCGCCGTGCAAGCGAAGAAGGGAACCAAAGCGGTCAAGCCGTAGGAACGTGGATGCAGGCGGAGCGCTGTTCATCAATGAAGGCGCAACCGTTACCATCAGCAATGTCGACCTTTCCGGCAACGAGGCCAAGGGCGGCGTGGCCAGCAACATCCATCTTTCGTTTGGCGGCGGGTCCGGCGGCGCAGGCAAGCTTCGGGTGGCAATGACTCGGCAAGCCAGGGCGGCATTGGCGGCTCGCCCAATGGCGGCAACGGCGGGACGATGCTCGCAACGGTCGTCATAACCAATACGGCTCGATCGGCGGTGGCTTCCGCCTTATTGTGGTGGAGGTAGGGCACACCCAGCAGATGCCTTCCCAGATTTGCCGTGCGTAAATCGTCAGTGTCGGCAAGGACTAGGGGACCACCTGCTGTAACTGTCCCGGACTGCGCGAGTTGGTGAGCTAGAAGTCCGCCGATCTTTACGCGGCCGATAAGAAGTATGGCTTTGCCACCAAAATTGCCGCGCGATCCCGTGTTTCGACTATAGATGTACCCACGGGGCAAATGTTCCCACCCCTGTGTCTCACAGGCGTGCCGATTTTCGTCAAGGGCTGGTGGGGCAGGGGACGGGTTTTGGCGAACAAGGCTGTTCACGTGAAAAGGATGGATGGCGACTGTCTGCCAAAAATTGGCGGAACGCGGACTTCACTGCCCTAACCGGACCGTCGGCTTTGCGCCTCATGTCGGCCATAGATGCAGCAGCAATCAAGGTGGCCCCACCGAGCTGCCCTGATCGCGGGGTCGACCGCACCGCCGACCGGGCTGTAGCTTCTTTAGACCTCGGATAGGTTTTGGCGCTATCTATCGGAAAAAAGGAGCCGAAGTCATGATCGAGATCTGGCAGTCACTCCTCGCCAATCTTGCACTGGTCTCCATCCTCGTGGTCGCCTGGGACCTTGTGGCGGACTTCACCGGGCGCCTTTCGAAGCGGATGCAGTCGCTGCTTCTTGGCGTGGTCATGTGCGTGGGCGCGATCATTTCGATGGCGACGGCGTTGTCCGTCTCCGGCTTCGTCGTCGATCTGCGCGCCGCCTTCATTGCTGCGGCCGCGTTCTTCGGCGGATGGCCGGCAATGCTGATCGCCACGGTCGGCTCCATTGCCTATCGCGTCCATCTCGGCGGGCAGGGCGCCAGCGCCGGGGTGATGGGTATCCTCATCACCGCAATCGTCGGTATCGCGTGGCATCACATCGTCGCGGCCCGTTCGCGCACCATGTACGACATATTCGGTCTGGGCGTAACGGTCGCTCTCGCCGGGCTGATCACGCTTCTGGTCATCCCCACGCAAGCCGTCGCCGGCCTGGTGCAGCAGAGCACGTTCCCGTCGCTCGTGTTCCGCTTCCTCAGCACAATCATCATCGGCGTCCTGCTCGATCGGCAGCAGCGCCGGCGGGAGCTCTTGATGTCCAACATGACCTACCGGGCCATGGTTCGCGAACTGCCCGATTGCCTGAACATAAAGGATGTCGACGGCCGCTTCATCGCCGCCAATCCGGCCACCGCCGAAATGGTTGGCGCCACTTCAGTCGACGATCTGATCGGCAAGACGGATTTCGATTTCTATCCGAAAGAAGTCGCGGAGCGGTTCCGGCAGGATGAGATGGGCGCGCTGGAGGCCGGGCAGACGCTGCGGATCGATCAGCCGGCGCTTTTGCCGGATGGCCGGCAAGGCTGGCTCTACACGCTCAAGGCACCGTTCCGCGACGAGTCCGGCAAGATCGTCGGTGTCATCACCTACAATCGCGACATCACCGAGCAGAAACGCACCGCCCAGCTCAAGAACGATTTCATTTCCACGGTCAGCCATGAGTTGCGCACACCGTTGACCTCTATCCGGGGTTCGCTCGGCCTGATCGCGGCCGGCGTGGCCGGCGAACTGCCGCCCAAGGCCGCCAATCTCGTCAACATCGCCCATACCAATAGCGAAAGGCTGGTTCTTCTCATCAACGACATTCTGGACATGGAGAAGATCGAATCGGGCGTGATCACCTTCAAGATCAAGCAGATGCCTGTCCGCCAGGTCCTGGAGCAGGCCATTGCCGCCAGCTCCAACTACATGGCCGACAGTCGGATCAGGATCGTTCTGGTCGACGATGCCCCGCGCGCCGAGGCCAACATCGATCCGGATCGCCTGCACCAGGTGATGGCGAACCTCCTGTCGAATGCGATCAAGTTCTCGCAAACCGATGGGACCGTCACTGTGAAATTCCAGCGTCGTGACCGCGACATGCTGCGCATTTCCGTGGTGGACCAGGGCGCCGGCATCCCGGAGGCTTTCCGCAGCCGTATATTTGGAAAGTTCGAGCAGGCGGACGCCTCCAGCACCCGTAAAATTGGCGGCACCGGCCTGGGCTTGAGCATCGTCAAGTCCATCACCGAAAAGCTCGGGGGCGCCGTTTCCTTCGAAACCGAGGAAGGCCAGGGAACCTCGTTTCACGTCGACCTTCCCGAGGCGCACAGGCAGGCCGACAAGCCGGTTTTGGTCGAGCGCCGGGCGCGCAAGCGCGATGGCCGCCTGCGTGTCCTCATCTGCGAGGACGAGCCCGACATCGCTGCGGTGATCGCGGCACTTCTTGATGCGGAAGGCTTTTCCAGCGACGTCGCGCCCGATATCGACACCGCCAAGGCGCTCCTGAGCTCCCGCGACTACGTAGCGCTGACGCTCGACATCAAGCTGGCGGGGGAATCCGGCATCAAGCTCTTTCACGACTTAAGGGCATCACCGGTGAATTCCGACATTGCGGTCATCGTCATCTCCGCCGTCGCCGACGAGGCCAGGCGCTCGCTGAACGGCAGCGCCGTCGGCATCATCGATTGGCTGGAGAAGCCGGTGGACTCGAAACGGCTTCACGCCGCTCTCGCCAAGATCGTCGGCCGCAGGGTCGAGCCGAGGCCACAGGTCCTGCATGTCGAAGACGACGAGGGCGTGCTCGCGGTGATGTCGGAGGGGCTGGGCTCGGGCGTCTCGATCACATCCGCAAAGACGCTGCAGGAAGCTCGGCAGGCGGTCGCGAAGCATCGCTTCGATCTGATCATCCTGGACATTGCACTCCCCGACGGATCTGGCCTGGATCTCCTCGTCGATCTGCCGCTGGAGACCGGCGTCATCGTGTTTTCGGCGGCGGAGCTCGACCAGAAACTCGGCGATCGCGTGCAGGCGATCATGACCAAGACCAAGGCGTCGGAGATCGATGTGGCAAAGCTGGTCAGGAGCATGTTGGTTACGTCCCGAACCCGGCTTGCCGCGAACGCCAAGGAGTGATGCTGATGCGCGCAAGGATCCTCTATGTGGATGACGAGGACGATATCCGCGAAATCGCCCAGATGTCGCTGGAGCTCGAGCCGGAATTCGAGGTGCGGTCCTGTTCTTCGGGCATGCAGGCACTGGCCGATGCCGCCGAATGGCAACCCGACCTCATTCTGCTCGACGTGATGATGCCGGACATGGATGGGCCGGAGACGCTGAGGCGTCTGGCCGAGGCTGGCGCGACGGCCTCGATACCCGTGGTGTTCATCACCGCGCGCACCCAGACGCATGAGGTCGAACGCTATCTGGCAATGGGCGCGGTAGGGGTGATCGCCAAACCGTTCGACCCGCTTGCGCTTGCCCGTGAAGTCAAAAGATTGCTTCTGTCGCGCGCCTGAGTCGACGATTGACTGGCCACCGAGCGCGGTCTGGCTGCAGACTGTGCGATGCCGTTCAGGGCTCCTATACCATGTCGCCTTATTCATCTACTGATTGTGCCGAGGGTGCAGGCGCAGCGAATCAGGTTGTCTATAATCGCGGTGGCATCGGCGGGCGTCGATGAGAGAGCTGAGAAGAATATTTCTGTCTGCATGAACCGCATTGGCGGATGTCGGTTCATGGGTTGATCACTCCGGGGGGCGACGGAACCGGAGCAAGGCTGGTGAACGGATCGAAGGCAAGAGTTCTGATTTGCGACGACGATCCCTTGTTGATCGAGCTGATGGAATTCAGGCTCAGGGCAAAGGGATATGAGGTCATCAAGGCAGTAGACGGGGCGGAAGCGCTCTTGAAGGCGGAGCATGAGGCGCCGGACATCATCGTGCTCGACGCGATGATGCCCAAGGCCGACGGCCTGGAGGTGCTTGCCCGCATCAAAAACGATCCGGCTTTGTCCGAAACTCCGGTCGTCATGCTGACCGCCCGCAAGGGCGAAAGGGATATCGTCTCGGCCCTGGAGAAGGGAGCGGACGACTATCTTGTGAAACCATTCATTCCCGAGGAGCTGCTGGCCCGGCTTGCGCGTCTGCTCGCGCGAAAGAGCGGGAAGCGCTGATGCGGCGCGGCCGGCGCGCAGCCCTTGCCGCATGGCTGGTCCTGACGATCGCTGCGCCCCAGGGCGCGGCGTTGGCGCAGACGGTGGATGAACTTTACGAGTTCGGCGTCAAGGCCAGGCAAGCGCAGCATTTCGAGGAGGCGGCGGATCTTTTCCGGCGAGCCCTGGCGCTCAGGCCCGACAATGCCGACGCCCTGGTGCAACTCGGTTTCGCCGAGCTTGGACGCAACAATCTGCCGGCGGCGCGCGAAGCCTTTTCCAAGGCACTGTCCCTTGCCCCAACCTATCGGGACGCCAGCTTCGGCATGGCCGAGGTCGAGTTCCGCGCGGGCAATCCGGACGCCGCCCTGCCGCTCGCCGAAGAGGTGTCGCGTGCCGAGCCCGGCAATGCCGATGCAAGTACCCTTGTTGCCAACATCCGCAAAGCCCAGCGGGCCGGCAGCAGCAAGGCGAAACCTGCGACCGCGAGGAAGATACCGCGCCCGCCGCGGCCGGATCCCGTCGCCGGCCTGATGGAGGAGGGCCGAGGATCGCGGGCTGCGGGACAATTGCCGGAGGCGGAGAATGCGTATCGCCGCGCCCTCCGGCTGGCGCCGAAAAACACTGATATCCTGGTCGCCATCGGTTTGGTGGCTGGCTCCCAGCAGAAATTCGACCAGGCCGGGCAGTTCTTCGACCAGGCGCTGGCCATTAGGCCCCGCCTTCTCGGTGCCCGCCTCGGCAAGGTGCGCCTGGCGATCTGGCAGGGCGACGTGCCGCGTGCCCGCGCGATGATCGATGATGTGCTTGGCACCGCGCCTGACAATGTCGAGGCGATGGCTCTCGACGCGCGAATTTCCCTGCTCGAGCAGGATTACACGCGGGCCGAGCAGTCTTTTCAGCGGGTGCTGGCGGTAGATTCGCACAATGCCGAGGCGCTGGTGGGGATCGGCGACCTGCGCCGGGCGCGTGGCGACGACTTCGCCGCGCGGGAAGCCTACCGCCAAGCGCTCGCCATCGAGCCGGGCTCTGCCGATATCGTGCAAAGGCTGGCTGCGCCGCCGCCGCGCAAATGGCGACTCGATCTGGGCAGCGAAGTCAGCGATCTCACCGAGGGGCTTGGCGACTGGACCGACAGTTCGGTTGGCCTTGCCTATCAACTCACCCCGCAGACAACCATTTCAAGCCACACCCGGATGGCGACCCGCTACGGTCGCACCGATGTTCAGATCGACGGCCGCATCGACCAGGCCTTTTCGCCGACGGTTTCGGCCTATGTGCTGGCAGCGGCAACGCCGGATGCCGATTTCCTGGCCCGATATTCGATCGGCGCCGGCGCTTCGTGGCAGATCATGGCGCCCGCGAAAGCGCTCGGTCCGTTCTCGCTCAACATCGATGCTCGCTATGACAATTTCGTCACCGCCGAGGTCACCACAATCTCGCCCTGGGTGCAGGCCTATGTCCTGGACGGCCGGCTGGGGCTTTCGGCCCGTTGGGTTCACGCAGCCGACGATATCGGCACACGCGCCGATGGCTATGTGCTGCGGGCCGATCTTGCAGTCACCCCGGCCGTCAACGTTTTTGGTGGTTATGCAGATGCCCCCGAGATCTCCGACGGCACGCTGGTGCCGACGCGTACCGTCTTTGGCGGCATCTCCTGGGACGCCACCGATCCGCTGACGCTGCGCGGCAGCCTCGCCCATGAGCAGCGCCCGACATTCGACCGAACCATATTCGGGCTCGGCCTAACCACGCGGTTCTGATCATGTTGTACATCTGGCACTTATCCATCCTGCTCAGTGCCCTTTCCCTGGCGATCATGCTTCTACTGATCGTGCGTCGGGTATTGCAGGAGCGCCGGGGGACGACGGGCGCCGATCAGCGGCGCCTTCTTCTGACGGCGCTGATCGCCTTCACCGAAAATCGCGATCGCGAGGCATTGAAGACGGCGCTGCTTGCGGTGCCGGCGAGGGTGGCGGTCGATGCCGGTTTCGAGTTTATTTCGCTGTTGCGCGGCGAGGAGCACGACGAGCTCCTCTCAGCCTTCAACGAATGTGGCCTGCCGGCGCTTGTCAGTACCCAACTGGAAAAAGACAACGCCGCCGAACGCATCCACGCGACCGAGATGCTGGCGGCGCTGCGTTCGGAAAACGCAGTGGCAAGCCTGCTTTCGGCACTCGACCGCGACGGATCACGCGAGGTCAGGATCGCCGTCGCGATCGCGCTCTGCGATCTCGGCGCCTTGCCGCCGCTCGTCATAACGCTGCGCAAGATCGGCGTGGCGGGACAGCGCTCGCGACGCCTGATCGAGCTTTTCAGGCGCTTTCCGCCGAAGCGGCTCGGCGAACTTGAGGATTACGCCAGACTTCAGGGCGCGGTGCCTTTCATTAGAGCGGCCGCAATCGATGCACTTGCCCGCAACGGCGGGTTCCGGTTTGGCGACTTCTTTGCCCGCGCGGCCGGCGATCCGTCATCGGAGGTTGCCGCAGCCGCATTGCGGGCACTCGGGCTGACCGGACATCCCAATGCGACGGCCATCCTGACCAAGGCGATGGAAATTGGCGGCTGGAATGTGCGTGCAGACGCTGCCAATGCGGCGGGCCGCCTCGGCCTGTCTGAACTCGCCGCGCCCCTCGCGCAGCTTATGGACGACGAGGCATGGACTGTGCGCTATGCCGCCGCCAACGCGCTCCGCTCGTTCGGCCAGAAGGGAGAGCAGGTGCTGCGCGAGATCGCCACCAGCGAGGTCTCGCGCCGCCAGCGCACCGCCTCGCTGATCCTTGCCGAGGGGCCGGCCGCCTGATGTTCGACTGGAGCCAAGAGATCGTCCTGGGTGCCTCCATCCTGTCCTGGTTCATCATTGGGGCAGGGCTGGCGCAGACGGCGGTATACCTGCTGCAGCTTATTATTGCCGCCTACGCGCTGTCCAAGCGCCCGCCAGTCGCGCGTTCGGCGCTGCTGTGGCGCCGTTATGGGGACGTCGCGCCGCCAATCGCGCTCCTGGTACCCGCCTACAATGAGGAAGTGAACGTAGTCGAGAGCGTGCACTCGATGCTGGCGCTTGAATATCCGAATTTCGAGGTGATCGTCATAAACGACGGCTCGAAGGACCAGACTCTGCAGCGCCTTATCGAAGGCTTCAAGCTTGTGAAATTCCATCGGCCCTATGAGGAGGCCCTGACGCACAAGCCGATCCGCGGTCTGTATTCCTCGCCGATGACCGAACGGCTGTTTGTGGTTGATAAGGAAAATGGCGGCAAGGCCGATGCCCAGAATGCCGGCGTCAACGTCTGCCGCGCGCCGCTGTTTTGCGTGATCGACGGCGATTCCATCCTCGAGCCCGATGCGCTAATGCGTGCCGCGCAGCCCTTCATCGACGATCCAGAGCGCACCATCGCTGTGGGCGGCACGATCCGGATCGCCAACGGGTCCAGGATCGAAGGTGGCAGGGTGCGTGAGGTCCGGCTGCCGAACCGGCTGCTGCCCCTGTTTCAGGTGGTCGAATATCTGCGGGCCTTTCTCATGGCGCGGCTTGCCTGGAGCCGCATCAACACGCTGATGCTGGTGTCCGGCGCCTTCGGCATGTTCCGCCGCGCCGAAGTGGTAGCGGTTGGCGGCTTCACCGGTGGGTCGATGGGTGAGGACCTCGATCTTGTGATCAAGCTGCATCGTCACATGATGGACACCAAACGCAAATACCGCATCCAGTTCATTCCTGAGCCGGTGTGCTGGACCGAAGCGCCCGAGTCACTCCGCGTTCTTGCCAGACAACGCACGCGCTGGCAGCGCGGTGCGCTCGAATGCTTCTTCCGTTACCGCTCCATGCTCTTCAACCCCCGTTATGGGCGTGTTGGCTTCCTCGGCTTTGGTCACATACTGGTTGTTGATGTGCTGGGGCCGATTTCGGAAGTCCTAGGCTATGTGCTCATTCCGACCTTTTGGCTGCTCGGCATTCTTTCGACCGAGTATCTCTTGGCGTTCACATCGCTGGTTTTCACCTACGGCGTTTGCGTGAGCGTGTGTTCGCTGGTCCTCGAAGAAGCCGAGCTTCAGCGTTTTCCGCGCGCGCGGGACCTCGCCGTGCTCACGGCCGTGGCAGTGATCGAGAACTTCGGCTACCGCCAGCTCAACAATTTATGGCGCGTGAAGGGCTGGTGGCAGTATCTACGCGCCGACCAGAGCTGGGGCGAGATGACCAGGACCGGCCTGACTGGACCTAAGAAGTGAGCCCTTCGGTTAAGTCACTTCAACGTATGCTCGAGCTGTTCGATAAGCCCGTCGAGTGCGGCATGCACGGCCCCGTCATCCGGCTGCTCGATCAGCAGTGTTTCCAGCGCCGATGCCTGTACGCTGATCTCCGCAAACCCGAACGTTCCCGCGGCTCCGGCGAGCGAGTGCGCGGTCGCAATCAGTGAGGCGTTGGAACCCTTCAAAAGGACTGTGTGCCGCGCCGCCTTCAACTCCGCCAGTTGAGCGGCGCACCTGGCCAGGAAACGTTGCCGTAGGGGGGCGAAGGGATCGTTCAAAGTGGGAGGCGCTCTGCGACCAGGTTTCAGAGACATTCAAGCATAGAATTCGGTGGAGTGAAACGAAGGCTCTCTCTTGTCTGCCCTTGCCGGCGAAGAACTCCGCACTCTCAGCGAACGTTCTTGCTTGGGGCAGGCGGCCCGCAAAATAGTCCCCTCCCATCCGAAAGGCCTCCACGGGGCCTGTAGGAACTGGAATAGTGACCGGCTCCCCGTCGAGCTCGTAGAGACGATTCCCTCACGGCGGATGTCGACAAAGAAGTACTGACCTTCCCTGAGTGCAGTGTTCACCGCCCGGCGGGAGTGGACGGTGACGCTGACGGGTGTCTCCATTCACGCATCAGGCGGTCGGCCGCAGACTGCCAATAGCCGGCGAAATCGGTCAGCTTGCGATTGTTCACCATCACCAGCCTTCAGCGCGTCGTCGAACTCCTCAAGCAGCACCTCCACCGTTCTTGTCAGCTCGCGCTGCTTTGGCGGCGGGAGATGGTCGATGCTGGATTTCACAAACAAGGATCTGTCGTCCATCGGGTATGCTTAGCCGAGACTACGCCTCGAATCCACAGACTGCCTCCCCGGGCAGACGCAATTGAAGTATGTGGAGCTTGCTGGCTCATTCGTTCGCCGCTCAGCAGACCGAGGTTGCCGTCGGTTGCAGCGGTACTCAACCGCATGCTGGCGTGCGCACGCCCGGAGTCTGTCCGACATCAAGTCCGGCAGCTACAATCGGCAACTTCAAAGACCGAAATGCGTCCGATTTCATATCCGCGCACCAACGCCGCATCTATATGGCCGAGTTGGTGCGCTGCGGAGTATCGGCGGCGATATCTTTAGCAGCCGTTTACCGGAAGCGCGATAGGTCCTGTGTATGCAATACTGTCGGATGACGTAAGGAACCGCCGTGCCGCACAGAGCAGCAGCCCTAGCCGGCCGTTCTACGCCCCGCCTGCATCGTTTCATGAGCGTGATGCTCGAACTGGCTCCGGGCGTTCTCGTGCCGCGTCAGGAAACGGAGTTGCTCGGACAGAGGGCGCTTGCGATTCTTGGCGATCGCGCGCCCGGCCCGATGGTGATCGACATGTGCTGCGGCTCCGGCAACCTTGCTCTGGCGATCGCCGCGGAAGTTCCGTCGGCCCGCGTCTGGGGGGTGGACGTGACTGACAGCACGGTCGCGCTCGCCCGGAGCAATGCCGAACGCTTGGCCCTTCAGGACCGGGTCACCATCCGGAAAGGGGATCTGTTCGGTGCGCTGGAGGGCGATGGGCTTATCGGCGCAGCGGACATGATTGTCTGCAATCCGCCCTATATCTCGACCGCGCGCCTCGAAGGCGAGAGCGCGCATCTGCTTGAGGGCGAGCCGCGCGAGGCCTTCGACGGGGGGCCTTACGGCATCTCGATGCAACAGCGGCTGATCCGGGACGCAACCGATTTCCTCAAGCCTGATGGCTGGCTGCTGTTCGAGTTCGGGCAGGGGCAGGACCGCCAGGTGGCTGCCCTGATAGCCAGAGCCAAGGCCTATGAACCCGTGACATTCGCCAAGGATGAGGTCGGAATGCCGCGTGTCGCACTCCTCCGCAAGCTTGGGAACGGTTCGCCCGCGATCTCATCCTCCGCGAGTTTGGCATGAGCCAGATTCGTCCCCTGCAGGCTGCGGATATTCCGGCCGTCGCCGGGCTCTTTCAAAGAACCTTCCGGGACGGTGGCAAGCCGCCGCCTCCGGCGCTCGAGACTTATCTGCGCTGGCACTATCTCGAAGGCCCGGTCTGCGATCCGGAGATCGCGTCTCTCGTCCATATTGCGAGCGAAGGCGACATTTCAGGCTTTGTCGGCGTAAATGTGCTGCCGATGAGGCATGGCCAGTGCAAGCTGCGCGCCGCCATCTGTGGTTCGCTCATGGTCGAACCGCGGGCGAACGACCCGATGGCCGGCGCAAGGCTGCTCAGGACATTCCTGGCCGGGCCGCAGGACATCTCCTTCAGCGAAACCGCAAATGCCCTCTCGACGCAGATGTGGACGAAACTGCGCGGGGTCGCCCTGCCGCAATACAGCCTGGACTGGATCCGGGTCATCCGGCCTTCGGCCTTCCTGCTCGATCTAGCCTCGCGGCGAGCCGGCGCCGTGCGCTTGCTTGACCCGCTCGCGCGCGGACTCGATCGCTATCTTCGCGGACGGATGCAGGAGAACGAGATGCGCTGGTCCGGGGTCCCGGAACTCTGGAATGGCAAGGGCGGCCTCAAGGTAGCCGAAATCGATCAAGCCGGTTTTGCGGCTCTTTTGGACCCGTTGACGCGGCAGTTCCCGCTCCGCCCCGACTGGAGCGCCGAGCAGCTTGCGCATATCCTCGCGGAGGCTTCCCAGAAGCCGGACTATGGTGATGCCGTGTTCGCGTCCGTCTCCTCCCCCAGCGGGGCGCTGGTCGGCGCCTTCCTCTATCACACCCGCCCGGGCAGGATGGCGCGCGTGCTGCAGGTTCTGGCCCTGCCGGGGCAAGCTGGTTCCGTCGTCGACTGCTTGATTGGCGATGCGGCGCGGCGCGGCGCCGCCGGCCTGCGCGGCCGGACGCAACCCGCTCTGCTCGCAGCGATGCTGGGCCGGCGGGTCGCCTTCACTCAACCGGCCTCGACCGTGGTGCATTCGCGCGACGAGGAGCTGGTGAACGCGTTTCTGAGCTCGCAAGGCTTCTTCAACGGGCTGGCCGGCGAGCGCTGGAATCGCTTGGCCGGGGAGCAGTTCGAATAGGCCGTCATTTGCCCGCGCGGCGACGTAATCCCGATGGTCGCGCCGATCTCAGCTGGCGATTTCCTCGACGGGGCGGACGAGCTGCGGGCCAAGGTGCAGATGGCGCGTCGCCCGGCGCTTGGCGGCGATATCGGCCCAGACGCGTTCGACCTCGACCGCAGTCAGCTTCGCGGCGGCGCCGACCTCCGCGGCTGAAAGGCCGTTATTCAGGCCGAAGAGGCAGATATCCATGCGGTCATAGGGCAGGGAGAAGTAGAACTCTTCCTGCGTCTGCTCGAGGGAATAGGTGTCGGTCGTCGGCGCCCTGCGGCAGATTTCCTCGGGAATGCCGAGATGGGCGGCAAGCGCATAGACTTGGCTCTTGTAGAGATGGGCGATCGGTTTGACGTCAGCCGCGCCGTCGCCATTCTTCACGAAGAAGCCTTGGTCGTATTCGAGCCGGTTCGGCGTGCCGAGCACGGCGAAATTCAGCCGGTCGGCGTGATAGTACTCGATCTGTTTGCGCGTGCGCTGCTTCATGTTGGTGGCGGCGACGATGCCGAGATAGACCGCCGCCGACATGCGCAGCTTCGTCTGCCGGCCTTCGGGGTCCTGCACCACCAGCGAGGAGATGTTGTAGCCCTCGCCGGCGAGCGAATTGGCGATGACGATCTTTGAGGCCCAGCCCGGCCCGTATTCCGGCACCAGCTCGCGGATGAAGGTATCCCGCCGCTGATAACAACCCATCGCGTGCAGCGTCGGGCCGATATCCTCCACGATCGCTTCGACGCCGAAGGTTTCGGCGGCCAGCCGGCCGAGGCGGAGGCTGTCGGGATCGGAGTCGCTTTCCGGCATGAACAGGCAGAAGACGTTCTTAGCGCCGACGGCGCGGGCGGCGAGCGCGACCGAGACGCTGGAATCGATGCCGCCAGAGAGGCCGAGCACGAGCCCGCGCTTGCGCATGCCGCGTAGCTGCTCGCGCAACCCGGCGACGATGCGGTCGGTTTCCGCAGCGCTGTCGAGCGCCAGCGCGTCGGTCGAGAAGGCGGGATGGCTCGGGGCGAGGGAGAGGTTCATTGTGCAGTCCCCAACGTTTCGGCCGCCAGCCTTCGGCTGACCTTTCCGGTATCGGTCTTCGGCAACTCGCGGCGGAACTCGATGAGCTTCGGCACCATGAAATCCTCGAGATGAACGGCGCAGTAGCGAATGA
This sequence comes from Mesorhizobium sp. BR1-1-3, assembly GCF_020165455.1. Classification (NCBI taxonomy): domain Bacteria; kingdom Pseudomonadati; phylum Pseudomonadota; class Alphaproteobacteria; order Hyphomicrobiales; family Phyllobacteriaceae; genus Mesorhizobium; species Mesorhizobium sp. BR1-1-3. Next base: position 577,894 of record NZ_JAIUIC010000002.1, read on the forward strand.
TGTCCCGCTCGCTCAGGGTCTCGTCCGAGAGAACGACGAGGGCGGCAATGGCGTGGCCGAGCACCGGATCCGGCACGCCGGTCACCACGGCTTCCACGATGCCTGGATGGGCGTGCAGCACAGTTTCGACTTCCTTCGGGGCGACCTTTTCGCCGCGCGTCTTGATGATGTCGTCCTTGCGGCCAACGAAATAAAGGAAGCCGTCCTCGTCCGTCCGGAACAGGTCACCGGTGTGGAGCCGCTTTTCCCAGGGATGCGGCCCGGGACGCAGCATCTGCTCCGTGGCCACGTCGTTGCGCCAATAGCCCTGCATGACATGCGGGCCGCGGATGACCAACTCGCCCGCCACGCCCGGTGGCACGCGGTTGCCCACATCGTCGACCACGATGGCCTCCGTGTTGGGAATAGCGATGCCGACGGAGCCCGGCCGGCGGTCCAGCTCCTCCGGGGGCAGGTAGGTGCAGCGCTTGCATTCCGTCAGACCGTACATGGAAAAGAGCCGTACGCCGGGGAACAGCTCGCGCAGCCGGGCGATATGCACCGGCGGCAGGGCGGCGGCGGTGTTCGAGATATAGCGAAGGCTCGGCAGGAAACCCGGCGCCAAATCGCGCATCTGCAGGATCAGCGCCGCCATCGTCGGCACCAGCGGGAAACCGGTGACCTTCTCGGCGCGGATGCGCTCGAAAATGGCCTGCGGAAAGGCGAATGATTTTTCGAGGACGAGGGTCGCGCCGAGCTTCGTCGCCATCAGCAGTTGATAGAGGCCGTAGTCGAAAGCCAGGGGCAGGACATTGAGGATGATGTCGTCACGGGTGTTGCGCAGATAGGTCGTGATGGATTCGGCCGCGGCATCGATATTGCGATGCGTCATCATCACGCCCTTGGGGCGGCCGGTGGAGCCCGAGGTGTAGATCAGCATGGCGAGGTCGATATCGATCCCGCCATGGCGAATGGGCACGGGCGCGACCTTGAGACAATCCTCGAAGGAGGCAGCGCCATCCGGCGTATGGCTGGATGGCGCTTGCGTCGACGAGACGAAGAACGGCCGGTCCGACAGCGCACGCGCCTGGATCACGACAGGCATCAGCTTGGCCTGAGTCAGGATCGCCGCAGCCTCGCAATCGTCGATGACATAAGCGAGTTTGTCGGCCTTGGTGGAGGCGTTGATCGGGCAGAAGGTCGCGCCCGCCTTGAGAACCGCGAAGATCGAGACGGCGGCTTCCCAGCAATTGTCCATGAAGACGAGAACGCGGTCGCCGCGCTGCACGCCATTCTCGGCGAGAGCGGTCGCAAGCCGGTTCGACAGATCGTCGAGCTCGTCATAGCGCAACCGCTTCCGGTCGGTGACAAGCGCCGTCTTCGCGCCATGCGCGGCCGCGTTCGTGATGAGGAATTGCTCGACCCGCATGAGCTCGGGTCTTCCGCTGCCAGCCGTCACGCCGCGACGAGCGATGCGGTCTTCGCTGTGATGAAGGCCGTGATGCGCGCCAGTGAATCGAGGTTGGCCGGCACGATATCGGCGTCCGCAACTGTGATTCCGCAATGGTCCTCGATAAAGGCCACCAGTTCCAGAACGCCGGTCGAATCGATGATGCCGTTCTCGATCAGCGAGTCCGTATCGGCGAGGGCGTGGGTGGTGTCGCCGAACAGGAAGTTCTCGATGACAAAGGCCTTCACTGCGTCTTGGATCGTATCGGTCATGTCGTTCGCTTTCCTTGGTGGTGTCAGGCGGCCTTTGCGTTGCAAATGCCTGTGCCGGTGAAAGTCGTCAGCCACAGCTGCGTCGACAGGATGCCGACAAAGGCCGCGTTGTCGCGAAAGCCGGAGGCCGGCTGGCGGCTGCATTTCTCATGTAGTTTTGCCACTGCCTTCGGATTGAAGAGCCCGCCGGCGCTGACTGCGGCGTCGCCCAGGGCCGACTGGACATAGTCCCTCGTGCCCGGCCCAACGAAGGACTGGCTATCCGGTGCGCGATAGGGCTGCTTGGTCCGCCGGCCGATGGCGGCCGGCAGCAGGTCTTTGGTCGCCTCCCGCAGAATATGCTTCTCCACGAGCCCCTTCAGCTTCATCTCGGGAGGAAGGCCGGCGGCAAACTCGACCAGATGATGGTCGAGGAAGGGAAAGCGGCCCTCGATGCCGTGGGCCATCGCCATGCGGTCGCCCTGGCTGGACAGGATGTAGCCAGGGAGAAGGAAGCGGGCTTCCAGATATTGCGCCTGGTGCAAGGGATGCCAGCGGGCGAACGCCTCGGGCAGCCGCGCGGCGAGCTCCTCGGCGGCGTCATATCCGGACAATGTGGCACGCAGATCGCCCGAGTAGAACAGCTTCGTCGCCGCCGTGCCGTCGAACCTCGGCCGATGGGAGAACAGCGGATCGTCAAGCGTCGCGCCGCTAGCCCCGAAGAAGGAGAACAGGTACTCGGCCGATTGCTGCCTCAGGCCCGGAAGATAGGGGTAGAGCTTGCGGAACAGATGCGGCCGGATGCGGGAGCCGGACTGTCTCCCGCAAAAGCGCCGAACCCTGGCCTCCTTGAAAATATCGTAGCCGGCAAAGACTTCGTCGGCGCCTTCGCCCGTCAGCACCACTTTCAAACCGGCCTCTCGCACGAGGCTCGAGAGCTTGTAGAGCGGGGCAGGGGCAGTGCGCAGGATCGGCCGCTCCGTGAAACGGATTACGTCGGGGAAGACGGCGGCGATATCGCCTTCCCCGCAGGCGACGGCGCTGTGATGCGTGCCGAGCGCGCGGGCCATCTCGAGCTGGAAGGGGCTCTCGTCATGTTCGGCGCTATCGAAGGTGACCGAGAAGGTCCTGAAACCACCCGGCGCCATGCCCGCCGCCAGCGCCGATGTGATGGAGGAATCGAGGCCGCCCGAGAGATAGGCGCCGACTGGCACATCGGCGCGCATGCGGATGCGGGTCGCCTCCGTCAGGAGGGCGCGCAGTTCCTCGGCCACGGCACGCTCGTCCCGGTGCCGGGGCGGCGCGTCCCGGTCGGGATACTCCAGACTCCAGTAGGGCCGCGTCGAGACGCTGCCCTCTTGCACGATCATCAGGCTTGCGGGTTCGAGCTCGTAGATATTGCGGAAGGGCGTGCGCGGCGCGACCGGGGCCCAGAGCGTGAAGATCTGGTCGAGTGCGACCGGATCAATCTCGGCCGCGACGCCCGGGGCCTGGAGGAGCGCCTTGACCTCCGAGGCGAAGTAAAGCCGTTCGCCCTGCCTTGTATAGAAGAGCGGCCGGACCCCCATGCGGTCGCGCGTCAGAACCATGCGGCGGCGGCGGCCGTCCCAGAGCGCAAAGGCGAAATCGCCATTGAGCGCGGAGACGCAATCCTCCCCCATCTCGTCATAGAGATGCAGGATCACTTCGGTGTCGCTGGTTGTCCGGAAATGGCGGCCTTTCGCGCGAAGCTGCTCGCGCAATTCCACATAGTTGAAGATCTCGCCGTTGAAGGCGATCGTCAGATCGCCCGTCGCATCGGACATCGGCTGCTGGCCGTCCCCGAGACCGACGATGGACAGCCGCGCATGGCCGAGGCCGGCCGCCTTTGTGGTGAAGAACCCCTGCTCATCGGGGCCGCGATGCGCAATGGCAGCCGTCATCCTTTCAAGGAGCGCCCTCCCATCCCGGACAGTGCCGAAATAGCCGCTAAAACCGCACATGCCGAGATATTTCCAAGTCCACCAGCGCGGCCCGGACTATAGCCGCCAAGATATCGGTAGGTGTTAAATATTTGGGACTATTCATGAGAATGGTAAATTTTGAGCGGCCGCCGACGGCTGATTCCTTGCGTGAGTATTGGATCTGCCGCGAGATGAGGGCAATGAAGCTTTTGGCGTCGTGTTCGCATGATGTTCACGGGGTCTGAGGGGCAGGCCCTCATCGCCTTCTGTCGAGGGCTAGGTCTGGGACTTCTCAAGGTCTGTCGTTGTCGGGGAAAGTGGTCCGCGCGGCAGAATGAAATCTACGACGGTGCCATTGCCGGAATTGAGGCAGGCGTGGCCGCATGCCGCCTTGGCGTAACGGCAAGCGATCTGTACAAGGCAGTCCTCGATGTTCTTGACGGCCGCGGAATTTTTTGCGGCTACCCAATCTATGGCCATTCCTTCGGACTGGGCTGGGGCGGACCATGGTTAGTGCCAGATAACAGCTTCAAGGTTGGAGCCGGGATGGCCATCGCCGTCGAGTGCATGGCGGGCCGCGAAGACGTCGGCTATGTCAAGTTCGAGCACAATTGTCCATCCTGATCGCACCGAGCTCATTTCCACCTGTCCGGCGAGGCTCTGAAGACTTGCCCTCAAACGCATGCCCAAAACACAGCTGGTATTGGTAGCAATCCGAGCGGACCAGGCGAGGCTGCCTCACTGCCGGGTAGCGAGAGAACCCACTTGGTGAACTCACGCGTGCGCCTGACATTCCGGGCACCGTGGACACGCGTCAAGCCGAGAGGATACTGCGCGAGCGATATCGAGTCCATGTCAAGTACCGCAATGTAGAGAACGTCGCGACTGCGCGTTTCTTTCCAGTTTTACATGCACGAGGACGAACCAGATATTGTTGCCGAAGGTCGAAACCAGCCGTCGCTGACACTCATGGGAGTATGGCGGTCCCGAACAGGATGCCGTGACGCCCGACCGTGGTGATCGGGTCCGGCAGCTTCCACATGGCGGGTCTTTCTTCTCGATGCGAGCGACCTGGCGCCAGGCACAATCCCATTGTCCTTCCTCACCCTCGCAGCGGTTGCCGGCTGGCGGCAGCAATGCGCCTGATCTCGGAGTTCGGCAAACTTTACCTTCGCCCGAAAGCGGACGGTCTGCCAAAGGTAACATGACTGCGTTGCTGGACGACGGGCCTGATCCAGCAATGACCCCGTATGTCAGGTTCCAACAGTGTGGGAGGTTGTCCTGTCGATTATCATTGCCGTCGTCCTTCTTACTGCTCACATGCACGCAACTGCGGCGATGAGTTGTCGGACCGGCTGGATCCTATAAAAAGCCGGCCTTTCTGAAGCCGGAGAGGAAGTGTTCGAAGGAAGATGGGTCTGCGAAGGGAAGGTGGGCAAGGTAGCCAAGCGAGAGGTCCGGTTGCAGCCTCAGTGTGGCTTCGACTGCGACATGCGCGTTTTCCATCTCGCCTAGATGGGCGTAGGCCGCCGCGAGAAAGGCATGGATGAAGAACTGGTCGCCGGCCTTCCGATAAGCGTCGATGGCGTCGGCGTATCGGCCGAGCAGGAAGAGCGCGCTTCCCTTCACCTCCCAGAACCAGACCGGGGGCAACGGGTCGAGCAGTATGGCCCTTTCGAGGACCGCCAAGGACTGCTGAGGCTGGCCGCCGTAGTTGAGCCAGCTTGCATAGTCTCCGGCAATGTTGACGTCGTGCGGATTGAGCGTACGGGCCTGCTGGAAATGCAGTCCGGCATCCCCATGCTGGCGCATATGTACAAGCACGAGACCCATGCTCTGGTTGCAGATGCCGTCATTCCGGTCGAGCAGGAGCGCTGTGCGCGCAGACCGCAAGGCACTTTGCAGCGTACGAGGATCGCGGTCGTACCAGAATCGCGCAACCAGGCACTGCGCTAGATAGGCATGCCCTTGAGCAAAAGTCGGATCGAGTTCGGCGCTCCGGGTAAACATGGATTCGCCCTTGTCCATTTCATACTGATGGTAGTGCGCGCGACCCTGCAAGTAGTAGTCGTAGGCGGCCCAATCGGCCGGCGGCGTTCGCCGCGAGCGGCTAGTCGCATCTGCCTCGGCGGCGCCTTGGACGGTTGAAGCCACGAGGGCCGCCACCTCCTCCTGAACCGAAAAGATGTCCTCAAGCGCCCTGTCGTAGCGTTGAGCCCACAAATGGAAGCCGCTGGCGCCGTCGATCAGCTGCGCCGTGATCCGGATACGGCTCCCGAGCCGTCGCACGCTGCCCTCGACGAGGTAGCGCGCGCCGAGTTGCCGGTGGACTTCCGCGCCCTCCGGCGCTGGCCCACGAAACTGAAAAGATGAATTACGCGCGATCACCACGAGCGACCGGTAACGCGCCAGTTCAGTGATGATATCTTCGGTGATGCCGTCGCTCAGATAATGCTGGTCCTGATCGCCGCTCAAATTGGCGAAGGGCAGCACGGCAATGGTGGGTTTGCCGGACGGCGCGATTGGTCGCTGCACTGAACCTTCCACGCGCTCGACAGGCGCGGTGAAGCGGTAGCCGACGCGAGGCACGGTGGCGATCCAGTCGCCACCTTGGTCGGTGGGGCCGAGCGCCTTCCTCAGCGTCGCAATCTGGACGGTGAGATTGCTTTCCTCGACCGCTAGGCCCGGCCAGGCAGCTTCCATCAGCTCGGCCTTGGTCAGGATGTCGCCGGGCCGGGCCGCAAGCGTGGCGAGCAGCGTGATGCCGCGATGCCCGATGGAGATCGGTATTTCATGTCGCAGGAGCGTCCCCTTCTCAGGGTCGAGCACGAACGGACCAAAGGTGAGGTGAACCCGTTGCATCCCGCCATATTAAACGTTTCGGAATTTTTCGGAACAGTTTCGGCCGCGCTTTAGTACGCAGGTCCGCTCATCCGCCAAAGTAGCGTTATCGATTTTAGCAGCACCAAGAAAGGACGAGCCAAATGAGCACGCAGCTTTCTCTTACCTCAAGACTCTACCAGTCTCTCTGGAGCGAACAGCCGACGTGGACGACTGAACCGGTATCGGTCTGGGCGAGACTCTTCGCCCTGCGCGGCCTGGTCGCGGTCTGGCGCGAGCGCAAGTACTATCGCGAGGAACTGAAGCGACTGGCGGAAGATGGGCCTCAGCGGATCGACGACGTCGGTCTCACCCTGGCTGCCGTCGAGGCGGAACTTCAAAAGCCGTTCTGGAAGGCGTGATTTGCATCCATAGCTGTGAACGATTGTCTGCACAGGGCCAGCAAACTCCGCAAGTACTGTCTCATCGACGCCGCAAAGACACGACCGGCATGTTCTATCAGTAGCCGATCAAGGACCTGCCTGTAGGCCGGGGTAGGTGCAGCAATGCTCCGCTCATCCTGGCCTGCCGGCCGGACCTCGGCGGCCAATTCTGCCGCCAGAATTGTAATCATTCTTGGTCCGGCATTTGAGGGAAGGACCAACCTGTAACCGCGCGTCGGCACTGTCTGCACGACGGCCTGGCGACTGTCGTGAGCGCCGCACGGATCTCGTGAATGCATTGGACCAGGCTGTCATCGGTGACGGCTAGCCCGTTCCAGACCGCCTTCATCAACTCGTCCTTGGTGATGACGCGATCAGCGTTCTCCAGAAGGTGGCGAGGTACCGCGAAGGTCTGGTGGCGAACTGCGATTGTCCTGTTGAATTGGTCGCGCAAGGTCTCCCTACTCACGTCGGCGGTCACGCCGTTGAGTACGAACGTTGTAGGCGGCGAGCTATTCAAGCCGGTTCCCCTCAAGCACGAAGCCGCAGTCCAATACTAGCACGGTTTCGCGCTGCGAAGACTGATCATCATCCAGCGCGTGCGGGGAGCTCGGATTTCGGCGAATGATCGTAAGCCGTTCGTGACTTGGCAAATGCCCAGGCGAGAGTCGCTACCGTACGCCGACTTGAATTGTGCGTTAGTGCATTGGCAGGATGTTCTGGTTGAGGCGGAACAGATTGTCCGGATCGTATCTGTGCTTGATCTTGGCGAGCCTCCCATAGGCTTCGGCTCCCAAGGCGTCGCGTACGAGGTCCGCTCCTTCGCCATGGCCGGGGAAGTTCAGATAGAGGCGCCCGGTCGAGTAGCGCTGCACGTCCTGCCACAAGCTGCGAACCCAGCTGATGTTCGCGTCGTCCTCATCAGCGCCTGGCCAGATGGCGTCGAGGCTGAGCATGAAGGGCATGGACCGGTCACCGAAGGCAGTGGCATCGGCTGCAACGCGCTGGACGAAACCGCCGAACTTCCAGATCGAGGCGAAGGTCATTTCGGAGGGCCGCTTCGCCATCCGCGCGGTGATCTCCCCGATAACCTCGTCGTCGAGGCGCGAGAGGTAGGTGGATTTCCAGTAGCAACGGTCGCGGCCTTTCGGGAACAGGCCGTCATAGAGCGACTGGATGGTGCGATACGGCATGCGCCCGCTGAAATCGACAAGCGGTGCTCCAAAACTGCGTAAGGGCGCCACGACCCGCTCGCCCTCGTCGGCCAGTCCGTCATAGACATGCGCAAGCGCCAGGACGCGCCGGCCCCTTGCACGCTCGGGAATCGAGGGATCGTTCGGCAGCGTGGAGAATTCCGCTAGGCCGCTCAGGCGATCGGGTGCGGTCTGCATGAAGTCGCGCCAGAGTGGAATGATCTCGTTGGCGCGCTCTTCGGGATAGGCCGGACCGCATAACATCAGCTCCGGCTCGATCGGATGCAGCTTGAACTCGAAGCTCGTCACCACGCCGAAATTGCCGCCGCCGCCGCGCAGCGCCCAGAAGAGATCCGGGTTCTGGGTCGCGTCGGCATGGATGAGGCGGCCATCGGCGGTCACCAGATCGGCCGCCAGCAGATTGTCGACGCTGAGGCCGTGGCTGCCGCGCAGCCAGCCGATGCCGCCGGAAAGAGTCAGGCCGGCAACGCCCGTCGCCGAAATCAGGCCGCCCGGCGTGGCGCGATCAAGCGGGGTGGTGGCCGCATCGACATCGGCCCAAATAGCGCCGCCCTCAACGAAGACACGATCGAGGCCGGGCGCGACCCGCACGCCATTCATTAGCGACATGTCGATCATCAGGCCGCCGTCGCAGACGGCGTAGCCTGCAACATTGTGGCCTCCCGAGCGGATCGCGATCGCCAGCCGCTCTTCGCGCGCGAAATTCACCGACGCCTCGACATCGGCAAAACTCCGGCAGCGCGCGATGAGAGCGGGACGTCGGTCGATCATGCCGTTCCAGACGATCCGCGTCGTGTCATAGGATGGGCTCGACGGCTCCAGCACCTCGCCGCGCATGATGGAACGGAAGCTTTCGATGCTCGATGCTGCAAGGGTAGCGGTGGCGGCCATGTGGCGGTCTCCTCGTTTCACACACGCTAGCGCGGCGCGGGCACGGCCGCTAAAGTCGAAAATGCTGAAAGGCGGTCATTTCTGCCATGGTTGAACAGATCGGCCCATTGAATGTGGCGATCCTTGCCGTTCCGGAGGCTACCGCCTCCACGATCTACGGCATGTTCGACCTGTTTTCCTCGCCCGGCAGGGATTTCCTGTTCATAACCAGCGGTGCGGCGGGCACGCCGCGCATGCGGCCCTATGTGGTTGCTGGGGACGGCAGCCCGTTTCGCGCTGCAAACGGCATCTGGGTGCGCCCAGATCACAGCCTTGCCGATTGCCCGCCACCCGACATCGTCTGTATTCCAGATTTCTTCGTCAATCCGGGAGAAAGCGTCGCCGGGCAGTATGACGCCGAAGCCGCATGGCTGAAGCGAGCGCATGACGACGGCGCCATGCTGGCCAGCGCTTGTTCGGGCGCGGTGCTGCTCGGCGAGGCCGGGCTACTCGACAATCGCGATGCCACCATTCACTGGGGCTATGTCGAGACGCTCACGAACAACTATCCCGGCGTTAAGGTGAAGCCGGGCCAGTCACTCGTGCTGACCGGCGAGGCCCACCGCATCGTCATGGCCGGGGGCGGCTCGAGCTGGGAGGATCTCGCCCTCTATCTGATCGCGCGCTTCGTCAGCCTCAAGGAGGCGATGCAGGTCGCCAAGGTCTACATGCTGCAGTGGCACGACATGGGCCAACAGCCCTTCGCCGCGCTGATGCGCTTTCGCCAGACCGACGACGCGGTGATCAACCGCTGCCAGAAATGGGCCGAAGGCAACTACCGGACGCCCTCGCCCGTCGCCGCCATGACCAAGTTGTCAGGCCTGTCCGAGCGCTCCTTCGTGCGCCGCTTCGCCAAGGCCACGGAAATGAAGGCAATCGACTACATCCACGCGCTCAGGCTCGAGCAAGCCAAGCAGATGCTGGAGACCGGCGATCTCCCGGTCGAAGCGGTGGCGAGTGAAGTCGGCTATGAGGATGCGAGTTTTTTCGGGCGTCTCTTCCGCCGCAAGGTCGGGGTGACGCCGGCGCAATATCGCATTCGCTTCGGTGCTCTCCGGCGAGCATTGAGCCGCGATTGAATCTCAACCATCGCGGCGCGATGCCGATATTCCGCTTTGCGCCTCAAGTCAGCCGTTGAGCTGGCCCCAGCGGAATCCCAAAAGCAGAAATTCGAGCGATCAGGCGAACCGGCACGTTCCCACCCAGAACCGGACGCCCAGCGGTCATTAACGATGGGTTCGAGCTCCAGCCGCAAAGTAAGCGAGCTGGTCGGCATAGAGCTTCTTGAAGGCCCGGGCGAGCCCAGGCGCGTTCAACGTACGCTCAGAAAGTTCCATCTTAGCCTGAGAAGTACGTTCAGCTTGTCTAGCTGCGGGACATATGAACCGCGACACGATTTCGTCCTTCCGATTTGGCACGAAATAGGGCCAAATCGGCAGCATTGACGAAATCATTTGGCGTCTCGTCCGCGGTGGGCACCGCTGTTGCAACCCCGACGCTGATGGTCACACGATCCGGGCCGTGGGGTATGTTCAACTCCCGCACGCCCTGGACGAGCCGCTCTGCGATCGCACTGGATTGTTCCAGTAAAGTGTCGACCAGCACGACCACGAACTCTTCGCCTCCGTACCGCGCAGCTAGGTCGGTGGAGCGGCCGGAACCGCTCTGGATTACGCGGGCGATTTGCTTGAGCACCTCATCGCCGGCCATATGGCCATAGGTATCGTTGTATCGTTTGAAGTTGTCGGCATCAATCATCAACAGCGACAATGGGGACTGTGCGCGAAAAGCGCGCTTCCATTCGGCCGCCAGATATTCATCAAAATAGCGCCTGTTGCCGAGGCCCGTCAGGCCATCGATCCGCGTCAGACGTTCAAGCTCGAGATTTGCACCGATCAGCTGTCGCTGGCTTTCCCTCAGCGCTCGGTATGCCGCGTCTCGCTGGACGTGATCCAGATAAGCCCGCGTGTGATATCGAATACGTGCAATCAGCTCGATACGATCCGGCAGTTTGACGAGATAGTCGTTCGCTCCCGCAGCGAAGGCTTCACCCTTGGTGGCTGGATCTTCCTTGCTCGACAGCACAATGACTGGGACCGCGCGCGTCGACGCATGCTTCCTGTATTCTCGCACCAGATGCAGCCCATCGACGCCGGGCATGACGAGATCCTGCAGGATAACGGTTGGCTTTACCTCATCCGCGACTGTCATTGCTCTCAACGGGTCGGTGCAGAAGTGTAAGGAAATATCGGGCTCGTTGGCTAAAGCACGCCTGACCGCCTCGCAAACCATGATCTGATCATCGATGAGCAGAACCATGGATGAATAGTTATCTGCGAGTGGCGGGACCAGCTCTGGTTCTTGCGTCATCTGACGAGCCCTTTCACGTGGAGCGTTCGCAGGCTTCGATTATACGTGAGCCGATCGCACTCAAAGGAAGAATATCAACAGCCGCGCCGATGTCGGCAGCGGCCTTCGGCATGCCATAGACGGCACTCGTTGCTCTATCCTGCGCGATTGTGAGATGCCCCTTGTCGCGGAGCTGTCTTAGCCCGCGCGCACCATCTCTGCCCATGCCTGTGAGCAGGACACCAATCACCGAGCCAGGCCACCATTGCGCCGCACTTTCGAAGAACACATCCACGGACGGCCGATAAACATTGTCCTTGGGGCTGGGCGTATAGCCAAGTTGCTGAGCTGATTTGAAAACCAGATGATCCGCAGAACTGGCTACGAGAACAGTGCCCGCTTGAGGACTATCCTTTTCCCGCGCCGGACGGATCGGGAGAGGCGTATGCTGTCCCAGCCAATCAGTAAGCCCCGGCACGAACTGAGCATCGAGATGCTGGACGAGCACGATCGCGCCGTCAAAATCAACGGGAAACGCACTCAGGACTGCGGCAACGGCGGCCGGCCCGCCCGCGGAGGCGCCGATTGCAATTAAGCGTCGAGGTGTCGGCTCAGCGTCACGTGACATCCGCCTTTTTGTCTTGGCCGGCGCATCACCGATCAGCTTGCCGATCGTCGCAATCTTGTTCGTTAGAAGCCGTGCGGATTGCGAGGACGCGTTACCTTCGATGCCTACTGACGGAATATCGACCGCGTCAAGCGCGCCATGACCCATTGCTTCGTAGACACCGGCGAGGTTGGCTTCGATACTGGCGGTCACCAGCAAGATTGAGCACGGGGTTTCCGCCATGATTCTGCGCGTCGCTTCCACGCCGTCCATCTCTGGCATCGCTAGATCCATGAGTATCAGATCCGGCAGATCACGTCTGCAGACCTCGACCGCCTCACGCCCATTGGTCGCGACCCATGCGACCTGATGTTCGCCGGTCGACAAGACCAGCCGGCGCAGAAGCTCAACCGCCATCGGCATGTCGTTGACTACGCCGATTCTCATTCGTTGGCTTCCAATTTCGATCTCATTCAGTCGCCTCGCCAATCATGTCCACGACCGCATGGATCAGCGCCTCGTCCTGAAAGGTACTCTTGGTCAGATAATAGTCCGCACCGGCGTCAAGCCCGCGCGAGCGATCTTCTTCCCGATCCTTGTATGAAACGATCATTATGGGTGTGTTCTTGAGATGGGCGTCCTTTCTGATCAAGCTCACCAACTCGATGCCATCCATGCGCGGCATATCTATGTCAGTGACGACAAGATCAAAAGGACCAGACCGGACGGCATTCCATCCGTCCATCCCGTCGACCGCCACTTCGACATCATAACCGTGATTGCCCAACATCTTGCGCTGGAGTTCGCGGACCGTGAGTGAATCGTCAATCACGAGCACGCGCTTGCGTCTGCCCGGTTCGGGACCGCCCGCAGCGCGCCCAACAGCCCTAAATCCGCTAGACGATGCAAGTTTTTCCACCGATCGGATCAGATCATCGACGTCGAAGATCAGAACTGGCGAACCGTCTTCCATCAGGGCCGCTGCGCTGATGTCCTTGATCTTGGCAAACCGTGGATCGAGAGGTCTGATCACCAGCTCGCGTTCCCCGAGAAAACGGTCAACGATCAGGCCGTATGCATCGCCCCGACCTGCATCCACGACGACAACCGAGAGTTCGTCCGGTTCCGATCCGGACTCTCCTCGATCCAGCACTTCGCGCGCGGTCACCAGCCCGATCTGTCGATCGTTCAAGCGAAAATGCGGTCGGCCCTGCAGCAGGTTGATCTGCATCCGCTGCAATCTCATTGTCTTGGAGATGGCGGCGAGTGGAAACGCATAGGGCTCCCCATCGACTTCGACGAGTAGTGTGCGCAGGACTGACAACGTCAGCGGCAGCTGCAGTTGAAACCGGGTTCCACGACCAAATTCCGAGGAAACGCTCGTGATTCCGCGGACCTCCTTCGTCATCGCCTGCACCGCATCGAGTCCCACACCACGGCCGGACACGTCGGTAAGGCCCGCTTTCATCGAAAAGCCTGGCAGAAACAGGAATGCGAGCAATTCGGTTTCGCTGAGTGTGTCAGCACTTTCCCTGGTCGCAAGCTGTCGGGCGATGACAGCCTCGCGCAGCTTCGAGATCTCGATCCCCCTGCCGTCGTCCACCACGGCTATCTGCAGCAGCCCGGCATTGTGCCTCGCTTCGAGCCTGATCAGCCCCTCTTCGGGTTTCCCCATCGCGAGGCGCTCCTCAGGCGGTTCAAGCCCATGGTCTACAGCGTTGCGCAAAAGATGCCCCAAGGGGGCATCGAGCTGCTCGAGGATATCGCGGTCGATGCCGGTCGAGCCGCCTACGATCTCCAGTCGCGCCCGCTTGCCAAGGGTACGACCGAGGTCGCGGACCGTTCTTGCGTAGTGTCTCACGCCGTCCTCGAAAGGCCGCATCCGGCTCGCCAACGTTTCGTCGTACAATCTGTTGGCAAGATCGGTCGCTTTGCGATCCACTGAATCCAATTCATCGAGACGCTCCGCCAGGAACGCTTGGCTCAACCGAAGCTTTCGCTGGGCTTCAGCCAGCGCCTCCACTGCGGCCGCATCATTTGAACCCGGCGGCAGCACTGCGTGAAGGTTGTCGAACGCACTTGCGAGGTCCGATTGAAGTCGCTTCAGTCGCAGTAGCCCGTCAGCGAATGGCCTGAGCCGCCGAGCTTCCATCAGCGACTCGCCAGCCAACCCGAGCAATCGGTTCAGGCTGTCTGCCGTCACCCGAACCATTCTATCAGAGCCAATGCTGCCGTGGGTTTGCGGTGGCGTCCCAACGAGGAGATTCGCTGAAGAGGTCGTCGCCAGCTGATCCTGGGCATGATCAGGAGTGGCGAAATCAACTGCAAAATCTTGGGCCCCGGGCTTCGCCTCGGGGGGGGACAATTCCTCAAACTTCGCGAGAAAGCTTTCGATTTCTGAGTTGGCGCGCTCGCTCGATGATCCTGATGCGATCAATTTCAAAAGGTCACAGCCTTGCAGGAGCGCATCTATATGCTCCCGTCCCACTCTCAGATGCCCACGTTGCGCGGCGACCAGGCAATCTTCCATCGCATTTGCAACTTTGACCGCGGGCATCAGGTCGATGATGCGGGCAGCTCCCTTCAGGGAATGTGCGGCACGCATGCATGCTTCCAGGGCATCGGCGGCGACAGGATTGCGTTCCAGTGCCAGAAGCCCAGACGTTAGTGCCTGTGACTGCGTCTCCAGTTCGGCCTGGAAGAGGCTGAGCATCGAAACCTGGCTGAAGTCCTCATCTGTCATGCCATGCTCCGATCCAGCATCGTGAGCAGTTGTTCTGGGTCGAGACAACCAACGGCCCGTCCCTGCCAGGGCAGAACGGCATTAGTAGCCGCAGACAGCGCCTTGTCGATCGTGGCTGGCACAGCGAGAGTGTCGCGCGCCCGATAGCGATGTAAGCCGTGGATCTCATCAACCGTAAAGGCAACCCGCTTGTCGCGCTCGCCCACAACAACCAGGCGGCGAAATACCTTGGTTCGCGTGCTTTGCTCCCCCTCCTTGCGCTCGTCTATCCCGAGCAATTCAGCCAGGGACAGGCAAACGAGCAATTCACCACGGACATTCGCAATACCGAGCAGTGCACGGTTTCTGCGATGTGGAAGTGAATGAACGCGGCGAGATTCAGCCACTTCATGAAAAATACCGACCGGAAGTGCCAGCCATTCTTCCCCCAAACGGAAGAGAACAGCCGTCTGCAGCGCCTCGCCGTCGGCCGGATCGATCCCCGCTCGACCAGCGTTACCAGGCCATTCGTCGCGATATACCGAGGGAGCCGCACGGTCGAGGAGGTGTCGTGCAATCTTCTTATAGGTCGGGCAATTCCGGCAGTGGAGATGCTGCTCCAGCAGCGGACATGACTTGTCACCCCGTACGCCTATTTGCCGCCAGCAGTCGTCGATTTCAATCTGCTCCAACGGCTGAGCGATCCCTGTCGAAGCCGCCATCAGCTGCCGCTCCTTTTCTGGACCCGGCCTAGCCGGCCAGCCAGGGCCTCGGCGCCGTTATGGTCGCCTTGCTTGCGAAGCAGCAAAGCCAGATGGATGAGAGCTTCTCGATGATTTGGCGCGAGATAGAGCGCCTTGCGATAGCTTTGCGCGGCTTGGGGTGCTGCGCCATCCGCATCCTGGACGAGGCCCAGCAAGTAGAAGATTTGCGCGGAAGGACCGAATTCCTTGAGATGCGCCAGGGCGACCTCCTGTGCCTCCTTTACCCGTCCTGCATTGGCGATCCGTTCAACCGCGATGAGGCTTTCCGAGGCCTGTGCAAGCGGCTTGGCCGGCGCCTGGCCACGGGCTTCATTGCCAATTGTCGGTCGGGGCCGAAGAAGAGGCTTGCTCTTGTTGACCTTCGGGGTTGGCGTCGGCACCGGGATGGCGGCCGAAACTGTCGGCGCCGTGGTCTTGACGGGCTCCGATTTCAGGAAGGCAAAGGCCAATGGCCATTCAGCGGAAATAAAGCCATGCAACCTTGGAAGAGCTGCTTCCGCCGGACCGACCAGGAGGAGTCCGTCTTTGGCCAGTAGGTCCTTCAGGCAGATCAACGCGCGATCCTGCAGCTCTCGATTGAAATAGATCAGCAGATTGCGGAAAAGCACGATGTCATAGACTTCTTGCCCGAAAGACGCGCGAGAGCCGAACAGGTTTCCTACCCTGAACCGAACCTGTTTCAGCACCGCAGCTGTAGGACGCAACCCGCTCTCGGCCGCTTCGAAATAGCGATCCTTGAATTCGAGATGGCTGCCGCGAAACGAATTGCGCCCATAGATCGCGCGTTCAGCCGTCGCGATATTGCGGCTGCTGACGTCCACACCATCGATCTTGAACTCGTGCGCCTCAAAGCTGGCATCGAACATGGCCATGGCGACCGAATAGGCCTCTTCGCCGGTTGAACATGGCAGGCTCAGGACTTTAATCGGCTGAGCACGCTTGTGCACGCGCGCATGCCGCGCCAGCATGGTGAACGCTTCTCGGTCGCGAAAGAACCAGGTCTCCGGGATCACCACCGCATTGATCAACTCCTGCAACTCCTGCGAGGAACCGGTCAAGTGTTCCTTATAGGTCTGAGGGTTGGTTATCCGGCATGCTGCCATCCGATCTCTGACCGCCTGACGGACCACTGTCGGACCAACGCTGGCACTGTCCAGTCCGATGGTTTCCGTCAGGAGCTTTTCAATTGCGCCGGTCATTGATCACCGGTCGCGGCCTGGCGGAGCAATGCGGTACGTATCTCTTCCGAAAGCAGCGATGCCACTTTGACCCACTGAATGATCTCCGAACCATCGGAAGCCACCGGCCCAAGATAGGGCGGGGTTCCTGGTTCAAGTCCGAACGGCGCGAAGTCGGCAGGGTCTCGCTCAAGCGTATCCGTCACCCGTTCCGCGATCAGTCCCAGCAGGCGCTGCTCGCCATCCTGCGCGTGATAGCGCGTCACAACGATCCGGGTGCTCAATAGGCGCTCCGACGGCCGGCCAAGCGCAAGAAGAGTAACATCGATCAGCGGGATGGGTATTCCGTTGTAGCTGACCAGACCCACCACACCGGTTGGCGCACCCGGCAGGACCTTCACATCGAGACGAGGCAGCACCTCTTCAATTTGGTGGACATCGATCAAGTAGCGATCCGGACCCATGCTGAAGGCGAGAAATAGCATTGTCACCCCCTACTGCCGGCTCGCTACGCTCTCAGCTTGAACCTCGAAATGCTACTTCGCATGCCGCCTGAGACTTGATTGAGCTCGTCGATCGCGAGCGTCGATTGCTGAAGGGATTCGACTGTTTGCTGAGCTGCCTCACTCAGCTGCGTTAGCGTGTCGCTGATCTGCCCCGCGCCGGTCGCCTGCGCTTGCATGCCTTCATTGGCGACTTCGAAACGTGGCACCAGCCCCTGAACCTGCTGAATGATCTCGAAGAGTTGCCCGCCGACCTGCTGGATTTCCTGCATACCCCGGCGGACCTGTTCGGAAAACTTGTCCATGCCCATCACCCCGGCCGCGACTGCCGACTGGATGTCCTTGACCATCTGCTCGATATCGTATGTGGAGACAGCCGTCTGGTCCGCGAGCCTTCGGATTTCCGTCGCCACCACTGCAAAGCCCCGGCCATATTGGCCGGCCTTCTCAGCCTCTATGGAAGCGTTGAGCGACAAAAGGTTCGTCTGATCGGCCACTTTGGTGATGGTCGTCACCACCTGATTGATGCTGCCGGCTTTCTCGCTCAGGATCGCGAGTTTGGAATTGATCGCGCCGGCCGCTTCCATGACCTGCTGCATGGTTTCTTCCATACGGGTTAGCCCCGCTTGCCCTCCGCCGGCGACGGCAGCAGTTTGCTCGGCAACTGTCGAGACCTCGTTCATCGTGCGGACGAGCTCGTTTGACGTGGCGGAGATCTCCTTGGCTGTCGCGCGGATTTCTGTTGTGGTCGCTGCGATTTCAGTCGCAGTTGCCTGTTGTTGCTTGGAGGTGGCGGCGATCTCAGTTATCGATGTGCCGACCTGTATGCTGGACCTTTGAACCTGACCAATGAGGGTTGTGAGATCGTCCGCCATTGCGTTGAAGCCGTCGGCAAGAACGCTGAATTCGTCTCGGCGCCTCAGATCGAGGCGTTCGCTGAAGTCGCCTTGCCGCATCAATTGAACCGCGTTGACCAAACGAGTGAGCGGACCTGTAATGGCGCGAAACAGCTGGTAACCCAAAAGAAGGGCTAGTCCGAGGGCTATCAACAAGCCAACGCTCAAACCGACTTCGGCCGTTCTAACGATCGAGCTGATCCGCTGCGTCGCGCTGTTTGCCTCGCCTCTGTGATCCTCAACCATGGCCTGCAGAGCGGACTGCAACTTTACAAAGATCGGCTCTACGGTGTTCTTGATGGCCAGGCTTTCATTGGGAGTTTCACCTTTCGACAAGGCAGCCCGGCTTGTGTCCAGCACAGCAGTTTCAGCCAGACGAAATTGGTTGGCGAGTTCTTTGACGACTGCATAATTCTGCTTGTCGATGTCGGAGACGATTGTTGCTTCATAGTCGCCCATCGACCGCTGCACTTGGTCGCGATTGGTCGTGATCGCGCTTTCAAGCGTGCTTCTATCCGATGGGTTGTCCTGAAGGGCATATTCCTGAAGCAGACTATGGGCCGTCATCTGGCCCATCATGATCGCGGTGCTGTGATAGAGGTCTGGAAGGATGCCCTTCTCGACCTCAGTCGCCTCCTGCCCCGCCTGAAGAAACCAGGCGTACGCGATGACGGCGATCACGGACATGACCACCAGAACGGCAGCGAAACTGACGAGGATGCGGTGGCGTATTGTCAGACTCTTCATGGATCCGATTCACCAATGGGGGCATCGTGGGCTGCGCGACAAGCGCTCGTTCCGACGTGTTCGAAAAAGGTGCGTCGAAAAGCGGTAGTCTGACGCTGAATGGTTTCTTTTCCGTTCCATCACTAATGATGGCGATGCCGCTCGCCAGAAGTGACGGTCGAGGACACGTGTTCCGTCGGCGCACATCAGCCCGACATCCGCTGGGCGGCACGCCCGCGTCAAGGTGGGTGGATGACTGATTGTTACCGTCTCGTTGGACGTCGATGAGAAAGGTATTCAATGACGATGAAGCTCTCACCTCACGTCCAAGGCCCTGTCAGCGTTGGGCCTTTGAAGCAAACAACCTGGACAGCCCATAGGCAACAAGGCCTATGAACCTTGAAGGGGCACAAATATACGCTGGCCGCTGGTCGATCCAGGAAGTCCGGTGCACCGCCATCAGACTCGCCCAGCGTCGCATAACCCCGCCTACGTCATCGCATGGTCATGCTGGAGGCGCCCATCGGTCGCCGTCCGCCTATTCTGGAAGCCCGATGAACGAATTCTGATGCCGAATGCCGAGCGGCCTGAAATCCTTCTCGTTGTCCGTGAGCACGATCAGATCGTGTTGCATGCCTGTTGCAGCAATAGCGATGTCCTCGAAACCAGGTGAGATGCCAGCGGCCCGAGCGACTGTCATGAGTTGCCCAGTTATTGTTGCCGTTTCGAGGTCAAGAGGGAGGATGCGGCTACTGTAGTAGTGACGGATTTCTCCCCACCATTCAGCGAGCGCGCCCGCCTTCTTGGTGGCACCGGTTCGCTTGGCGTTCGCGATGCCGTCCTCGATCTCGGCCAAGGTGATTACGGAGAGCCAAAGGTCGGACGATCGCTCGACTATCCAGGCCGCTAGTTTCTCATCGGAGGGCGTCCTGCGTTTTGAAGGGGCAAGCAAGCTGACGACATTCGTGTCCAAAAGGTACAATGTCAGAACGCCGGATCGCGCAGAGCCCGTGCGGGCTTTCGGCTTCGCGCTGGCAGGTCAGCTTCCTCCAGGGGCGAGTTTGTGAGCAGCCAACCCAGCGACGGCACACGGGAAAGGCGTTCGTACTCCGAATAGCTGATTACGACAGCCTCTCTTTTGCCGTGACGGGTGACGACCGTCGGTGTGCCCGCAACCGCTTCGTCGACCACATGTGAGAACGTAGCCTTGACGTCTTTGAGCTGAATCTCTTTCATCATGATTGCTCCCGTGACTAAAGTGGTCATATAAATTATGGAGCGAGTTTTGGCAAGCAGTCAGGACGGATCGGTGCGCCTACGGCGCTCGATCTGCCGCCAGTTGGCAGGCTGACATCTCACATCAGGTCTAATCCGGAAAACCGCGTCTTCCCCGTTGATCTGGAAAGTACGGCGATCGACCCCGACACAATCGCGACTAGCCAGCAACAAGCAGCAGCCGACACCGCCGACGGCAGATAGAGCCTGTCAAGACTGGACTGGGCGGCAGCGAGCAGCGGCTCGACCTTCTGCCCGGCGACGCTCAATTCGATGTCGGTTAGCCGCCGGGGTGATTTCCGGCCTGCAGGAACCAGCCTGTGCAACGAGGCCGAGCGCCGCCACGAATCGACCAGCGCCGATTTTTCAGCGGCATCCGACGTGATCGATGCTTGAACACGGTCTGCACGCAATGTGGCCATGTGCCGGTCCATGCCTTCCTCCCGAAGCCTGAACGCCGATAGACTTGCCGCTGTTTCCTCAATCTTCCAGCGGCATAACAGATGTCCTCCGCGCTGCTATCTTGCTCTTGTTGCCCCGCTGTCAAATGGTCTGAAGTGCTTGTACCATCCAGGAGTCGGAGCGCAGCTCATTCGCTCATCGCATGAAGCGCATCATGCCTGACGATTTCGATGCTGCGCAGGCTGAGCAGGCGGATGACGCCCTTGTCCTTCAGCCGGGTGAAGATCCGCGATACCGTCTCGATGGTGAGGCCAAGATAATCGCCGATATCCATGCGCGACATCGGAAGTTCGACCTGCCGCAATCCGCCCTGGCGCTCCGACAGGTCGACCAGGAACGCGGCGACGCGTTCGATGGCGCTCTGGCGACCGAGGACCAGCAGGTGTTCCTGCGCTCTGGTCAACCCCTTTAGCGCCAGAGGCAGCAACTGATGGGACATATCCGCTCCAGCTGTGAGGCGGAAGACGCGGACACCGGTGGAATTGACCGCTTCAGCAAAGAAATGGTGCGTCGTGTCGGCTTCGAAGCCGAATGTCTCTCCGGCGAGATGAAAGGCACTGATCTGCCGGCGGCCGTCAGCAAGCAGGCGGTAGACGCGGACGGCGCCGAACTCCACCTGGTAGAAGCCTCCGGCCTTCTCGCCCTGGGCGTAGATTTCCGCGCCTGCGGGATAGAAGCTGAGTGGTTGCAGCAGTGCGGGCTCAAAAGCCTCCGGCAGGTTGGGCTGGGCAGACCGTGACGGCAGCGAAATTCTGGAGGAGGTGTAGGCGTGCATGGCTGTTTTCCCGGTTTATCCGTGACACAGCAATCGCGCGAATCCGCGGGTCGCGAAATTCGGTTATGTCCCTACGGGAAACTACCTAGAGCCGCTCCTCCTAAATCGGTCCAGCGCTGGTCGCCGCAGTGAAGAAAGCTATTCACTTGCTTCGCGGCCCGACACCTGCTGGATCAAGATACGGAAGAAAACGTGGGGTGCACTGTCCGACACCGCAGGCATGAGTGGCTTGAGGGCGCCGGGCTCCCACCAAGCGGCATGCTTGCTCAACATCGCCCATGCATGGTCACGCTCGAGCTTGTGGCCAATCCGGTCCGGCAGTTCCTCATAACGGCCATCGACGACGACGCTTCTCCAGCCTCGGCCCTGGCCGCGTTCACCCACCTGGACGGACACCAGGGGATTGGCACGCATCCAGTCGATCTTCTTGCCGGGCATGGAAAACGCGTAGAGATGATTGTCGGCGTGCGCATAGTGCACCGGCACCACGTAGGGCTGCCCACCCTTCGCGCATGCCAGATGACCGACACGGTTGGCGGTCAGCAATTTCGTGCATTCCAGGGCGGATAATGTGCGGATCAGCATGTGTGATCTCCTGAGTCTATTGGTCGTCCAACAGACTGTTGGCCCAGCCGCCGGAGCTGTCATTGATCGCAATCAAGGCAGCTTGCCGCTCGTCCGCAGCGGCATAGGCGGCAATTTCGTAAATGATTTAAATCAAGGCGCTGCTTGCCGCTTCCCCAGATCATGGGGAGATGTGGAAGCCGATCATGAGCGCTCCGTTTGGTCGCGAACTCGAACTCGCCGTCTTCGACGAGGAGGGCGAACATGCGCTCGTATTTCCCTGTATAAAAGGCCGGCAGGGTTGGAAGCACGCCGGGACTGGCGTGCGCGTCGATATCCGCCCGACCCATTGGCGCTACTGGCAGCCGAAGGCAATGCCGACAGACGGCGGCAAGTCTCTCGGGGACGCTTGCTAGTGTTTGGATTCCACGATCAACGCCATGCGCACGAGATGCGACAGGCTGCCCGCGGCCATCTTGCTCATCACATTGGCACGATGAATCTCGACAGTGCGCGGACTGATACCCAGATCATAGGCGATCGTCTTGTTCGGCAGACCCGACACGAGCCCGTCCAGAACCTGCCGCTCCCGCTCCGAAAGTGTGGCCAGGCGGCCGTGGATTTCGGAGGATTGCGGATGCGTTGCATTCGCCTGGTTGCGGTTGGCCAACGTGGAGCGGATCGCGTCGATCAGCATCTCGTCATCAAACGGCTTTTCAATGAAATCGGAAGCGCCTTCCTTCATTGCCTGAACGGCGAGCGCCACATCGGCATGGCCCGTCATGACAATAACTGGAATTGTATGCCCGCCGGATCTCAGTTGGCGCAGGAATTCGATGCCGTCTATGCCCGGCATGCGCACGTCGGTGACGATGCAGCCGTCGAGGTCGCCCTTTGCCGTCGAGAGAAAAGCCGTGGCCGATTCGTGCAGGCGTACTGCAAAATCTGCAGTCGCCAGAAGAAAACCGAGCGACTTGCGCACGTCCATGTCGTCGTCAACCACGTGCACCAGATCACTGCCGGCCATTTGTGACCTCTTCCTTCTCCACAATGCGCAAGGTGAATCGGAAGGCGGTCCCGCCAGTCGGCATCGCCTCGGCCCATATGTGACCACCGTGCGATTCCACGATGGTGCGGCAAATGGAGAGACCGACACCCATGCCTTGCTTCTTGGTGGTTACAAACGGCTGGAAGAGTTGAGCCGAGACTTCCGGCGCGAGACCCGGGCCAGTGTCGATCACGCTTACCTCGGCCATCCCATCATCCCGGGCAATTGTTGTGACTTTCAATTCGCGGCGCGGCGAGTCCTGCATAGCCTCAACCGCATTGCGCATCAGGTTGAGCAAAACCTGCTGAATCTGGATGCGGTCGGTTAAGACCAGTTCGGCGACTGGATCAAGCTTGTAGCTGACGAGGAGATTTATCTCTCTTGCACCAACCAAGGCTAGGGAGGCGGCTTCCTCGATCAGCATTGGCAGTCGTTCGACCTGGCGCTCGCTTTCGCCCCTGGCTACAAAATCCCTCAGGTGACGGATGACGTCGCCCGCCCGCAAGGCCTGCTCAGCTGCCTTTTCCACGGCATCCCGAAGCATGGGCGCATTCTCGTCCCGGCTCTTCTCAAGCAGCCGACGACTGCCTTTGAGGTAGTTCGTGATGGCGGTGAGCGGCTGGTTGATCTCATGAGCAAGCGTTGAGGCCATCTCGCCGAGTGCGGTGAACCGCGCCATGTGCAGCAGTTCCTGCTGCTGCTCCTGGATTCTTGCTTCTGCCCGGTGGCGTTCGGTCAAGTCGCGGCAGAAGCCGGTAAAGAAACGTCCCGTCCCCGGATGCATCTCGCCAACGGAAAGCTCCATCGGGAAAGTCGTGCCATCCTTGCGTGCCCCGGTCACGGTGCGGCCGAGCCCGATGATCCGGCGCTCTCCCGTCGTCAGGTAGCGAAGCAGATAGGCGTCATGCTCGTCGCGGTAGGGCGAGGGCATCAGCATTTTCACGTTTTGACCGATGACTTCGCCTGACTGGTAGCCGAACAGCGTTTCGGCAGCGGTGCTGAAGGATTGAATCCCACCCTGCTCGTCGATGACGACCATCGCGTCCGGCACTGTTGCCAGGATCGACCGCAAATGGTCCTCACGCAGCCGAAGTGCTGCATTTGCAAAGGAGAGTTCGCTGACATCAGTACCTTCAATGAAGATCGCGGTGATCCGGCCATCGTCAGCCTTGACTGGCTGATAAACAAAATCAAGGATGCGCTCTTCGACCGGGCCGTCGGCTATGTTGCGAAGGCCGACCTTCACCCCGTGGCCAATGTAGGGCTCGCCGGTCATGTACACATGGTCCAGATGTTCGAAAAACCCATTCCCTTCGAGCTCGGGAAAGGCGTCCCGCACTGACTTTCCAATCACTTGCCTGTGGCCAGTCAATCGCTGGTAGGCGGCATTGGTCAGCTCGAAAATGTGACCTGGCTCGCGCAGCAGCGCTATAAAGCCTGGTGCCTGATCGAACATTTGAGACAACAATGATTTCAGTGTCGTCCCGCCGGGTGACAAACTGAGTGCTTCGTCTTTGATCACCTGAAGTTCCTGGGTTCGACGGTGCTACCGGGGCTAACTATCACTTCTCGCCGCACACGCAAAACGGATCGAGCCGAGGTTTTCGAACGCAGATGCAGTTGCCGGCCTTTGATGCGCATCAAGGCATTGGACGCTGTCGAATGCAATTCATCCCGCATTCCATCGTTCAGCGAAAGGCGCCCGCAATGTCTTACAAGTCGATCATCGTCAACCTCGCCATCGATGCGCCTCCCGCACCTATTGTAAAGCTGGGGATCGAGCTCGCGGAACGGTTTGGCGCCCGTCTCATCGGTCTGGCGGCTGCGGATGTTCCGCCCTTGGTCGCGACCGGCGACGGTATGGTCTACGAAGGCGAGGTCATGCAGATCCAGCACACCGAAATCGAAAAGCGGCTTGCCGAATTACGCGCCGAGTTCGAGAGGCTGCTTCCTGCATCGATCTTTAGCGAATGGGGCCAAGCTGTTTGCAGCCCAACCCGTTTCCTGAGCATTTCGGCTCGATCCGCCGATCTTATTGTCACCGGCAGCGAGAAGGGGGGAAATGTCTTCCGTGCAGTGGACGTCGGCAGTCTGGTACTTGGTATTGGGCGGCCAGTCCTGGTTGCCGCGAGCAATGTCGAGCCTGTCATGGCAAAAACCGTTCTTGTTGCCTGGAAGGACACCAGGGAAGCGCGGCGGGCGATAGCAGATGCGTTGCCCCTTCTGGCCACGGCCAACGAAGTCGTTATTGCCACAATGGATACCGACCGCGACAAGAGTATCCGCGACAGCCTTGCCGACGTCGCGGTCTTTCTCGAACATCACGGCATCATGGCAGGAACTGAGCTGATCGCCGGCGACCCAGACGGCGACAGGTTGCTGACTTTTGCGCGGTCGATCCATGCGGACCTGATCGTCTCGGGTGCCTATGGGCACAGCCGTCTGCGGGAATGGGCGTTCGGCGGGATAACCCGCTCGCTGATTGAGGAAAGCGGCATCAACGCTTCATGTCGTATTGATGGGTGGACGCCCCAGCAGCCGAGTACGCGGCGGGGGGGCCAGGAACTTCACTCTACCCCTTTCGCCGCCTTGGCCCGGCGACGGCTCCGTCGGTTGATCGAGATCAAGTCGTCGGCTGCCTGCATGGCTATGAGTCTCATAAGGCAGGAGTGACCAAGATGAGCTTTCTCTACTACCTGATTTCAGTCGACGCCAGGGTCGCGTTGATGGGTCGCATGATACGCAAGCTGGGTGTCGACAGGCAGTTGAAAGTGGTGGCGGACCATGCAGCCGTCACCGATCGTGCGGTCAACCGCTGCCGATCCTGCGGCCATCAGGACGAATGCTCGACTTGGCTCGACCAAAACGAGCAAGCCGATGCTCCGCCAGACTATTGCCGCAACCGCGACCTGATCGCACGGCTACAACATGTGGCCGGACAGCGTTAGAACGTCGGGCGGCCAAGCACACATTTCGCCCCGGGAAATGGTGGTGCTAGCCCTTGGCTACGAGACCAGGATGACGGACAACGGCTCGGCGCAAAACAGATTGTCCTCAACGCCTTTAACGCCGGCTGCATTTTCGGCCGCGACGATTGCTGCCCGGCGCTCGCGCTCGTCGAAGATGGCGCCGTTCAGTTTTACGATCCCTTTGTCGACAGTGACATTGATCAGCTCATTTCGAGCCCATTTCTGCGCTGCAAGCTCCGCGACGATGCTCTGGCGTATCTGTTCGTTGTCAATGGCCATCGGGGTTGAGGCTGGCTGCATGTCAAGTAACGCACGAAGAAGATCGGAACGGGCAATCATTCCGACAACTTTATCGCCGTCGACGATCGGGACGCGTTTGATGCGGTGATGCGTCATCAACTCGACGACCTCGGCAAGCGATGCATTGGGGGATGCCGTGACGACGCTGTCGGTCATCACCTCTTCGATCCGCCGTCCGTTGGCGAGGACATATTCTTCGGCAACTCGTCCCGGGCTGACAAGAAACTCCAGCCAGCGTGGGCGCTTGCGCTGAGTGCCCAGCTCTTCACGGCGCAGGAGATCACCCTCGCTGATAATGCCCACCAGCGCGCCGTCACGGCGAATGACGGGAAGCCCGCTGATCTTGCTGGAGAGCATCAATCCGGCTGCATCGGCGATCGACGCAGACGGATCAATTGCAACGACCGCTGTGGTCATTATGGTTTTGGCTTGCATGCCAACCTCCTCAGATACTTTATCCCATTGCTTATCGAGGTCGCGCGCGCCGTGTCTTGATCTGAATCATTTTCAGATTGCGAAAGCGCAACGAGAGCGGTCCGAACGCGATTTATGAAGAGGCTTCGCAAATCGCGGAGACTTCATCGTGAAGCAACCCAGTTCGATTGACCCCGACATGGTCGTTGACGAAATCATGAGGAAATGGCCGGCAACGGTGGCTGTGGTGCTGAGATACAAGATGCTGTGCGTCGGCTGCCCGATCGGCACATTCCATACCGTGGCTGAAGCGTGCCTTGAACACCACGTCGATGAAAGCCGTTTCATCGCCGACCTGGAAGCGACTGTCCGCCGCAGAGAATGAGATCAGCGCTTGTCCCGGTTCTCGGCCAGAACTACAAGGCGATGCGCATCCTTCACGGTGACCTTCTGGCGTCCGCTGACGATTATCCCATTGTCTTCCCACTTGCTGAGCAAGCGGCTGACGGTGTGCAGCGTCGTTCCCGTCATCTCGGCAATGTCCTGCCTGGAAATCGGGAAATCGATTTCGATGCCGCTGTCGGTCTTTCGGCCGGTCTGGTTTGCCAGTCGCAGAAGCGCATGCGCAACCCGCTGCTCCACCTGCTCGGTGGACATCTCCACGACCCGCGTCTGCGTCTCCTGCAGCCTGGTTCCAACCGTCCTGTATGTGGCCGCCCCAAACACTGGGAAGCATCCCGCCAGGTCCGGCCACAGAGCGTTTGGCCAGGCGAGCACCACGCAGTCCACCGCCGCAATTGCGCTGGCTGGGTAGGTCGTTCGGCCAAGTGCCGCGGCGACGCCAAAAATCTCGCCTTCGCTGATGTATCTGGCGATGACCTGTTGTCCGTCCGGTGTGGTGCGAACGACACGGATATGCCCGGCGATCAGCACGAAGAAGGAATGAGCCTCGGCTTCCTGCTCGAAGATCGCAGTCTCCTTGGCATAGCGAGACGACCGCGCATCCCGCAGGATCTCGCTCTGCTCGTCGGGCGTCAGACCCTGGAAGAGCGGCAGTCGCGAAATCAGCGATCGGTCCAGCGCAGCCAAGCGATTCCTCACGGCCCTACGGTTCCGCATCAGTCGTGCGGAAGACCTTTCTTATCCTGAGTTTGCGCCAGCGCAAATTGTTCCCAGCCGCGTCAGACTAAATGGCATGGAACGGCGCAATGCCGCGAAGACGAAACAAAGGACAAATCGATGAAACTCTCCATCCTCGCCGCCGCAGTCTCTACCCTGGCGCTCGCCGGCGGCGCAAGCGCCGAAGAGCATATGGTGCAGATGCTCAACAAGGGCGAAAAGGGCGCCATGGTTTTCCAGCCGGCCTTCGTCAAGGCAGCCCCTGGCGACACCGTCAAGTTCGTGCCGACCGACAAGAGCCATGATGCCGAGTCAATCAAAGGCATGCTTCCAGACGGCGCCGAGCCCTTCAAGGGAAAGCCCAGCGAGGAAATCACCGTTACGCTGACAAAGGAGGGCGTTTACGGCGTCAAATGCGCGCCTCACTACGGCATGGGCATGGTCGCCCTGATCGTTGTCGGAAAGCCGGTCAATCTCGATGCCGCCAAGGCGGTCAAGCATCCCGGGAAGGCAAAGACGGTGTTCGCCGACCTGTTCACCCAGGTTCCGGTCAACTGATCGGCAATCGATACAGCCATGCCTGCCGCATGAGGGCAGGCGAGGGCCGGACGGACCGAGGGCGGCGGTTCATCCGGCCCTGTTCATTTGGAGACGCAAATCATGGGGATTCCACGCCTGCGGGCCTACACAGGACCCGCATTTCTTTCCTACGGATTCAGGCCCTTCTTCTTCCTCGGGTCGCTGTATGCCGCGCTCTCCATTCTGCTTTGGCTGCCGATATATGCCGGCGAACTCGATGCCCACAGTGCGTTCGTTGCCGTCGACTGGCACATTCACGAGATGCTGTTCGGCTATCTGCCGGCGATCGTTACCGGGTTCCTGCTGACCGCCATCCCCAATTGGACTGGCCGGCTGCCCGTACAAGGCTTGCCACTGCTGGCGCTGGTCGTCCTGTGGCTTGCCGGGCGCGCCGCTGTCTACTTCTCGACCGACATCGGCTGGCAAGCAGCCGCGGTGATCGATGGCTCATTTCTGTTTGTGGTGGCTGCCGCCGCCGCCCGCGAAATCATCGCCGGACGCAACTGGCGCAACCTCAAGGTGCTGCTGCCGCTTGTCGTGATGGCGTGCGCCAACGGCATGTTC
Organism: Mesorhizobium sp. BR1-1-3; assembly: GCF_020165455.1. Classification (NCBI taxonomy): domain Bacteria; kingdom Pseudomonadati; phylum Pseudomonadota; class Alphaproteobacteria; order Hyphomicrobiales; family Phyllobacteriaceae; genus Mesorhizobium; species Mesorhizobium sp. BR1-1-3. Next base: position 606,738 of record NZ_JAIUIC010000002.1, read on the forward strand.
CATTTCGAGGCGCACCTTCAAGGCACATCCGACATCAGCCGCAGGCTCGGTATGGCTGCGGGGATCGTACTCATCTCGCTGATCGGTGGGCGTATCATTCCGAGCTTCACACGCAACTGGCTCGCCCGGGAAAATCCTGGCAAGCTGCCTGCACCGTTCGGCCGTTTTGACATCGCATCGATAGCCATCTCAGCTATCGCGCTGGGAGCGTGGACGTTCGCCCCCCACAACCGCGTCTCAGGAATGCTTATGGCCGTCGCTGCAATCTGCCAGGTGTGGCGTCTGTCGCGCTGGGCTGGCGAACGGACATTGCGGGATCCGCTCGTGCTCATCTCCACCTTGCATATGCTTTCGTGCCCGTCGGTTTTGCGTTGGTTTCGGCGTCGATCCTTTTGCCCGCAATCGTACCGGTCGCTGCCGGGCTGCATGCGTTCGGCGTCGGCGCCGTCGGGTCAATGACGGTCGCAGTGATGGCCCGCGCCACGCTTGGCCATACCGGCCGGCAACTACGGGCCGGACTGCAAACCATTGTTGTCTTCGCGGCGATCCTGATCGCTGCCTTGTCACGAATCCTTGCGGTTTTTCTCCCTAAGGACGCGATCGTCAATGTCGCCGGCGTTGCATGGGTTCTGGCCTTTGCTGGCTTTCTCCTAGCCTACGGCGTGGCCTTGACGACGCCGAAGGCCAAGTAGCGATCTGAGGGGATGATGTGACGCTGCCCCACAAGCTCAGACAACTGTGAGGCTAAAACTATAATCCGGACGAGGGACGTGGCCGGTGCCTCCACGAGGCGAGGGCCGCGGACGGCTGTTCGACGTCCCCATCGCCTTACAAATGCGTAAGGTTGCAGCCACAATTCCGGGAGGATTCGAGCCAAATTATGTCGATGTTCCCTGGCTATTCAGTATCGCGATCACGCAGCTGTTAAACGTCAGGAAAATCAAATGACGGAAACCAGAATTGGCTACTCAACTTCCCAGATTGCGCTTCATTGGATCATAGCTGCGCTGGTGTTATTCCAACTGTTCTTTGGCGAGAGCATGACAACCGTGGTCGATGCTGCCGAAGATGGAGCCGCCGTCTCGTCAGCCGATCAGGCATTGGGCTCTGCCCATTACTGGATAGGAATTTCGACCCTGGCACTCGTGCTGATCCGGTTGCTAATGCGTGTAGTTTCCGGTGCGCCTGAGCCTGCAGAAAGCGGACCTGGCTGGATGCGGATCGCCGCACGTGGTTCACACGGCCTTTTCTATCTGCTCTTGCTTTTAACGCCCATTGTGGGACTGCTCGCTTTCTACATTGGCGACCCATGGGGCGACATCCATTCCCTCAACAAGCCAGTGTTTGTCGTCCTGATTTCGGTCCATGCCGTGGCGGCACTGTTCCACCAGTACTGGCTTCGCGATGGCACACTGAAGCGGATGCTGTCGCCCGGTCGACAAGCGGGTCCGTCACGTTTGTAGCCGCCGCCGATACTAAGATCCGACGGCGCTGACGGTCAGATTATTCTCAGGTGAGAGAGCAGATCGCTCGCCCAGCCAGAGCGGTCTCGCACCAGCCTGAATCCCAGATTGTCGGGAGGCGTACCGACGGCACAGCCTCCGCTTTTTCCGTCACTGACGAAGTTCGACATGTAGGCTCTGTGAAGCCCTTCAAGGACGTGGACACCGCAATTGTCGACCGAACTCGCAACACCGCTTCCATCCGCAGCCAACGTGGTGCGGACATAGCAGGTCGAAGTCCACTCCCAGACGTTGCCAGAAAAGTCGGCAAGGCCCAGGGAATTGAAACCAAACGAGCCACGGCTCTTGGGCATCGGGTCCGGTTTGCGATTGAGGTCCACCTCGGCCTTGTAGCTGGTGAGCCATCGTCTGGCGGGGTTGGTGGCGTCGTTTTCGACACCCTCGAATTCGCCTGCGAACCGCTCAGCAGCGGCAAAGGCCCACTCTTCGTCGGATGGCAGTCGCCATTGGTCGCCGGTCACTTCCGAATACCACCGGGCGTAGGCATTCGCATCGAGATAGCTTACTCCGGTGACGGGAGCTTTGCTTGGGATCGCGCGCGTCTCCTGAGCTGGCTGACAGCCGCCAGCCGACACGCAGTCCGCATAGTCGGCCGCGCCGACCTGGTAGGCCATGATTTCGAGAGGTCTGTCGAGTTGCCGCTCGAGGCGGGGGTTGCCTTGCGGGCGTCCCTCTTTCAGGAACTCGCCCGGAGTCGGATAGATGATCGAACCGGAAAGCAAGACAACCGTCATAGCGATGGGGTGGGATTGTCGATCTCCAAAGACCGCCTCTAGCGAGAGCCCTACCGGAACAGCAGCGGCGGCCAGGGCGACCGGCAGGACCTTCAGGATGAAAAGAGACATGGCTTTTGTCCTTGCCCGGACAGCGGCGCCGTCCGGGCATTTTCGAGTGCCGTCAGTTGGTGGCTATGGGTTTGGGCGCCTCGACCTGCGTCATCAGGTCGGCATCCCACTCGCCTTCGACCATGAAGTGAGCGGTCGCTCCGAGTTCCACGGCCTCAATCAGATTGTGATTCACGTAGGCGTAGACACCTGGCTGCAGGAACGTATACAGCGCCGAGCCCGCCGAGCCGCCACGGATGAACCAGGTTTCCAGGTCCTTGGCCGGCGGGTTGGCGAATTTGCCCTGTTCCCAGACATAGTCGCCGTGACCGCCTATCAGATGCGGCCGGGTATCGCGGTTGGCCTGTGAATGGACGATCAACACGGTCTCGCCGACTTTCGCCTTCATGGCGTTGTCGCCGGTCAGGGAACCTACCTTGCCGTTGAACAAGACATGCGTCGGGATCAGCCCGCGCATGACCTTGACGATGTCATCGTAACCGTCGCCGGCAGATTCGTAGCTCTTGAAATTGCCCTTCTCGTCGCGCGGAATATAGAAGTCGTTCTCGCCGATGTAGAAGATCTTGTCGTATCTGGCCGGCTCGCCCTTGTCGTTCCTGAGCCCATCGCGCGGCAACACCATGATTGCGCCGCTCATGCCGGAGACGACATGCCAAGGGATCATCGCGCCACCAGGTGCGCAGTGGTAGACGAACGTTCCCGTCCGCGTCGCCTTGAAGCGCAAGGTCACCTGTTCGCCGGGATTGATCAGCGTGAGACCGCCACCACCCAGAGCGCCCGTCGCGGCGTGGAAGTCGATGTTGTGGGCGAGTGAGTTGGTGTCGGGATTGATGAGCGTCAGCTCGAGATAGTCGTCCTGATGAACGACCATCAGCGGGCCGGGGATCGAGCCGTTGTAGGTCATCGCATTGAGCGTCGTGCCGTCGGCGTCGATGACAAGAGGCTTTTCCTCGATCGTGATGGTGAACTCGACGATCTTGGGTCCACCCTTGGCGACCTGATCGTGCGGATGGACGAACGGCGGTGCCACGAGCTTGATCTTTTCGCGGGCGAGCCCTCGAATGTCCGCCTTTGTCACAGGTGCCGAAAATGCAGGTAGTGCTGCCACGGCGGCAGCGCCGATCGCTGCCCCGAACAGAGCTTCACGTCGCGTGATCATGTCAGTCTCCTATCTCTCAACCGTTGCGGATGAGCAGAACCTAGCTGACCTGACGCAGCGTTTCTTTGCGCTGGCGCAAATTGGTGGAGTTCATTTTGGAGACCTAAGATTCTCGGACACCGATCTGGCGCGTCATAGTCAAGGTGGAGACGGTCGTGGTCCGGTTATTTTGCCAGCACTTCGCTATCTGCCGATCTTGTCTTCCCGATCGATAAGGATCCGCTCGGCGGCGCCGTCGAGATCTTCGTACTGGCCACTCTTCAAAGCCCACAGGAACCCCCCCAGGCCAAGCGCGCCAAGAAAGAGGGCCACAGGTATGAGGTAGGCAAGGGTTGTCATGAGGATTGGGCCAATTTGGTGATATCGGAACGCCTGTCGCGCCGAACATTTTTCACCGGCGAACTTGGCCTGGAACTCTGCAGACGCAGCGCATTTCCGATCACGAGCAGCGATGAAGCGGACATGGCGATCGCTGCGATAAGAGGCGTGACGTGGCCCAGGATGGCGATCGGCACGGCGACGGCATTGTAGACGATCGCAATCGCGATGTTCTGGCGGATCAGGTGTCCCGCCTTGCGCGAGACATCCAGCGCGAGAGGCACAGCCAGAAGGCTTTCGCGCAGGAATACGAAGTCGGCCGCATTGCGGCCAATGTCGGCGGCGGTGGCCGGTGCGATCGAGACATGCGCCGCGCTCAGTGCAGGCGTGTCGTTGAGGCCGTCACCAACCATCAGAACCTTGTGTCCGTCTTTCGCCAGGGTCTCGATGCGCTCGACCTTGCCGGATGGCAACAGGCACGGAACGAAGTCCTCGATACCCAGCATCTCGGCGGCTTCACCGCAGGCACCCGCAGTATCGCCCGACAGCATCTGCACCGACACCCCGGCGTCGCTCAATCGCTTGATCGCCAAGCCGGCGTCGGCGCGCAGCGCATCCTCGAAATTGAAGGTCGCGACAATGAGCCCGTCTTTTGTCAGCACCGTTCCGCCATAGCCATGTTTGCCTTCACCACCGGTCCGGGCCTTCCATCCAGCCCATCCGCGTCGACCTAGCCGCCAAGTGCTTCCGGCGTCGGTGGCTTCGATGCCAAACCCTGGATGCTCGGTCACGGTATCGAATTTGTGCCGCGCGCCAGGAGCGGCAAAGCCGGCTATGGCCCTTGAAAACGGATGGCGGGAATGCGCGGCCATGTCTCCCGCGACTGCCAGCATGCCCGGATCCATCGAGCCCGCATTGACCAGCCGGGGCTGGCCGAGCGTGAGGGTCCCGGTCTTGTCGAACACTGCTGTATCAATCGTCGCCAGGCGCTCCATGGCCGAACCGTCCTTGACCATGATGCCGTTCTCGAACAGGCGCCGCGCGGCGACCACCTGCACGATCGGCACGGCGAGGCCGAGCGCGCACGGGCAGGTGATGATCAGAACGGCAATGGCGATGGTTGTCGCCCGGTGCCAGTCGCCCGTCGCCGCCATCCAGCCAAGGAAAGTCACGAAGGCGGTGAGATGAACCACCGGAGCATAGAGCGCTGAAACGCGATCGGCGATCCGGCGATAATGCGCGCGACCGCCCTCAGCGGCTTCCATGAGCCGAACCATTTCCGCCAGAAACGAATCTTTCGCGGCGGCTGTCGCCTCAATCGTCAGCGGGCCGGTCAGGTTGAGGACTCCAGCCTGTACGGCTTCGCCTGGCGCTACGCTTCGGGGCGTGCTCTCGCCCGAGACAAGCGAACAGTCCAGGTCCGACGTCCCTCGAGAGACCTTGCCGTCAACGGGTATCCTTTCACCGGCTGCGATCAACAGCAGCATGCCGGGTTCGATCTCGCCAACCGGCAGATAGTCGCGTGCGCCGTCGCCGCGCAGCACCATGGCGCCACGTACGGCCAACTGGGACAGGCCTTTCACGGCGGTCCGGGCACGTTCGCGCATCACGTGATCCAACGTGCGGCCGATCAACAGGAAGAACAGCAGCGACACCGACGCATCGAAATAGGCGTGGTCGCCATGGTTGATCGTCTCGTAGAGGCTCATGGCGTAGGCGAGGGACACCCCGACCGCGATCGGCACGTCCATGTTCATGCGGCCGTGACGCAGCGCGTTCCAGGCCGAGCGGAAGAAGATGCCGCCCGCGAAGGCAAGTGCCGGGATCGCGATCAGCGCCGAGAGCCAATGAAACAGGTCCCGCGTTGCGCCTTCGGCGCCAGACCAGACCGACACTGAAAGCAGCATGATGTTGCCCGCCGCAAAGCCGGCGACAGCAACGGCGCGGATCAGCTCCGAAAGCGTTTTGTCCTTGTTGTCGACCTCGGGGTCGAACAGATGCGCCTCGTAGCCTAGCCGTCCCAGCGCGGCGACGAACGGTGGCACCTGGTTTCCACGCCAGCGGACCGCGACCCGCTTCGTCGACAGGTTGACCCGAGTGCTCTCCACTTGATCGAGCATTCCCAATGCCGTCTCGATCGCCTCGATGCAGGCCGCGCAATGAACCGTGGGGACTGAAAGATCGGTCTGGCGGAGATCATCGCCGAGCGATCGGCTCGCCAGCCTTATCTCCTGGCTGGACGGCAGGACCGATCCGGTGTTGACCAGATCAAGCGCCATTTCGGCGCCCGGTGCACAACAACTCATTGCAGCGCTCCATTGGAAATCATGATCCTGCGGACGTCGCGATACGGCTTTTCCAGACCGGCGTCGGCGTCGACTTCCACAATCCAGACGCCGTCCTTCGGCATGTGCTGGGCTGCGAATTCCTGGTCCGAGGCGGGCGCGAGGATGACCGACTTGTCTTCTTTCTCGTAGGCGGGATGGCGAAACAGCACCTTGACGCCATGCAAGGGAACCGGCTTGCCGGCGGCGTCGGTGAGGCCATAGCGAACTTCGCCCCATGCGATGGTCAGCCTGCCGGTCCAGCCAAGGGCTGCTTGCGCGCGACCCTCCTCGGCCTTCTTGTTGAATTGCTGGCTCGCCACATAGGTGTTCTCGACGACAAGGCCGGTCCAACTGGTGTTGGCGAGCGTGGCCATCGTCAGATTGACCGCGATGACCACGCCGAAGAAGGCAAGGATGGTGAACAGCATGTGCCTGCCGGTGAATTCGCGGGTTTTTTCAGCGTTAGCGGTCATCTGGCGATCTCCGGCGCGTTGAAGGTGGCGGTGTATTCGTCCGCCTCGAAGCTCGACTTGTCCTCGACACGGAACGTGAAGGTTTGCGCTGCGCCACGGATTTGGTCGGCCGGCTGGCGCACGAAGACCTTCAGCATTTTCAGGCGATCGGGCTCGACCGGGATGGCAAAGGAGCGACCCGCCTTGATGTCGTCCCCGACCACGCTCATTTCGCCTCCTTGCAAGCCCTGCATGGTGACAACAATGATCCGCGGCTCGGGGATCATGTTGAGCAGTTTGACGGTGTAGCCGTTGCGGATCGAGCCGTCGGACAACGGTACGAATTGCGGATTGCGGTCGTGCAGCACATTGACTTCGAGCCTGTCGCGCGTCAGCAGCGAATAGAGCAGACCCAGGCCGATCAGCGACCACAGACCCATGTAGACGTAGGTGCGTGGCCGGAAGATCTTGCTGACATGGAAATGCGCCACCTTGTCGGAGAACAGGCCATCAGCGGTCCTGACCAGCGACGGGTTGACTGAACTGGAGCCGCCCGCGGTCGCCAGCATCATGTTGGCGTTGTAATCGGAGAGCGTTGCGTAGGAAATCAGTCCGCGTTCCCTGCCGAGCTTGCCCATGACGCCGTCGCAGGCGTCGATGCAAAGCGCGCAGGTGATGCATTCGAGCTGCTGGCCGTCGCGAATGTCGATCCCCATCGGGCAGACCGCGACACAGGCATTGCAGTCGACGCAGTCGCCGACCGACTGTCCCGCGGCTTGCACCGTCTTGGCATGACGCGAACGCGGTTCGCCGCGCCAGTCATTGTAGGTGACGGTGAGCGAACTTTCGTCGAGCATGGCCGCCTGGATGCGTGGCCATGGGCACATGTAGGTGCAGACCTGTTCGCGCATCAGCCCGCCGAACGTATAGGTCGTGGCCGTCAGCACGGCGACGGTGATGTAGGCAACGGGTGCCGCGGTGCCGGTAAAGAGTTCGCCAACCAGCGTCGGCGCATCGGCAAAATAGAAGATCCAGGCGCCGCCCGTCGCCGCCCCTATGCCCAGCCAGATGGCGTGTTTCGATGCCCGCAGCGCAAGCTTGCGGGCGGTCCATGGGCCGGCATCGAGTTTCATGCGTGCGTTGCGATCACCCTCGATGGCGCGCTCGACGACCAGAAACAGATCGACCCATACAGTCTGCGGACATGTATAGCCGCACCAGGCGCGACCGATAGTCGACGTGATCAGGAAAAGACCGACGCCGGCCATGATCAGAAGGCCGGCCACATAGTAGAATTCCTGCGGCCAGATCTCGATGAAGAAGAAGTAGAAGCGCCGGTTGGCGAGATCGAGCAGCACGGCCTGGTCCGGGGCGAACGGGCCACGGTCCCATCGCAACCACGGTGTCAGGTAGTAGATACCGAGTGTGATCGCCATCACCAGCCACTTGAACCGACGAAAGTTCCCTGTTGCCCGTTTCGGGAATATCTTCTTGCGCGCGGCATACATCGGCTGGCGCACCTTGGCGGAATTGGCCGCTTCGGCTTCGAGCCGCTCTACCTGCGTATTGTCCAGCACATGCATCTCCACTCGCGCAGGCGACAATCTGCCCATGCCCAGGCTGCCAGCGTAGGCAAGTCTTGGCGCGGGGCGGGGGCAGGCGCGTTGATGCAAGTCAATTACCGGTGCCGAATATAGGTCGAGGCCCGGCATGGCCGGGCCTCGTCGCTTGGCTGGCGAAGGGTGGGAACAGGTCCCCGCTTCCTATTCCCCACCACCAAGCGAATGGATATAGACGGCGAGTTCCTTGACCTTGGTCTCGCCCAGGCGTGCGCCCCAGGCCGGCATGACGCCCTGTTTTGGCGCACGGACCTGTGCGGCGATGGCTGTCTCACCGGATCCATAGAGCCAGATCGCATCGGTCAGGTCGGGCGCCCCGAGCTCCTTGTTGCCTTTTGCATTGTCGCCATGACAGGCCACGCAATTTTCGGCAAAGACCTTGGCGCCGGGCTCGACGAGGCTGGCATCCTGGACCTTTCCCGACAGGCTGGCGACATAGGTGCTAACCTGAGCGATCTGGTCAGTGGTTATGATGTCGCCAAAGGCAGGCATTTCCGACAGGCGCGTCTCCGCATCGGACGCAAAGCGGATGCCGTGCATAATCGTCTGCTGGATCTGCTCGGCCTTGCCGCCCCACAGCCAGTCGTCGTCGTTGAGATTGGGAAAGCCCTTGGAACCTTGGGCGCCGGAGCCATGACATTGTACGCAATTGACCTTGAAAGCGGCGCCACCGGCGGCGATTGCGAATTCGCGCAGGCCATCGTCCGCGGCGATCTCCGAGACGCTCTTGGACGCCACCGCCGAGATGTATTTGCCCTTGGCGGCTTCAGCCGCAGTCAGCTCGTTCCTGACTTCGTTGCGGCTGGAATAGCCGAGCAAACCCTTCGTCGCCGAGTGCAGCAGGGGCCATGCCGGATAGGCGATGGTGTAGCCGATGGCCCAGACAATGGTGATGTAAAACGTGATGACCCACCATCTGGGAAGCGGGTTGTTCAGTTCCCGGATGCCATCCCATTCGTGGCCGGTGGTCGAGACGCCGGAGATTTCATCGATATGCTCGTCGCTCATGATCACTCGTCCTCAAGGGGAATCCGGGCAGCTTCGTCGGCCAGCTTGCGGCTGCCGGGGCGGAGCGCGAAGGCAGTCGCGCCGACAAAGAAAAGCGCCATGGCGACCAGGCCCCAGCTGTCGGCAAACTCTCGCATCAAATTGTAATCCATGGGTAGAACTCCCTCAGCGATAGCCCGCGGCTTCATCGTAGTTCTTGAAATCGACCAGCGTGCCGAGCATCTGGAGATAAGCGACAAGGGCATCCATTTCGGTGACCTGTTGCGGGTTGCCGTCGAAGTCGCCGATCTTGGCTTTGGGGTAGCGGGCTTCGAGGCCGGACGTGTCGGCGTTGGGATCGGCTTGCGCCATCAGGTCGGCATTGGCGCGGGCGATCATGTCATCGCTGTAGGGGACACCGACACGCCTGTTGGCAACCAGATGCGTCGAGAAGTCCTCCACCTCGATCGGCGTGTCTTTGAGGAACGCGTAGCTCGGCATGATCGATTCCGGCACCACCGAACGCGGATCCGTGAGATGCTCGACATGCCACAGATTCGAGTAGCGGTCGCCAACTCTGGCGAGGTCCGGCCCGGTACGCTTCGATCCCCACTGGAAAGGATGATCGTACATCGACTCGGCAGCCAGGCTGTAGTGACCGTAGCGCTCGACTTCGTCGCGGAACGGCCTGATCATCTGGCTGTGGCAGAGGTAGCAGCCCTCGCGCACATAGATGTTGCGCCCGACAAGTTCGAGCGGCGAATAGGGGCGCATGCCTTCCACCTTCTCGATCGTGTTGTCGAGATAGAAGAGCGGTGCGATCTCGACGATGCCGCCGACGGTCACCACAAGAAGAGAGCCAACGAGAAGAAGCGTGGCGTTCTTCTCGATGAGTGCGTGTCTGTCCATCAAGCCCATTGTCTGGCTCCTTATTCGGCAGGCTGAAGGGCGGGAACAGAGCCGGGCATCGGCTCCTCCTCGCGCTGGTATCCGAGGATGGTCATGGCGATGTTCCAGGCCATGATCAGGGCGCCGGAGAGATACATTGCCCCGCCAATGGCGCGCATGAGATAGTAGGGATGCATGGCGGCCACGGTTTCGGCGAAGGAATAGACCAGGAAGCCCTGCTCGTCGTATTCACGCCACATCAGGCCCTGCATGACGCCGGAAACCCACATGACGGCGGCGTAGACAACGATCCCCAGGGTCGCCAGCCAGAAGTGCCAGGTGACGAGCCTCAGCGAGTAGAGCCGCTCACGGTTCCAGAGCTTCGGCACCATGAAGTAGATTGCGCCGAACGAGATCATGCCGACCCAGCCGAGCGCACCGGAGTGCACGTGGCCAATGGTCCAGTCGGTGTAATGCGACAGCGAGTTGACCGTCTTGATCGACATCATCGGACCTTCGAAGGTCGACATGCCGTAGAAGGCGATGGCCATCACCATCATACGGATGATGGGGTCTGTGCGCAGCTTGTCCCAGGCGCCGGACAGCGTCATCAGGCCGTTGATCATGCCACCCCATGACGGCATCCACAGCATGATCGAGAACACCATGCCGAGCGTCTGCGCCCAATCGGGCAGGGCGGTGTAGTGCAGGTGATGCGGCCCGGCCCAGATGTAGAGAAAGATGATCGCCCAGAAATGGATGATCGACAGCCGATAGGAATAGACCGGCCGGTTCGCCTGCTTGGGCACGAAGTAATACATCATGCCGAGGAAGCCGGCAGTGAGGAAGAAGCCGACGGCGTTGTGGCCATACCACCATTGCGTCAGGGCGTCCTGGACCCCGGAAAAGGCGGAGTAACTCTTTGAGCCCAGGAACGAGGCCGGCATCGACAGGTTGTTGATCACATGCAGCATCGCGATGGTCACGATGAAGGAGAGGTAAAACCAGTTGGCGACGTAGATGTGCGGTTCCTTGCGCTTGAAGATCGTGCCGAGGAACAAGATGAGATAGGCGACCCAGACGATGGTCAGCCAGATGTCCACGTACCATTCGGGTTCGGCGTATTCCCGGCTCTCGGTGATGCCGAGCAGATAGCCGGTCGCGGCCATGACAATGAAAAGCTGGTAACCCCAGAACACGAACCAGGCGAGATCGCCGCCGAACAGGCGCGCGCGACAGGTGCGTTGCACGACGTACAATGACGTGCAAAGCAATGCGTTGCCGCCGAATGCGAAGACCACTCCGGACGTATGCAGCGGCCGCAAACGGCCGAAGTTGAACCAGGGCTGGATGTTGAGTTCGGGGTAGGCAAGCTGCAGCGCGATGACCACGCCGACAAGCATGCCGACGACACCCCAGAACATGGTGGCGATGGCGCCGTAGCGGATTGGACCATCCATGTAAGCGGATGGGTCAATCGGAGCGGCCACCTCGAAATTCGTGTTGCGGATGAGGATGGCGACAAAACCAAGCAACACAAAAAACAGCACCCACATATGCTGTCGAAAGGGCTGGTCCACGCCGAAGCCCGCGGCCACCAGGGCTGCAAATGTGAAAAGGCTCAAAACGAAGATTTGCGTGCCGAACTTCATGAGCTATCCCCGACCTCGGATTCCGATGCGCGGACGCCAATCCGCATAGACACCAATTCAGCAGTCGCGTTGTCGCCGCCTTGATCCATGTCAAAGCCCAGCCCCTTCTGATTGGGCAGCGTGGTCTTGCACTCGGAGGCCGCCCTTGAGCCGGAAGAAAGGGCTGGGATCGTCGCTGTTCGAAGCAGGCGATGAAAATCCCGCACCGACTGATCGATCCAGCAGGGAAGTGGTCCAGCCGCGGTGATGAAGCGCGCGCACAGGGAAAAGCTGCAGCTCTGCGACGCCCTGGAAAGAATGGCGGGCGCCTTGCCCGGCGTCGATCGCCTGGAGTGTCTCGGCGCGGCCAACGCGATCGTTCCGCTGCTGCGCAACATTGATCAATACGAAGAGACGGTCATCTTTCCCGCCTACGAGGATGCCGTGGTCGGCAGCAATGCGAACCTTGCCTCAACCCGGCGATTGCGGGCCGAACATATGGAAGACGAATGCTTTGGCGGTGAGGTGACCGAAATTCTGCTGGCCATCGGTCATGGCGAGGCGGTCGAAAACCCCGAAGCCATCGGGTTCATGTTGCGCGGCCTGTTCGAGAATCTGCGCCGGCACATCGTGTTTGAACGCGAGCATGTCCTGCCGATGATCGGGATCGTCGACCGAGACTAGAGTTGACGCAATTCCGGACGGAAAACTGTTTCAGCCTTTTCCTGGAATTACTCTAGGCTCCGGAGCGGCTCGCCAAACGGGCAAGGCTGTCCACAGTCACATGGCGGTTGTTGTCGATCCGGATCACGCCGTCTGTCCGCAGCCGGGTCAACTGGCGGCTCACCGTCTCGATTGTCAGGCCGAGGAAATCGGCGATGTCGGCACGTGTGAGAGGCAGTTCGAAGCTCGTCGGATTGGTGTTTGGATCGAGCGTGGGATCGATGTTTCTGGCAATCATCAGCAGAAAGCTCGCCACTTTTTCCGCAGCGGTCTTGCGTCCCAGCGTGACCATCCAGTCGCGTGCATCGTCGAGTTCGTTCAGCGTCTGCTTGAACAGGCGGTGCTCGAGATCCGGCGACTCCCTCATCATCCTTTCGACGGAAGCCCTTGGAAACGAACACAGGGAGACGGCCGTTGCCGCTTCCGCGTTGATCACGCTTTCCACCTTGAACGGCCGTCCCAGAAAATCGGGGGCAAACTGAAGCCCGACAATCTGCTGGCGCCCGTCCGAAAGGCTCTTCGTCAGCTTCACGACGCCGGAAAGCACGTTGGAATAGCTGTCGACGGTTTCGGCGTCGCCCATCAGTTCTGACCCCGGTTCAACGGTGTGCGTTGACGAGGTCTTGGCGAGCCCGACCAATTGATCGGGATCAAGGGCACCGCAAATGCCGCGATGCCTTGCCTCGCAGGATTGGCAAAGCACGGGAATACCGGCACTATGAACATCCTGACGCACTGTCATCACGATCGTCCGAGGATCCAGGGTATCGGCAAGATAAGCATCGGCCATTGAAAAAGCCTTGTGGCAGTTTGTCCGGTGCAAAGGCTTTGACCGAAATCAAGGTATCGGCGTGCCGTTGCGGTCATTTTCCGGGCCATGCAACCACAGGAATGGCGAGATGCGACCGGAACTAGCTGCCAGACTTGGCGAGAACGTGCCGCGCTACACGAGCTATCCGACCGCGCCGCATTTCCATCCGGGCGTCGATGCCACTATCTGTCGAGGCTGGCTGGAGGCGCTGGAGAACGGCGACGAGATTTCACTCTATCTGCATATTCCCTACTGCGACAGACTCTGCTGGTTCTGTGCCTGCCACACCAAGCAAACACGTCACTATGAGCCGGTAACTGCCTATCTCCGCTCGTTGCACGCCGAGATCGCCACCGTTGCCCGTATTGTCGGCGGCAAGGCTGGCGTGCGCGCCGTCCACTTCGGTGGCGGCTCTCCGACGATGCTGAAGTCCGAGGACATGGTGGTGCTGGGGAAAGCATTGCGGGCCAGCTTCGATTTCCTTCCGGACGCCAAGATCAGCGTCGAAATCGATCCCAATGATATGGACGACGCCCGTCTTGATGCGCTGGCCGAGATCGGCATGACCCGGGCGAGCCTCGGCGTCCAGGACTTTGACCTGAAGGTACAAAAGGCAATTAACCGCGAGCAAAGCTTTTTGCAGACCAAAGCGGTCATCGATGGCGTTCGTTCGCGCGGCGTCGAATCGGTCAATCTGGACCTGCTCTACGGCTTGCCGCACCAGACCAGGGAGAGCGTCTCCTCAACCGTCGCGCAGGCACTGACCCTGGAACCGGATCGGATGGCGTTGTTTGGCTACGCGCATGTACCCTGGTTCAAGAAGCATCAGACGATGATCGACGAGGCATGGTTGCCTGGTCCGGCACAGCGCCTTGCTCAATCACAACTGGCCGCGTGTCTTATGCTGAACGCGGGGTATGAGCCCGTCGGCTTCGACCATTTCGCCAAGCCCAACGATGCGTTGGCTGTAGCGGCCCGAACCGGCTGCTTGCGCCGGAATTTCCAAGGCTATACCGAGGATCGCTGCGAAACCTTGATCGGCCTCGGCCCATCGTCCATCAGTCAATTTCGCCAAGGCTATGTGCAGAATATGCCATCGAACACGGAGTATGGACGCATGGTCTCAGACGGTGGGCTGGCGGCTGTCCGCGGCATCGCGCTTTCCGACGACGACCGCGTCCGCGGCTGGATCATCGAGAGGCTGATGTGTGATTTCGCCTTCTCAGCCATCGAGCTGGTGGAGCGTTTTGGCAAAGCCGGCCAGAGGCTTCTGCTGAAGGCAAGTTCCACGGCCCTTCATGATCCGGCGCGGTTGCTTGAACTTGATGGTGACCGCTTCGTCGTGCCGGCGGAAAGCCGGCCCTTTGTCAGAAGCATCGCAGCGAAGTTCGACAAATATCTTGAAACCGGCAAAGCCAGGCACTCGGTGGCGGTCTGAGCCGCTCAGAAATGCTCCCACGTCTGAATTGTAGACCGGTTCGCGCGTTCCCATGACGGTTCGATGGCCCCGTTGTTTGTTTTCATGCTGGCGCCCATCATCACCGCCATCGGGTTCTCGGTCGACTATACCAGGGCGGTCCAGACCCGGTCCAACGAGCAGCAGGCGCTGGATGCCGCGGTCCTATCGATCACCGGTATGGACACAACCTCAACGTTGGCGCAGCGCCAGACTATGCTGCAGAATACCTTCATCGCCAACCATGGCCTGGGTACCCCGACACTGAACAGCTTTGTGGTTTCCGCCAATGGCACCGCCACCGCGCAGGCCATGGCAAGTTACTCCATGCCCCCTGTGCCCTTTCCTTGTCCCTTCCTCCCTGTGAAAAAGCGGCCGAGCGAGGCTCGGTCAGATGGGAGGTGATCCAGCCGCTCTGAGGGCTGCTCGTACATTACCGGTTTCAGCCAAAACTGGCGGCCCGCAGCACTCGCGCGCAGGGCGACAAAAAACACCGGTGAGGCCAACTTCCTTTTCGACAAGAAAGCTTTCAGGGTCGTTGAGACCACGGAGGTTTCGCCTGATGGCCTTCCTGTTGCTGTTTTGGGGAAACACCCCTTTGCCGGCCGCTACGCGGGAACCGGCGACATGCCGATTTCCAAGGCGATGGAGGAGTACCGCTTTCCGTACGGGGCGAACGCCGCCGCGGCAGTTTGCGATTGTTCACCACCACCAGCAGATCGAAATCCGAACGATAGCCCTTCCTGGTATGCGGCTCGTCGACCCAGTCGCCACGCGCATAGGACCCAAAAGTATGATCTTGAGGATGCGCCCACGCCTTTTGAAGTCGGCCGTCCCGCCCTTGAGGGCATCCTCAAACTCCTCGAGAAGGAGTTTGACCGTCTTTCTCAGCTCGCGCTGTTTTGGTGGCGGGAGGTTGTCGATGCTGGATTTCATAAACAAAGGTCGGTCGTCCATTGCATACATAGCCGAGACAAGCCTCGAATCTACAGACTGACGCGTTTGCCCGCGTGAAGCAACGTGGTCAGTTCCCACGCATTCGATGCTGTCGTTCCCAATTACCTGCTCGTGCGGATCGTATGGAGATCCAAACACAATATTCCGCTCGGTGGCAAAAGTAATGCGCGACGCCACGTGGTCCGAAGAATGACTACAAATGTCGGACAAAGGGGGCGAAGTCTGGAGCAGCCAGCACCGTCTGAATCGGACGGCATTTCAAGTCTCAACTCGGGCTATCAAGTTCTATCCATGCAGGCGCATGATCGCTCGGCTTCTCCCATCCTCGCGTCTCTGCATCCACCCCCGCATTGCGAAGCCGGGACGACAACGAGGGACTGACCAGCAGATGGTCCATTCGCAGGCCAGAACTCCTGTCGTAACCGCCCCCATAGGAGTGATTCCAATAAGTGTAGACACCCTTGTCCGGATGGATGCGCCTGAGCGCATCGGTCCAGCCGTCCTCAAGCATATTGGCATAGGATTGGCGACTCTCGGGAAAGTAAACCGCATCGCCAATCCATCGTCGCGGCACCACGGCATCAATCGGAGTTGGGACGACATTATAGTCGCCGCACAGCACGGTCGGCGCGCCCTCTTGGAGAAGAGCTCGGCCGTAGCGCATCAGACGGTCGAACCAGCGCAGCTTGTAGTCAAACTTGTGACCAGGCGCGGGATTTCCGTTTGGCAGGTAAAGACAGCCGACAACCAGCCCGCCGATCTCCGCCTCGATATAGCGGCTATGGCTGTCGTCAGGGTCGCCGGGAAGCCCGCGTCGGCGCTCGATCGGGTCTACTCCGCGAGCCAGGATAGCGACGCCGTTGTAGGATTTCTGGCCATGCCAGATCGCGCGGTATCCCGTCTCGCGGATCGCCCCAATTGGAAACTTCTCGTCAGACGTTTTCAGTTCCTGCAGGCAGACGATGTCGTAATTCGTAGTCGTCAGCCACCTAAGGAGCACGGGCAGCCGGCCATTAACGCCGTTCACATTGAAGGTGGCTAAGCGGATCATTTGCGCACGCGAACGGTGGTCTATTCTTTCAGCTTGTCCTCAATCTTCTTGCGGCTGTTGCCCACCGATTTCACGTCAGCCTTCCTCGCGCCGGTCTTGCCCGCCTCGTATTTCACTTCATTATCCTGCCCGCCAGCAACCTTCGCGCGGTCCTCATTGCGTCCACGGGTTGTTCCAGTACTGGCCATTTCGTCCTCCAAAAGATTGCCATTCCAGACCCGATAACGCCGCCAGACTCTTCCGGTTCAATCTGTCGACTACCGCTTTGAACCGAATTCCACGCACACGATTGAATCGAGCCATAATTTCGAGTTCGACAAGTTGATGGGTATCGCGCTCAGGTCGCGATTTCCGGCCCATGTTGCATGTCGCGCGGCCTGACCAGTCCTGCCAGAGCTCACGATGGCGGACTCGGCGCCGAAAAGCGCCGCGAGCCGAGATGCCATGCCAATGTGCGTGTGAGCCCGCGAGCAAGGAAACGACCGACATGTCTTTGACCGGACACGGTCATCGAGCGCAGGCTAAGCCGGTCCGTACCTACCGGCCTAAGCGCTCTTCACTTGGCCCGCTGTTGAACGTGCAGCAGATCACGCAGGCGGATCGGCAATCTGCGCGAAGCGCGCAATTCGACACAACTCGCCTCCCAGTGTCCGAGGTACTCGGCGATCGGCATGCTGGTGCGGCCGGGCCAGCGGTTGAGTGCCCCCAAAGCCTCTACGCAGTCCGGCGCGCGGCCGTATTCGGCGAGGATGGTCAGCGACATTGCCTGGGCGAACGGATTAAGAGCGGGCATTTCGATCTCGCCGCGGTGGTCGGCGAACCACGCAGCGGCGTCGCGCGTGAGCCCCTGGCTTTCAGCCAGCGCTGCATAACGATCGATGATGTCCTGGCGGTACCGGGCGATGGCATCGCCGAAGGCATTGTCGCCTGCGAAGGGTGGCGCCTCCTTCCAGCTTTTCGCCAGACGTGCGAGCCCACGCAGCGAGTGAGCCTCCACCATGGTTTCCTCGATCCATTGGCAAGGCGGCGCCGGCCTGGCGTCCGGCTGCCAGCTGTTGCACAGCACATGTCCGAGTTCGTGCCCGAACTGGTAGGCGAGCTTCGACCAGTCACGCTCGCCGATATCGACGATGATCCAGGCCATACTGCTGCCGTCCGGATGCAGCCAGATTGCCGGCGTCCCGGAAGTGTGCTCGTCGACACGCAGGCGCGTCGGCTGGCGGTCGGACAGCAGGCGGACGCCGTCGAGGCATGCATGCCGCATGCGTTCGACGACCTGATCAGCGGCTCCCTCAAGCATGTGGCCCCAGTCGCCGGCAAGCTCGATGGGGGCGGTGAGGAGGTTTGGTTGCGAGCTAGCTGAGGAAGGTGGGGAAGACATGACCCCGTAGCCTGTGCTCCAACCGCCCGAGGGTGTCAACGCCACTGGTGTGAGGCTGCCGGCCACTGAACCTGCTAGCAAATTTAGGAGATCTCGTCGCAGCAACTTCGAAACTCGACCATGTTGCCCTGCAAAGAGAAAAATAGGAAGTCCAGCTTGTTCTGCCATCGGCCGAGGTCTAAGCGTAGACCCCTTGAGAGTTGAACTACTCGGAAGCGGCTAGGGGACTCGAGGGTGGGCGAGGCGATCTTTTCCAAAACGTATGTTGGCGATGCTTTATCAAGCTGGCAGGTCGTCCACGAAATGTCGACTCATATCGTTGGCGGAGCTTTGGTCGTTCGCGACAGTGACCGCCGTGACTGGCATCTTCTACGACTTCACGATTCAGCTTTTCTGTTCCGAATGGTTCGGATGAGGTGCGTCCTCAGATTCTTCCCCACGACCACCACAAACTTCTATATCCATCACTATGGTTCTTTGGATGTTGCCGAAATTGCACTCGACGGCACCATAATAAACAGGGGTATCAGTCACACCATTTCGATCAACGCTCATCCAGATGACACGATCGAGATCGATGTGAGCTTTTTGAGTTGCCACGGGTCTCTCTCAATAGGCTGCTCCGACAATGGTCGTCCCGTCTACGCCGGCACTGGACTCGAACAGTTTGCACTCTTGAGCGTTCTGGTTGAAACGTTTGATGCATACCCCGAGTTGTCTCGCACGCCGGCAGAGGAGCGGATCACCCTCGTCGATGTTGGCGGCCAAGGAGGGCTACAGCTCAAGTGGATGCTGCGAGCCGATCATATTACGCCCGTCGTGTTCGAACCCTTGTCGTCGGAAGCGACGGTGATACGACAAACCCTCGATCGAATTCCGGGCGCGCAAGTGGTGGAAAAGGCGCTGGCAAACACTTCTGGCCCCCAAAAGCTGTATATTACTGCCGGATCATACTGCTCGTCTTTGCGAGAGCCAAATTTTGAGATCCTGCAGAACTACTCAGTAGCCCGTGTCTTCAACGTTGTCAGCATGCAAGAGGTCGAATGTGTTCGATATGACGAATTGTTCCGCGCAATCGCGGTTCCGTCACCGGATGTTATAAAAATAGACGTCCAAGGTCTTGAATACGAAGTTCTGCTTGGTTTCGGCCACCTTCTGGAATCCTGTTTGGCTATCGAGCTGGAAACGCATGTTGTTCCGATATATCGAGGACAAAAGCTGATTGGTGACATAGTCGACATTCTGGGCGATTTCGGTTTCGCCCTACGCCAGCTTAATCAAGTACCGCACTTCGATGGCGATGCAGTCGAGTTTGATGCCCTTTTTACGAAGAGGCGCGACAAGGTTGCAACTCTTTCTGATCTAGAAAAGCGAAAATTTGCTGTAATCATTCAGGTGTTAGGAATTCTTCCTTACCCGTGAAAGCCATGAATAGAACGACCGTTCGCCAGCGATCGAGGTAGAGTCCTTCAAGGCTCACCCCTGATCCGTCGCCACTCGATCTGAAGGTTGCTCATCGTCTAGAATAACGAGTGGCGGCATGCAAAGAAAAGCTTGCATCGAGCCGTATGCCGCACACATCGCGCAGTCAATGCCCGTGTCGTCAAGGACGACGCCAGTTCCAGGAAACGGGATAAGTCTGCTGCGGAGCGGCAGACACTTTTCCAGAAGTATCCGCGCACCCCTTGGTGTGATTGTGTATGCCTGAAGCCCAAACGAATGCTCTACCTTGATAAGGAATCTGGAGAAGTTCTCGGACTGGAACAAGGCAGTTCTATTAGTATATTGACGATCGTAGAATTCCATTTTGGCTTTTGAGAAACCAAGGTCAAGCCAGAGAAAGGATGGGTCAAATATATAGCCCCACTGTATGATATCCCAATCTGCCCGTGCTTGAGATATAATACTGGTGGATTCCTCCGTGAATCGAAACGATGACCGAATATCGTCTTCGAAAATAGTTATGGTCTTGTTTTCTGAAACCGACAGCTTCCACAAGCTGATATGAGATAGAGCGCACCCCAACGTGCCCGGGGGATACGGACAATCACTGGTAATCAGACCTTCCTTGATGAGCGCCTCCCTGTCGAGAGAAGTGCCGTCAACGGCTGATACGCGAACGGTATTGTTCAATAGATGCCAGTTGTTACTTTGGTACCTGCTCCAGCGCTCGATGCTGCGGTCGAGGTTTATCAGGTGAATTTTCGGGGAACCCGTCGGCTCGACAGGCCGGGCTGGCATCGTCCCGGAGACAGAGGGCGTGGCGGCAGTGAATGCGGAGGTATCGCCCGCACCATGCAACAGCGCTCGAGCCCGCTCGATGCCATCACTCACATGGTATTGGCCATCGCCAAAGGTGATGTAGCCATAGACTTGTCGGTTATCCATATACTGGACGATTCCGGCCTTCCTGGCGCTGGCAGCAAAGACAACGTACTCGTACCGCGATGTGCCGTCCTCGTATGTCAGTTCGGTCAGCACGTCAGCCCGGACAAGATATGTGCAATGCACGAGCGGCACCTCGATGGCGCCGCGCACGTGGCGGTTGAGCACCCAACCATACTGATCGCACTGCAAATAATACCCGTTGGCATCGATCTCGGCATGAAAGTTCGAATAATATTGGCCCGGCGAGATAGAGCGAAGCAGAGGAGCGACGATTGGCAAATCAAGCGCGACAAGTTCTCGCAGCGTGGCCGACCTCACGAAATTGTCGACGTCGGCCACGAAATAGAAATCGCAGCCGTGCTCGAGCGTTTTCCGCAGACTTATGTTTCGGATTCGGCCAAGCACCCTGAAGCGCGTCTCATTCCATTCGTGCTCGCCAAACTGCTCAACACGATCGACGACGTCCGAGGCGTCGATTTCGACCGCCGCATAGAGGTGACCCACGCGCTCTACCCATTCGCGCAGTATATGCTCGGTCCTGTCGGTATTGTTGTTTGTCCTGATGTATAGGACGATCGATGCCTTCGGGTAGTCGAGCGCCTCGATGCACTCGAGGTAAAGCGGCAGTGCCGGTCCCTTCTGCTTTGCCAGGATTGCAATCAGGATGCGCGGTGAACCCTTCAGGCGCGACCGCAGCGAACGCTGCCGGATAAGCTTGTGCTGATCGATCAAGCTCTCTGTCCCGAA
The DNA here is from genome assembly GCF_020165455.1 of Mesorhizobium sp. BR1-1-3. Lineage (NCBI taxonomy): Bacteria > Pseudomonadati > Pseudomonadota > Alphaproteobacteria > Hyphomicrobiales > Phyllobacteriaceae > Mesorhizobium > Mesorhizobium sp. BR1-1-3. Next base: position 628,001 of record NZ_JAIUIC010000002.1, read on the forward strand.
CGCCCCGAGATTCGACGGTTCATGCACCGGAAGCTTGTCAGTGGCGAAACGCGCGTTGGCTACCACGCGCTTCGCCATTTCCGCCGGCAATTTTTCGCTGGCGAGCAATTTCAGACAGGCGTCGAGTGAATCCCGGTAAGCGCCTGTCCAGTAGGCATTGACGGCAAACTCGTCGAGCAATCCGTAATCGTAGACCCAAGGCTGTATGAAAAGTCCGGGGGGTTGTGCAAGGTCGAGCCCTCGACGCGCAAATTCCGCTCCCTCCGCGTTCCGGCCCTGGGTGCGGCAATAGAGGCTCGCGGCGTGAAGAGCTTCAGCGCGGGCGGGAACGGCCTGCGTCGCACGCTCAAAGATTGCAACGACCTCGTCGAATGGCCGTCCCAGCGCTGCCATGAGATTGCCCGCTTCGAGCAGGCTGACATAGATTTCCTCGTCCCAGAAGCCCAGCTCGGCGCGCTTCAGATAGTTTGCCAGCGATTTTTCACGTTCTCCGGAATCCCTATAGCTCTGCGCCAAATAGAAGGTGTATCGCGAAATAAGGAACGGGTCGGTCTCCGTAGCAAGCGCGTTTTCAAGAACCGCCGCGTCGTCCTGGTACTTTCGCGGGTTTTGACTGCGTGCTCCGCCACGCCCCGTCGCCACGCGAAAACCCTTGGCGGTCTCGCGTGTGAGATGGCCGGGAGGGGCCTCGAGATATTCGTGCAGCACGCCCTTGAAGGAGAAGGGAAGCCGGTTGCGGCAAATCTGCGGGCGATAAAACGAAATGCCCCCATGGGACACCTCGACGTCGTAGAGATCGTGTTCCATGTTCGACTTGAACGCGATCGGATCGAAGTCAGCGTCTTGGACCACGACGTCGTCGGCGTCGATGATCATGGCGTAGTCGACCGTCTCGACTTCACGCAGGCGGTCAAGGGCAAAGGTACGGTTGTACGCAAAGTCCCGCCAAGGCTCGTCGATGACTGTGCCTTTGACATTGTGCAGGGTCAGGAAGGTACGGATGAGGTCCTGCGTGCCGTCCTCGGAACCCGTGTCGATGACGAGCACGTAGTCAACGAGAGGAAGCGCGCTGGCGAGGCATTGCAAGATGACCTTTGCCTCGTTCTTGACGATCATGCACAGGCCGATGGTGCTCATGCTAATCCCTTGGCGGAGTGGCGTTCGTTACACGCTGCTGGAAATTGTTGACGGGAATTCCTGCGCCTTTGTCCGGCTTTATATCTCATGCATCATCCCGTCGCCTTGGCCATTTGCATGACCTTTGTTGCAAAGAACGATTGCCCCTTCACAGCCAAGTGCTGCCTCAACCCGTCCATTGTTTAGCCAGCGCTTTCCGTCGCAGCAAGGGTCTTGCGGTCGCTCGGGACCAGAGGGTTAAGAACAGAATTTCCCGTCGACCCAATCGCTGAGGCGCAAATTCCGCCGCGACATCGAGGGTTCGACGCGAACCAGAGGGCACCCTTAAGCCTCGGATTTCTCGATGCGTTCGGCCGCCCATGCGCGCCATTTGATGTCGACCGAAAGTAGTTACTCATGGTCCACAATTAATAAATTGTTAACTTGGTTATTTACAAGTTGCTAATTTTAGATTTTACTAATGTCTTGTGTTGAGAGGGTTCCCGCGAACCGGGCAGAGGGCCTGTTGGGCTGCGTCTGCGAAGCCAGGAGAGTGTCTGGAGCAAGTCACTTCGTGCGTGAGGGCGTGGCGAGTGTGTGGTGACGTGCAAGAGAAGACGTTGTACGGCCTTGAACTCAAGGCCGGCGTTTTCCCAAATCTGATGTTCCCCCCGCAAGCAGTTGGTTCCCTCGTAAGTCGTCGTCGAGAAATCGGGGACACGCGTGACGGGAGTGACCATGGTTGGGGTGATACCGTGTACGAGGCGATGGGGCCATGACGCAGGCTTAGGCGTAGAACAACGCCTGAATTACCCGCAGTTGGCCAACAGCACGGATTACCCAGCGATTGATGGGTATTCCTCGGTGTCCTTTGGACGCCTCACTCACCTGGGCGAAGACAACTGGGGCGCCATCCGATCGAGCGGCACGAAGAGGCTGCCAAGCCTTGCGCACCCGTCTCTTAGACCTGCCCGCAATGCGGCAATGCGCGCGACCGGCCTCACCGGGCGCCCGCGCTCTGCAGCCATTGAACCAGCGATTGAAATCTAAGGTACGACCAAGAGAAGCTGCGGCCCGGCCGCCGGCGACCAAGGAGAAGATGATGAGCTTCACGGCAGGATTTGCGGCTATGGAAGTCACCGTTCGAGGCATTTTGCCGATCGGCGACACGATTGAAAATATAAATTATTTCATTCTGGACACGGCCAAGAGCGTTATTGTCGGTCAGGTCGTTCTTCCCAGAGCCGTCAAGCGAAGCCTCGCTGTCGCCCTCACCGTCAAAGTCCCAAGCACCGCCGGCTCGCTTGCCATTGGGACGTTTGATGAAGGCGGGAACTTCCAGGTCGCCAACTTCCTCCGCGTCGAGACGCCAGTGGTGGAACGTCCCCACGGCGCCGTCGGGCCGTCCGGGAGGTAAATCTCTTTAGTCGCAGTACTTGCCGGCTAGGCCAGTGAGTGGCTGCCGGTGAATTGAGTTCGAAGCCAACAGGAGCCAGTCATGGCCCGTGCCTCTGAAGTTCTTTTTGTCGATCCTTCAGTTTCCGACCTCCAGGCAATTCTCGGCAGCGTGCGACCCGAGGTTCAAGCGATTGTGCTCAACGGCCGCCGACCGGCGGCGCGGCAGATCGCTGCCGCGCTCGCGGGGCACGCAGGGCTCGAAGCGGTGCACGTCATTGCACATGGTGGGTCTGGGCGTGTCGGCTTCACAGCAGGGGAGTGGTCATCAGCTACATTGCAGGAAGAGGCCGAGGATCTTGCCGCAATCGGCCGGGCGCTTGCCACAGACGGCGAGCTGCGGCTGTGGAGCTGCGAGACGGCGTCGGGGGAGGCGGGCGAGACCTTCGTGGCGGCTCTGGAAGAGGCAGTTGGCGCGGACGTCTGCGCATCGAGAACGCTAGTCGGCGCAGCCGACCTGGGCGGCGCCTGGGAGCTGTGCGCACGCAGGAACGCGTCCTCGCCCCTGCCGCCACTAACCTCTGAAGGCGCGGCGGATTACGTGGGGGTTCTGGCTGCGGGCGATCTGACACTTACCGGCACTATAGATACTGGATCAAGTAACAATATCAACACGTACTACTTGATTGATACAATTAATACGCCAGCTACAACCGATGATACGGTTGTAGGTAGCTTTCAGTTGCCATCCGCAGCCAATGTCGTGGCTCCAAAATTCTCGATAACAGTAACAGTTCCAGATATTGGACATACTTATCTCATCTATGACTCTGGCTTCCGCCTATACGGCACACTTACTTTTGTCGCCGACGCTGACCCCGTCACGGCGGGCAACCAACCGGGTTATCTTTTCGCTACCACGCCAATCAACAACCCAGGCGCCGCGGGCAACGATGGCGACCACTTTAATGGTGGCCTATTAACCCTCGCGAGCACTGGCACCGCGGGTGCGACAGGGGCCGCTGGTGCGACCGGCGCTACGGGCGCAACCGGGGCTACTGGTGCGACCGGCGCCACAGGCGCGACTGGCGATACTGGTGCAACAGGTTCGACCGGGGATACCGGACCAACAGGCGATACCGGAGCAACGGGTGCTACGGGCGATACCGGTGCCACGGGCTCAACGGGAGCCACAGGCGATACCGGAGCCACAGGTGCGACGGGCGATACAGGAGCGACTGGCTCTACTGGTGCCACCGGTTCGACCGGAGCAACTGGCTCGACAGGTTCTACCGGAGCAACAGGTTCGACGGGGTCGACTGGAGCAACCGGCTCGACCGGATCGACGGGTTCGACCGGCTCTACTGGGGCAACAGGTTCGACGGGATCGACTGGAGCAGCAGGCACTACTGGTGCGACCGGTTCGACCGGAGCAACCGGCTCGACCGGCGCCACAGGTGCAACCGGTAATACCGGAGCAACTGGCTCGACCGGATC
>NZ_JAIUIC010000020.1:0-65675 GCF_020165455.1 Mesorhizobium sp. BR1-1-3
CCCCGTCCCCAACGACCGGGTTTCTCCTGAAGCGCCTCGCATTCACGCGGCGCGCTTGATCTCTGTTAAATCAGCGGACGCTGGCGACCGCGTCGGAGCGGCCGTCATTGATCGTCACCCAAACGCCGGAATTCTGGTCTGACTGGCGCTTGAGATAGGTGTAGTCGGTGTCCGTCCAGGACAGGACCTTGGTCTCAAGATTGTCGAGGATGAATTCTCCGAGGCTGGTGCGCACGGTCAGCACCGCGTGGCCGTCGCCATTCGGCTGGCGCGCCACCGTCATCAGCAGATTGCCGGCGGGGACGCCCGCATCCATCAACTCGCGGCGCTTTTCCAGCGCGTAATCCTCGCAATCGCCATAGCCATTGGCCGGATAGGCCCAATATTCCTCGACACCGTAGTTTTCCATGTCGGTGCGCGGCTTGATGCGGGTGTTGACCGAATTGTTGATGTTGACGATCGTCGCCCACAGCTTGCGGGTCAGTTCGACCGGCGCACCCCTGGGGGTCCGTTCGCTGCATTCGCCGGGAATGCGCTGGCAGAACTCATAGTGACCAACAGGCTGGGTGGTGCGTCCGCCGGTGTGCATATAGGCCGGTCCCGCGGCATATGCTGATCCCCAAGCGGAAAGCTGCATCGCCATTGCCGCCAGCAACAGCTTGCCCCTCGTTTTCTTCATTGTTGTAGTCTCCCCGTTCGAAGGAGACATTGCCACATGTGGATTTATTTGACGCAAAAGCGCGAAGTAGATATTGAGTAAAACTCCAATAGAATAAACGTAAAATTTGAATCATTTGAGTATTAATTCGTTTGGATCTGAAGGCTCCCACCTCGGGCACGGAGCGCTCCCAGAAACAAGCTCCCAGAAACAAAAAACCGGCCGCAAGGGCCGGTTCCTGGAATGTTGCTGTCGGGCCTGCTCAGGCGCGTGGCGTGTTGAATTCGGAATCAAGCGTTTCGGGACGCTGGATCACAGCGAATTCGATGGCGACGCCGTCCTCGAAATGACGCACGACCTGCCCGCGCATGGTGCCAAGCATGACCTGGATGCCGATCGCCGGTTTGACGTCGATTTCGACAGCGGCGCCGGAGAGCGAAAGGTCGATGATGCGGCACTGGTACTGGCGGCCGTCGGTGAGCTGCAGCACGCTTGTCGGATTGCGCGGTGCGACGCGCTCGTGGCGGCGATCTTCCGGCAGGTCGAGTTCATGCTTGTTGGCCAGCCAGGTCAATTGCGCGGCCAGCTTGTCCTTCTTGCGATCCGACGCAATGACGGTCATTGCGAAACCGTCCTGCAAGGTGCGTGTGACGACGCCTTCGATGCGGCCGATATGATCGATGTAGGCGATGATTTTTTCGCCGGGCATGCCGATGCGGTCGGTGCGAAACGCGACATTGCCCGGTGACATGTCGACGACCTGGCAGGGATGTTCGGTGCGGTCTTCCAGCATGAAGCGTCCGTAAATTTTAACCCGGACGCGCTGAAAGTTTCGCCTTTCAGCTTGGGACGGCGCATAGTCGACCGCCGCTGACCTCATGACTGCCTACACCCCGTTTGGCATCCCGCGCGCCGATGCGAGGAACTTCATCAGAGAAGTACAACAAAGCGGGTTAACAAAGGGGAAAAGCGGGCGCTCCAGCGTTTTCCTTTTTGCAGGCCGTGGTGCCAAAACCGCCGCGCAGTTTTGGGCGACGTGCATCAGGTCTCAAAAAACAGCGGACTATTCCTCGCGCCCGCCATCGAAGACGACGAGATGACGGATGCGACGCACCCGGCCGAGCGCCGAGATCGTCTCGGGTGCCCCAAGTTCATCGGGAACAAGCGAGGGAACATCGATCGCCGGGCGATTGTTCAGAAGCTCCTTCTCCGGATCTATGACGCGGATCGAATCGATCAACGCATCGGTGATCGGATCGGCACCCAGCCAGAAGGGTTTCTCCACGGCGCTGATGACGCCCAGGCAGCGCGGATTTTCGACGCCGCCGTCCAGCGGCAGGGCAAGCAGTTCGAACTTATTGGAGCGCCCGTTGCGGCTGAAGCCCTCATAGCTGATGAGCACGACCGATTTCTGCTCGAACACGCCATGGATCAGGCGCGAGACGAGCCGCTGGTCCTTCTCGCGCCACAGCGATGGAAAGGAAAACCCCTTGAGCTCGCGGCCGTAGCAGGCGCAAAGCCTTGTGCCGGCCAGCCGGAATACGGCCTGTCCGCGCGTGTCACGTTCCAGGATAAAGGTGTCGGCCAGCAGCGACTTGATGTCGGCCGGTTCGACCTCCGAACGCTTCGGGGCGGGGCGTCCATCACGCAGGCGGTTCCAATATTGGAACAGCGTGATCGATCCATTCTGGTTCATGCTATGCTGCTCCGCGCAATCTGTCGTCTGATGTCCCATCGGTGAACAGAAGGGCGCCCTCCGAGGACCTACATGCGTTGCGGAGCAGGAAGCGTGCCAGCGTCGTTAACACTTGTTCACGGGTCGGGGCCGTTAAGGTTAACAAGTGGTTTACGTTGCGTCTGAGCGAGCCCCGTGGCACACAAAAACCACTCCAGAAGCGGTCGTTTCGCGACGATCGGCAGCACTTCAGTCAGAGTTTTAGGGAGCAGGGGGCTCGACCGGCCGTTCAAGGGAAACCTTGAACGGCTTCTTTTTTGATTCGCGCCAGATGATTCGCGGTTTGCTGTTCGGTCCGCGTTGATCTAGATGCTCGAACTTGGAATCCCGCAGTGAGTGCAATTTCAAATGAGTGAACCGGTAATTCCCTCGGAAGCCGACCCGGTCGAGGGCGCGCCCGAGCCGCGGCGCGAGCCGGTGTTCAACCTGCCGCCCGTCGTACTGGCGGTGATCGGCATCTGCGTCGTCGTCTATCTGTTGCAGCAATATGTGTTGAGCGAATCCCAGCAGATGACATTGCTGTATGACGGGGCCTTCATCCCCGTTCTCTACACCGGGCAATACGGCTTCGACTGGTTCCTGTTTTCGCGGCCCTTCACCTACGCGTTCATGCATGGCGGCTTTGCCCATATCGCCATCAACATGGTGTGGCTCGCCGCGTTTGGTTCACCATTGGCAAACCGTCTGGGAACGCTGTGGTTCGCGCTGTTCTTTGCCGCAACCGGGCTGGCTTCGGTCGCGCTTTTCTGGGCACTGCATCCTTACGGTGAGGCGCCGCTGGTCGGGGCTTCCGGTGCGATATCAGGCATGATGGGGGCTGCGGCGCGTTTTGGCTTCCGCACCGATCGTTCGGCCGGCAAGGCCGCCTTCGCCGGCCCGGTGCTGCCGATCGCATTCGTGTTGCGCTTACGCGGTGTCGTGATTTTCCTTGCCATGTGGATGGTCATCAATCTCGCCACCGGCCTGCTCGGTTTTGCCCCGGGGGTAGACGGCCAGATCGCCTGGGAGGCCCATATTGGCGGCTTTGTCGCCGGCTTCTTCGGCCTGCGCTGGTTCGACAGGCGATGGCAGGCGCCCGAATGGGAGACGGCCGACCACCACACTTGAAATGCAACCGATCACGGCGCACGATGTTCACTCTTACGTGAAGGCCGGTCAGGGCAGGAACCGGCAGGCAAAGCAGAGGAGGACGCCATGACGGTTAAGGCAATTCTCGAGAGAAAAGGCCATGACGTGTTGACGCTCGGGCCGAACGAAAAGCTTAGCGAAGCCATCCGTATCCTGGCAGAGCACAAGATCGGGGCGCTGGTCATCACCAATGGCGATCGCAAGATCGTCGGCATCCTGTCAGAGCGCGACATCGTCCGGGTTGTCGCCCGCGAAGGTGGAGCCGCGCTCGATATCCCCGTGCGTTCGGCGATGACGCCGAAAGTGAAGATCTGCAACGAAAACCACACCGTCAACGAGGTGATGGAGATCATGACCCGAGGCCGCTTCCGCCATCTGCCGGTGGAAAAGGACGGCATGCTCGATGGCATCGTGTCCATTGGCGACGTGGTCAAGCGCCGCATCGAGGATGTCGAGCGCGAGGCCGACGAGATCAGAGCCTACATCGCCACCGCCTGAGCGGTGAGGCGAACCGCCGGCCGGAGAACCGACCGGCGGAGCCGTGGTTACCTGTTGTCGAGTTCGGAGCGGACGAGTGCGAGCCCGCGCCGGGTGATGCGGTAGGGTCCACCGTCAGACGAAGAAACAGCCTTCTTCCGCTTCAGTTTTCGAAACAGCTCGAGATCGACGCCCGGATAATGCCAGCCGTCGCGGGTCAGGCATTTGACGGAGGCGATCCGTTTCTTCTCGTTCTTTTCGATTTCAATGCGTCCGCCCTGCGCGAGCAGGTGCAGGATGCGCTGTTTCCACAGCGCCGCGCGTCCTCTTGGACGCGCAAAGGACGCTGTGGCACTTATGATTTGGCGCATGATCCTTTCCGAAAATCGATACCGATTTTCGGGGTCATGCGCTGCGCGAAATATCCATGTGAGAGTTTTCCGGGAAAACAAAAAATGCCGCCGCCGCGAAGCTTCGCGGCACGGGGTTTCAGGTTTTCTGCCCTGCCTCGCCAGGAGGTCAGGGCCTTACCGGGACTGAGCGTAAGTGGACATCCACTCTCCATTGGAATGGACCTCCTATAGGCGAACGCGGCTGAAAAGGCCAGTCCGCGGCTTTGCGCTTGTGTTTTTTGGGCGCTTGTCTCTTTTGGCGGTTTGCACTAGCGAAGTTGCACACCAAAGTGTGCGAAACGCATTATCCGCAGTTCCAATACGCAGGCCACCATGTCCCTCATCGACACCCGCACGCCCGACGCCAAGCGCCTTGTTTCCGGTGCCACCGGCGACTGGGAGATCATCATCGGCCTCGAGGTCCATGCCCAGATTACATCGGAAGCAAAGCTGTTTTCCGGCGCCTCGACCGCTTTCGGCGCGGCGCCCAACGCCAATGTCAGCCTGGTCGATGCGGCGATGCCCGGCATGCTGCCGGTCATCAACGAGGAATGCGTCAAGCAGGCGATCCGCACCGGCCTTGGGCTGAAAGCGCAGATCAACCACAAGTCGGTCTTCGATCGGAAGAACTACTTCTATCCAGACCTGCCGCAGGGCTACCAGATCTCGCAGTTCAAGCAGCCGATCGTCGGCGAGGGCACGGTGATCGTTTCCGTTGGCCCCGATCGTCAGGGCGAATTCGAGGACATCGAGGTCGGCATCGAGCGGCTGCATCTGGAGCAGGATGCCGGAAAGTCGATGCACGACCAGCATGTGACCATGTCCTATGTCGACCTCAACCGCTCCGGCGTGGCGCTGATGGAGATCGTCTCCAAGCCCGACATGCGCTCGGCCGACGAAGCCAAGGCTTATGTCACCAAGCTGCGCACCATCGTGCGCTATCTCGGCACCTGCGACGGCAACATGGACGAAGGTTCGATGCGCGCCGACGTCAACGTTTCGGTGCGCAAGCCGGGCGGCGAGTTCGGCACGCGCTGCGAGATCAAGAACGTCAACTCGATCCGCTTCATCGGCCAGGCCATCGACTACGAGGCGCGCCGGCAGATCGCCATTCTCGAGGATGGCGGCAAGATCGACCAGGAGACGCGGCTGTTCGACGCCGTCAAGGGCGAGACGCGTTCGATGCGCTCCAAGGAAGAGGCACATGATTACCGCTACTTCCCCGATCCGGACCTCTTGCCGCTGGAATTCGACCAGGCCTATGTCGATGCGCTGGCCAAGGAATTGCCGGAACTGCCAGACGACAAGAAGGCGCGGCTGATCGCGTCGCTCGGCCTGTCGGTCTATGACGCCTCGATCCTGGTTTCGGAAAAGCCGATCGCCGACTATTTCGAGAAGGTGGCCGCCGGCCGCGACGGCAAGCTCGCCGCCAACTGGGTCATCAACGATCTGCTCGGGCAATTGAACAAGGCCGGAAAAGACATTGAAAACGCTCCGGTTTCCCCCGAGCAGCTTGGCGCGGTCATCGATCTGATCAAGGACGGCACCATTTCCGGCAAGATCGCCAAGGACCTGTTCGAGATCGTCTGGAATGAGGGCGGCGATCCGCGCCAGCTGGTCGAGAGCCGTGGCATGAAGCAGGTCACCGACACCGGCGCCATCGAGAAGGCCGTAGACGAGGTGATTGCAGCCAACCCCGACAAGGTCGAACAGGCGCGCGCCAAGCCGAGCATGGCCGGTTGGTTCGTTGGCCAGGTGATGAAGGTGACCGGCGGCAAGGCCAATCCACAAGCGGTCAACGACCTCGTCAAGACCAAGCTGGGCATCGAGTAGCGCGGTGTTTGTCCGCACCGCAGGTGAACGTGATCTGACGGCCATCCGGGCGCTGCTGGTCGAAACCTGGCACACGACCTATGACGCGGTCTATGGCCCTGACCGGATCGACCGGGTCATCGAGGATTGGTGTTCGCCGGCGAAATTGAGAGCTAGCCTTGAGCGGCCGAATGCCGAATTCCTGGTCGCCGACGACGGCAAGCGCATCGGCGGCGTCGCCTATGCCGAAAGCGTCGAAGGCGGCACCGTGGTCGACCTGCAACAGCTCCATGTCGCACCCGACCTGCAAGGCCGGGGCATCGGCGGGATGTTGCTCGATGAGGTGATCGAGAATTTTCCGGAAGCCCGCTCTCTACGCATCGAGGTCGTGGAGCAGAACAGGCGTGCGGTCGCCTTCTATCTGGCCAACGGCTTTGCCGAGATTGGCCGGGCCGACAATTATGGGCCGGCGCAGTCCGGTATTGCTGCGTTGATTCTTGAGCGGATGCTGACCGCCTGAGCGCTCGATGATCGCGCGATTGCATCACGTTGTTGCGACTGGACCCTCGAGCGCACCGCTTTCATTTGACGGCGCAAATATCGAGCGCAAAGCTGTGGCCGCTGACCCCAGCCATGATCGGTGTTTGACCGGTGGCATGCGAGGCAGCTTGGGGAATCGTCATGCCAAGCTTGCCGGAACTGATGCCGACACAGGTGTCGGACGAGACCTTTGGCGGCGTCACCTATCATATAGCGGGCGAGCTGGTGCCGGTGCTTTCGGTCGATGTCACGCGCATGCCGGTCTATTTCGAGCACCACATCCTTTTGTGGAAGAATTCCACCATCACCATCGGCCTGAAATCGCTGAAGGGCGCGCTGAAGCGGATGATGGCCGGCATGCAGATCTTCGTCACCGAGGCGTCGGGGGCGGGCATCATTGCCTTCAGCCGCGATGGGCCGGGCCACATCGTGCCGATCCATCTCAGGCACGGCGAAGAGATCCAGGTGCGCGAGCACCAGTTTCTCGCCGCCACCGGCAATGTCGACTACACCTTCGAACGGGTGCGCGGCCTGGCGACGATGCTGTTCGGCCAGAGCGGCTTTTTCATCGAACGCTTTCGCGGTGATTCCGGCGATGGCATCGTCTGGCTGCACGGCTATGGCAACGTCTTCGAAAAGACGCTCGCCGCCGGCGAAACCATCGACATCGAACCAGGCGGCTGGCTGTTCAAGGATGCCTCGGTCAGGATGGAAACCAAGATCGATCGCCTGTCGAGCGGCTTCTTCGGCGCCAACATGAATTTCATCGTCAACCGATTCACCGGACCGGGGCGTGTCGGCATCCAGTCAATGTATCTGCATATGCCGACCGAGGAATAGTTCGGCGAAGGCCACTGGCGGGCAGCAATGGCGGCCGCGACCCGGCCATGCGTCATCGCGGCGTTTGCCGTGCCGGCTCACCACGGATATGCAAGGGCCATGACCAAATTGTTCCGCACTGCGGCGCTGGCGCTGCTCGCCATCATCATTTTCGCGACCTTGTCGCCGATCCAGATGCGGCCGCATCTCGCTGAAGCAAATGTCGAGCGTGCCATGGCTTATGTCCTGCTGGGCTTCGCCCTCGCGGTCGGCTTCCCCAACCGACTGTATCAAGTGGTGATCTTTGTGGCTGTGATCGCCGGCATGCTGGAACTGCTTCAGCTCATTGATCCCGGTCGCCATGCACGCCTCATCGATGCATTGGTGAAAGCCTTTGCCGGGGTGGTTGGGATCGTCGCGGGACACCTGATCGTCAGGGCCGGCCGGCAAAAGAGCGAGAGCTAGGCGCGGCAGCAACCCGCCGCGGCGGATCGAGCCTTCGCTAGGCAGCGGGAACCCCCACATTGTCGATTAGCCTGGTTTTGCCGAGCCATGCTGCTGCGAGAAGACGCCCTTCGCGGTTTCGACGCCATGGCGCAAGCGTCAGGCTTTCGCGTGCCTCGACATAGTCGACCTTCTGGAAACCGGCGGCGATGAGGGCGCGGATAGCCTCTTCGGTTGCGTCGTTTTGGTGGGCGCCTGCCGCCAGGGCCACTGCCGTTTTGCGCAATATCACGTTGAGTTGGCGGGCGACCTTCAGTTCGGCCTCATCGAGATAGGCGTTGCGTGACGACATGGCGAGACCATGCGCGTCGCGTATCGTCGGGGCGCCGACGATGTCGACGGGCAGGTCGAGATCGCCGCAGAGCTGTCTCACCACGCAAAGCTGCTGGTAGTCCTTCTCGCCGAAGACCGCAAAGTCGGGCGTTGCCTGCAGGAGGAGCTTTGCCACCACGGTGGCGACGCCGTCGAAAAAGGTCGGCCGAAAGTCCGATTCGAGCCCGGCGGAGGGGCCGCCGACCGAGATTTTCGTGGCGAAGCCGGCGGGATACATCTCGCCAACCGTCGGTGTGAAAGCAAGGTCGGCCTTTGCCGCGCCGAGCCGGTCGAGATCGCGGGCGAGTTGGCGCGGGTACTTGTCGAGGTCTTCGCTCGGCGCGAACTGTGTCGGGTTGACGAAGATCGACACGACGCAGCGCTCGGCTTTTTCGAGCGCGATCCTGACCAGCGAGATGTGCCCGTCGTGCAAAGCGCCCATAGTCGGCACCATGGCGACACGAAGGCCGTCACGGCGCCAGTCATGGATTTGCGTGCGAAGTGCGGCAACGCTGTCGACGACGACGGGTTGGCTCATGCGTCATCCCTGCTGTTTGTCGCCGAAAAGACATGGCCGGGGCCCGGGAAGGTCCGGTTTCGCACTTCTGCTGCATAGCTCTTTGCGGCATGCGAGATCGCGCTGCGCAGGTCGGCGTATTCCTTGACGAATTTCGGCACGCGATCGACGGTCAGCCCGACCATGTCGTCGATGACCAGGATCTGGCCGTCGCAGTCGCCGCTGGCGCCGATGCCGATGGTTGGAATGGCGAGGCGGCGGCTGATATCGGCGGCGACCCTCTCGACCGTGCCTTCGATGACCACCGAGAAAGCCCCGGCGTTCTCGACGGCGAGCGCATCGCGAAGCAATGCCGCAACAGCCCCCTCGGTGCGGCCTTTGATCTTGTAGCCGCCGTCCTTCTCGACCGATTGCGGCTGCAGGCCGATATGCCCCATGACCGGAATGCCGGCGGCGACGATGGCCGCGATCTGGCTAACCATGTCGACGCCGCCTTCGAGCTTCACCGCCTGGCAGCCGGTTTCGTCGACGACCCGCCGCGCCGAGGCGACGGCAAGTGCTGCCGTGACCTCATAGCTGCCAGCCGGCAGGTCGATGACGACGCAGGCACTGGCCGAGCCGCGCATCACGGCTTGCCCATGCGCGATCATCATCTCCAGCGAGGCACCCAGTGTCGTCTTGTGGCCGTGGAGGACCATGGCGACACTGTCACCGACCAGAAGCAGATCGACATGGTGATCAAGCAGACGGGCGATGGGATAGGTATAGGCGGTCAGGCAAACGATCGGCGTGCCGCCCTTGCGGTGGCGAATCGCCTCGGCGCTGATGCGCATGTCGGTGGTCGGCAATTCCGTGGCCAATCGTCACCTCCTTTGGCCTCAAGCCGGGCTGGATACAAGCATGGGCGCGCAGAGCTTTAGAAACACCGCAAAGGCTTGGCAAGCGTGCATGCAGCCACCGGCAGGATCACAGGCTTGTGTCGGGTTTCAGGAAAGCCATTTGCGCACACGCCGTGGCAAAAGCCTTGCCTTCGGCAAGGCCTGACGCCATAAGCAGGAAACGGGCGCTGCCGGCGCGAGGGTTTTGAGATGAAGACTTTCCTTACGCAGTTTTTCACCTGGTGGAACAGCCAGACGATAGGAACCCGCCTGCACACGTGGCGGTATGGCAAGAAGGTCGGCCAGGACGAGACCGGCAATTTTTACTACGAAGGCGGCATCGATTCGGAAGGCCGCACGCGCCGCTGGGTCATCTACCGCAATTATTCGGAAGCTTCGGCGATACCGCCCGGCTGGCACGGCTGGATGCACCACCGTGTCGACGTCGCGCCGTCCAGCGAGGACTACAAGCCACGCGACTGGCAGAAGCCGCATCAGCCCAATCTGACCGGCAGCCCGGCGGCCTATCGCCCGAAGGGCTCGGTGCTCACCAATCAGCATCGCCCGCAGGTCACCGGCGACTACGATGCCTGGACACCCGGGTCGTAGCGACAGGGTGCAAGCCGGTCCTTTATCGCCACAATTGGTGTTTAGCTGCTTGCTGATCAGAAAACGGCGACTAGCCTTGGCGATCGACAGAATCACCCGGGCGCGAACCACCGGTATCTTTGCATGAGCTTTTCTTACTCAATATCGGCCAGTCTGGCGCTAGCCGCCGGTCTTGCCGTCAGCACCGTGGCCTTCGCCGCTTCGCCTGAGCCCGCGGCACCCGCGCCGGCGCCGCCCGCGGGAGCGGACCGGGTTACCAATGCCGTTGCCGAGTTTGCCGGTATCGACAAGATCACCGGCCGGATCATCACCTTCGATGTCTATATCGACGAGACGGTGCAGTTCGGCGCTTTGCAGGTGACGCCGCGCGTCTGCTATTCGCGGCCGCAGGCGGAGGCGCCGAAGACCGATTCCTTCGTCGAGGTCGACGAGATCACGCTCGACCGCAAGATCCGCCGCATCTTCACCGGCTGGATGTTTGCCGAAAGCCCCGGCCTCAACGCCGTCGAGCATGCCGTCTACGACGTCTGGCTGAAGGCCTGCAAGCAGAAGTCGGATGTGCCGGCGCCCGACGGAGCCAAGGGTGACGCAACCAAAGCGGAGGCTCCCAAGCCCGCCGCAGCCAAACCGGAAGCCGCGACCACTCCGGACGTCACAACGCCTGATGTGACGGAGCCGGACGCTTCGGAACCCGATACTACCGACACCAACTGATCCCCCGGAACCGTCCTGGCCACAATGCGTTGGGCCACGGACGAGCGCACATTCATGCGCAAGGAGGATCTTCCGATGTCAGACAGCAAACGGATCACGGCTAGCAAGGCCGAATTGCTGGAACTCGAAAAGGGATTCTGGACGGGCGACTCCGCCTACTACGCGGCCAACGCCGACACCGAATGCCTGGTGGCATTTCCGCAGATGGCACAGGCGATGGACAATGCGGATCTGGCCAAGACCGCGGCCAAGCCCAACCGCTGGCGCAACCTGCAGATGGATCTCAAGGGCATTATCGAGCCGGGCAGCGACATCATCATGCTGACTTACGAGGCGCGTGCGACACGGGAGAATGGCGAGGCTTATGCCGCGCTGGTCAGCACCGGCTACGTCCATCGCGCCAACGGCTGGAAGATGATGTTCCATTCGCAGACGCCATTGGAAGCCGCTACCGGGAAGTAGGCTCAATCCTCAGGGATAGAATATTGCCTCGCCCTTCAACGCATCGGCGAGCATCTTCTCATACTTGCCGCGCGGCACGTCGACCGCGCCGAACCGCTTGAGGTGCTCGGTGGTGAACTGCGTATCAAGCAGAGCAAAGCCCCGCGCCTTCAAGCGCTCGACGAGGTAGAAGAGGCAGGTCTTGGAAGCGTCCGTCTCTCTGGCGAACATGCTCTCGCCAAAAAACACCCGGCCGAGCGACACGCCATAGAGGCCGCCGACCAGCCGGTCCTCACGCCACGCTTCGACCGAATGACAATGGCCTATCCGATGCAACTCGATATAGGCTTCGCGGATCGGCGCATTGATCCAGGTCGAGCGCCGCTCCGCGCGCTTTTCGGCGCAGCCGTCGATGGTCGCCTCGAAATCGAAATCGAAACGGATGTCGAAGGGATGTTTCTTGATCGTTTTCCAGAGACTTTTCGGCGTGTGAAAGCCGTCAAGCGGGATGATGCCACGTGTCTCCGGCCGCACCCAGAACACCTCCGGGTCGCCGGCACTTTCTGCCATTGGGAAGACGCCCGAGGCGTAGGCCTTGAGCAGCAGGTCGGTGGGGATGCGATAGCCGGGCGCGTAGGGGCGGGTCATCGCGTCTCCGCGCTACTCTTCCTTGGCCAGGTATTTTTCCAGCCAGTGGATGTCATAATCGCCATTGGCGATGTCGGCATTGCCGACGAGATCGCGAAACAGCGGCAGCGTCGTCTTGATACCGTCGACGACGAACTCGTCCAGGGCGCGGCGCAGGCGCATCATGCACTCGACGCGGTTACGCCCATGTACAATCAGCTTGCCGATCAGGCTGTCGTAATAGGGCGGGATCTTGTAGCCGGAATAGACGCCGGAATCGACGCGGATGCCCAGACCACCCGGTGTGTGGAAATGGGTGATCGTACCGGGCGAGGGGGTGAAGGTGCGTGGGTCCTCGGCGTTGATGCGGCATTCGATGGCGTGGCCGTTGAACTTGATGTCCTCCTGCTTCACCGAGAGGCCGCCGCCGGAAGCGACGCGGATCTGCTCATGCACGAGATCGATGCCGGTGATCGCTTCCGTCACCGGATGCTCGACCTGCAGGCGCGTGTTCATCTCGATGAAATAGAACTCGCCATTTTCGTAGAGGAACTCGATCGTGCCGGCGCCGGAATAGCCGAGGTCGGCAATCGCCTTGGCGCAGATGCCGCCGATACGGGCGCGCTCTTCGGCATTGAGGGCCGGCGAGGGCGCCTCTTCCCAGACTTTCTGGTGGCGGCGCTGCAAGGAACAGTCGCGCTCGCCGAAATGCACGCCGCGGCCAAAGCCGTCGCCGAACACCTGCACCTCGATATGGCGCGGCTTTTCCAGGTATTTCTCGATGTAGACCGCATCGTCGCCGAAGGCCGCACCGGCTTCCGTGCTCGCCGTTTGCAAGGCGACCTCAAGGTCGGCCTCGGTAAGCGCTACCTTCATACCGCGCCCGCCACCACCGGCCGATGCCTTGATGATCACGGGATAGCCGATCTCGGCGGCAATGCGCCTGGCTTCTTTTTGGTCGGTGACGGCGCCGTCCGAACCGGGCACAACCGGAATGCCGAGGCGCTTGGCGGTTCGCTTGGCCTCGATCTTGTCGCCCATGATGCGGATATGGTCGCCGGACGGACCGATGAAGGTGATGTTGTGCGCGGCCAGTATGTCGGCGAACTTGGCGTTCTCCGACAGGAAGCCGTAGCCCGGATGCACGGCGTCGGCGCCGGTGATTTCGCAGGCCGCAACGATCTGATGGATGTTGAGATAGCTGTCGCGCGATGGCGGCGGACCGATGCAGACGCTCTCGTCCGCGAGCCGCACATGCATGGCGTCGGCATCGGCGGTCGAATGCACCACCACCGTCTGGATGCCGAGTTCCTTGCAGGCGCGCAGCACCCGGAGGGCGATTTCGCCGCGATTGGCGATGAGGATCTTCTGAAACATCAGGCCCGCTCTACTCGATCACGACGAGCGGCATGCCATATTCGACCGGCTGCGAATCCTCGAAAAGGATCGCGGTCACCGTGCCGGCGCGTGGCGAGGGGATCTGGTTCATCGTCTTCATTGCTTCGATGATCAGCAGCGTCTGGCCTTCCTTGACCTTCTGGCCGACTTCGATGAATGCCTTGGCGTCCGGCGACGGAGCCAAATAGGCCGTGCCGACCATCGGTGAGGTGACCGCATTCTTGGAAAGGTCCGCCACCACAGGCACGGCAACGGCGGCAGCCTGCGCTGCTGCCGGCGCATAGGCCGGTTGCGGCGCCGCGATTGCATGAACGGCCGGCGCCTGCCGCGAGACGCGCACCTTCAGGTCGCCCAGTTCAACCTCGATCTCGGTGAGGTTGGTGTCGTTCAGTATGCCCGCCAGATCGCGGATCAGTTGCTGGTCAACACCGGTCTTCTTTATCGACATTTTCGAGCCTTCTGTTTGTTGGCCGGTCATAGGCGTGCGGCCAGCGCCTGTAGCGCCAGCGTATAGCCGAGCGGCCCAAAGCCACAGATCATGCCGACGGCGACCGGCGCGACCATGGAGACGTGGCGGAATGGTTCCCGCGCATGGATGTTGGAAAGATGAACTTCGGCCACCGGCAATGGTGCGACGGCGCGGATGGCGTCGTGGATGGCAATCGAGGTGTGGCTGTAGGCGCCCGGGTTGATGACGATGCCGACAGCCTTGTCGCCGGCTTCCTGAATCCAGTCGACAAGGTCGCCCTCATGGTTCGACTGGCGGAAATCGATCTCGAACCCCAGCGCCGTGCCTGCCTGCTTGCAGTCGTCGGCGATCGCGGCAAGCGTCTTGCCGCCATAGATGCCCGGCTCGCGCTTGCCGAGCGCGTTGAGATTGGGACCGTTCAGGACGAAAACCGTTTTCAAAAAAGCCGACCTTTCCCGGCGCCGTCATCAAGCCGGCGCGCTGGGCCCTCTATAATGGGCATAGCCGCCCGCGGAAAGAGCGCAAGTGCGTTCTTTCACTGTCCACAACAGGTGGAAATGTGCCAGTGAGAGATAGCTGGCGAGCAAGATCAGAGCGCGGCTTTCGCCGCCTCGATCTTTTCAGCCAGCACTTCCTGCCCGAGCGCCCCGAACACCACCTCGTTGCCGACGACATAGGACGGCGTTCCGGTGATCGCCAGCTTGTTGGCAAGATCGTAGGTCTTGGCGAGGGCCTCGTTGATTGTCGGGTCCTTCATCTTCTCGCGCAGCGCCGCTTCGTCGGCGCCGAGCGACAGCGCGACCTTCATGGCCGCCGCCTCGGTGGCGCGTCCCTGACCGCCGAGCAACGCATTGTGGAACTCGCCGTACTTTTCCGGGTGCATCAGGTGGAAGGCCATCGAGACCACGCTCGCCTTCTGCGAATCCGGTCCGAGGATGGGGAATTCCTTGAGCACGAAACGCAGGTCCGGATCGGTCTTGGTCAGCGCCTTCATGTCGTCGATGGCACGTTTGCAGAAGCCGCAATTATAGTCGTAGAACTCGACGATGGTGACCTTGCCGGTCGGATTGCCGACGACGCCGTCGAAGGCGGAGTTGAAAATCTGGTCCTTGGCATCTTTGATCACGCCGAGATGAGCGATGCGTTGCTCTTCCTTCTGCTTGGCCTCAAGCGCATCCTGGACTTCCAGGAGGACTTCCGGGTTTTTCAACAAATAGTCGCGGATGATGCCTTCGACCTCGGTGCGGTCGATCTTGGTATCGGCCGCCGCCGTCTCGACCGGCTGTGCGGTCCCGGCCTTGGCGATCTGCGGGTTTCCGGCAACGAATCCGAAAGCCAGCATGGCCAGAGCGACCGCAACCCCCGTGGTGCCCAGCAGCAGTGCCTTTTTCATCGTTCCTGTTCCTTCTGCCTGTTTTCCGGTCTGGCTATGTCGTGGCGCGCGGCCGGAAGGTTCACTTGATCTTGGTTGACGGCTTGTAGTTTATGATATCCTGGGCGCGAAGCCAGCGCGGCTCGCCGCGTTTCATCTGCTGCTGCGCCCGCATGGCGAAAATCTTCGCATCCTTGTAGTTGCCGGAATAGAAATGGCTTTCGGCGGTGGCAAGTTCAGCGCCAGGTATGTCGCCCAACTCGCCATAGGCCTGCGCCAGATAGCGATATCCGGCTGAATTTTCCTTGTCGCGACCGAGGCCATTGTTGATCTGCACGACGGCTTTTTTGAGGGAGTCGGGCGTGCCGACGGCCATCAGCGCCTGGCCCACGGACACCGGCAGCAGACCGGACCGAGCCGAATCGAGGCTGACCGCCTTGGCATAGGCGTCCGCGGCTTCCTTGGGTTTGTTGGCTTTCATCAGGATGTCGCCGCGCAGTTCCTGGAAGTAGGCATTCTTCGGTTGCGCTTTGATCAGTGCATTGGTCTTGGCGAGGGCGGCGGCGATGTTGCCGAACAGGTAGGTCGACTGGGCGTCGCCGTACTGGGCGGCGAGGGTTCCTTGCATCTTTCGCATCAGCCGGGACGCGGCCGCCTGGCCTTCCATGTAAACGGCGATCTTCACCCGCATCATGTCATGGCGCTGCTGCAGCGCGGGCGGGTCCGGCCTGTCGACATTGGGGTCCTGTTTCACCAGCACTTCGAGATTGGCGATGCGGTCCTGCGGCATCGGATGGCTGATCCGATACGGATCGACCTGGGCGCCCGAAAGCGAAAGTGCGGTCTGGAAGCGGCGGAATGTCTTCAGCATGCCCATGCCGGACTGGCCGGTGGCGTTGAGATAGGTGATCGCCGAGCGGTCGGCCGTCATCTCCTCGGTGCGCTGATAGGCGAGGATGCTGCGCTGTGCCATTTCGCCGCCGCCGGCAGCCACGCCCATGCCGGCGCCGGCGAGACCGCGGCTGCTGGTTGTGGCACCGGCGACAATGGCGCCGGCGCCAAGCAATGTCGCGATGACGGCCATCGTCTTGGCTCGTTCGAGCTGGTCGCGCAGCTTCTGCTGGTGGCCGCCGGCAATATGACCGGCTTCGTGCGCGATGACGCCGATGATCTCGTTGGGCGTTTCAGCCGTCATCAGCGCGCCGGTGTTGATGAACAGCCGACGCCCGGTGACGAAGGCGTTGAAACTCTGGTCGTTGACCAGGACGATGTCGATGCCGTCATTCGCCAGGCCGGCCGCCCTGAAGATCGGCCGCGCGTAATCGCGCACCAGCGCCTCGATCTCGGCGTCGCGCACCACCGGCACGTTCTGGGCGAAGGCGCTGACCGAGCTCGACATTGCAACGGCAAGGCCAAGCGAAAGCGTCGCGAAGACGCGCGCTGCCTGGGCAATCGTCGATCTGGGTCGGCTCAACATGATGTGTCCACTGGTAGACGAGCGGGCGAAAGATGAAAAGTCGGCGCCGGAAACTTCCTCAACTTGTGATCCTCACATCAATCGGGCATTTGTGCGGCACATGCGCCAGTGCCTGGCGCCGTCAGTCATCGGGAATACTGGTTAAATGGTCGTTTCGCTCTCACGCCGTGGCAATGTCGAGCCCTTCCATGCGATGGACATTCTGGCAGAGGCAAACCGGCTGAAGTCCCAGGGCGTGCCGGTTGTTTCGATGGCCGTCGGCCAACCCTCCGATCCCGCACCGGTTCTGGTTCGCGCCGCAGCAGCCAAGGCGCTGCAGGATGGGCGCATCGGCTACACCGACGCGCTCGGACTGGCAGGTTTGCGCAAGGCGATAGCCGGACACTACGCCGATCACTACGGGCTTGAGATCGAGCCCGGCCGGATCGCGGTGACCACGGGATCGTCGGCCGCCTTCAATCTTGCCTTCCTGGCGATGTTCGATCGGGGTGACCGCGTCGCCATCGCGGCACCCGGTTACCCTGCCTACCGCAACATCATGGCCGCACTCGGCATCGAGGTGGTCGAGATCGAGCTCGGCGACGCCGCCTACCTGCATGCCGGCCATTTGGAAGCCGCGCATCGTGAAAAGCCGCTGAAAGGCGTTCTCTTCGCCAGTCCCGCCAATCCAACCGGCGCGGTCATACCAGCCGATGAACTGGCGGCCCTGGTAAGGACGGCACAGGACCTCGGCATCGCCGTCATCTCCGACGAAATCTATCACCGGCTGGCCTATGCCGCCCCCGACACCACGGCACTTGCCTATGGCGGCGATGTGACGGTGATCAATTCCTTCTCCAAATATTACTGCATGACCGGCTGGCGAATCGGCTGGATGGTGCTGCCGCAGGAACTGGTGCGGCCGGTCGAGCGCGTCGCCCAGAGCCTCTACATCTCGCCGCCGGAGCTATCGCAGATTGCCGCGATCGAAGCGTTCAGGGCGACCGAGGAACTGGAGGCGGTAAAAGGCCGCTACGCCTGGAATCGCGAGCTCTTGATGAAACGCCTGCCGGAACTCGGCTTTCCGCTGGCGGCGCCCATGGACGGCGCCTTTTATGCGTTCTGTGACGTCACCAGGCATACCAATGACAGCATGGCCTTTGCGCGAAAGATGCTGGCCGAGGCGCATGTTGCAGCAACGCCCGGCCGCGACTTCGACACTCAGGCTGGGCACCGGACCATGCGTTTCTCCTATGCCGGCAGTCACGACGACATGGTCGAGGCAATGGTGCGCATCGAACGCTGGTTGAGGTAACACCATGCCGGAACTTGAACAGGCCCCCAAACTTGATCGGGCATTGGCCGAAGTCGCCGCCGAAATGGCCGAGCGCACCGATCGCGGCGACGTCGCTTCCTACATTCCGCAGCTGGGCAAGGTCGATCCGAAGAAGTTCGGCATCGCGGCGGTCACCAATGACGGCCGCGTGCTGATGGCCGGCGATGCCGACCAGGCATTTTCCATCCAGAGCATCTCGAAAGTGTTCACGCTGACACTGGCGCTCGGCAATGTCGGTGACGCGCTTTGGCAGCGGGTAGGCCGCGAACCGTCAGGCAATCCATTCAACTCGATCGTGCAGCTCGAGCATGAGAACGGCATTCCGCGCAACCCGTTCATCAATGCCGGCGCCATTGTCATTTCCGACATCCTGCTTGCCGGCCACCAGCCGCGCGAGGCGATCGGCGAAATCCTGCGCTTCATCCAGTTCCTCGCCGACGACGAAACGATCATCATCGATCGTGAGGTCGCGGCGTCCGAACGGGCCACCGGCTATCGCAACTTCGCGCTTGCCAACTACATGAAATCCTTCGGCAATCTCCACCACGCGCCGGAGCTGGCGCTGGGCGTCTACTTCCACCATTGCGCCATCGCAATGAGTTGCCGGCAACTGGCGCTCGCCGGCCGCTTTCTCGCCAATGGCGGCAAGAACCCGGCGACCGGGCATTCCGTGGTGTCGGCCGAACGGGCACGCCGCATCGGCGCGATGATGCTGACCTGCGGTCACTATGATGGCTCCGGCGATTTCGCCTTCCGCGTCGGCATCCCCGGCAAGAGCGGCGTCGGCGGCGGCATATTGGGCATCGTGCCGGGCGTGGCGTCGCTTGCCGTCTGGTCGCCCGGCCTCAATGCCAACGGCAACTCCAAGCTGGGGTCGATCGCGCTGGAAAAGCTGGCCAGGATGATGAACTGGTCGATCTTCGCGCCGTGATGCATGTCGCCCAAAAGTGCGCAGCGGTTTTGGGACAACGACATGCATAAAAATCAAGGAAGCGTTTTAGCCTTTCGCGATCCGGAATAGCGCCAGATAAGAAAATCCCGCACCGTCTTCGAGACGGCGCGGGATTTTTGTCAACAAACTAGCTCAGGTGGCTGAAAGGCTTAGAAAAAGCCCTTCCGCTGCCACCATCCGCCGCGTTTCGGCTTGTCGTCGGTCTTGTCCTCGGCCTTGGCCGCGGGTTCTTCCGCTACGGTCGAAGACACCACCGGCTCGACCGGCGCATTCACCGCCGCCGGCTTGCGCCGCGACGGGCGGGCCTTCGGTGCCTTCTCGACAGCCGCTGCTTCGTCGGACGCCGTGGCCGGCGTCTCGACCGGTGCTTCCGCCTCGGCAGCCGGCTCTTCGGCGACGATTTCGGCTGCGGCCTTCTTCGGCTTGGCGGCACGGCGTGGCTTCTTCGGCTTCTCCGTGCTCGGCGCGTCGTCATTGGCCGGAGCAAGCACCACCGGCTCTTCGGCCGCTGCGGTAACCACCGGCTCGCTGGCGATCACCTCGGTTGCCGAGACTTCGCCTTCGGACGCGTCGGCTGCTTCGCCAGCACTTGCCTCAGCCTCGCCTTCACCGTCTTCGCGGCGGTTGCGCTTGCCGCCGCGCTTGCCGCGCCGGCGCTTCTTGCCCTGGCCTTCGTCCGAAGCTTCAGCTGTGGCAGGAGTTTCGGAAACACCAACAGGGGCATTGTCGTCCGCTTCCGCGTCGCCATCTCCGGCGGCCGAGTCCGAGTCCGAAAACTCGCCGGCCGGAGCCGAGACGGAAGCACCGTCCGCAGGGGCGCCATGTTCGCGATCGCGATCCTTGCCGCCACGCCGACGCCGACGCTTGCGGCGCTTGCGGTCGCGGCCTTCGCCTTCCTCACCACCGGCAGCGGGCCGCGGCTGCTGTTGCTGCGGCTGCTGGCGTGGCTGTTCTGCCTGGATCGGCGCCTCGTCGTCTTCCTCGATGACGGCAATCTCATCCTCGGGCTCGTCCGGCTCGACATAGGCCGGGAAGCTGCGCGCCTCGACAAAGCCTTCCGGCTTTTCAGCCAACGCGCCGCGGAAGATCGCATAGTGCTGCGAACCCACCGAATCGTCGGCCTCGACGGTGATCGTCAGCCCGAAGCGGCTTTCGAGTTCCACCAGCGTGCCGCGCTTGTGGTTGAGCACGTAGAGTGCTGTCGCCGCCGGCGTCCGCACCGTGATGTGGCTGCGCGAATCCTTGAGCAGGAATTCCTCGATCGCCCGCACCACCATCAGCGCGACCGACGAATCGGAGCGCACATGGCCGGTGCCGCCGCAATGCGGGCAAGGCTTCATGGTCGATTCCAGCACGCTGGCGCGGATGCGCTGGCGTGACATCTCCATCAGGCCGAAATGCGAGATACGGCCGACCTGGATGCGCGCACGATCGTTCTTGAGGTGATCCTTCAGCCGCTTCTCGACGGAGCGGTTGTTGCGGTTCTCCTCCATGTCGATGAAGTCGATGACGATCAGGCCGGCAAGATCGCGCAGCCTGAGCTGACGCGCGACTTCCTCGGCCGCTTCCAGATTGGTGTGGAGCGCGGTGTCCTCGATCGAGTGCTCCTTGGTGGAGCGGCCCGAATTCACGTCGATGGCAACCAGCGCTTCGGTCTGGTTGATGATGATGTAGCCGCCGCTCTTCAGCGTCACTTGCGGCTGCAGCATGCGGTCGAGCTGTGCCTCGATGCCGTTGCGCACGAAGATCGGCGTCGTGTCGCGGAACGGCTGAACCACCTTGGCGTGGCTCGGCATCAGCATGCGCATGAAGTCCTTGGCCTCGCGGTAGCCTTCCTCGCCGGAGACAAGAATCTCGTCGATATCCTTGTTGTAGAGGTCGCGGACCGAGCGCTTGATCAGGCTGCCTTCCTCGTAGACCAGGGCAGGGGCCGTGGACTGCAAGGTGAGATTGCGGACATTTTCCCAAAGCCGCATCAGATATTCGTAGTCGCGCTTGATCTCTGCCTTGGTGCGGCTCTCGCCGGCGGTGCGCAGGATGACGCCCATGCCCTGCGGCACTTCGAGATCGGCGACGACCTCCTTGAGCCGCTTGCGGTCGACCGCGCTGGTGATCTTGCGCGAAATGCCGCCGCCACGCGCCGTGTTCGGCATCAGCACCGAATAGCGGCCGGCCAGCGACAGATAGGTGGTCAGCGCCGCGCCCTTGTTGCCGCGCTCTTCCTTGACGACCTGCACCAGGAGGATCTGCCGGCGCTTGATCACTTCCTGGATCTTGTACTGGCGGCGCACCGGCTTGCGGCGGTTGCGCACTTCTTCCAGCGCATCCTCGGCGCCGACCGATTCGACCTCGTGATCGTCCGGATGCGAGGACTGCACTTCTTCCAGCATGCCGCGATCATTGTCGCCGGAGGTCGCTTCGCTGCCTTGTTCGGCCAGCGGGACGGCTTCGGAAATCACATCGGCCTCGACCGAGGCGGCGATCGACGTCGGGCCGCCTTCGCGGATTTCGCCTTCGTCCTGCTCGGCCGAATCCTCGCCATGCTCGGACGCATCGGCATGTTCGGACGAATCAGCCGCATGTTCAATGATCTCGGACGTGTGCGAGATGTCCTCGACACCAGCGTCGGCACCTTCTTCTGCCTCGTCGGCAGCGTCGCTCGCCTCGCCGGAATCGGCTGCATCGCGCTTGTGCTCGCCCCGGTCGCGGGGCTTGCCGCCGCGCCTGCGGCCGCGCCGTCCGCGATCGCGGCTCTGGCGATCATCGCCGTCGCCGTCCTCGTTCTCCTCGTCCTCAGCCTCCTGCGCTTCCGCGCGCAGCAGTGCCTGACGATCGGCGACCGGAATCTGGTAGTAATCGGGGTGGATTTCACTGAAGGCGAGAAAACCGTGACGGTTGCCGCCATATTCGACAAAGGCTGCCTGAAGGGAGGGCTCTACGCGCGTTACGCGGGCTAGGTAGATGTTTCCTTTGAGCTGCTTCTTGTCCTGGGATTCAAAGTCGAATTCTTCAATACGGTTACCGCGTATGACGACAACGCGTGTTTCCTCCGGGTGGGAGGCGTCTATCAGCATTTTGTTGGGCATTATTTCGTTTCCCCCCGGCAGCCGTCAGCCGCAGCTTGCGAGGCAAAGTCTGCTGCTGCGTGTCTGGAATGTGGGTGCCGGATATTTGAACGTCCGTCGGCCGCCGCTTGAGCGCCATGGCGGTGCCGCCCGCAGCCATAATGGCGCGGTTTGATGCGGACCTTTCCATGATTGCGCTTGAAGCCATCGTCACCAACAGAACCTTTTGAACCAAAGCCCGGACGAACCGGACCAGCTTGTTTGCTCATACAGAGCCGGCACGGGAACAAACCCGGCCGTTTTCCTCACGCAGGCGATTCCCCCGCCACGGGAGCACGCCTGCGAAATTCGTCGCGATCACCTGAACCCTTTTCGCCTGAAGCGAAAGGAGCCGCCTTTACGTCTGACCCTGTAGCAAGAAGCTGCGGAGGAGGGCGGTTCCAGGATTGCAGTGATCCACCATCGCTTTTATGATTTGGCGGGGTGGAAGGCAACCCCGATTTCCGATGCCGGCAAAAAGCCGTTCCGTAGCGTAAAGCCAGGCTTGCGGCCCTGCATGAAAAGGCTTGGTTAACCTTCTCTGGATACCAATCGTTAATCGAGTTCGCGGCCTAACCGGCATTTCGACGAAACGACCGGGCGCCGGGCGCCAAACCGGGAGCGACTGGAAGAGAGATGGGATTGGCGGACTTCACAGACAAGGGATGTCGTGTCGGCGGCCGGATCCTGGCCGCTTTCTGCCTCTTGCTGCTGCTGGCGGCCTCATCCGTCTTGTCCTCAAATGCCAGTGCCGCCGACGCTCCGCTCGTGGCAAAAGGCTACAAGATGGCCGGCGATGCCACCAAGATGCGCATCGTCATGGATTTCGACCGCGAACCCGATATCAAATGGTTCCTGCTGCGTGGTCCCAACCGTCTTGTCATCGATCTCGCGAATACGAGATTCGCCGTGGATGCCAAGGATTTGAAGGCGCGGGGCCTGGTCAAGGGCGTGCGCCTGGGCGAACTCGGCGAGGGCGTTTCGCGTCTGATCCTCACCGGCAAGGGACCCTTTGCCGTCGACAAGCTCGACGTGCTCAAAAACGAGGACGGAACCGGCTACCGCATTGCCATCGATATGTCGGCGGCATCCGAACGCGAGTTCGATGCCGCACTTGCCAATCAGGCGCTGACCACCGGATCGACCGTTTCGACCGACAAGGGAGGGCGGGTCGGCACCGGGCCGGTCTCCAATCCGGGCCATCGGTTCACCGTGGTTATCGACCCCGGCCATGGCGGCATCGACGGCGGTGCCGAGGGCCTGAACGGCACCATCGAAAAAAACGTCACGCTGGCCTTCGCCACGGAGCTGCGCGACAAACTCGCGGCCGTCGGCAATTATGATGTGTTCATGACGCGCGACACAGACGAATTCCTGCGTCTGGACGACCGCGTGCGCATTGCCCGTCAGCATGAGGCCGACCTGCTTATTTCGATCCATGCCGACACGATCAGCGTCAAGGGCATTCGCGGCGCCACCGTCTATACCGTCTCCGACAAGGCTTCGGACCCCGAGGCGCAGGCGCTTGCCGACCGTGAGAACCTCTCCGACCAGTTCGCCGGCATGGAAATCAAGAACGACAACAAGGAAGTCACCGACATCCTGATCGACCTGATCCGCCGCGAAACACACAATTTCTCGATGAGTTTCGCCCACACGCTGGTTGGCCAGTTGTCGACCAGCGTCGGTCTTATCAACAATCCGCAGCGCTCCGCGGGTTTCAAGGTGCTCAAGGCACCCGATGTGCCGTCGGTGCTGGTCGAACTCGGTTATCTCTCGAACGCCAAGGACGAGGCGCAGTTGCTCAACGCCGACTGGCGCGGCAAGGCGGCCCAGAGCATAACCAACGCCGTCGCGCTGTTCGCGTCGGCCAAGGCCGGATCGGGAACCGGAGGTTGATATGACCGGCGACGCCTGCAACCAGAGGCGGCGTTGCGCGACGACAACACCCAGTGCTTTTATTTTCCGGCCAGCAGCCGTGAAATCAGGCATTGCCGTATTTTGTCCACATGGCGGCGACAAGGGTTTTCGATTACGGATTGGGACCGGCTCGAAAGCTTGCGTGAAAGGCGGCTTCGTTTAGGAAATTCCCGAACCAAGGACTGGAGCGGGTATGATTCGTCTCATTGGCTATTTTTTCGGCATCGGCACGACGCTGGCCCTTCTGGTCGCGGCGGGCGTTGCGATCTACATCGGCCATTTGTCGAAGGATCTGCCCGACTACGAGGTGCTGGCCAAATACGAGCCGCCGGTGACCACCCGCATCCATGCGTCCGACGGCGCGCTGATGGCGGAATATGCGCGCGAACGGCGCCTGTATCTGCCGATCCAGGCCATTCCGGACCGCGTCAAGGCGGCCTTCCTGTCGGCGGAAGACAAGAATTTCTACAATCACCCGGGCATCGATGTCACCGGCCTCGGCCGCGCCATCATCGTCAACCTGCAGAATTTCGGCTCGGGCCGGCGCCAGGTCGGCGCTTCGACGATCACCCAGCAGGTGGCGAAGAACTTCCTGTTGTCCTCGGACCAGACCTACGAGCGCAAGATCAAGGAGATGATCCTCGCCTTCCGCATCGAGCAGGCCTATCCCAAGGATCGCATTCTCGAGCTCTACCTCAACGAAATCTTCTTCGGCTTCGGCGCCTATGGCGTCGCCGGTGCGGCGCTGACCTATTTCGACAAGTCGGTCAACGAACTGTCCGTGGCCGAGGCCGCCTACCTGGCCTCCCTGCCCAAGGGGCCGAACAACTATCACCCTTTCAAGCATGCCGATCGCGCGATCGAGCGCCGCAACTGGGTCATCGATCAGATGGTCGAGAACGGCTATGTCACGCGTGAGGAAGGCAACAAGGCCAAGGCCGAGCCGCTGGGCGTGACGCCGCGGCGCAGCGGCACCTATCTGTTCGCCGGCGAGTACTTCACCGAAGAGGTGCGCCGCCAGATCATCGCCCGCTACGGCGAGAATGCGCTCTACGAAGGCGGCCTCTCCGTCCGCACCACGCTCGATCCGAAGATCCAGCTCATTGCCCGCAAATCGATGCAGAACGGGTTGATGAAATACGACACGCTGCGCGGCTATCGCGGGCCGGTGACATCGATCGATGTCTCGGGCGACTGGGGCGTGCCGCTTGGCGCCGTCAAGGGACTGGAGGATGTTCCCGAATGGTCGCTCGCCGTCGTGCTCGACAGTTCGGCGACCGGCCTGTCGATCGGCCTGCAGCCCGCACGGCAGGCGTCGGGCGAGATCGTCAAGGAGCGCGTCGAAGGCACTATCAGCAAGGAGGACATGGGTTTTGCCATGCGCCATGTGGTCGCCGGCAAGACCGTCAAGGCCAGGTCGCCGGCGGAGGTGCTGAAGCCGGGCGACGTCATCTTCGTGCAGAAAAACGATGGCGCCGAGGGCACCTACAGCCTGCGCCAGGTGCCCGAAGTGGAAGGCGGCCTGATCGCCATGGACCCGCACACCGGCCGCGTGCTGGCCATGGTCGGCGGCTTCTCCTATGCGCAGTCCGAATTCAACCGCGCCACGCAAGCCATGCGCCAGCCGGGCTCCTCGTTCAAGCCGATCGTCTATTCGGCAGCGCTCGACAATGGCTATACGCCGGCCTCGGTCATCATGGACGGGCCGATCACGATCCAGAGCGGCAACACGAGCTGGACGCCGAAGAACTATGACGGCACCGTCGCCGGTCCGGCGACCCTGCGCTCCGGCATCGAGAAGTCGCGCAACCTGATGACGGTGCGGCTTGCCAATGACATGGGTATGAAGCTGGTGGTCGAATATGCCGAGCGCTTCGGTGTCTACGACCATCTGGCACCCTATCTGCCAATGGCGCTGGGTTCCGGCGAAACCACCGTGATGCGCATGGTGTCGGCCTATTCGATCATGGCCAATGGCGGCAAGTCGATCAAACCGTCGCTCATCGACCGCATCCAGGACCGCTACGGCAAGACGGTGTTCAAGCAGGACGAACGTGGCTGCCAGGGTTGCAATGCGCAGGAATGGCAGAACCAGCCGGAGCCGGAGCTGGTCGACAATTCCGAGCAGGTGCTCGACCCGATGACCGCCTACCAGATCACCTCGATGATGGAAGGCGTCGTGCAGCGCGGCACCGGCGCCACCATCGGCGAACTTGGCCGTCACATCGCCGGCAAGACCGGAACGACCAACGATGAAAAGGACGCCTGGTTCATCGGTTACACGCCCAACCTCGTCGTCGGCCTCTACATGGGCTATGACACGCCGCGCGGCCTCGGCCATGGCGCCACCGGTGGCGGCCTCGCAGCCCCGATCTTCAAGGACTTCATGCGAGTGGCGCTGGACGGCACGCCCAATGTCGACTTCAAGGTGCCCGAAGGCATGAACCTGGTCGCCATCAATCGCAAGACCGGCATGCGTGCCGCATCGGGCGATCCCGGCACCATCATCGAAGCCTTCAAGCCGGGCACCGGTCCCGCCGACAGCTATTGGGTGATCGGCATGGGCGCCGATGGTTCCAATGCCACCGGTGGCGCACTGTCGCCGCAAGCCAATCAGGCTATCCAGTCCGGCGGCGGCGGCCTCTACTGACGATTTTCAGGGGCGGATGGGCTGGCCTTGGGCCGGCCCATTTTGCTTTACAGCCGGCGGCGGCGTGCCTATGTATCGCGCCGACCGATTTCAGCAAACAGGACAGAACAGCCAGCCATGCGCGCGGAAACGCAGAATATTGTCGACGAGATCAGGCAGGCGATAACCCTGCTGAGGAGGCATCTTTGACTGGGATCAAGCCATAAAGCGGCTTGAATACCTCAATGTGCGCGCCGAGGACGCCAGCCTCTGGAACGAGCCGCTGGAAGCGCAGAAGCTGATGCGCGAACGCCAGAGCCTCGAAGAAGGCATCGCCTCGGTGAAAGGTCTGACGCAGGCGCTGGAAGACAATATCGGCCTGATCGAACTCGGCGAGGAAGAGCGCGATGAGGGCGTGATCGCCGAGGCGGAAGCCGCGATCCGCTCGATGCAAGGCGAAGCGAAGGCCCGCCAGGTCGAGACGCTGCTGTCGGGTGAAGCAGACTCCAACGACACCTATCTCGAAATCCATGCCGGTGCCGGCGGCACCGAAAGCCAGGACTGGGCCTCGATGCTGCTGCGCATGTACACGCGCTGGGCCGAGCGGCGCCGTTTCAAAGTCGAAGTGCTGGAAATGCATGACGGCGAAGAGGCCGGCATCAAGTCCGCCACGTTGATGATCAAAGGCCACAACGCCTATGGCTGGATGAAGACGGAATCGGGCGTTCATCGCCTGGTGCGTATTTCGCCCTATGACAGCAATGCGCGCCGGCATACGTCCTTCGCCAGCGTCTGGGTCTATCCGGTCATCGACGACACGATCGAGATCGACGTCTCCGAATCCGACGTCCGCATCGATACTTATCGCTCGTCCGGCTCGGGCGGCCAGCACGTCAACACCACCGATTCGGCGGTGCGCATCACGCATCTGGCCACTGGCATCGCGGTCGCCTGCCAGGCCGAACGTTCGCAGCACAAGAACAAGGCCAAGGCCTGGGAGATGCTGCGCTCGCGCCTTTACGAGGAAGAGCTGAAGAAGCGCGAGGCGGTTGCAAACGCCACCGAAGCATCGAAGAGCGATATCGGCTGGGGCCACCAGATCCGCTCCTATGTGCTGCAGCCCTATCAGTTGGTGAAGGATCTCCGCACCGGCGTCGAGAGCACCAGCCCGTCGAGCGTGCTCGATGGCGACCTCGACGATTTCATGGAAGCCTCGTTGTCGCAGCGCATCGAAGGCGGTGCCGGCGAAGCCGTGGCGGACCTGGACTAGGATATGCCCATATTCAGGTGAGGCCGGCCTGGCCTCATCTGAACATACCCCTGCGCACCACAGCAATGGAGGAGAGAGTGCCGAGCAAGCTCACCGGAAAATGCTTTTGCGGCGCGGTTCACTACGAGGTGGCCGACGAATTCCTCTATGCCGCGAATTGCCATTGTTCGGACTGCCGGCGCACCACCGGTTCGGCATTCAAGCCTTTCGCCGGTATCGAGCGTGAAAAGTTTCTCCTCACCGAAGGCGAGGACAAACTCCTGATCTTCGGCGACCAAAGCGGCCACAACGCGCATTGCTGCCAGTGCGGCTCCTTGCTTTATTCGCTCGTGCGCGACGGCGCCTACGTCCATGTCGCCATGGGAACGCTCGTCGACGACCCATCCATTCGTCCAACCGAGCACATCTTCGTCGGTTCGAAGGCGGGCTGGTTCACCATCACCGATGACCTGCCGCAGTATCAAGAGCACGTGATTGCCGGCTCCGACCAGCAATAGGCTGGAACCACAGCGGGCCAATCCCGTTTATTCGACGCCCGTTTGCCGGGAATTGACCTTGGCCTCATCTCGTCGGCGGTAGCGGATGCCTGACGTCTGTAGAACGATGTCGGGAATGCATGTTCTTGCGCCGACCAAGGAATCAGCCCAGCATCCAAGGGCTGGGAGAGAAAAAGCATTTATGGCCGGACGCGGCATATCTGCGACCCGACGATCCGGCCACTGGGAAGATACGTTCCGGGAACGGGCAAGCGAAACGCTTGATGCTCGTTTGAAAGGAACGTTTCCATGTCTGCTGCCACACTCAGATCGGCCAATGCCGTTCAACCGGCTGGCCGACTTTTGTTTTCCCTGTTCGCGATCGGCGCGATGGCAATGCTGACGGCACCTGCCTTCGCGCATGACGCCACGCCCACGGCGGCAAAGCCACAAGGCTGGAGTTATCCGTTCGCATGCTGCGCCAACTATGATTGTCGCACGACCCATACAGGCGAAGTGCTGGAGAAACCCGAGGGCTATGTCATCGCCGGAACGGGTGAGGTCGTTCCAATGACCGACAAGCGTGTCAAGGACAGCCCGGACGGCGAGTTCCATTGGTGCGCGCACCAGGGGGGGCTCGACGCCGGCAGGACAATCTGCCTGTTCGTGCCGCCGCGCTCGTATTGACGATAGGAACGCATTCCGAAGTCCGCCTGAGCGCGTGTGACGGGACGGGCTTGCTGAGACCAGCCTGTCGCGGTAGCGCCGGGTGATGCTTGCTGACAGACAGTTGTCAGGAGCACCTCTTTATGCTGCCTTTGCCGCACAGGGTGGCGGCGACAGGAGGAGTTCGTTGATGACCATCAAGGCAAGCTGTCATTGCAAGGCGACGACGTTCGAGGTTTCGCAAGCACCGCAGACGGTGACGCAATGCACCTGTTCTTTCTGCTCGAAACGCGGCTCGCTCTGGGCCTATTACGTGCCTTCGCAATTCAAGCTCACCAGCCCGATGGAGAACGTCTCTTTCTATCGTTGGGGGTCGAAGACCGTAAAGCACGGGTTTTGCGCCACCTGCGGCTGCGGCACCTTTACCGAAACGCCGGACTGGTCGACAGGCGAGCCGGATTTCGACAATCCCAAGATCAGCGTCAACTCGCGGCTGTTCGATGATTTCGATCTCGACAAGGTCGAAGTGGTTGTCATAGACGGCAAGAACCTCTGGTAGCTTATCCAAACCATTCCGGCACGGCGATGCGGCGCCACCACCGGGTATTGGTCTCTCGGGAAAAGCCGTGAACGGCGCTTTTGCCGTTCCGCTTTTCGCCGCAATTCATGATACAAGTCGCGGGAAGGGCTGATTTGGCGCCACCGCAAGGCGTGACTTGGAGAGGGACCATCCTATGAAAAAGACTGTGCTCGTCGTCGTGGCGACGGCTGTGCTCGTGAGCGCCTGCACCACCACCGATCCGTATACAGGCGACCAGAAGATTTCCAACACGGCGGCCGGCGCCGGCCTTGGCGCCCTGGCGGGTGCCAGCCTTGGCCTGCTTGCCGGTGGCAACGACCGCCGCAACGCACTGATCGGCGCCGGCATCGGCGCGCTGGCCGGCGGCGCCATCGGCGCCACGATGGACCAGAACGAGGCCGAACTGCGCCGGCAGCTCGAAGGCACCGGTGTCAGTGTCACCCGCAGCGGCGACCAGATCATCCTCAACATGCCGTCCGACATCACCTTCAACTCGGATCAGGATGCGGTGAAGCCCGGCTTTTACCAGGTCCTGAACTCCGTCGCGCTGGTGCTGAAGAAGTTCAAGCAGACCACGGTCGACGTGTTCGGCCACACCGATTCGACCGGTGGCGACCAGCACAATTTCGATTTGTCGCAGCGTCGTGCTTTGGCGGTGGCGAACTATCTGTCCGGTCAGGGCGTGGATCAGCGGCGCTTCGCCGTCACAGGCTTCGGCAAGACACGTCCGGTCGCATCCAATGCCACAGCCGAAGGTCGGGCCCAGAACCGCCGCGTCGAGATCCAGCTGTCGCCGCTCACCTGATCCGTCCGGCAAGCGGATGCGAAACGGCCCTCATGCGGGGCCGTTTTTGTTTGAGCTGACATCGGCGCTCTGGATGGGTACGGTATAGATTTAGTTATTGCTAAAATATAGCTTTCCGGCGGCCATGGAAAGGAATAGCATCATGGCAGTCCAGCGGGGATGAGGCGGTGTAACCGGCCGCGCAATCAGCATTTTTCCGCCTCGGTCTTGCACGGCCAGATCAGAAATCTGGGAGGAATGCATGACAAGAACAGCCAGCCTTGGGCGCTGTGGCGTCCTCGTTTTAACAGGTTTGGTAGGCGCGTGGCTGAACGTTGCTTCGGCTCGGGCCGAGGACCCCAACAAGGCCGACATCGAAGCCTTGAAAAAGTCGCTCGCCAAATATGAGGATTACACCGCTGCCGTCCGCGACCTCTATCTGTCGACGGTCGGCTGCGTCTACTACAGCGGAGAAAAGATAGCGGGCGCGATGGATTACCCGAAGGGCGCCATGGGTATTCACTTCGTCAATGTCCCGAGTGTCGGCCAGAAGCTCGACCCGATGCACCCCAACGTGCTGATCTATGAACCGACCAAGAAGGGTTTGCGGCTGGTGGGCGCGGAATGGCTGGTGCCTCTGACGCCGGACATAAAGGAGCCTCCGAAGCTGTTTGGCCAAACCTTCATGGGGCCGATGGAGGGGCATTACCCTCTCATCCCGAAGGAGTTCGTCCATTACGACCTTCATGCCTGGCTCGGAGACAATCCGAACGGCATGTTCAGTCCGACGAACCCGAACGTGAAATGCTCGAAGGCCGAGTTTCCGATGCTGGAAAAACCGACCAAGATGATGCCTGGGCCGATGTAACGGGCGAACCAGGCTGGAGCTCTACCGAGAAGGCAAGCCGGATGGCTGGCTTGCCTCCGAAGCGGTCGGGATCAGACCTTGGCGACGATCCGCATGAAGGCCGGCATGTCATCGCCGAAGCCAACGGTGGAATCGTTGTCTTCCTGGTGACGTTGGCGGGCAGGGCGGCTGTTGTCTCGCTGCGGCCGGGTATCGCCGCGTTCCGGTGCGCGCTGTTCGTTGCGATCGGACGATTTGCGCTCGGTGTTTTCCGAACGGATCGCTTCCTTGCGCGAGCGCCGTTCGCCGACGTCGGCGGCTGCCGCTGCGACCTCGGCCACCGGCTGGTCCTCGCGGACTGTTTCCGGTGCCGTGTCTTCGCTGCGCTTGGCGTGGCGTTCGCGCGGTTTGCGCTCGCCGCCCTTTTCCCTGCTGCGGTCGTCGTCCTTGCGGCCGGCGCGGCGCGGTGCGCCCTTGCCACGGCGCGGAGCATCGTCCTCGCCGCCTTCGCTGGCAACCACCGTCGACAAGTCGCCGTCATGCCATTCGATCTTATTGCCGATCAGCCGCTCGATGGCGTCGATGTATTTGGTGTCCGACTTGGTCGCGATGGTGAAGGATTTTCCGGAGCGTCCGGCGCGGCCGGTACGGCCGATACGGTGGACATAATCCTCGGCATGGATCGGCACGTCATAGTTGAAGACATGGCTGACGTCGGGGATGTCCAAGCCGCGCGCGGCGACGTCGGAAGCGACGAGGTAGCGCAGCTTGCCGTCGCGGAAATTGGCCAGCATCTGCATGCGCGCGCGCTGGTCCATGTCGCCATGCAGCGCACCGGCGTCGAAATCATACTTCAGCAGCGAGCGGAACAGTTCCGACACTTCGATCTTGCGGTTGCAGAAGATGATGGCGTTCTTCAGTTCGGCATCTTCGGCCTTGATCAGGTTGCGCAGCGTCTCGCGCTTGTCCCACGGCTTGGAGCCTGATTTGACCAGCCGTTGGGTGATGTTGGTGGCGGCGGACGCGGCCTTCGAGACCTCGACGCGCACCGGCGCATGCAGGAATTTCTCGGTCAGCTTGGTGATTTCCGGCGGCATCGTCGCCGAGAAGAACAGCGTCTGCCTGGAGAACGGGATCATCTCGCAGATGCGCTCGATGTCGGGAATGAAGCCCATGTCGAGCATGCGGTCGGCTTCGTCGATGACGAGGATCTCGACGCCATTGAGCAACAGCTTGCCGCGCTCGCGGTGATCGAGCAGGCGGCCGGGCGTCGCGATCAGCACGTCGACGCCGCGCTCCAGCTTCTTGTTCTGTTCGTCGAATGAGACACCGCCGATCAGGAGCGCGATGTTGAGCTTGTGGTTCTTGCCATATCGGATGAAATTCTCTTCGACCTGCGCGGCGAGTTCGCGCGTCGGCTCCAGGATCAGCGTGCGCGGCATACGGGCGCGGGCCCGGCCGTTTTCGAGGCGGGTCAGCATCGGCAGCACGAAGGAAGCCGTCTTGCCAGTGCCGGTCTGGGCGATGCCCAAAATATCCTTGCCGAGCAAGGCGTGCGGGATCGCACCAGCCTGGATCGGCGTCGGCTGGGTGTAGCCGGCGTCGGTGACTGCGGAAAGGACCTTCGGCGACAGGCCGAGGTCTGCGAAGGTCAACGCTTCTTGAGCGGTCGTGGTGTCTGAGGACAAGTGTTGTTGTCTTTGGCTGGTTCGGGGAAGCGCAACGGCGTCTAATGGCGTCGCGGCAAGCGCCACGCGCCTGCAAGATCGGTATTGCAATTAGGAGCAAGCCCTCGATTTGTCAACAGAAACGGGCAGCAATGGCACGATTGTGAAGTTGTAACCTTAATCGGGATGCTTAATCGACCTGTCGGTCGCAGAGCCGGCTCAATAGCGGAACTGTTCGGCGAGAATACGCTCGTTCCAGGAATGATTGGGATCGAACAGCAACGTTGCTGTCGCGGTGGGTGATTCTCGCACCGTCACCGAGGTCACCGCCTTGACCTCGGTATGGTCGGCGGCGGCGTTCACCGGCCGCTTTTCCGGCTCGCGGATGTCGAAGCGCACCGTCGCTTTGTTGGAGAGCAGCGCGCCGCGCCAGCGGCGCGGGCGAAACGGGCTGACCGGGGTCAGCGCCAGCAGCGGCGCGTCGAGCGGCAGGATCGGCCCGTGCGCCGAAAGATTGTAGGCGGTGGACCCGGCCGGGGTTGCGATCATGACGCCGTCGCAGTTCAGTTCCTCAAGCCGGACCTGTTCGTCGACGGTGATGCGGATCTTGGCCGTCTGGTACGATTGACGCCACAGCGCCACCTCGTTGATAGCCAGTGCCGAAATCGTTTCGCCTTCCGAGGTCACGGCCAGCATCTCCAGCGGGCGGATCGTTTCGGCGACGGCGGCTTCGAGACGCTCGGTCAGGCCACCGGAACGATACTCGTTCATCAGGAAGCCGATGGTGCCACGGTTCATGCCGTAGACCTTCTTGCCGGTCCCCATCGTGTCGCGCAGGGTCTGCAGCAGGAAGCCGTCACCCCCAAGGGCAACGACGATCTCGGCCTCCTCGACGGAAGACTGGCCATAGCGCGCCGACAGGCTTTCCAGCGCCGTCTTGGCGTCAGCGGTGTCGGACGAGACGAAGGCGATGTGGCTGGCGGCTTTGCTCATGGCTCCCCGATGACGACCGGTTGGCAGCGGCAGGGCCGCGCCAATTTCGGGGTAGCATGGGCGGGGTAGGTCTGCAAACGGAGCCGCCATCCCGGATGGCAATGCCATTCCGGGATGGCGAGGCGACCGCGGGACGGCGGATGCGGACATGCGTTCGCGTATCATGTCAAAGGCTACGCGAATGTGATGGTTAAGACCGGCCTTAAAGTCTCGTAAAGCCGGATCGGTCATGTTAGCCGGCAGTGGATGGGTGGCGTGGGGGCTAGCCAGTCGAGGCCGACATATTGCCGGTAACACGCCTGATCATTGTCTTTCTGATGCTGGGAAGCTTCGCGCTGCTCTTTGCCGAACTGGTGCGCCAGTCCGAAGAGACGAGCTTCCGACCGCAGCCCACGGCGTCGCGCTGTGGTGACGCAGCCGGAGCGCCATGCCCGCAAAGGGCGCTGTAGCGCTGTAACCTGATCATCCTTTCGGACGACCGGCGGCATTGGCGGCCGCTTCGGTGCGCGACATCGCGCGGCAGTTTCTCTCCTTAAAAGCAGAGGCCGGTCGGCTGCCGCACGTTCCACTCGTGAAAGCTTGCTGTTTGCACTCGCGGCGCTTGGCGGTGTAGATGGGTGCACCGATTGGCGGAAAGGTTTTTGGGTAGCCTCGTATCCGCCGTTGTTGGGAAACAAGCCCTGCGGCTCGTTGACTGGCCGGGTGTCTGGAGCAGGGGGTTCCATGTCGCGCAGCGTGTTGATTTCTGGTGGCTGCGGCTTCCTCGGCTCACATCTGGTCGACCGTCTGTTGCGGCGAAGCGATCTGGAAAAGCTGATCGTCGTCGACAATCTTTGGACCGGGACGCGAGACAACGTCGCACATATCGCCGATCCGCGTTTCGATCTGCAGATTGCCGATGCCGAAAGCTTTTCATCCCTTCAACGCTTCGATGAGATCATTCATCTCGCGTCGCCGGCTTCGCCGCTTTGGTACATGCGCGAGCCGGTACGCACGATCAAGGCCAACATCGGCGGCGCGCTCAATCTTCTGACGCTGCTCAAGCCCGGCGGCCGTTTCTGCTTCGCCTCGACCTCGGAAGTCTATGGCGACCCCCTGGTTTCACCCCAACCCGAGAGTTACAGGGGATCGGTGGACTGCACCGGTCCCAGGGCCTCTTATGATGAAAGCAAACGCTGCACCGAGGCATTGCTGTTCGAACAGCAGCGGGTTGTCGGGCTCGACATTCGAGTCGTCAGGATTTTCAACACATATGGGCCGCGAACCCGCATCGACGACGGACGCGCCGTTTCGAACTTTGCCATCCAGGCTCTGACAACCGGGGTGCTGACGGTCTATGGCGACGGGTCCCAATCGCGCAGTTGGGGTTATGTCGACGACATCGTCGAGGGGCTGGAACGTTACTTCTGGCGCGACGGCATCTCGCATCGCGGCCCTCTGAACATCGGCAACGATCACGAGGTTTCCGTCCTGCGCATCGCGGAATTCGTCAGGTCGCTTGTCCCCGGCAGCCGCATCGAGCACCACCCTCCGGCTCCCCAGGATCCGACAAATCGGCGTCCGGACCTGACGTCGGCGAGGCATGTCCTTCCTGGCTGGGAAGCCAGGACGGGCTATCAGGAAGGCATCGGGCGCACCTTCGATTGGTTCCGTCAGCGAATTGCGGCCGGAACCGTTGCGGCCCCAACGGCCTGACGCGCCCGGCGTCGCTGCCCACTTGGTCACCACCGCATCGGGCGCACCCATCGGGGACCCCTGGCCCTATCCGCATAAAGATATTGACTGCATGTTTAGTCATAGTTACTCCTGAGGTCGCGAATTGAGTTGGACAGCCGGCGCCAGCCGGTGAATGGCCACCATGAAGAGGGGAATATCTCGACTGCGATGCGGCTTGCCGTTGCCGGTGCGCCGCATGCCGCAAATGCGATGCCGACGGCCGTTCTCGTGCCGTCGATCGGCATTGTCGCGGCCATCTTTTCGTCAGCAGGAAACGGACCTGAGGCCGTAACGCCGCCGGTCCCAACAATGGGAGCATACAGCATGAACTGGAAACTGACCGCGACGGCCATCGGCCTGTCGCTGCTGACTGTCACGGGCGTTGCCCATGCCGACGGCGAACTCAACATCTACAATTGGGGCAACTACACCAGTCCCGACCTGATCAAGAAGTTCGAGGAGACCTACAAGGTCAAGGTCACCGTCACCGACTATGATTCCAACGATACCGCCCTGGCCAAGGTCCGGCAGGGCGCCTCCGGCTATGACATCGTCGTGCCCTCGGCGAGCGTCGTGCCGGTCTGGATCAGCGAAGGTCTGCTCTTGGAGACCGATCCCAACAAGATGGAGAACTTCAAGAACGTCGATCCCAGGTGGGTCGATGTTCCATTCGATCCAGGCCGCAAATATACCGTTCCATGGCAGTGGGGAACGACCGGCATTTCGGTGAACAAGTCGGTTTATGCCGGCGACCCCAACACATCGGCGATCTTCCTCGACCCACCCCCCGAACTCGTCAGCAAGATCAATGTCGTACCCGAAATGGGTGACATCATGTTCCTCGCCATCGCTTACGAGGGTGGCAAATATTGCAGCAGCGACATGCAGATGCTGAAGAAAGTGCATGACAAGCTGGTGGAGGCCAAGGCGAAATGGCTTTCGCTCGACTATGCGGCCGTCGATGGCCTGGGCAGGGGCGACATCGCCGCGGGCGTCAACTGGAACGGCATATCGCTGCGCGAGCGGCTTGAGAACGACAAGATCGTCTATGGCTATCCCAAGGAAGGCTATCCGATCTGGATGGACAATGTCGCTGTCCTCAAGGACGCCAAAAACGTCGACAACGCCAAGCTGTTCCAGAATTTCATCATGGATCCGCAGAATGCGGCGCTGATCTCAGCCTTTGCGCGTTATTCGAACGGTATCAAGGGCTCGGAAGCCTTCATGCCCGACGACATGAAGACCGCGCCGGAAGTCAACATTCCCGCCGATTTCGCCGCCAAGGGCCAGTTCATGCAGGCATGCCCGCCCGACGTGCAGGCGCTCTACACGAAGATCTGGACCGACCTGCAGAAATGACCTGACCAGGCTTTCCCGCGCCGCAGCACGCGGCGCGGTCATCTCCGTCCATGCAACGCGATGTGCAGATCGCAGGAGACTTCCCATGACCGATCTCGACCTTTGCTACATGCCGGCCAGCGAGGCGCTGCGGCTGTTCAAGGCAAAGAAGCTTTCGCCCGTCGAACTGATGCAGGCCACCATCCGCCGCGCCGAAGCCACCAAGCCGACGATCAACTGCCTCACCTTCACGCATTTCGACGAGGCGATGGATCTGGCCAGGAAAGCCGAGGCGAAATACGCCAGGGGGGCCCGTACCGGGGCGCTCGAGGGGCTGCCGATCGGCATCAAGGACGAGAGCTACATCAAGGACAAGCCGACCTCGCACGGCTCGCTGCTGTCCCGGGATGCCATCGGTGGCCATACGTCGACGATGAACGAGCGCATCATCAAGGCCGGAGGCATTGTCCATGCCCGCACGGCGACGCCTGAATTCAGCTGCGCCGGCTACACCTGGTCGAAACGCTGGGGCGTGACGCGCAATCCGTGGAACCCGGATTTCACGCCCGGCGGTTCGTCCGGCGGTGCCGCGGCGACGCTGGCGTCCGGCACGTCGTCGATCGCCACCGGCTCGGACATTGCCGGGTCGATCCGAATTCCCGCGTCGGCCTGCGGTCTTGTCGGCTTCAAGCCGCCTTACGGGCGCAATCCGGACGAGCCGCCGTTCAACCTCGATTTCTACTGCCACACCGGACCTTTGGCGCGAAACGTCGGGGATGCGATCCTGCTGCAGAACGTGATGGCCGGACCGAGCCCGCTCGACATCGCCACGCTCCGCCCCAAACTGCGCCTGCCCAGCGACTACAAGCCGATCAAGGGCTGGAAGATTGCTTTCTCGATGGACCTCGGTTCTTTCGAAGTGGACCCCGATGTGCGCAAGAACACGCTTGCCGCCTGCGATGTGTTTCGCTCGCTTGGCGCCACGGTCGAGGAAGTCGATCTGGGCTGGGGCGACGACGTGCTCAAGGCGGGCATGGCCTATCTCGAACATCTGTTCGGCGCCTCACTGTCGCAACTGCTCAAGGAGCACGGCAAGGACATGACGAGCTATGCCAGGCAGTTCGCCGAGGACGGGCAAAGGTCGAAGGCGACGGACTTTGTCGGAACACTGGAAGTGGCGGCCAGGATGTACCAGACGCTGGGGCCGCTGCTGGAGACCTACGATGTGCTGATCTGCCCGACCAACGCGCTTCCCGCCGTGCCGGCGGAGTTCGATCAGACAACGGGCACGGTCGAGATCAACGGCAAGCAGGTGAACCCGTCGCTTGGCTGGGTGATGACGACGCCGTTCAACATGATGAGCCGCTGTCCGGTTCTATCCGTGCCGTCGGGCCGGGCGGCAAGCGGCGTGCCGACAGGCATCCAGATCGTCGGCCGCACCTATTGCGATGCCGATGTCTTCCGGGCGGCCGTGGCCTATGAGACGGCCAAGGGGCAGTGGTACACAAACGCCGAAACGCGCCCGTCGCTATAACAGGGCGATGCGGCCCTTGCCGCGATCGTGATTGATCTGCGGTTTCGGTTATGGTGAGCCGCGCCGGACACCTCGAATAGACGGATTCGTGGCGGAGCCGGCGA
Source organism: Mesorhizobium sp. BR1-1-3 (assembly GCF_020165455.1). Lineage (NCBI taxonomy): Bacteria > Pseudomonadati > Pseudomonadota > Alphaproteobacteria > Hyphomicrobiales > Phyllobacteriaceae > Mesorhizobium > Mesorhizobium sp. BR1-1-3. Next base: position 38,775 of record NZ_JAIUIC010000020.1, read on the forward strand.
TCGCCGGCAGAAGGTCCGAAAGGAGCTGGACGAAGATGGCGCAACAAAAAGCTGCGGCGGCAAAACGCAAAGGCGCAACGGCGAAGAATGGACGTGCCGCAAACGATGCCGCGCCGCCCAAGGACCGTCGGCGCGAACGCGGCGAAGCCAGCGTGCAGCGGATCATCGACGCCACCATCGAGCTCATCGCGGAGGAGGGACTGGCAAGCGTCACCATGCAGCGCATCGCCGAACATGTCGGCTCGTCCAATGCCCTGGTCGTCTTCCATTTCCGCAGCAAGGAGAACCTGTTTCGCGCCGTCCTGCAGTATCTCAGCGATCGATATGATGAGCTGTGGGTGACGCTGGTGCGAGCGCCCGGCCTGTCGCCGGTTGAGCGGGCCCTGGGCGCGGTCGATTGCGCGCAACGTTTCGCCCGCCAGCACCCGAAATGGGTTTCGGTCTTTGTCGTGTTCTCCAGCGACCGCAAGAGCATGCAGATCTACAATGAGATCGGCCTGCCGAGCGATCTTGCCTACACCGCCGAAGCGCGCGAGCTGCTGATCGAGATTTCGCGCAGCGGCGGTTACACCGGCGTCGACATCAATACGCTGTCGGAGAGCCTGAATTATCTGGTCCACGGCGCCTGGTATTGGGATCATCTCAATCCGTCCAGCCGCGACACCAACGTGCTGCGCAAGACCATGCTGCTCCTGCTGCATCAGGCATTCCCGCGGCATTTCGAATTGATGCGCTAGAGCAATTCCAGGAAAAGTGTGAAACGGTTTTCCGTCCGGAATTGCGCCAAACAAGGAGTTGGAGTGGTTCGCCGTTTCCGTGAAACGGTGAACCGCTCTAACCGCTTTCAGGGCTGCCGCAGATGGCAGCCGGCCTGCCGCTTCTGTTCCAGATACTCGTCGACAAGCTGGCGGTAGCGCACCTTGCCGAAACTCGGGAAATGGCCGCCATGCACGACCGAGACATCGAGGTCGCGCATACGCAAGAGCGTCGCCATGTAATCGGGGATGTCCGAGTGGTAGACATCGTCGATCAGCGGGCCGTCATAGATGATATCGCCTGATAACAGGATGCCCGTCCTGTTTTCATAGAGCGCGATGCCGCCGGGCGAATGGCCGGGCGTGTGGATCACCTCGAAGGCACGATCGCCGAGATCGACGACGTCCCCATGCTTGAGCAAACGGCCTGCCGGTGCGGGCAGAATATGGTAGCGCGCCGTGTCCCAGCCTTGCGGCTGGCAATCGAACATTTCGTCGGTCGCATAGGTGCCGGCTGCCGTCCACTCGTTACGCGGATCGGCGAGGATCCCGGCCTCGGCGGCGTGCACGCAGCGCTCGGGAAATTCGTGGTGACAGCCTATATGGTCGAAATGCGTGTGGCTGGCGACGCAAATCAGCTTGCGCTCGCTGACCAACGGCACGTGACGCCGGAGGCTGAAATGGCCAAGCCCGGTGTCGAACAGGAGATCGCGATCGCGGCCGCGCACATGCCACATATTGCAGCGGAAGAACGGTTTTATCCAAGGCTCGTGGATCAAGGTCACGCCATCGCTCATGCGGATGGTCTCGTACCAGTCTGGTGCCTCGATGACCGCAAGCGTTGCCATGTTTCAATCCGTCAGAAAGTTCAGTCCGTCAGCAGGATGATCTGGTCGGTATCGCAGGAAATCGCGACCCTGTCGCCCGGCTGGACGGTCGCCGTCGCGGGCAATTTGGCGATGAAGTGGAGCGAAGGGTCCTCGACGGAAACGGCGAGCACGCGCTTGAAGCTGCCCTGGAAAACCACGTCGCTCACCTCGGCCGTGCCAAGCCTGACACCGCCGCGCGCCTCGCCGAGGACAAGATGCTCCGGCCGTATGGCCAGCGCAACGGCAAAGCCGACCGGCAAGGCGCCGGGCAGCGAGACCGGCCCGACCGGCGTCGCGACGGTGCTTGTCCTGTCGCTCGCCTCCGTGACCGTGCCGGCGAGGATCGTGCTTTCGCCCATGAAGGTCGCCGAAAAACGCGTCGCCGGCCGTGCGTAGACGCGCTCTGGCGGACCTTCGTCCTCGATGCGCCCGTCATTCATCACCACGCAATGGTCGGCCAGCGCCATCGCCTCTTCCTGGTCGTGCGTGACATGGATGAAGGCGGTGCCGACGCGCTTCTGGATCGCCTTCAATTCATCCTGCATCTGCCGGCGAAGTTTGAGGTCGAGGGCGCCGAGCGGCTCGTCGAGCAAAAGCACCGCCGGCTCGATCACCAGCGCGCGCGCCAGCGCCACGCGCTGCCGCTGGCCGCCGGAGAGCTGATGCGGCTTCTTGTCGAAGGCAGAGGCGAGACCGACCAGCGCCAGCGCCTCGCGCGCCTTTGCGGCGCGTGTCGCGCCGTCGACGCCCTGCATGCGCAGGCCGAAGCCGACATTGCTGCCGACGCTCATATGCGGAAACAGCGCATAGTCCTGGAACACCGTCGTCGTTGGGCGCTTGGCCGGCGGCACCGACGTGCAGTCCTGGCCACGGATGAACACCTTGCCTTCGCTGGGCGTGACGAAGCCGCCCAGAATGGACAAGAGCGTCGTCTTGCCGGAGCCGGACGGCCCGAGCAGGATCGTGTAGCTGCCGGGCTCGATCTGCAGCGAGACATCCTTCAGCACGGTGTGCTGGCCGAAGCGATGCGAGACACTGCTGATGTCGACGAGGGGCGCGCTCATGCGGGCTTTCTCCGAAGCAATGTCAGTTCAAAAAACACTACCAGCACGATGGAGACGGCGAAGACCAGCGAGCCGACGGCATTGGTCTTGGGATTGAGGCCGGAACGCAGCAGGTTCCAGATCTCGACCGGCAGCGTGGTGTCGAAGCGGGTGAGCAGGAAGGAGATCACGAATTCGTCCCAGGAGAAGGTCATCGACAGGAAGAAGCCGGCGAAGATGGCCGGCGCCATGACCGGCACGGTGATCAACAGCAGCACCTTCCATTCCGGCGCGCCGAGGTCGCGCGCGGCGCGCTCGATGTTGATCTGGTGGTCGCCCATCTGGCTGTAGATGATGGCAAAGCACAGCGGCAGATTGATCACGACATGGCCGATGCCGGCAGCCAGTAGCGATTTCGGTACGCCGGCCCAGTTGAACAGCACCAGCAGCCCCATGCCGATGATGAGATAGCTGACCGTCAGCGGCAGGGTGATCAGCCCGCGCAGCAGGCCGGAGCCGGGCAGGACGAAGCGGGCAAAGCCCCAGGCGGAAAGGAAGCCGAGCGTCACGGCGGCGAGCGAGGAGATGGACGCCACCAGCAGCGAATTGACCAACGCCGAAGTCAGCCGTGGGTCCGAGAGCACTGCGTCGTACCAGCGCAGCGACGGGCCGGTGAAGGGCGGGATCGGGAACGACGTCGCCTGCAGCGAAAACAGCACCAGCACGATCACGGGCAGGAAGATGAAGCCGTAGACGGCAAGCGCGTAGAGCCAGGAGGCGATGCGGACAATCCTGCGCATCTCAGGCCCGCTCGATCTTCAGCCAGCGGGCGCAGGCGAGATAGGCGATGGTGACGACCGCCATCAGGATGATCGACAGCGCCGAGGCCAGCGGAAAGTCGCCGCGCCGGCCGATCTGCATCATCACCAGCTGCGGCATCAGCAGCTCGTTGTTGCCGCCCAGGATCTGCGGCGTGATGTAGTCGCCGATGCACAGCACGAAAGTGAGGAAGGCGCCGACCATGATGCCGGGCAAGGTCAGCGGCAGCACGACATGCAGGAAGGTTCGCACCGGCCCGGCGCCGAGATCGGCGGCCGCCTTGCGGTAGCTCGGGCTGAGCTGCTTGAGATTGGCGAAGATCGTCAGCGTCAACAACATGACGAAGAAGTGCACGAAGCCGGTGATGGTGGCGAAACGCGTGTTGGCGAGATGCACAGGCTCGCTGATGAGGCCGGAGCCGGTCAGCGCCCGGTTGACGACGCCGTTCTGCGCCAGCACCAGCAGCCAGGAATAGGAGCGCACGACATAGGAGGTCCAGAACGGCAGCACCGCCAGCATCAGCGCCAGCCGCTGCCAGCGCTCCGGCACCTGTTCGGCGAGGATCCAGGCGAAGGGATAGGCGAGCAGCACCGATACTACGGTGACGATCGCGGTCACCTCAAGCGAGTTCACCATCGCCTGCCAGTAGGAAGGGTTGGTGAAGAACTGGCTGTAGTTGGACAGCGTGAAGCCGCCGCCCTCATGCGCCGTCAGGCTGGAAAACCCCATGGCAATGAACGGCAGCACGAAGAACAGCAGCGTCCAGCCGAGCGCCGGCGTGACCAGCGCCCAGGGCAGAGCAGAGCTCGCCCAGGGCAGAGCAGAGCTCGCCCGGGGCAGAGCAGAGCTCGCCCGGGGCAGGGTACGGCCCGCCCGGGGCAAGGGGTTGTTTCCAGCCGAGCTCATGAGCGCTATCGGCTCATTTCGCCTGCAGCATTTCGGTCCACATGTCCTGCATCTTCTTGTCGAGATCGGCGTTCGGCGCCGGATAGGCCTGGGCACGCGTCAGGAAGCCCGGCTGTTCGTCGAAGCGCAGCACCTTCTTCTGGTCGTCGGTCAGTGCTGCCTTGGTGTTGGCCGGCATGCCCCAGTAGCAGGAGGAGGTGGCAAGCCGCGCCTGGCCCTCCGGGCTCATAATGTACTGGATGAACTTCAGCGCCATGTCCTTGTTCTTGGAATCCTTGAACATGGCCAGCGACTGCGACCACAGAACCGCACCTTCTTTCGGGATGGAGAAGTCCAGCGCCGGGTTTTCCTTGGCCAGGCCCGCCGTCACCCATTCGCCGCCGCCGACCAGTATGTCGACCTCGCCCGTCGCCAGCGCCGTCTGGCTGGCGGTCACTTCGCCGACCAGCTTGGCATTGGCTTTCATCTTCAAGAGCTCGTCCTTGAGGGCGGGCAGGTCGGCTTCGGTGAGATCGGCCGTCTTCTTGCCGATCGCCAGTGCGGCCATGCCGATGACCGGCAGGTAGTAGTCGTAGATGGCGACTTTGCCCTTGTACTTGTCGCCGGTCAGGGCCGCCATCGACTGCATGTCGGCCGGGTCGACCTTGGTCTTGTTGTAGCCGATCGTGTTGTAGCCGAACTTTTCGGTGATGCCGTAGCGCTTGCCGCCGACCATGGTGGAGCCGTCCATCTTCACCTGCGCAAACAGGTCGGCCAGCGGCAGCTTGTCTTCCGGCAGCGGCTCGAACAGGCCTTTTTCGACGCCGCGTGGCACGTCGATCGAATCGATCACCATCACGTCCCAGTCGCCCGGCTGCGACTGTTCGACGATGGCGAGGCCAGCGCCGGTGCCCTCGAATTCCTTGACGTTGACCTTGACGCCATTGGCCTCCTCGAAGGGCTGCAGCAGCGCCGGATCGGCATGGTCGCACCAGATCAGCGCGTTGAGATCGGCGGCATGCGCGCCGGTCGCAAGCAGCAGCGCCGCGGCTGCGGCAGCAGCGCGCAAATGGGTCTTCAGGACGGAAAGCGGATTGCTGGCTTTAGCGGACATCGAGTGTTCTCCCTTGCCTTTGTGGCTTCTTGCAAAAAATTGAACCAATTCTAAAATTGAGTCAATTCTGTTTTTGTGGCAAGAGGCTGGAATGAGCGGATTGCGGGCAAGGCAAAAGGCGGACCGGCACAGGCGCATCATCGAAGCGGCGGCGGAACTGTTTCGAGAGGCCGGCTATGAGGGCGCCAAGATAGAGGCGATCGCCACGCAGGCCGAGGTCTCGGTCGGCACCATCTACAATTACTACGAGAACAAGGGCGACATCCTCGGCGCCATCGTCTCGCTGGAGGTCAACGAGGTGCTGAATGCCGGGCAGGGCGTCGTCGCCAGGCCGCCGGCCAATGTCGGCGATGCGCTGGATACGCTGATCGGCATCTACATCGAGCACTCGCTGCACTATCTCAGCAAGGAGATGTGGCGGCAGGCAATGGCGATCTCGACGCAACTGCCCGACAGCCCGTTCGGCCAGGCCTACACCGCGCTCGACCGCGCGCTGACCGAACAGATCCGCGCCCTGATCGCCCGCCTGCAGGCGCTCGGCCTGGTGCGGCAGGACATCGACGGAGCAGCGCTCGGCGAACTGATCTTCAACAACATGAACATGATGTTCATCGAATTCGTGAAGCGCGACGCGGCGAAAATACCGGAGCTGCGCGCGGCGATCCGAAGGCAGAACCGGATTTTGGTGGCGGCGATCGGGGTGTGAAGGAGTCAGGAGCAGACAGGAGAAATCGTCGGTTCGACATAACTTCATTCACACGAGGGCTCGCCTCTTGAGTTGAATCTAAAACCTTGTACAACTTAAAGGGGCATAAAAAGGGGAGGGGTAAATGGGGGCGTTTTCCATCTGGCATTGGGCGATCATGCTGCTGTTGATCGGCGTGCCTGTTTTCTTTGCTGTTCGATCGGCCGCGAAGCCGTCGCAGAATCCTGAGACTCTTGTGGGCTTCGGCGGCTGGCTGATGCTGCTGGCTATCGGTCAGGCATTGTCACCGCTGCGCACACTCGCCGAATTGGGGGCCTCCAGCGATGGCTACAACCAGCTCATGCTGGTGCCGAATGGACCCATGGTGGTCTATGGCGAGGTTGCCCTGCTGCTGGCATTTATGGTGTTTCAGCTTGTGGTGCTCGTTGCCATGCTGAGGCGGAGCCTTCGGTTCAAGCAGTTGTTTCTCATCCAATGGCTCGCAATCCCGGTGGCGGTCATACTGGACGCGATCTGGGTCTCCACCGCGATCGGGGTTTCGGTTCGGAAAGTGGTCACTGGCGAGGTGCTTGCGACGTACATAGTCTCGTTTGTGCTGATAGGGCTCTGGGTCGCCTACGTCTACAAGTCCGTCAGGGTGCGGAACACCTTCACCAGGGTTGGGGCATCCACCCAGGTTGCTGGCGCGTCGTAGAAGAAGGCACAACTTGGAATGTTGGAACTGCGCGCGGCGATCCGCGGGCAGAACCGAATTCTTGTGGCGGCGATTGGGGTGTGACCTCGTGCACCACTATGTCGCCATCGAACCTGGAACGGCCAGATCCTGAGCCGACCGACCTCGACCATCATCCGTGACGGCTGCGACCTTTTGGAAGGTCTTTATTTCGGCCTCATTTATACGTGCTGCCCGCGCTCTCGCCTGGAGATCAACCAGGCGCGCCACGAGCGCTTGCGACGTCTCGACTTCAGGGTTCATCATTTTCATTTGTCCGATTGAGTGGCGATCTGACGAGCGCAACCCGCCGGCATCCCTGCCGGCGGGCCTGGCCGGTTCGAAGTTTCAGTCGTAGACTTTCACAATCTTGCGTGTGCTCGGGTCCACCAAAACCGTTCGGTTGTCGACCACCGTATAGCGGTATTTGACGTTGGGAACCTCGTGGAGTTCGACCGTGTCTGGCAGAGCCGTGCCGACATTCAACTCCACCCCCGGAAGCTTCACAGAAGCCAAGGGTTGCTTCTTCACGTATTCGCGGACGACGGTGTCCTGTTCCGGTGTGATAACCACATCCTGTGCCGCAACCGCGCCGACGCTGGCCAACAGCAAGAGCGCCGCAGCGGCGCTGCTTAGGTGCATCCTCATTTGTTTTTCTCCTCTTGTAACCTGGCGGCAGCACGATCGGCTGGGCGCCAGCCACCCGAACACGTCGCCAGGCCAAACGTTCCTCATACGGGCCTCTGTCTGAATCCGCGCAGGACCAAAGTCTGGTTGGAAAACGCAATGGTCTTACCCGTTGGGAGTAAGCGGAACGGCTTAGGCCTAAAGGTTGTTGTCTCTGCAAATTCGGAGAGAAACAGTGGAAAAAAGTGTCGGCCAGGCGCGATGGTTGCTCGCACCGATTTTCGCAACAGCCATCACCTTCCTGGTGATGGGGGTCGTTCTTGGCTGACATGGCGTGGATCGGCGCAGCTACGTCCCTTCCTGCGCTGATAGGACCCGTGAGCTGCTTCGGCGGCTGGCGGGTCCTGTATTTCACCGTGCGCCCATGCATGCTCATTCGGCAGGCGTGGGCGCATTTCTAGCACATGTACCTTGGGAGGTTTATTATGGATCGGCGATCCTTCTTGACTGCAATGTTTGGCGTTGCCGGGGCAGCGGCCCTTGCAAGCGCTGTCCGCCCAACTGACGCAATGGCGGGTGTTCCAGGGGCCGGACACGGCATCCTCGATGAACTTGAGACGCCACAAACAGAGACCTTTGAAGAAGACGCACAGGCAGAAGTGCAGCAAGTCTACCATCGGGACTGGCACTACCGTCCCCACCGCCGCCGGCGGGGCTGGAGACGGGTTTGCCGCAGTTATTGGCGGCATGGTCGCCGTCGCGTCCGGTGCTACCGCCGACGTGGTCCTTCGGTCGTCCTTCGATTTTAACTGATTTCCCGCCTCGGCCCGTTCCGGCTCACGCGCCGAGAACGGGCCGGTTTAGATTCTTTTCGGTGAACGATGACAATGACATTGGTCCAGAGATCGAATGAGAGTGGCAGCGCGAACCAACCGGGAAATGGCAACGATGATCGTGCGCCCGGGTTTGTGGCCTCCGTCGCTTTGCCGGACAAAGAAAACATTGCCGACCTTGTCAGACGAACAGAGCGCATGGCCATCTTGGTGGTTCTTGGACTGAGCGGCTGGTTGATGCTCGTCCCCGCTATTTATCTTGTGCTGACGCACGGGATATGAAGCTTGCGGGACATCCGTGCGCGCCCAGGGTTGGATTGCAATCGCATCGGATCGCGGCTTCCGCAGCCGTTTCGTGTCACCGGCAATGTGGGCGGGACGGGCTGTATTGCTGGCGCGAGGCGCAGGTGCTTGGATCACCGCGGCCTACGTCCGGCATGCTTGGAGCGCTATAATCCAACTAGCCGAACGTAATCGGCTTCTGGCTTGCCGTGGGTGCCGTTTGCGCAGACCGCAAGTCCGCTGCGGTCCCTGATGTGCACTTCGCCACGTCGAGAATAGATGAAACCACGTCCTTCCAGAACTTGCAGCCCAACAGTAACGCCTGGGCGTCTTGCTCCAAGCATGACGGCGAGAAACTCATGGGTGATCGCAAGGCGCTCGCCGTGGACCCGATCGTCACACATTAGAAGCCAGCGCGCCAACCGCTCTTCAAGGTTTGATTTTGCGTTGATCAGGGCCGTATAGCTGGTCTGGATGTGGAAGTAGTGGACATAGCGCAACAGGAAAAGGCGCAACGTTGGGCTGTTCGCAAGAGCCTCCTTGAAGGGCTCGGTTCCCATCCTGAAAGCGCTGCCGGCCGACTGAACGTAACATTGATGCGCTGCATAGTCAGCGCCCATCACGAGCGCGGCACCGGTCATTCCCTCAAAGCCGACAAGGCCTACCTCGGCTTCCTTACCTGAAGCCGTCGCGACCACAGAAGCGATGCCGTCCTCCAGGAAAAGTACACCGTCTCGATCTCCGAATCGGCTTTCTCTAAGGTCGTTTTCGGCTCGAGGTCACACAGTTCAAGGTGTGGCTGCAAAAGCCCCAGGTCACCAGGGTCAAGCCTACGCAACAATTGGTTTCTGTAGGAATCGTTCTCTGGATTGGTCATAGCTCAATCCCGCTTGGGGCAAGAGCTTTCCAATCTCCCTGCCGTCTGCGCCCGTAGACACGTGCAGACGATTTAAAAAATATACGCCCTCTGGCACGCGATTGACAGTGAAATGCGACCTGATGCGCGGCGTCCCCTCAGCCGCCGAATTACAAAACAGGGGTGTACAAAGTTAAAGGGTTGGAATCGTACAGAACTCTGCTTCGTACGAATCCGACAATTTGTGATCGCAGCCAACGAGCCGGCATGATGTACATGGTTATCAATGTCGAGGCAGAGCGACGAGAGGGCGACCGACCGACTGGCAACGCGACGGCTGTGCCCCATAACGGGTCAAAAGTTTGGCATCTAAATTGCTTTCACAGGTATGGGGTGGGCGAGAGCCCGTCGCTTCGCAAATGGAGCGGCGGGTCTACCCTGCCAGTGACTGTCGAATGGCCACGGCAGCAGAATGTACCGCCTTTCAGCAGAAACTAACGGAACATCCGTACTCGCCCGAAGTTGGATTGCAGGAAGCATCGCATGCGGGCTTCCGCAGCCCGTTTCGTGTCACCGGCAATGTGCGCGGGACGGGCTGCTTTGCGTTGGTACGCAATTTATACCGCTGACTACTTGTGGGTAATCCAGTCCAACAAGCCAACGTTAACCTGCTCGCACCCGACATATTCGCGGACCAGGCTTTCAGCCAGGTGGCGCCATTCACACTCGGGAACGCCTGTTTCCCTGACCAGGTTTCGAAACGCCGAGCGGAGAATGTCGGCATCGAAGGCCGAGACGGCAACAGGACCTGGCTCCGGATCTCCCTCCCGGGCCATGTCATCGCGATGACGTTGGCGAAGGCGCTTGAGCAGTTCGCGCGAGGCCTCGATTGCGCGTCGGGAGTGGTCCATATCACGGCGAAATGAGGCAGTTCCGGCCAGGGAATGGTGCCGCAACCGAAAGCTGGTTTCTATAACCGCGCGTGCGACTTCTATATGCGTTTCTGCCATCGCGGCCTCCCTTCCTGCGAAAGGATTTATTTACTCTCTTGTCACGCGTGACCCAAGAAGGATTCAACGTACGGTTTGGTACGAAGGGATGGCGCGCAGATGGGCATGGTCCCGAACGAACGAAGGGCCTGAACGGCAAACTATTTGCGATCCAGGCCCCTAGCCGTCGGGTTCGCGGCGACATTGCGCCCGCGGAATGCCATTCACAAGCTGGACCTTGGTCTTGCCATTCCCGCGGAGGGCGTCAAAGTCGGAGACGCGCTGAACAGTTAGAACTTCATCGCGATGCCGACGCGGAAATCGTGCGTCTGAAGCGTGTGTTCCAGCGTGCATCCGCCGCCACAATATTCAAGCGACTTCTTGCCGAAGAAGGAGAAGTCGTATTCGCCGCGCAAGAACACGTTGTGTGTGAGCGCGACGTCGATGCCTGCTCCAACAACACCACCGACCAAGGTGGCATCCCGCTCAGCGTTTCCACCCGGGTAGAATGTCTTCAGCTTTGCAGCGGTTACACCAGCCGTGACGAACGGCATGTAGGCTCCCATGTCCATGCCAACGCGACCCTTTACGGATCCGAACAAACCTGTGGAGGCGTCAAGGACGCCTGGGCCTGGAATATCGTCGAAGGTGTTCTTCTTGAAGCGGTAGCCAAGCTCGCCTTCGACGCCATAGACAATCTTGCCGGATTGGAGGTTATAGCCTGCAAAGCCGCCGACCGTTGCCGAGCCGACATTATGCGTTGCGCCAGCCTGGGCGCCCGGTCCATAGATCTTGTAGTGTTCCAACGTTCCGGCACCGAACACGCCGGCGTATGGCCCTTGCCAGGTCCATTCAGGGGTATCGACAGGAGCGATCGTCATATCGGCAGCCATGGCCGGAGCCGCGGAAAGCGCAACGAATGAAGCGAGCAAAAAAGCTTTCATGAAATCCCCATCAAAATCGCCAATCGCTTTATATCGATGAGCCTGCAACTTTGTATATAGCTAGGAAGTCACACCCGTAGGCTAAGTTGCTGCGCCTGAATTCGGCGAAATAGGTATCGGGATGGCCGGTGCAAGCAGGCATCCCTCGAAGAGCTCAATACTTCCGCGTCAGGCTTCGATGCGGGCATTATCGAGAAATTCAAGTGCGGAGCGTGGAAGGGGTGCCGTTCTGATCTTCAATGAAGCCGCTGCCGCACGGATCAGGCTTGCAGCTGTGTTCGTGAAGAATGCCGATGGGTATACCGGACGGCTCAATCCGCAGCAATCAGGAAGGATGCCGTCGACGCCATAGTTAGGCGGCGGCGCGCAGGGCGGTGACTCGCCCAATGTCCGGGTCCCTTCGCAGCCATCTATCGGTAAAGTCCCGGGTATTTGGCCTTCTCAGCCTGGCAATTTCCCGCTCTCTGGACCGCCATGGCGTAAGCTCTTTCATAGGTGTGAATGGCCTTCCGGAACTTAGGAGGATTAGGCGTCAGGTGTTTTTCTATCCCCTCGTACAAAAGCACAGGGACAGCAATGATAGCTTTTCCATTCTCTGTAGGCCTCAGCCGGCACCTTTGCATAACGCCGTTGAGGTTACCTGCCATTTTAGCGGCCAAATTTAACTTGGCATCGGGCATCCCGACCAGGAAGTGGATATTGTCCTGTCCTGCCGAAGCCGCCGAAGACGCGAAGCAAATTGCGGCGGCGAGTGCGACCAAAATGCGGATCAAAGTGACGTCCCCCCAATATTCCCAAATCTGAGCCAGGCTGAATATTTGGCAACCTAGCACCAAGCACACTATCCACAAATATGACACCTTCAAAACGCTCTCGCTCGATGCGCCAATGGGAGGGACTGACCTTAGGCGAATCGATTTGCTGGTGGCGCCGGAACCTTACGAGCCGGAGGAGGACGAAGAGGATGATCCGGATACGGTGATGCTCTGGGGCGGATACTCGCGTTGGCAAATGAAAAATTCCAGGTGGATAAGCGGTGGATCGAACCCGAACCTTGTTTTCTAAGCTTTTGAAAATGTTATGGTTTTTGCATTGTGCTGGTGCCCCCGGACGGGATCGGGATGGCTCTGAACGCCTTGCGTTGCAAGGGTTTCGCTCGTCTTTCTTGTACCGCCATGTACCTTTTTATGTACCATCTCAGGTACCCCCACGGGGGGATTGTGCCCCCCATCTTTGTATGAATATCCAGACAGATTTTTCACCAAAAGGTCCGACTGTTTATATTGCTTGACGATGAGGCTTCCAGGACAGACCATTTAGTGGGTGGCATGGGATTTTGGGGGGACGATGGCGAAGCTCGGGGCGGCTGTACCGCCGATGATTTTCTTTAATGTCGGCTGGATGAAGCGATACAGCGGGATGGCGGACGACGACCTGACATTGGGTCGTCATGCCTACCTCCGCGATCATTCGCATGGTCATGAGAGTTTCAACTTTCTCCCCTCAAGAGGGAAGGTCTACGGCTATCAGCCTAAAGGCACCAGACTTTCCATTAAGAAATTGGGCGCGGCACCAAAGGCCACTTCGATTTCCAACGTTCTGGTGGTCTGGCTGGCCACTCATCCAACAAGCAAGCAGGTGCTGGTTGTCGGGTGGTATAGAGATGCAACCGTCTTTCGAGAACGGGTCCCTCGCGTTCCGCGCGGTGTTGATTTTGAGATCACCTATTCAGCAGTGGCGGATGCAAGTAAGGCAGTCCTACTCCCCGAGATCGCACGAACTTTTCGCGCACCCACTCATCACGATATGAAAGGCGGTTTAGGCCAATCACCCGTTTGGTACGGGGCAACGGACGCTTTTAGGAAAAGAGTTTGGTCTCATGTCCAAAGCGTCGACAAGAATCGCTCTAAGAAACCTACTAAGTCAAAAGCGCGATCGCCCAGAAATTTCGATCCAGAACTCCGACGCAAAATTGAGAAAGCTGCGGTTGATCACGCGACTGCTTTCTTCGAGTCCGATGATGGCGGGCGCTACGACGTAATCAGCGTTGAACCCTACGGCAGAGGGTGGGACCTTGAGGCAACGCGAGGAAACGAAACGCTGCTAATTGAGGTAAAAGGCTTAGGGAGGGACGGTGATATATGTGAGCTTACTCCAAACGAGTACTCGAAAGCCCGCGATGCCAAGCATCGACAAGAATATGTGATTTACATTGTCAATGAGTGCCTAAGTGATAGGCCGATGGCCAGCATTTTTAGGTACACGTCCAAGGCTTTTTGGGAGACGGAGGATGGTAGAAGACTGTCTGTCACGCCACTTGAAGGAGCTCGACTCAAGGTCATCGAGCGTGTGGGGGCGGATTAGCGCAAAAGTCTCCCGCCCGTTGGGAAGGTCCGTGATGTTGCTCTTGGTGGGGTTGTTGGGCCAACCTGCTTTCGCCGAGACCGTTGACGTGAAGTACCGCGGCCCGGTGGACGTTGCGAAATTCCAATGCACCGGGGAACTGGATAGCAGCGTTGTCAAGCGTGTCTGCTACAACGCGGAACATTCTTACATGCTGATCCGGCTAAAGCAGACTTGGTACCATTATTGCGAGATCGACCAAGGCACGGTGTCGGCCCTGTTGGCAGCCGGGTCGAAGGGGAATTTCTACAGCGAGAACATCAAGGACGCGGCCACCGGCGGCAAGTTCGGGTGTCGGGACAAGCCGGTTCCAGAGTTCTAAGTATGACGGAAGATGCGCCAAAGCCGATAGAGGATTTAGTCATCAGGTACGACGAGGTCCTCACGCCAAGGACCGCGTGGAGCGTATTCCGTCATTGGCGGCGGGCTCCCCCATGGATGCAAAGCAAAGCAGTCAACTATGCCGTCCCACGGCTCGCAGTCGTTTTCAGCCTCATCGTGCTTTCGGCGCATGCATTTTGGGCGGTTCACTCCCAGTGCGGTACGAATTTTGCCCGGGGCGGCGGCGTCATCGCTTTGATCGTTACCGGGCTTTTCGCCGTCGTCGAATGGCATAAAGACAGACGCAATCTGCTGAGTGGTGGGACCATTGAGAAATTCGATCCCTGGCACCCCCAGGTCGTGCTGCCCGTCCTGGCTGGCATCGGCACACTGATTTGGGCCTTTGGCGATTTTCTGCCGTGGTTCGGCTTGTGTGTAGTCAATAGGGCTTGAGGGCTTGCTGGCACACCGCCTCTAAGAGTGAGCCAGCGACAACGGCACCTAAAATTTCCCAAAAACCCTTTTGCAAAAAAGTGTCAGCCGCGTCTGCAAGCTTCTCCCCCGCGATATTGCGTCGGTCCTAACGGTTCAGTTGCAACTCGGCGGCAGTGTGGAACAAGGTGGGAACACTTTTCTCGATGATTCGCGGAGACTGAGTAAATGAGAGAGATCCCTGTCATCGATTTGTTCGCTGGTATCGGCGGCTTGAGTGTAGGGGCAACCCAGTTTGGCTGCGACGTCCGGGCTTCCGTTGAGATCGACGCTGTCGCCTGTTCCACCTTGGCCGCGAATAGCGAGTTTCATGGCAAAATCGCTCAAGCCGATGTCCGTGGGCTCACGGGTAAGGACTTACGAAAAATGGCGGGTCTTAGTAAGCGTGACCCATTGGTAGTTGTGGGTGGCGCACCGTGCCAACCGTTTTCCAAGGCCGCTTACTGGACCGAGGAAGGTGGAGAATCTAGGTATCGCGCCGCTCGAGCAGCAGGGGAAATGGTCGAACGGCCAGCGCCTCCATCGTCACCGCGTCCTGACGAAAGGCGCTCATTGGTGGAGGAATTTTGGAGGCTAATCAACGAAGCGGACGCTGATGGGTTTGTGTTCGAGAACGTGCCAAGCATCAGCCACCCTCGCAATCGTCCGGTGTTGGAAGGTTTCAAATCACTGGCTCTTGCGGCTGGCTATTCCGTAAGCGAGCATGTTGCAAATGCAGCCGACTATGGCGTCGCGCAAACGCGGAAGCGTTTGTTTCTCCTTGGTTCGAGAAAACGCGTTCCTGAAACGCCGAGCAAAACTCACACCGACGACCCGCTGCGCGATCCGTTTCTGAGCCCGACCGTCACGTCTGGGGAGGCCCTGGAGGGGTTGGACGCCGAAGGGTATTTCGAGCCTGAAGAACTGATCAAGGGTCGCTGGGCGCGTCATCTCACGGAGGTTCCCCCCGGTTGGAACTACAAAGCTCACACAGCTTGGGCCGGACATCCGAACCCCACTTTCGAGACAGAACGCAGGTTTTGGAATTTCCTTCTGAAGCTTTCTCCTGATAGGCCTTCGTGGACTATCGCTGCTTCTCCCGGGCCTTGGACGGGTCCCTTTCATTGGACCTCGCGGCGTCTCAGGACCGTCGAACTTGCGGCACTTCAGGGGTTCCCAAGGGGCTACGCCATTCAAGGATCACGAAGAGAACGAGTAAGGCAACTTGGCAACGCTGTCCCTCCACCGCTTGGAAAGGCCATGGTGGGAGCAGTTGTCGAGGCGATCAGTTGATGCGCTTCGTTAGCCTGTACTCTGGTGGAGGTGGTCTCGATCTCGGTTTGGAACGAGCCGGATTCAAACCCGCTTTGGGCCTAGACGCCTCCGATGAGTGCGCCGAAACCTATCGGCAAAATTTTCGCGGAACTCCCTTTATCAAAGCTCGGATCAGCGAGGTAACAAAGGAGAGGTTGCTGGAGTCCATCGGGCGCGACGAGATCGACCTGTTGGCAGGTGGACCTCCTTGCCCTCCTTTTTCAAAAAGTCGGTTTTACCGCAAAGAGAAGCCGCGCGGTCTGGATGATCCCAATGGTTGGGAGACTATCGACGGCTACTTGAACGTTCTGGAATGGGTCCGTCCTCGCGCCTTTCTGCTCGAAAACGTGAAGGGGCTCTCGTACAAGGTTCACAGTGATGCGCTCAAGGTGGTCGTCGACCGAGCTAGAGGCTTGGGGTACCGGGTAGCCGTCCAAGTCCTGAATGCTGCCGACTACGGAGTTCCACAAATTCGTGAGAGGTGCTTCGTTCTAGGGATGCTTGACCGAGATCCCACTTTTCCAGCACCCACTCACAGCAACGACCCAGCCTCGGGCTTGAAGCCTTGGGCAACTGCCGGTGCCGTCCTCGCTGACCTTGATACCGACGAAAACGCTTCAGATGTTGGTCATTTTGCGGGGGGGCGTCACCATCACCTGCTGCGGGAAGTGCCGCCGGGTGACAACTATCTGTACCTGACAGAAAAGCGTGGCCACCCAACACCTCATTTTGAGTGGCGCAAACGCTACTGGTCGTTCCTGTTGAAACTAAGCCCCGACCAGCCCTCGTGGACCATTCAGGCCCGGAGGTCCAACAACATGGGGCCGTTCCACTGGAGGAATCGCATCCTCCGGATCGGAGAGATCAAAAGGCTGCAAACTTTTCCTGATGCATTCGCCTTCGCTGGAACTGTCGAGGAACAATGGCGGCAGATAGGAAACGCGGTGCCTCCAGCACTAGCAGAATCGCTTGGGCGGCAGTTGGCGGGGCAACTCGCCTCACGCATGGGGCGAGCGGCATGAAAAGACTCGCCTCTTTCAACGACTTTTCGCCGGGCCTTATCGGCGACATCAGAAGGCCGCTTGAGATAGTAGCGGCAGCGGGGGGCAATCTTCCAACAGCAGTTGCCGGCTGGAGAGTCGCCTTCTTCAATGGAGCAGTTAATAAGCGATCGTCGACGAATGTTCCTGCAACACTCGTTAGCACGGGGCTCTTTGATAGGAAAACAGTGACGTTAACTTCGATCGGAGAGCAGGTCAGGTCCGCTCCTGATGCAGTGACCGGCGCACGCATTTTTTGCAAGCATTTGGTCGAAAATCATAATGGTGATGCCCTTGTAACTGCTGTGCTCGCGTTGCGGAGCAGGGGTGAGAAGGTGAGCAAGGATTCGCTGAAGCGCGAACTTGTGGCCCACGGCATAGAAAAGCTCTCCACGGCAACGACAGATCACACAACCGCGTTGAACTGGATGGTGGCGGCGGGAATGTTCCTGGACTCCACGAAGAACTATGAGCCCGTCGATACGGTCTTAACCCAAGTCGTTGGCGGAACCGTCACCGAGCTTGCTATCTTGGATGGGCTCACCACTGCACAGCGAATTTTCGCACTGGCCTTGCGGCGCCTGGCAGCGACGGAGCCGGATCACACTGTGCCTTCAAAAGACATCACCGACGAATGTCTCCAACAGTACCCGCACCTATTTGATGAGGACCAACTTCGGAAAAAGATCATCGTGGGGCTTGAGGGGGCTGGTCTTGCTCAAGCCGTCACAGCATCGAGCCCGAGCAAAGGTCGCGGTGGCAAGAGTGGCCGTCTCGAGGCCACCGCCAAGCTCCTATCAATCCCTCTGCACCTCATCATTCCGGATTTCGATAGCGCCGTGCCGAAAGACCTGAGGGGTAAGATCAATACCCCGCTGTCTTCCATACAGAAGATGTTGTTCGACAACACGAGCAAGAACCAACGAGGCTTGGGTCTTGAACTCCTTGCGCTTCGCATGATCATGGATTTGGGCCTCTCTCCCCGAGCTTTTCGGCTCAGAAGTAATGAGACGGCTCAAGCTGAGGTCGACCTCACGGCGGAGGGAGCCCATCTATTGTTCTCAAGGTGGAACCTGCAGTGCAAGTGCATCACCGGAAAGGTTCCTCTTAGCGACGTTGCCAAAGAGGTGGGCCTCGCAATTCATTCAAAGGCGCACGTTGTTGCGGTCGTGACTACGTCGGACTTTACGAAGGAAGCGGTCAGGTATGCTCACGACATTTCCGCCTCTACACACCTGCAGTTCCTGCTTGTGCCAGGCAAGGTCGTGCGTGACTATCTGAAGAACGGACGTGGAAGTCTCATCGACTTCGTGGCGAAAAACGCACGCGAAGTCATGCGATTCAAGCGAGGACAGCCAATCGCAGTAGGGGAATGACGGTCTGTCTCTGCCCCTGCGTGTTGAACCTCAATCTTCATCCTGCCAGACGACTCTCCGCACTGTCCTGATTTCCGCAAGTCGCCTTACCCGAATGCCTTGCCGCTCTCGTGCCGTTGGGTTCTGCGTCTCGGAATGCATGCAGTCATTCCTGCCGCACCGCTTGCAACTCATTTTTTGCCCCACTAGCTCGGCCCCGATGTCGCCAAAGATTTCCTTGAGATCACTCGGCTGATACCAGCGCTTGACGTTGCAGAGTCCGCATCGGACGAGCACAAGCTGCCCAATGTCATGGGCATTGCTCAGGGTCCAAGCGCTCCCGCGCTTACATCGTCCGCCAGTGTCGGGCATGGTCCAAAATAGGAACAAAGTCCTCTTCCAGTCAATTCGTGCTTGACATTTATGTTCTCTTTTTGTTCATGTGGATTAAGCGGTTAGAGTAGCCGGGTGAAAGGACATGAGTGACGAAATCACGCTTCCAAGGCTAGAACACGTCACTGCGCCCGGCATCCAGCACCACTCGTGCGAGCGCCCTGGGTGCGGTAAAGATGCTGGCTGGGGTTTCGCGAAGCCAAAGCAGGCATCGCATTGGTTCTGTTTCGAGCATCGCAACGACGGCGAAAATCACCTGTGAGACAGAGCAATGCCAGCCGAGCAACAGCAAGTCGATTCTCCTGCCACGGACTGGGAGCTCGCCGCTGATCAAGCCATTGCGACCTGCGGCGGGGACGCGCGAGAGGCAGTCAAGGCGCTGCTTGTCACCAACGCCTCCTTGGAACGGGAAGTTGCCTTATGGGCACCTGCCGTGAGCTATGGGTTCAGCCGTGGTTGGCACCGACGAAGACGCGGCGAGACCGACTAACGAGTGAAGGTAAGCATCGACATGTCAGACAACATCCTCCCGCAGCAGAAGGCCCCTAAGCTGATCGTTGTCACCGCATTTGATCGCGATGAGAGCGGCGACCTCCAGCCAGCGTTTGGACCAGCCGAGCAGCAGAGCGAAGATCGGGCAATCAGGACTGCGAAAGCTCTAGCGACAAAACATGTGGGAGTGATCGCGTGGTCGCGGGAAGCGAACCCGGCGATAGGCGAGTATGGCGAGCCGACGACACTTTTTGTAGGTGGTGAAGTGCCAGATATGGAATGAACATGTATGCCATCTTTGGAGGCACAATCACCCGTCAGTCGCGCCGTTCCAAATCTGCCAGGAATTGATCTTTAGCCCGCACATCGTAGTTCAAGGCTGAAATCCCCGTGGCAATGAACGCCAAACCTACGGGCAGCATTAGGGCGAGCAGCACGAAAGCCAGCGCGAACAAGACCCAGGGATACTTCTGGACGAACGGCATCAGACCGACCGCTATCAAGAGACGCATCTGAATATTCCATGCAGACGCCAACACCCGACCGACAAGTGGCATCATGCGCCCAATGGAGTCTTCCAACTCTTTGAGGGTCCCTGCCTTGGATGACTTGCGGTCGTCCTCTGGTGAGTTTTGCGATTTCTGAGAATTGGTTTCGTTGTTGTCCATGACACCCCCACGGCTCGTCAGTGTAAGCTCGGTATAGAGACGGCAGACCGACCGTCAACCTTATTCCCGCCGATTACGCAGCCTCTGCGGTAGCTGTCTGTATTGAGCGTTGGATGTGTGAAAAATGGGCATCGGCAATCAAGCCATAGATTGGAAAGCCGAGACCATGACTAACTTTAAGATCGTATTCTTTGGAAAACAGGGCCAAGTCATCGGGCAGCGCGTCGTCCCTTGCGAAAGCCATTGGGACGCGTGCGCTTGGGGATGGGCCAACATGCCGTCGAAGGCGGAGGATTTCCATGTTGAGGAAGCGCAATTCGAGGAGAAGTTGTCGGCATCTGAGAAAGAGGATGATGAGGTCATTCTCAACGCCTTCTACATCCTGAGGAAGCGGGCGAAGCTGGCCAAGGCTTTCCAACGATAGATCAACCCCCGGTGCCCATGTGCTGACTGCCGAAAACGCATGGGCACCTGAGGCAACCCGCGCCCCCTGCCTGATCCCTTCAGAACGGATGTGAGATACGAACGCGGGATGAGGAGCGCGGGAAACTTAGACAGGCTTTTAGCTGCCGCTGGCTATGGCCAAGGCAGTATTGAGTTCGCCCAACTCACTTTCAAGCATGTCGTCGGCGGCGACAGTCACGTCCACGGACGGGCCGCTGAGGGCCGGGAAGAACGCTTCCATTTCAGACTTGGTCACCTTGGGTGCACCTGCGGTCAACACGCGCTGCGGCTTGGTATCGGCGGTATAGGACAAGCCCGTTGCCGGATCATGGGTTCCACTCTGGATACCCACTTGGACCTCGGCCATTGCCATACGGCTAGACCGTGCGGCGGCTTCCTGCATCTCGGCGTAGCCTGGGCGATCATCGCCATACGTGCGCTGCGGGATGTCTACCGTGCGCAGCGCGTCGCGAATGGTCTGAACTGTGTCACGTTCCTGCTTAAGCTGCCGCTCAAGCTCCCGGCGTTGGGAGACCAGCGAGGCGTTTTCCTCTGTCAGGCGGGACACCTCAGCAGTGAGCTTGCCGACTTCGGTGGAGTTGTCGAGGGTTTCGAGTTGGGCGAGGAGTTCCTCGCGGGTCACTAGTTTCTTGGCCATGGTCAGATGTTGCTTCCTTCGTGGGTGCGACGCTCGACGATATCGATGTATGAGAGCAGCAGGTCTAGCTCAGCGCAGACGGATGCGTAGCGGGACTGAATGACCGCATCGGCGTTGAAGGCCTGAATGGCGGCGCGGAGGGCTATGAGGGTTTCGAGGTTCATGAAGAGTTCCTTTCAGGGAGTGTTAGGACAAGGGGAATAGGGCGAGGAGGCATACGGTGAGGACCGCGAGGGTGTAAGCTGTGGTGATATAGCCGAGCATGGAGTTCACTCGGCATCAGGCAGCGACTGGAACCAGAGGTCATAGGCCCCCGCCAGTCTGGACCCGTCCAGATTGCCAGCAACCATGTCTGTCACGATGCGCCGGGCGAACGGGTCGTCTGTGCGGGAGGCCGCGTAGACAAGAGCGTCCCAGCGATCCCCACCAATGTACTCGGAGGCAATCGGAGCCGTCTCCATCACCGTCGTTTCGATCAGGGTAGAGGCACTGGCTGCGTCCAAGCCGGTGGCATTGGACAGGAGCCCAAGGGTGTCCTCAAAGTCGCCTGTGGCAACCATTGCGTTAAGACCTTCGTCAAACACGGCGGGGTCAAAGCAATCGGCAATGGCGTCGAAGGTCTCCGAGGGGCCGGGCTCCTGATCGGTCTCGATCTCGAGTTCCTGCTGGAGAGCCTCAAGGTCCGCTTCGGACAGTTCCTCGATGTCGATGTCTTCGAGGGGGTCGTGACCGGCTGGGACGGCGCGGGGGTCGAAGGCGGCAGGGGTCGGGTCACTGGAGTTCCCCTGAGGCCCAGTGAGGCCAAGCTGTTCGGCAATGTCGAGGTCCACATAGGTGTTCATGCCGGGAATAAAGACCTTGCCCTCTGGGGCAGGACCGGGAGCGGAGCCGCTGGCATAGCCGGGGTTGTCGGAACGATCGGTCCAGCCGGAATGGGGATCGATGGGATTGGGCATGCGCATCATGCCGTCATCGGATGAGTAAGACATAGGGTTTTCCTTAAAGCAGTGCCGCGGCCTTGAGGGCTCGCTTGGTGTAGTCGAGGATGGTCATAGGCTGACCGTCCGTGGTGGAGACGGCTGAGGACCAGAAGGCCTTGCCGTAGATGTGTTGAGCGTTGCGGATGAGGTCGTGGCCGAGACGCCTGTGGGTTGCCCCCGAGGCCTTCTTGATGAGCGTCGTGGGGCCGATAGTCTTGCGGAAGTCGCCCATGAGGGCACCCGCGCGGGTCTCAAGGAACCGCTCGCGGTTATCCCAGAGGCCCCCGGCAGGGCCAGTATTGAAGTAGACTTGCATCCACCCGATCAGGGCAACGGCGTGGACGACAGCTTCGGTATAGGTCCGCTGTTCCTTGTGCTGCCAGTTGGCCAGGAGGCCCTTGGCTTTGGCAATCTGCGGGAGCTTCGGGTGGAGGTCAGCGACACTGAGGCAGAACGACTGCGGCAGAGTCATCCGACGCTCAAGGGACCTCAGGTCGAAGGCGACACGCGCGGCGAACTTGGGGTCCGTTTGCATGTAGATGCCGATGGCCTTTTTGAAGATGGCCAGTTCGTTTCGAGCGGGGAGGCGAGCAAGTGGATCCCCCCGAGAACTCGCGGCATCCCGGTGGGGTCCGCAGTAGCGGGAGACGCCGGAGCGATTGCGAGTGCAGCCGGGACAGTCGCAGGGTCGGGTTTCGTTGAGGACTTGGCGGCAACGCAACTGGTAGCCGTGGTCAGATGACTGGACGCCCACACGCCAGTCGCGCGGGTGTCCCCGAGTGACGGGAGATGCCATAGGGTTCCTTGGGGTTACTGGAAAGCGCCGTAGTTCTTGAGGCCGGATGTCGCTATGTCCATCATGGAGGTCATCGGGTTTGGGCTTAGGCTGTTGACGGCATTCTGGGTTTGTATCTGTTGGGACTTGCCCGCCATCACATAGTTCGCTGTGGCACCGTCCCGTTGGTCCTTTGCGTTAGCGATGGATAATGCGGACTGGCGGGACTGTTCGGCCACTCGAAGGCCCGTGGTGCTGCCGGTCATCCCAGAGCCCGAGGCCACCGCGAGGGACTTCGCGCGATCCCCTTCGAGGGTCGCCTGATAGCCGTCCTTGTTGGCGGCATTGGTTTTCACGATGAACTCGCGTTCGTTGGCGGCTTGGTCAAGCTGGTAGTTGGAGAGAGCAATCTGTTGTTTCTTGCTTGCGGTAGCTGCTTCACTGGCAGCACTTGCGGCCCCGGCGGTGAGGCCGAGGATTAATCCGATATCGCACATGGCGATGTCCTTTCATTGGATGTGGTGTAACTCGGGATATCTATCGGTAAGCCCATCGTGAGACGGACTTCGTCCGTTCATGGGACAAGCGATAGGCCGCCGAGCTATCTATAATGAGGAGACTAAATCAGAATGATCATCGTTGATGAATATCAATCTTGTCTCCCGCCAAGCGAAGCTGGCAGCACGGTCGGGTATCCCATGAACGGCGAAGCCGTCTCATCTATGGGTTTGCCGACTTAAACCGCCAGTAGGGGGGGCTTGAGTTTCCCTATAATAGCTATGTTGTAGATTATGCCATTGATTTCGTTACCAATTACAGGTTTCATTGCGTTTTTTGGTGTTGGATACGTAACCTCATCTCAACAAGCTCTTGACGTGCCTTGATACCGCCTGCTGTGAGATGCCCAGCAACTCCGCCACATCTCTTTGGGTGAGGCGACGGCTCAATAAGTCCTCTAGAAAGTCTTGGACAGCAGCCCGCATGCCGCCACGGCTCCCACGCATCGAACCCTCCCACGCAAGATCGGCATCGGAGAGGAAGCTGGTGAATGGTTCGCGATGGCTTTCCCGTTCCCGTCGTTCCGCATCATAGGCAGGAGACGGCGTGTACTGGAGGCGTCTGACGGTTCCCTCGGATAGGCCCAGGAGTTCCGCGACGGCAGGACGACCGATGCCTCGATCTGCGAGCGCCTTGATGGCCTTGTGATTGAAGTCGGCGCTTTCACGCTTGGCGATGGCTGCTGCGATGACGGAGTTGCGACGACGGCTGAGGCCGGTGGTGTGCATGTTCATGGAAATGCCTTTCTCGGGGCGGCAGGGCCATCCTGAGTCGATTGATTGGAGGAGGCGGTGCAGAAGTTGGGAAACCCCGAACGCCTCTCAGGGCCGCTCGGAGACTCAAGGAAACGCTACGCGCCCTTGCCGACCCCGAAGGCCCTTAGTTCATCGACCGTATGGCGGCGGGTAAACCACACCGGCATGAGGCCTTGAGTGTCGCGAGGACGGCGGGTGCCGCTGGCCACGATCTCCACAATCTGCTCGTACTCCAGATAGTTCGTGTCCGATGGGAGCCACCCGAGGAGCCGGAAGGACCAGAGGATACCAAGGACGGCTTTGATCCCGTCGACGTTGAGCCGATGGTTATCGCGGGCTCGCTGGAGGTCTCGCACTAGGCAGCCCTCGGGAGTCATGGCACCATAGTGAGCGAGCTTCCGGGCTGTCCGAGTGTAGCGTACGGGCAGGGGTGCATGACGGCTTTGGTGCCCCATGCGGGTGGTGGAGAACTTGGAGGCAAGTGAGGTGCCCTTGGGGGCGGAACGCATGGCTTCGATGGAAGCGGCAATCTCTGCGGTATAGGTCATGAAGGCCTAGATGTTGTGGAGAGTGCGTCAATCGACGCAAGATATGGATGAGGTGCTCCGGCGATACAGGATGCACCACCGAGACAAAAACAGGGAACACAGGGGAAGAAGGGCGGAGAGACGCGAGCGAGGTCGTTCGCATGTATCATTATGGACGGGTAATCGTTCGCCTATACAAGCTGTCGCTAATACGCGGCTTCTATGTACCCTATGAGCGGGTATTTAGATTAGCAGATGCTCACGGACCCTTACTCTCTCATTATGACGACCTATTACCAGCCCGCTGGATGGGCGTGGCATATATGCGGGTAATCGTTCGCTTGCATAAGCTATCGCTAATGCCCGGCTTCTATGTACCTTATGAGCGGGTAATTCCTTGCGGCGTTCCCATGTATCATTATGGGGCCTTAATCAGCCCGGATGGCAGCTACTACCACGCTGCTAGACAGGCGTGGCGGCCCATACCCGCTCCAGATAAGCCCGCTTCTTTTCGAGCGAATATCCCCTGCCATAGTTCTTGGCCACATTCTGAGCGTCATGCCCCATAATTTCCTCTTGGATATCGGCAGGGCAGTCGGTGTCCCGGAGCCGATCCTTGAGCCGATGCCGCAGACTGTAGACCACTTTCTTTTCATCTTTGATCACAGTGCGGAGCCGTTTCATGAGGGCCTGAGAGGCGCTGTCCGTCTGCCGTCCGGTAGCATACGAAGGAAACAGAAAGGCATCTGCCGGTTTGTCTGTGGCGAGGAACTTCGCTCCCGCCAGGGCGGATGGTGACAGGGGCACAATACGAACGGCGTTCTTGCTCTTGCCTACCGGGATTGCGATGGAGCCATTCTCTAGGTCGACCTCTGAGATCTTGCGGCGGCAGATTTCTGAATTGCGAGCGCCAGTGTCGCGAAGGATAGTCCAGAGAATGCCGAGCGCATCTTCCGGCCCCTTCACCATAATGGGTCCGAGAGATTTCAAATCGTCTTCGGTGAACGGGTAGCGGTCTTCTCGGCTCGCTGCGGCCCCCTTGATCTCCAGCTTTTCCAACGGGTTCTTGGCGTCGAGGTCATACTCTCGGATCGTCTTGTTGATGGCCGCGCGAAGCATGTTGAACATCCGGCGGACGGAGTTCGGGTTTAGCTGGGCGAGCAGCGCATCCCTCAGCTTGCGGGCGTCCTCTCGTTTGAACTTCTCAAGGGGGCGCTTGGTCACCGCTTCTTTGCCGAGGACGACGATCATTCTCGACTGCAGGTTCTTGATGTGGTTCTCAAGCTGCTTGTTCTTCGATGCATCGGGGCCGCGCTTGCTGTCGAGATAGAAAGAAAGGGCAGACGCAGCGGTATAGGTTTCGGGTGGAAGCCGCTGCTCGCCTATCGCGCGGATTACCTCAAGGGACACCTTGGGTTTCTGACCGACTGCCTCAGCCGCTTCATACTCATTGACCATCCCATGCCAAATACCGTCCAGCCCCTGCACGTCAGTTCCCCAGCCAAGGCCAGAGACAATGGTTTCCAGCTGCTGCCGGGAAACACCGGCTTGCTTAAGAGCCCTAAGGACCTTGTCACGGTCAGTCGGTTCGGGGGCGTTCTTGGCGTTCTCAAATAGGCGCTCGGTTTCCTTGTGAACCTCGCCATAGCGTTTCATGGCCGTGGCGTAGTCGGAGCCCAAGGCCTTTTTGATCTCAAGGAGGCCAATGGTTTCGCGGAAGGCTTCTGGCACCGCGCGGCGATAGCGGTAGTGCCCGTTCTTCGATTTTGAGAGGTGTGGAATAGCCATGATGAAGCCCCGTTACGTTGAGGCTTCTGTACCGTTTTCTGTACCAACTCGTCAACCGTATCTGAGGAAACCCATGGTTTCTGCGGTCTTCCGTTGGGTTTCTGGTGCCCCCGGACGGAATCGAACCGCCGACCTTCGGTTTACAAAACCGCTGCTCTACCAGCTGAGCTACAAGGGCACGGCGCTCCGGTTAGCATATTTGTTGCGCCAGTAAAGACAAAACTCCGTTTTTCCCGGCATGCCGCATGGGCCGTCGGCGAGGGCATCCTGAAAACCGCCGGATTGCTTCCTACATCTAGGGAAGGGTGCAATCGCTTCGAGCAGGGGTGTCGCATGATCAGATTTGTCATCATTCTCCCGATCATCTTCGTGGCCTGGATGCTGCTGGTGAAGATCATCAGCGACGTGAAGAAGGCCAATGTCGACTGGACCGGCGTCACCACCATCATCGGCTTCATCGCGCTGGCGTTCTGGCTGCGCCATGTCACGGGGATGGGGTGAGGGAATAGGGGAATAGGGGAATAG
>NZ_JAIUIC010000021.1:0-50989 GCF_020165455.1 Mesorhizobium sp. BR1-1-3
AAGCTCGACGGAGTGGGGGTCGACCGGCTCAAGTGTTGTGATTTCGGGTCGAGGCGATGCATGCGCTGGGTTACCCGGCTGCACGAGATTTGGAGCCAGCCTGATCGTGCTCGCCTGTCGGCGACTGTGCCTTCGAGAACCGCCTTCCCCCCACTCCGTCGCTGCTTCGCAGCGCCAGCTCTCCCCCCTCCGGAGGGAGAGGAAGGAAGCCAAGATCGGAGAACGCGCCGCTCAGATCACTTCAAACACAAACGTCTTCACCAGCGCATCCGGCTCGGCGATCGCATAGCAGCGGAACCACGGGCTTTCCTCGACCGGCCGCCATTTCCCAGTCTGCTCCAGCTCATCGAACACCGCCTGGAAGCCGCCGCTCTCGAACACCCGGTCGCGCACGGTAAAGATCGCATGGCCGCCCTTGCGGGTGATGCGCACCAGTTCGTGCAGGCCTGTCGCCGGCGCATGGCTGATGGTGAACACGCCTGTCGAGAAGAAGGCGCGGAAATACCCGTCCGGCCACGGCAGCGGACCGCCCAGCATTGCCTGCTTCAGTTCGCTGTAGGCATTGCGGCTGCCGGCGATCTTCAGCATATCGTCCGAGAGGTCGAGCCCCGCAATGTCGCGGTAGCCGAGCGCATTCAGCGACGGTCCCGACAGGCCGGTGCCGCAGCCGGCATCGAGCAAGGGGCCATCGTCCGCCGGCACATGGCGCGCCACCCAGGCGGTGATCAGGAAAGGCAGGAGGTAGCCGAGCGAGGCGGTCTCGCTGTCATAGGTCGCGGCCCATGCGGCATAGGCCTCTTCAAGCGCTTCCGGCGTGTCGGCCGTATACACGGAATCCAGCGCCGCATTGGCTTTGTCGACGATCATGGGGGACCTCCTCAACGGGAATGCTCGGGGATCGTAGCGCTGCCTTGGCCGAAAAACTATTCCTCGTGCTGGCGGCGCAGCCGCCGTTCCAGCGCCCTGAGCGCCAGCGACAGGCCGACGGTCAGGATGAGATAGATGTAGGCTGTTATCGAATAGGTCTCGAAGAAACGGAACGAGCCGGCGGCGTAGACCTTGCCCATCTGCGTGATGTCGGCAACGCCGAGCACCGAGACCAGCGAGGAATCCTTGACCAGTGCGACGAAATCATTGCCGAGGGGCGGCAGGATGGTGCGGATCGCCTGTGGAAACACGATGAGCCGGAAGCGCTGCGCGCGGGTCAGCCCGAGCGCCTTCGCCGCTTCGATCTGGCCCTTCTCCACCGCCTGGATGCCGGCCCGGAAAACCTCCGAGATGAAAGCCGAATAGCCGATGGTCAGCGCCATGATGGCGCGCCACAACAGCGACACGTCGCGCACCAAAAGCTCGCCGAACAGGCCGGCGCTTTGCAGCGGCGCGGTCAGCGCGTTCCAGGCCGCGACGAAGGCCGGCGCGCCGGCAAAGGCGATCCAGAACAACAGCACCAGGATCGGCACGCCGCGGATGATCTCGACATAGAAGCGCGCGATCTGGCGCAGCCAGCGCGAACCCGACATTCCCATCAGCGCGATGCCGAGACCGATGGCCGACGCCAGCACGAAGGCGATCACGGTGACGAAGATGGTGACGCCGATACCCTTGGCGACCGTGGCGAACACCTGGGCATAGAGATTGCTGGTGGCGACGAAGACGGCCACCGCGATCGCGATGGTCACGGCCACGACGAGCCACCAGGGGAAGTCGGCTTTGGAGGAAGAGGCGGGAGGCATCAAAAGGATTGCGCCAAGGCAGCCCCCTCTGGCCTGCCGGCCATCTCCCCCTCAAGAGGGGAGATTGGCAGCTTCGTCGACGGCACTCTTTTTACAACTTTGGTGATTGGCGAAAGCGGAAAAAACAGCCAATCTCCCCTCTTGAGGGGGAGATGCCCGGCAGAGCAGAGGGGGGCGTTCAAGCGCGAAGTCAGTGCGAAATCACTGCCCCATCTTGTAATCAAGAAACCACTTCTTGTTCAGCGCATCGAACGTCCCGTCCGCCTTCAACGCCGCAATCGCCGCATTGACCGGCTTCACCAGGTCGGAACCCTTCGGGAAGATGAAGCCGAAATCCTCGGTGCCGAGCGGTCCGCCGATCAGCTTCAGCTTGCCCTCGGAGGCGTCGACATAGCCCTTGCCGGCGGTGCCGTCGGTCAAGACGACGTCAACGTCGCCGGATTTCAGTGCCTGCACCGTGGCGCCGAAGGTCTCGAACAGCTTGATGCGCGGGTTCTGCTCATTGCCGTCGAGCACGCTGTAGACGGCGGTGTAGAAGGGCGTGGTACCGGCCTGCGCGCCGATCAGCCCATCCTTGAAGGCGCCGAAGGTCTTGGCGTCGGTGAAACGGCTTTCATCGCCGCGCACCAGCATGAACTGTTCCGAGCGCATATAGGGGTCGGAGAAATCGACCTTCTCCTTGCGGTCGTCCTTGATGGTGATGCCGGTCATGCCGATGTTGTACTGGTTGTCGGAAACCGCCTGGATCATCGCGTCCCAGGATGTGTTCTGGTACTCGACGGCGAAATTCAGCCGCTTGGCGATCTCGTTCATCGCATCATATTCCCAGCCGATCTGCTTGCCGGTCTTGGCATCGATGAACTGCAGCGGCGGATAGGCGTTTTCGGTCACAACCACCACCTTTTTGCCGCCGAGGTCGGGCAGCGCCTGCGCAAAGGCGGCAACGGGTACCAGGACGAGGGCAAGCAGGCCTGCCAGCAGCAGTTTCGATTTGGTCATGACACACTCCCCGGAAATTGACGGACCCGGGCACGGCCGGGCTTGCAGGAAAATCCGGCGCCGACTTTAGCTTTCCGCAAGCGTCATGCAAGACGGTCCGCTGCGTCAGCGCGCGCGAAAAGGGATTCCGATGCCTTCATTTCCGGGATTCAGGAATGAACGGTGTCGCGGCAGCGATCAGCTCCGCTTCACGATGCCGGCATCCGCCTTGCGCAAGCCGGAGACGAACCGCGTCAGCGTGCGGTGCAGGGATTTCAACTCGTCGGCATCCAGCGGCAGGTTGCAAAGCATCGCCGCCGGCACGCTTTTGGCCTGCTCACGCAACGCTTGTCCCTTCGCTGTCGGCTCGACCAGAACCCGGCGCTCGTCGGCGGGGTCGCGCCGGCGTGTGACCAGGCCACCGGCCTCCAGCCGCTTGAGCAGCGGCGTCAGCGTCGCCGAATCCAGCCCGAGCGCTTCGCCAAGCTCGCCGACCGTGCTTGGAGCCCGTTCCCAGAGCGCCAACATGGCCAGATATTGCGGATAGGTCAGGCCGAGCGGATCGAGCAGCGGGCGGTAGAGCTTCGTCATCAGCCCGCTTGCCGAATAGAGCGCGAAGCAGAGCTGTTGGTCGAGCCGCGGAACGTGAAACGTCCCGGTGGCCTCCGCCGGGACGTCCCTGGTGCTCTTTGTCGTCTTTTCCGTCATGCCGCCTTTACCGAAAGCGCTACGTCGACATTGCCCCTGATGGCGTTGGAATAGGGGCAGATCTTGTGCGCCTCCGATACAAGCGCTTCCGCCGTCGCCTGATCAAGGCCTTTCGTTTCCGCCGCGAGCGCGACGCCGAGCTTAAAGCCTTCGCCATCGGGAAGCAGGCTGACGGTGGAGGTTACCCCGGCATCCGTCAGCGACAGCTTCTGTTTGCGCGCGACAAAGCGGATGGCGCTTTCGAAGCAGGCGGCATAGCCGATAGCGAACAGTTGCTCGGGATTGGTGGCGCCCCCCGGCCCGCCGAGTTCCTTGGGCATTGCCAGATCGACCTTGAGCAGACCGTCGCTGGTCTCGCCATGGCCGGCGCGGCCGCCGGTGACGTGAGCCTGTGTGGTGTAGAGTGCCATATCAAATCTCCAATTACTTTGTGCGCGATTATTTAGTGCACAAAGTAATTCGCCGTCAACAGCCGGATCCTGTGTCTGGCGCTGAAAGCGTTCACAGTCTGGTGAAACGAAAAAAGGCGGCCGAAGCCGCCTTTTTGAATGAGTTCCGAAAATCTTATTCGGCAGGGGTCGCTTCTGCGGCGGCCTTGGCTGCTGCTTCGGCCTCGGCGGCGGCCTTCTTCTCGGCGGCGTCCTGGGCGGCCTTCTCGACGGCCAGGGCCTCGGCTGCTGCCACCTTCTCGGCTTCGATGCGGGCCTTCTCGGCGTTCAGCGCATCGCGCTCCTCATCGTTCAGCTTGCGGGCGCGCACGCCGGTGTTTTCCGAAATACGGGCCGATTTGCCGCGACGATCGCGCAGGTAGTAGAGCTTGGCGCGACGCACCTTGCCGCGGCGAACGATCTCGACGCCTTCAACCATCGGCGAGTAGACCGGGAACACGCGCTCGACGCCTTCGCCGTAGGAAATCTTGCGAACCGTGAAGTTCTCCTGGAAGCCGGCGCCGGCGCGGGCGATGACGACGCCCTCATAGGCCTGAACGCGGGTGCGGGTGCCTTCGGTCACGCGGACCTGGACGCGCACGGTGTCGCCGGGCTGGAATTCGGGAAGCTTGCGCTTGGCTTCGATCTTGGCGGCCTGTTCGGCCTCGAGCTGACGGAGAATATCCATCTCAAAAGTCCACTTCTTGTTCTTCCGACAGTCAGAGCGTCCGACACTCGCCTTGCAGTTCCATTGACCGCTTGGCTATGCCTTTTGTCTCCAAGACATTTGTCTTTGAAACATCAGGCAGGGGCGACTACACCGTCATTGTTGACGGGTCCGGCAGATTCTTTCTGGCCGGTACGGGCGGGCACATACAGCTATTTCGCCGCTTTGTCACGCCTTGGGCGCGCATTTTCTGCTCGCATGGCACCATCGTAATCCTGCCGTGCCGGGTTGCGCCGGTCGTTCAGGCTTTCTAAAGCCTGAAATAACACAGTTTTGAGCGGCCGCAATTCATGTCTGTCTTCGATGCCATCCTGCTGTTTCTAGCGGGCTTTCTGTCAGGCGCCGCCAATGCGGTCGCCGGTGGCGGCACCTTCATCACCTTCGGCGCCATGACGTTGGTCGGCCTGCCGCCGATTGTTGCCAACGCCACCTCCTCGGTGACGCAATTTCCAGGCTACATCACCTCGACCCTCGCCTACTCGGCCGATATCAGGCACTTCTGGCGCGGCGCGCTGCTGCTGTGCCTGATCTCGGCCGTGGGTGCACTGGCCGGCGCTCTGATCCTTTTGGCGCTCGACAATCCCTCGTTTCGCGCTCTGGTGCCGTGGCTGCTGCTAGCCGCGACGGCCCTGTTCGCCGCCGGCCCCTGGCTGAAACCAGTGCCAAAGCCCGGCCATGAAGCGGCGGTGGGCTCGCTGGCCGGCTCGCTCGCACAATTTCTCACCGCCATCTATGGCGGCTTCTTCGGCGCCGGCATGGGCGTGATGATGCTGGCGACGCTCGGCCTCACCCAGGCCGGCGACTATCACCGGCTGAACGCGTTGAAGAACATGCTGGCCATGGTCATCGCCGCTGTCGCGATCGTCGTCTTCGTCTCGGGCGGCGTCGTCGCCTGGCCGCAGGCGATCATCATGATCCCGGGCGGCGCGCTCGGCGGCTATGCCGGCGTCTGGATCGCCAAGCGGGTGCCGCAAAACGCGGTGCGCGGCTTCGTCGTCGCCGTCGGCCTGTTTTTGGCCTTCTATTATTTTGCCAAGGGCTGAGCAGCGGCAAGCAGGTCCGGACGCCTCTCGGCTGTCAGTCTTTCTGACTCCGCCCGCCGCCAGGCGGCGATCTTCTTGTGATTGCCGGAAATCAGGACCTCGGGAATGTCACGGCCTTCGAACTCCTGCGGCCGCGTATAGTGCGGATGTTCGAGCAGGCCGTTTTCAAAACTCTCTTCCTCGCCCGACATCGCGTTGCCCATGACCCCGGGCAGCAGCCGCACCACCGCGTCGAGCAGCACAAGGGCGGCCGGCTCACCACCCGAGAGAATGAAATCGCCGATCGAGACTTCCTCCAATCCCCGCGCGTCGATCACCCGCTGGTCGACGCCTTCGAAGCGGCCGCACAGGATGACGGCGCCCGGCCCAGCGGCCAGCTCGTGCACACGCGCCTGGGTCAGCGGCTTGCCGCGCGGGCTCATCAGCAGCCGAGGCCGCGCATCGCCTTCCGGCGAAGCATGGTCGATGGCTTTCGCCAGCACGTCAGCGCGCATCACCATGCCGGCGCCGCCGCCGGCGGGCGTGTCGTCGACGGTGCGATGGCGGTCGGTGGCGAAGTCACGGATCTGGATCGTCTCCAGCGACCACGTCCCGGCCTCGAGCGCCCGGCCAGCCAACGACAGGCCGAGCGCGCCGGGAAACATCTCGGGGTAAAGCGTCAGCACCGAAGCGGAAAAACTCACCGGTTGCCCCCGGCATCGCTCGGTCCGCGCGGCCTGCCCTTCGGATCGAAGTCTTCCTCACGCGGACCACCGCCATCCTCGTCATCGACCAGCCCGGCTGCCGCCGGATCGACACGAACAAAACCCTCTGCGATCGACACTTGCGGTACGGCAGCCTGTGTGAACGGGATCAGCACGCCCTTGCGCCCGCCCAGCGTCACGTCGAGAATGTC
Organism: Mesorhizobium sp. BR1-1-3; assembly: GCF_020165455.1. Taxonomy (NCBI): domain Bacteria; kingdom Pseudomonadati; phylum Pseudomonadota; class Alphaproteobacteria; order Hyphomicrobiales; family Phyllobacteriaceae; genus Mesorhizobium; species Mesorhizobium sp. BR1-1-3. The sequence continues at coordinate 6,513 of NZ_JAIUIC010000021.1, forward strand.
GCCGCCGCCGAAATTGTGCACCGCGACCACCTTGCCAAGCACGGCACCCGTGTCGTCGCGGACTTCGAGGCCGACGAGGTCGGCATGGTAGAATTCGTCTTCCTCGCCATCGTCCGGCAGCATCGAACGGTCGACGAACAGCTCCGTGCCGGCCAGCGCCTCGGCCGCATTGCGGTCGGCAATGCCCTTGAAACGGACCACGACGACGGTGTTGGCGGGCCTGATGTCGACGATCTGGAAGGCGCGCCCGTCCCTGGCGTAGAGCGGCCCGTAATCGGCCAGCGCCAGCGGCTCGCCGGTGAAGGTCTTCACCCGCAATTCGCCCTTGATGCCATGGGCGGCGCCGATCACGGCCATCTGGACAGGATTCTGGAGCTTGCTCATGGCGAAATATCCTTTGGCCTGCTCTAGCCCCACGCGGCTGTCATTTCAATGACGGGCTATTCACCGCTTCCTAACCCGAATATCCGAAAATGCCGCCATGCAGGAATTCCTCATCCCGGCCAAACCCGATCTCCAGGCGGCGCGCGAAAGCTGGCTGAAGATGCTGGCGCGAGAACGTCGGCTGTCGCCCGAGACGGTGGAAGCCTATGAGCGCGACACGCGTCAGTTCCTGCATTTCCTCACCGGCCATTGCGGCGGCTCGCCCGGCATTTCGGACATCGCCGATCTGCGCCCGGCGGATTTGCGCGGCTTCCTTGCCGCCCGCCGCAATGCCGGTGCCGGCGCCCGCACGCTGGGCCGGGGTCTCGCCGGCATCCGCTCGCTGCTGCGTTTCCTCGAGCGGCGCGGCCTCGCCAATGCGGCCGGTGCGGCGGCACTGCGCGCGCCGCGCCAGCCCAAATCGCTGCCCAAGCCGCTGACGGCGAGCGATGCCAAGCATATCGTTTCCATCGAAGGCCAACTGGCGGAGGAACCCTGGATCGCAGCCCGCAACGCCGCCGTGCTGACGCTGCTCTACGGCTCTGGCCTGCGCATTTCCGAGGCGCTCGGCCTGACCGGCGCCGATCTGGCGTCGGCGGCCGACACGGTGCTGCGCGTTGCCGGCAAGGGCGGCAAGACGCGCCTGGTGCCGGTGCTGCCGGTGGCGCTCAGGGCAATCGCCGAATATCGCCGGCTCTGCCCCTACCATCTCGACCCCAAGGGCCTGTTGTTTCGCGGCGCCCGCGGCGGCCCGCTCAACCCGGCCATCGTCCAGCGCGACATGGCCAAGCTGCGCTCGGCGCTCAACCTGCCCGATACCGCGACGCCGCATGCACTGCGCCATTCCTTCGCCACGCATCTGCTCGGCCGCGGCGGTGATTTGCGCACCATCCAGGAACTGCTCGGCCACGCCAGCCTGTCGACGACGCAAATCTACACCGGCGTCGACACCGCGAGGCTGCTCGAGATTTATGAGCAGGCGCATCCCAGGGCGTGAACGCCAGTACCGTTCACCATTTGGCCGAAAGCCTCCCCAACGTCGTCGTCCCTGGGCGAAGCAGGAGCGAAGCTCCGTCGCGGAGACCCTGGGATGACGAGAAATGGGCGTTTCCGCTAATCGTTGAAGCATGAGCCCCATCGACGTCAGTTGAGGGCGATAGCCAGTCCAAGACAATTTCTCAGCACAGGTTAACCGTTTTGCCGCTTTTCAGTCCTAGAAGAGGCCCATGAAACGCGTCATAGCCATCGCCGACCGTGCTGCTTCCGTGTCGCTGAAGCTGCTCGTCGCGCTCAATGTTCTGTTCTTCCTGTCGTTCCTCGCCGTGCTGCTGTTCGCGGCCGGCAAGGCGCATGCCGAAGTCCCGACCTGCACCGGTGCCGACATGCTGTCGGCCCTGCAGAAGAACGATCCGGCGTCCTACCGCAAGATCGAAGCGGAAGCCGCCGCGACGCCGAACGGCAAGGGCCTGTTGTGGAAGCTGGAAAAGCCCGGCGAGAAGCCGTCCTTCCTGTTCGGCACCATGCATATGACCGACCCGCGCGTCACCACGCTGCCTCCCGAAGCGCAGAAAGCCTATGACGCCGCCGGCACCATCATCATCGAAACCACCGACGTGCTCGACAAGCAGAAGATGATGGTAGCGATGCTCAAGGAGCCGGACCTGATGATGTTCACGGATTCGACGACGCTGGCGTCGCTGCTGTCGCCCGACGATGCGGCGGCCATGAACACCGCGCTCGACGCACGCGGCATTCCGCCGGCAACGGTTGCCAAGATGAAGCCGTGGATGCTCTCGGCCATGATGGCACTGCCGGCCTGCGAGCTGGCCCGTCAGTCAGGCGGCGCCCCGGTGCTCGATGTCAGGCTGGCGGAAGGCGCGAAGGCTTCCGGCAAGCCGGTGGAAGGATTGGAGACGGCTGAAGGCCAACTGCGCGCCATGGCCTCGCTGCCGCTGGCGTTTCACATGAAGGGCCTCGTCGACACGCTGAAGCTCGGCGACAAGGTCAACGACATCAACGAAACCATGATCGTGCTCTACCAGCGTGGCGACACCGGCATGTTCTGGCCGCTGTTTCGTGCCGCGATGCCGGACCAACAGGACGACCCCGCGGGCTATGCGGCGTTCGAGGAAACCATGATCACCAGCCGCAACAAGGTGATGGTCGAGCATGCCGAACCGATCCTTGCCAAAGGCAATGTCTTCATGGCGGTCGGCGCCCTCCACCTCCCCGGCCCCGAAGGCTTGGTCGAGGATTTCCGCAAGGCCGGTTACACCGTCACGCCTGTCGGACTTTAGTGACTTCAGCTTACTTCGCCAGGATCTGGGCCAGCATCGCCGGGACGACCATCCGGTGAAACGGCATGATGATCGCGAGATAGGCGCGCCCGAGCCAATTGTGCGTCTTGACGATCGTCGTCGCGGCCACCTCTTGCCGGCCGCTGCCAAGATCCCTGACTTCGACCAGAACACGGAAATCGAGATGTCGGTCGTCGAGGCCAAGCACAACCTTGCCGGGAAACTGGCTGATGAGCGCAAATATCCCGATCCGGCCCGACGGCAACACCGCAGTTTCCAGGCCCGTCTTCAGCCGGAACGGCCTGACGGCAAGATTGCGCAGCGCCATGAGCCTGCCGACCCAGGGCGGCGTTCGCCCCAGAGCGCGTTCGGCCGCGCCGAATGCGGTTAAGGAAAGGCCTTCAGTGACCAGCACATAGCGGTCTGCGAACTGGGCTCTGGCGAGAGCATCGCAGTGATTCGGGACAAGCTGAGCTGACGGATTCGTCACGGCAAAACCCTCTGATTCGACCTTAACAGACGCAAACTTGGCGCGCTGCGTGGCGAAACGACGCCATTCCGGCTGCGGAAGGGCAGGATTGTCCTTGTTTTTGGCGTTTTCCAACCCTAGCGTGAAACCAGTTCAATGATTGCGCGTTGTATGGTGTTGATTGATATTTTTCATCCACGGAGGACACTTTTATGGCGAACACACCGAATCCAAACGACCCGTTCAATTCGTCCACCAACGCACCAAGGCCAAGTGGCGGCGGCGGTGGTAGCGGTTGGCTGATTGCCCTGGTCGTCGTTATTCTGGCGGTTGTCGCGTATTATGTTTTCGGAAGAAGTGGTGAGCACCCGGCACCCGCCGAGCCGCCGGCGGCCAGCACACCGGCCCCAGCGCCTGCACCGGCGGAACCGATGAAGCCGGCTGAACCTGCGCCCGCGCCTGCTCCGGCACCTGCAGAACCGGCGCCTGCCCCGGCACCCGCGCCCGCACCGGCTCCTGCGCCGGCACCAGCCCCTGCGCCGGCACCTGCACCGGCCCAGTGATTGGCTCGATATCAGTTACGAACGGCCCGCTGAAAAGCGGGCCGTTTTGTTTTGTAGGGGCCGCCAGAAAGGCCTTTCCAGAAACTCGCTTCGAGAACCGGAGCGCAGCGGACATTGGGTCCGTGAGCAGCGCATGACCCCGAAGATCAGTCCGATTTTCGGAGAGGATCATGCGCCAATCAAAAAGGGTCACAGCATCCTTTAAGCGTCCAGGAGGGACGCGCGGCGCTGTGAAAGCGGAGAAAACCTCGCCAGATGGCCGACGGAGTAGAGTTTATGAAAGGGCTTTAGATGTGGATCGGCTTGAAGAACGTCGCCAGCGCCGCCTCCTTGATCGCCTCCGACATCGTCGGGTGCGCATGGCAGGTGCGGGCGAGATCCTCCGACGAACCGCCGAACTCCATCAGCACCGCCGCCTCGTGGATCATCTCGCCGGCGCCGAAGCCGACGATATGGACGCCGAGCACACGGTCGCTTTGCTTGTCGGCGAGGATCTTCACAAAACCGTCCGTGTGCAGCATGGCGCGCGCCCGGCCATTGGCGCTGAACGGGAACTTTCCGATCTTGTAGTCGATGCCGGCCTTCTTCAATTCTTCCTCGGTCTTGCCGACCGAGGCGATTTCCGGGCTGGTGTAGACGACGCTCGGAATGACGTCATAGTTCACGTGGCCGGCCTGACCGGCAATGGTTTCCGCTACCGCCACGCCCTCATCCTCGGCCTTGTGCGCCAGCATCGGCCCGGCGATGACATCGCCGATGGCATAGATGCCCGGGATATTGGTCTTGAGATGGCCATCGGTCTTGACCCGGCCGCGCTCGTCGACCTCGACGCCGGCTTCCCCGAGCCCGAGGCTGTCGGCATAGGCGCGGCGGCCGGTGGCGATCAGCACGGCATCGGCCTCGATGGTCTCGGCGGCGCCGCCCTTGACCGGCTCGAAGGTGACGGTCGCACCCTTCTTGGCCTTGGCCACGCCGGTGACCTTGGCGCCGAGCTTGAACTCGAAGCCCTGTTTGCCCAGCAACCGCTGGAATTGCTTGGAGACCTCGCCGTCCATGCCGCCCAGGATGGTGTCGAGGAATTCGACCACGGTGACCTTGGCGCCGAGCCGAGCCCACACCGAGCCGAGCTCGAGCCCGATGACACCGCCGCCGACCACCACCAGATGGCCGGGAACCTTATCCAGCGACAGCGCGCCGGTCGACGACACGATCACCTTCTCGTCGATGTCGACCTTGACGCCGGGAATGCCGGCGACATCCGAGCCGGTGGCGATGACGATGTTCTTGGTCTCGATCTCCTCGACCTTGCCGTCCTCGGAGGTGACCGACACCTTGCCGGCGGCGAGCACCTTGCCGGTGCCGCGGAAACTGTCGATCTTGTTCTTCTTGAACAGGAAGGCGACGCCGTTGACGTTCGACGACACCGTCGCATCCTTGTGCGCCATCATCTTCTTCAGGTTCAATTTCGGCGCCGATATCTCGACGCCGAGCGTGTCGAAGGAGTGGCCGGCCTCGGCGAACATCTCGGAGGCATGGAGCAGCGCCTTGGACGGGATGCAGCCGATGTTCAGGCAGGTGCCGCCGAAGGTCGCGTTCTTCTCGACCACCGCAACCCTGAGCCCGAGCTGCGCCGCCTTGATGGCGCAGACATAGCCGCCGGGTCCCGATCCGATGATAACGACGTCATAAGCCATGATACTGTCCTTCTGTTTTGAGCATGATGCCGAAAAGTGTGACGCGGTTTTCGGATAACATCATGCTCGATCTGCTTGAGAGCGCTCAGCGGCCGCCGCTTACATTCAGGATCGCGCCCGTCGTATAGGACGCGGCGTCGGAGAGAAGATAGAGAACCGCGCCCGCGACTTCATCCACTGTACCGGCTCTTTTCATCGGCAGCAGATCGCGGAACCGCTCCACCCGGTCCGGCTGCCCGCCGGAGGCGTGGATGTCCGTGTCGATGATGCCCGGCCGCACCGCATTGACGCGGATGCCTTCTAGCGCCACCTCACGGGCGAGCCCGACGGTGAAGGTGTCGATGGCGCCCTTGGAGGCGGCATAATCGACATATTCGCCCGGCGAGCCCAATGTCGCCGCGGCCGACGAGATGTTGACGATGGATCCGCCCGACCCGCCATGACGGGTCGACATGCGCTTCACCGCCTCGCGGGCGCAGAGGAACGAGCCGACGACATTGATGCGCATCATGCGCTCCAGCCGCGAAACATCCATCTCGTCGACGCGCGCCTTGACGTCGACGATGCCGGCATTGTTGACGAACGCATCGAGCCGTCCATAGGCGCGGTCGACGGCCTCGAACATGGCCACGATATCGGACTCCTTGCCGACATCGCCCTTGACCGCGAAAGCCTCGCCGCCTGCGGCCTCGATCTCGGCGACCAGCGCCTTGGCGGCCTCCTGGTTCGAAGCGTAGTTGACCGCGACCCGGTAGCCGGCCTTCGATCCGAGCCGGCAGATCGCGGCGCCGATGCCGCGGCTGCCGCCGGTGACCAGCAGCACCTTTTGCGTCCCGCTCATTCCTGGCATCCCTTCAAGGCAAACACATCCCACGGCACTTTCGAAAATCCGCTGCCGCCATAGGCGCTGGATTGGCGCAACGCCGGCCCGAGGTCCGGTAGGATCAGCGTCTTCGGCGCTTCGACGCCTTCAGCCGGCAGCAGTCCGATGTTGCCCTTTTCATCCGCCGTGTAGATGACGCCATGCCAGGGCGTGCAGGCGGCAAGCTCCTCGCCGGTGACGTCGCCCTCGGGGCATTTGTGCATCAGCGCGCCGTTCGGCCGCGATACGCCTTCGTTCCACATGACGATGCCGTTGAGCACCACATCATTGTCGAGAATCATGCGGAAGGTGTTGGTGACGGGCGCCGAGGTGCCGGTCGGCGTGAAATCGATCTCGCTGCCGCTCTGGGCGTCGCCATAGACAGCGAGTTCTATCGGGCAGGCGGCATGGGCGCCGGCAGCGGCCAGCACCATGCCGGCCGCGATCGATGCGATCGAAAGCACCTTGGAAAGGCTAAGGGAACGGGTCGTCATTCTGCCGCGCAGATCCCTTCCTCCGGCACACATTCCAACAGCCGGATCAGCACCAGACCTCAGAGATCAAGCACCAGCCGTTCCGGATCCTCCAGGCTTTCCTTGACGCGCACCAGGAACGTCACCGCTTCCTTGCCGTCGACGATGCGGTGATCGTAGCTGAGCGCCAGGTACATCATCGGCCGGATGACGATCTGGCCGCCCACCACGACAGGCCGGTCCTGGATCTTGTGCATGCCGAGAATGCCCGACTGCGGCGCGTTGAGGATCGGGGTCGACATCAGCGACCCGTAAACGCCGCCGTTCGAAATCGTAAACGTGCCGCCCTGCATGTCGGCGACCGACAGCTTTCCGTCACGCGCGGCGATACCCAGCCGGCCGATGTCCTTCTCGATCTCGGCGATCGACATCTGGTCGGCATCGCGCACCACCGGCACGACGAGGCCCTTTTCAGTGCCGACGGCGACGCCGATATGGGCATAGTTCTTGAAGATGATATCGGTGCCGTCGATCTCGGCATTGACCGAGGGGATTTCCTTCAACGCGTGCGTGACGGCCTTGGTGAAGAAGCCCATGAAGCCGAGCTTCACGCCGTGCTTCTTCTCGAACACATCCTTGTATTTGGTGCGCAGCGCCATCACCGCTGACATGTCTACCTCGTTGAAGGTGGTCAGCATGGCTGCGGTCGACTGCGCTTCCTTGAGGCGGCGCGCGATGGTCTGGCGCAATTTGGTCATGCGCACGCGCTCCTCGCGCGATGCATCGTCGCCCGAGGACGGCGCCCGCACGGCAACCGGTGCCGGTGCTGCTTTCGGCGTCTCGGCCGGCTGCGACGGCGCGCCCTTGGAGATGGCGTCGAGCACGTCACCTTTCAGCACCTGGCCGCGCTTTCCCGAACCGGAGATCTGGTCGACCGAGAGATTGCTTTCGGCGATCAGTTTCGCCGCGGCCGGTGCCGGTGGCATGGTGCGCGGCTCGACCGGGCCGGCATCGCCGGCGATCTTGGCGGTCTCGGCCGCGGCCTGCTTGCCGGTCGATGCCGCATCCGGCGACGAGGCCTGCGACACCGCTTGCGGCTTCGTGGCGGGAGCCGCGCCGCCTGCCGAAATCGACCCCAGCAGCGCGCCGACACCGACCGTCTCGCCTTCCTTGACGGTGATCTCACCCAGAGTGCCGGCGGCGGCGGCAGGCACCTCCACCGTCACCTTGTCGGTCTCGAGCTCGACCAGCGGTTCATCGGCGGCGATTGTATCGCCAACCTTCTTGAACCATTTGCCGACGGTCGCTTCAGTGACGGATTCGCCGAGAGTGGGAACGCGGATTTCGGTAGCCATTGTGCCTGTCCGTTTTCTTTCGGTTCTGTTGTTCGCCCAGATCTTCTCTATTCACCAAGCGCGTCTTCGAGCAAGGCGGCGAGTTGGGCGAGATGCTTCGACATCAGTCCGGTCGCCGGCGAGGCGGCGGCCGGACGGCCGGTGTAGCGCACCCGCTGATGCTTGGCGTCGATATGCGCCAGCACCCATTCCAGATACGGGTCGATGAACGACCAGGCGCCCATGTTCTTGGGCTCCTCCTGGCACCACACCATCTCGGCATTGCGGAACCGCGACAGTTCGGTGATCAGCGCCTTGGCCGGGAACGGGTAAAGCTGCTCGACGCGCAGCAGATAGATGTCGTTGATGCCGCGCTTTTCGCGCTCCTCATAGAGGTCGTAATAGACCTTGCCCGAACACAGCACGACGCGGCGGATCTTGGAATCCTTGACCAGCTTGATCGCTTGTCCGGAAAGCAGCTGCGCATCGTCCCACAGCAACCGGTGGAACGAGCTTTCGCCCGAAATTTCCGGCAGCGTCGACACCGCCCGCTTGTGGCGCAGCAGCGACTTCGGCGTCATCAGAATCAGCGGCTTGCGGAAGTCGCGCTTCAGCTGCCGGCGCAATATGTGGAAGTAGTTGGCCGGCGTGGTGCAGTTGGCGACTTGCATGTTGTCTTCGGCGCAAAGCTGCAGGAAGCGTTCGAGCCGGGCCGAGGAATGTTCCGGACCCTGGCCTTCATAGCCATGCGGCAACAGGCAGACGAGGCCCGACATTCTGAGCCACTTGCGTTCGCCTGACGAGATGAACTGGTCGAACACCACCTGGGCGCCGTTGGCGAAGTCGCCGAACTGCGCTTCCCACAAGGTCAGCGCCTTGGGCTCGGCCAGGCTATAGCCGTATTCGAAGCCCAGAACCGCCTCTTCCGACAGCATCGAGTTGATGACTTCATAGCCGGCCTGAGCCGCCGACAGATTGTTGAGCGGGATGTAGCGGGTCTCGTCGCGCTGGTCGTAGAGCACGGAATGGCGCTGCGAGAAGGTGCCGCGTTCGGAATCCTGCCCCGACAGGCGGATCGGATTGCCGTCGAGCAGGATGGCGCCGAAGGCCAGCGCCTCGGCCGTCGACCAGTCGATGCCTTCGCCGGACTCGATCGCCTGGCGGCGGTTTTCGAGGAAACGGATGATCGTCTTGTGCGCCTCGAAATCCTTCGGCACCTCGGTCAGCTTCCTGCCGATTTCCTTCAGTGTCTTGACCGGCACGGCGGTCTTGCCGCGCCTTTGTTCGTCCTGGTTGTCGGCAGTGCGCAGGCCCGACCAGGCGCCGTCGAGCCAGTCAGCCTTGTTGGGCTTGTAGTGCTGGCCGACTTCCCATTCGGATTCCAGATGCGCCCGCCAGTCGGCCTTCAACTGGTCGAGCTCGGCCTGGGTGAGGTGACCCTCGGCGATCAGCCGGTCGCCATAGATCTGCACCGTCGTCTTGTGGTTGCGGATGTTGCGGTACATGATCGGCTGGGTGAAGGCCGGTTCGTCGCCCTCATTGTGGCCGAAGCGGCGATAGCAGAACATATCGACCACAACAGGCTTGAAGAACTTCATGCGAAACTCGATCGCCACCTTGGTGGCGTGCACCACGGCTTCCGGGTCGTCGCCATTGACGTGGAAGATCGGTGCTTCGATCATCTTGGCGACGTCGGACGGATAGGGCGAGGAGCGCGAAAAGCGCGGGTTGGTGGTGAAACCAATCTGGTTGTTGATGATGAAATGCAGCGTGCCAGCGACGCGGTGGCCGCGCAGGCCGGACAGGCCGAGGATCTCGGCGATCACGCCCTGACCGGCGAAGGCGGCATCGCCATGCAGCAAGAGCGGCAGCACCTTGGCGCGCTCTTCCAGCGGCACGATTTCCTCGCGGCTGCGGCCGAACAGATAATCCTGCTTGGCGCGCGCCTTGCCCATCACTACCGGATCGACGATCTCCAGATGCGAAGGATTGGCGGTCAGGGACAGATGCACCTTGTTGCCGTCGAACTCGCGGTCCGACGAGGCGCCGAGATGGTACTTGACGTCGCCCGAGCCTTCGACCTCATCGGGTGCCGCAGAGCCGCCCTTGAACTCGTGGAAGATGGCGCGGTGCGGCTTGGCCATCACCTGGGAGAGCACGTTCAGCCGGCCGCGATGCGCCATGCCGAGCACGATTTCCTTCATGCCGAGCTGGCCGCCGCGCTTGACGATCTGCTCCAGCGCCGGGATCAGCGCCTCACTGCCATCGAGGCCGAAGCGCTTGGTGCCCTTGTACTTGACGTCGATGAACTGCTCGAAGCCTTCAGCCTCGACCAGCTTCTGCAGGATCGCCTTCTTGCCGGCGGCGGTGAAGGTGATCTCCTTGTCGGCACCCTCGATGCGCGCCTGGATCCAGGCCTTTTCCTCAGGGTCGGAAATATGCATGAACTCGACGCCGAGCGTGGAGCAATAGGTGCGGGTCAGGATTTCCAGCATCTGCCGGATGCTGCCGAATTCAAGCCCCAGCACATTGTCGAGGAAGATCGGCCGGTCGTAATCGGCTTCGGTGAAGCCGTAGTTTTCCGGCGACAGCTCGTTGTAGTCCTCGAGCGGCTTGGCGATGCCGAGCGGATCGAGATTGGCGTGCAGATGGCCGCGCATGCGGTAGGCGCGGATCATCATGATGGCGCGCACCGAATCGCGCGTCGCCTGGTGCACGTCGGCGTCGGACAAGACGACGCCATTGGTGACCGCCTTGTCCTTGACCTTCTTTTCGATCGTCTTCTCGACGATGCCCCAATTGCCGTCGAGCGCCGACACCAATTCGCCATTGGCCTGCAGCGGCCAGGAGGGCTTGGCCCAGGAGGCGCCCTTGGCGTTCCTGCGCACATCGCCGGAATCGTCTTTCAGCCCGGCGAAGAACTCCTGCCATTCGGGATTGACCGAGGCTGGATCGTCCTCATAGGCGGCATAAAGCGCGTCGATGTAATCGGCATTGCCGCCATAGAGGAAAGAGGTGAGCGAAAATTGGTCGTTGGCCTGATCTTGTCTTGCCATTTTTGTCCGCGGAGCCCGGCTCCGTCTCCTGTTTTTGGAGGGGAGTAGGGGAATAAGGGTAGGGGAGTAGGGCTTTTTGCCGCTGCTATTTTCCCTACTGCCCTACTCCCTTACTCCCCTATTCCCTTACCCTTTGATCGCTTCGACCAAGGTCGTGCCCAGCCTTGCCGGCGACGGCGAAACTTTTATCCCGGCCGATTCCATTGCCGCGATCTTGTCTTCGGCGCCGCCCTTGCCGCCGGAGATGACCGCGCCGGCGTGGCCCATGGTGCGGCCGGCCGGCGCCGTGCGCCCGGCGATGAAGCCGGCCATCGGCTTCTTGCGGCCCCGCTTGGCTTCGTCCTTGAGGAACTGCGCGGCGTCTTCCTCGGCCGAACCGCCGATCTCGCCGATCATGATGATCGACTTGGTCTCCTCGTCGGCGAGGAACATCTCGAGCACGTCGATGAACTCGGTGCCTTTGACGGGGTCGCCGCCGATACCGACGGCGGTGGTCTGGCCGAGGCCGACATTGGTGGTCTGGAACACTGCCTCATAGGTAAGCGTTCCCGACCGCGAAACAACGCCGACCGAGCCCTTGCGGAAGATGTTGCCGGGCATGATGCCGATCTTGCATTCGTTGGGGGTGAGCACGCCCGGGCAGTTCGGGCCGATCAGCCGCGAGGTCGAACGGTCGAGCCTGGCCTTGACCCTGATCATGTCCATCACCGGTATGCCTTCGGTGATGCAGATGATCAGCGGGATCTCGGCCTCGATCGCTTCGAGGATGGCTTCGGCGGCGCCTGCCGGCGGCACATAGACGACGGACGCATTGGCACCGGTCTTTTCCTTGCCCTCGGCGACGGTGGCGAAGATCGGCAGGCTTTCGCCCTTGGCGCCGGTCCAGGTCTCGCCGCCCTTTTTGGGATGGATGCCGCCAACCATTTTCGTGCCGTGATAGGCCAGCGCCTGCTCGGTGTGGAACGTGCCGGTCTTGCCGGTCAGGCCCTGCACCAGCACCTTGGTATTCTTGTCGACGAGGATGGACATGGGAGCCCTTTTCTAAAAACCGTTGATCGAGGGAAACATGGTCAGAGCCGCTTCAAGTCGGCGACAGTGAGGTCGCTCTTGGCGTTGCCGGTGTTGAGCGTCGTTGCCGGCTCGAACATCAGCACCACGGGCTCAACGGTGAGCGAGCGCGGCCGGTGCTCGACGCCGCGCGGCACGACGATGAAATCGCCCTCGCCGAGTTCGACCGGGCCGTCGCGGAAATCGATGGCAATACGCCCACGCAGCACGAGGAAGGCTTCGTCCTCATTGTCATGCGCGTGCCAATCGAAGACCTCGCCGAACTTGGCGACCTTCGCCTGGCTGTCGTTGACGTCGCCGGCGATATGCGGATCGAAGACCTTCTTGATCTTTTGATCCGCAGCCTCGACCAGGTTTATCTTATGCGGAGGCACCAGATCAGCCCTTCACCGCCGCCACGATCTTCTTGGCTGCATCGTCGAGATCGTCGGCAGACACGACGTTGAGGCCGCTGTCGTTGATGATCTTCTTGCCCAGCTCGGCATTGGTGCCTTCCAGGCGCACCACCAGCGGCACTTCCAGGCCGACTTCCTTGACCGCGGCAATGACGCCCTCGGCAATGATGTCGCACTTCATGATGCCGCCGAAGATGTTGATCAGGATGCCCTTGACCGCCGGATCCCTGGTGATGATCTTGAACGCCGCCGTCACTTTTTCCTTGGACGCACCGCCGCCGACATCGAGGAAGTTGGCGGGTTCGGCGCCATAGAGCTTGATGATGTCCATCGTCGCCATGGCAAGGCCGGCGCCGTTGACCATGCAACCGATATTGCCGTCGAGCGCGACATAGGCGAGGTCGTATTTCGACGCCTCGATTTCCTTCTCGTCCTCTTCGGTGGTGTCGCGCAGTTCGAGCACGTCGGGGTGACGGAACAGCGCGTTGTTGTCGAACGACACTTTTGCGTCGAGCACGCGCAGCCGGCCGTTCTTCATGACGATCAGCGGATTGACCTCGAGCAGGCTCATGTCCTTCTCGACGAAGGCCTTGTAGAGGATCGGGAACAGCGTATCGCCGTCCTTGGCCGCATCGCCGTCGAGCTTGAGCGCGCCGTTGAGCGCCTTCAGGTCGGCTGAAGTGACACCTTTTTCCGGGTCGATGGCGACGGTGATGATCTTTTCCGGCGTGTCATGGGCGACCGCCTCGATGTCCATGCCGCCCTCGGTCGAGACGACGAAGGCAATGCGGCCGACCGAACGGTCGACCAGGATCGACAGATAGAGCTCGCGTTCGATGTCGGCGCCGTCTTCGATATAGAGGCGGTTGACCTGCTTGCCGGCCGGGCCGGTCTGCTTGGTCACCAGAGTGTTGCCCAGCATCTCGTTGGCGTTGGCGACGACATCGGCCACCGATTTCGCCAGCCGCACGCCGCCCTTGGCGTCCGGGCCGAGCTCGGTGAATTTGCCCTTGCCGCGGCCGCCGGCATGGATCTGGCTCTTCACCACATAGAGCGGGCCCGGCAGCGCCTTGGCGGCGGCTTCCGCTTCGCTCGCCTTGAACACCGGCACGCCTTCGGCCACCGGCGCGCCGAACGACTTCAGCAGTGCCTTGCCCTGATACTCATGGATGTTCATCTGTATGGTCTCCGGATCGACTGGGGGTTCACTTACTGGAGATTCATTTGGAGGCGAGTTGCGGCGCGATCTTGACGCAGGCCTCGGTCAGGCCCTGCACCGTCGCCACGGAGGAGTCGAACATCTTCTGCTCGCTCTTGTTGAGCTCGATCTCGATGATGCGCTCGACGCCGCCGGCGCCGATCACCACGGGAACGCCGACATAGGTATTCTTGACGCCATACTGGCCGGAGAGATACGCCGCGCAGGGCAGCACGCGCTTCTTGTCCTTGAGATAGGCTTCGGCCATCGAGATCGCCGAAGCGGCCGGCGCGTAATAGGCCGAGCCGGTCTTGAGCAGGCCGACGATCTCGGCGCCGCCGTCGCGGGTGCGCTGCACGATCTGGTCGAGCTTCTCCTTCGAGGTCCAGCCCATCTTGATGAGGTCGGGCAGCGGAATGCCCGATACCGTCGAGTAGCGGATCATCGGCACCATGGAATCGCCGTGGCCGCCGAGCACGAAGGCGGTGACGTCCTCGACCGAGACCTTGAATTCCTCGGCCAGGAAATAGCGGAAGCGCGCGCTGTCGAGCACGCCGGCCATGCCGACGACGTGGCTGTTGGGCAGGCCTGAGAATTTCTGCAGCGCCCAGACCATGGCGTCGAGCGGGTTTGTGATGCAGATGACGAAAGCCTTCGGCGCATACTTCTTCAGCCCGGCGCCGACCTGCTCCATGACCTTGAGGTTGATGCCCAAAAGGTCGTCGCGGCTCATGCCGGGCTTGCGCGGCACGCCGGCGGTGACGATGCAGACGTCGGCGCCTTCGATGCCGGCATAGTCGTTGATGCCGGTGAGCCTGGAGTCGAAGCCATCGACAGGCGACGACTGCGCGATATCGAGCCCCTTGCCCTGCGGGATACCTTCGGCAATATCGAACAGCACCACGTCGCCGAGGTCCTTGAGGCCGATCATGTGAGCGAGCGTGCCGCCGATCATGCCAGAGCCGATAAGCGCTATCTTGTTGCGTGCCATGTGAGGATGTTTTCCCTTTGTCGGTGACGACGTCTCAAATCTCTGTGACTTGATGGCGGCGTCGAAGAAGAGGCCGGAATGCTGCGGGGAACCGCGAATTTTCGCCGCACCCAATAGCCCCGGCACGGAAAAAATTCAAACGATTATTTTGGCGTTAGTGTTTTCAATCGGTTAGATCATTTGGGATTTACGTAAACGTCAAAGTTTGTAAGCCGACTTGGGAGGAAATAACCGACGAAGATGGAAATCGTAAGGCTGAATGCGGGTAATGACGCCCTTGTGATGCGGGTGGCCGAGGAGGTTCGAGTTGTAGACGTTGGCATGACAGAGGGGGGGCAAAGGATCGCTACCGACGCATTCCCTGGAAATTCAGGCCTGCGCCTGCTGTGCCTCTGGCGCCGGCTTCCCTTTCTGCCGCTCCGCCCAATCCTCCAGCCAGTCGCGACTTTGCATCTCGATCAGCCGCGATGCGGTGCGCTCGAACTCGAAGACCTCCACGCCGCGCTTGGCGGCATAAAGCGCTTGCGGCGGCGCTTCGGCGCTCACCACCAGCCGCACATGATGGTCGTAGAGCGTGTCGATCAGAAGGATGAAGCGTTTGGCCTCGTTGCGCTTGCCTTCGCCGAGCACCGGGACGTGGTCGATGAAAATGGTTGAGAAGCGCCCGGCGATCGCCAGGAAATCGCGCGCGCCAAGCGGCTTTTCGCAGAGATCGGCGAAGGAGAACCGCGCCGCATCGCCTGCCGCACGCGGCACGATCACCTGCCGCCCTTTGAGGGCAATCGATGTCTCGGCGGTCGGCGCGTTGCGCGTCATGGCTTGCCAGGCCTCGTCGAGTAGCTGGTCCGCCGCCGCATCGGCCGGCGTGACATAGACCGGTGTCCGGGCGAGCTTTTCCAGCCGGTAGTCCTTGTCGGCATCGAGCGCCAGCACCTGTGTGTGCCGCTCCAGTATGCCGATGAAGGGCAGGAAAAGCTGACGGTTCAGCCCGTCGCTGTAGAGGTTTTCCGGCGCCACATTCGAGGTGGCGACCAGCACCACACCGCTGGCAAACAGCGCCGAAAACAACCTGGACAGGATCATCGCGTCGGCGATGTCGGTGACCGAGAACTCGTCGAAGCACAGCACCCAGGCTTGCTCGGCAAGGGCCTTGGCCACCGGCGGGATCGGGTCGTCCTGCTTGACATCGCCGTTCTTGCGCGCCTGCCGGTGCTTCTGGATACGGTCCTGCACGTCCGCCATGAAGTCGTTGAAGTGGACGCGGCGCTTGCGCCGCACCGGCAGCAACTCGAAGAACATGTCCATCAGCATGGTCTTGCCGCGACCGACGCCGCCATGGATGTAGAGGCCTTTGACGGCCTCATGCGTCTCGCGCTTGCGGGCGAACAGCCAGCCCAGCGCGCTCGACTTATGCGCCAGCCGCTTGGCCGAAATCTCATCGGTCAGCAGGTCGAGCGCCGCAACGATCCGTTCCTGCGCCGGATCGCGGTCGATCGTACCGGTTTCCACCAGATGGTAGTAGCGCTGCCTGACGGTCGCATGGGTCTGGAGGCCGTCACGCAGATGCATCGGTCACGTCATTTGTTTATGCATGTCGCTGTCCCGAAACCGGGTCACTTCTGCGCGACATGCATTCGGAGGACTAAAGCGGTCGTGTCTGAACGGATTCAGACGACCCGCTTTAGATCTTTGTTTTCCCAAAACCGCGGCCACTTTTGGGCGACATGCGTTAGCCTACCTTGTAAGCGAAATCGGCTGGCCGTTGGAAGTCTGGCCGTCGAATTTCGAGCCGCCCGAGGAATAGAGCCGCGCCAGCGCACCGCCACTCTCGTCATAGAGCGTCAGCTGCTTGCCGGCGACGTTCCACGACTTGACGCCGTCCATCGGCGCCGGGCAATGCAGCGGCCCGGCGCGGAAGCCGGCGCCGAATTTGGTCTGCGGTGTCGCCACCTTGCAGCTCTGGCCCGCAACGCTGGCGTTCCAGACACCGGCGACGCTGGCGGCAGTCACGTCCGAAGCGCCGGCCG
Source organism: Mesorhizobium sp. BR1-1-3 (assembly GCF_020165455.1). Lineage (NCBI taxonomy): Bacteria > Pseudomonadati > Pseudomonadota > Alphaproteobacteria > Hyphomicrobiales > Phyllobacteriaceae > Mesorhizobium > Mesorhizobium sp. BR1-1-3. Next base: position 23,363 of record NZ_JAIUIC010000021.1, read on the forward strand.
GCGCCGAACCATCCGAAGGCAGCGCGGCAACCTGCGTGTTCGCAGGAGCGGTCGGGAATTGAGACGGGTCGGTGGTGCCGGGCGATGCCGGCGGCGGCAGTTGGTTCGCCGTCACCTTGCCGGCGGGCGCGGCCTCCAGCGGTGCCGGCTGCTGGTCATCCATCGAGGAGAAACGCGAGGTCGAACAGCCGCTCGCAACGAGCGCCGCCAGCGATACGGCCACCAGACCGGTTTTCGAAAAAGTCATTCCAACCTCCGTCGGATCCGGCTGGGGGGAAGCCGTCCGCACAATCTCACCCCCACCAAGATGGAGAAGGTGGCGAAATTTCAACCCGATATGGTTAAAATACAGTTTGCAGCAAGAATTGTTGCAAATTTATCGCAATCGCGGCGGCTGACCGCTTGTCGCGCGTCGCCTGGGGATCCGGTCAAAGCAGTGCAGCGCCGACATTCGACGGTTGGACGCTTGCGCGAGCCGCCTTAGCGCCTATGTCTGGAAAACGAAACACCTGCCGGAGCCGCAAAATTGGCCGCGAGAAAGACAGCCGCCAATCGCTATTATAGCGGCCCGCCCAGCGACCATTTCGACGGCGCATTGTTCTTCAATCCCGACGGCCAGCCACCCGGCCGTTTCGCCGACCTGCTGAAATGGCAGTTGAATGGCCAGCGCTCGAAATGGCCGGCGAGCGATGCAAGCCCCTTTCCGCAGGCGAAACCGACGGCTCGGGTCGAGGGCGCCGCGCTGAAAGTGACCATGGTTGGCCATTCCACCTTGCTGGTCCAGACGGCCGGTCTGAACATCCTTACCGATCCGGTGTGGTCGCTGCGCGCCTCGCCGCTTTCCTTCGCCGGACCAAAACGCATCAATGCGCCAGGCATCGCCTTTGCCGACCTGCCGCCGATCGATCTCGTGCTGGTCAGCCACAACCACTATGACCATCTCGACCTCGCCACGTTGAAGCGGCTGAAGGCCGGCCACGACCCGCTGGCGCTCACTCCGCTCGGCAACGACGCCATCATCGAAGCCGCCGTGCCCGGCATGCGGCTGTCGGCGCATGACTGGGGCGACAGGGTCGAGATCGGCGACGGCGCCGCCGTTCATGTCGAGCCGGTGCATCACTGGTCGGCGCGTGGCGCCCGCGACCGGCGCATGGCGCTCTGGGCCGGCTTTGTCGTCGAAACGCCTGACGGCAAGCTCTATTTCGCCGGCGATACCGGCTTCCACGATGGCATCAACTACCGGCTGATGGCCGAGAAACATGGCGGTTTCCGCTTCGCCATCCTGCCGATCGGCGCCTATGAGCCGCGCTGGTTCATGGCGCCGCAGCACCAGAATCCCTGGGAAGCCGTGCAAGGCATGACGCTGTGCAACGCCGCCCATGCCGCCGGCTGTCACTGGGGCACCTTCCAGCTCACCGACGAGCCGATCGACGAGCCGGCGCGCAAATTGACCGAGGCGCTTGACGATCGAGGCATCCCACGCGAGCGCTTTCGCGCCTTGCGGCCGGGCGAGGTCTGGGATGTGCCGGAGCACATAGCGCCCTGATCCGCATCGGTTCGACGGAACCCCAGCGCTGCAACCGCGTTTTCATGTGGTTGAAATATTTGCCGGTTTGCGAGGCATTGTCATGCTCAAATGGATTATCATTCTCCTGATCGTCGCCGCGGCGGCGAGCTTGCTCGGCATGCCGGCACTGGCAGGTGCCGCGGCCACCGGTGCGCGTATCCTTATCGGCATCGTTCTGATCATCTTCCTGCTGGTGGTGCTGGGCATTTTCGCCGTCACGTAAGTCCGGCGCTTTCGCCGAGACCAAGCGGCTGCGCACTGGTAATTCCTGCCCGTTTCCGCCATATAGCGCCAAACGGACACGGAATTTTTCGGAGCAATGGCCAGCACTGCCCCTTTCGCCAAGATGAACGGCATCGGCAACGAGATCATCGTTGCCGATATGCGTGGCCGTGCCGATCGGGTGACGGCGGCGGCGGCGATTGCGCTGAACGCCGATGCTGCGACCAGCTTCGACCAGATCATGGCGATCCATGACGCCAGGACGTCTGGCACCGCCTTTTTCATCGACATCCTGAATTCCGATGGAACCGGTGCGCAGGCCTGCGGCAATGGCATGCGCTGCGTCGTCCAGGCGCTCGCCGCCGAGACCGGCCAGAAGATCTTCACCTTCGAGACCGTGGCGGGCATCCTCAATGCGCGCGAACACGCCGACGGTTCGATCTCGGTCGACATGGGCACGCCGCGCTTCGGCTGGCAGGATATCCCGCTGGCCGAGGAATTCCGCGACACCCGCATGATCGAGCTGCAGATCGGCCCGATCGACGCCCCCGTGCTGCATTCACCCTCGGTCGTTTCGATGGGCAACCCGCACGCGATCTTCTGGGTCGACAACGACGTCTGGTCCTACGAGCTCGACCGCTTCGGTCCGCTGCTCGAGAACCACCCGATGTTCCCCGAGCGCGCCAACATAACCATCGCTCAGGTTACTTCGCCCGAAACCATGATCATCCGCACCTGGGAACGCGGCGCCGGCCTGACCAAGGCCTGCGGTTCGGCCTCCTGCGCGGCCGTGGTGGCCGCGGCCCGCACCAACCGGACCGGCCGCAGCGTCAGTCTGTTGACGCCAGGCGGCGGCACGCTGCATGTCGAATGGCGCGACGATGACCACGTGGTCCTGACCGGCGCCGCCGAATGGGAATTTTCCGGCAACTTCGACCCGTCGATCGGGACATGGGCCCGCGACACTGAAAGCGCGGCCTGATGTCCGCTCTGCCCAAGAGCCCGGCGTCCCCGGGGATCGATGTCGTCACCTTCGGCTGCCGGCTCAACACCTATGAATCGCAGGTGATGCGGCGCGAGGCTGAAAGTGCGGGCCTCGGCGCGTTGGAAGGTGGCGCCGTGATCTTCAACACCTGCGCCGTGACAGGCGAAGCAGTGCGCCAGGCCAAGCAGGCGATCCGCAAGGCGCGCCGCGACAACCCGCGAGCCCGCATCATCGTCACCGGCTGCGCCGCGCAGACCGAGCCTGAAAAATTCGCCGCCATGGACGAGGTCGATCTCGTGCTTGGCAATGAAGAGAAGCTGAACGCGAATTCCTACCGCGCGCTGCCGGATTTCGGCGTCAACGACACCGAGAAGGCGCGCGTCAACGATATCTTTTCGGTGCGCGAGACCGCGGGTCACATGGTCGACGCCATCGAGGGCCGCGCACGCGCCTTCGTCCAGGTGCAGAACGGCTGCGACCACCGCTGCACCTTCTGCATCATTCCCTACGGCCGCGGCAATTCGCGCTCGGTGCCGATGGGCGCCGTGGTCGAGCAGGTCAAGCGGCTCGCCGGCAACGGCTATGCCGAGATCGTTCTGACCGGCGTCGACATGACTTCATTCGGCGCCGACCTGCCGGGCGCGCCGAAGCTCGGCAAACTGGTGAAGACCATCCTGAAACAGGTGCCCGATGTTAAGCGCCTGCGGCTGTCGTCGATCGATTCCATCGAGGCCGACGACGATTTGCTCGACGCCATCGCCACCGAGCCCCGGTTGATGCCGCATCTGCATCTTTCGCTGCAGTCGGGCGACGACATGATCCTGAAGCGGATGAAGCGAAGGCATCTGCGCGATCAGTCGATCCGCTTCTGCGAGGATGTGCGCAAGCTGCGCCCCGGTATCGTCTTTGGCGCCGACATCATCGCCGGCTTCCCGACCGAGACCGACGAAATGTTCGAGAACTCGGAGAAAATTGTCGAGGAGTGTGGCCTGACCCATCTCCACGTCTTCCCCTTCAGCCCACGCGAAGGCACGCCTGCCGCGCGCATGCCGCAGCTCCGCCGCGAGGTGGTCAAGCAGCGCGCCGCCCGGCTGCGCGCCGCCGGTGAAGTTGCTTATGTCAGGCATCTGTCGTTGCTCACCGGTACGCGTCAGTCGATCCTGATCGAGCGAGACGGCCTTGGCCGCACCGAGGGTTTTACGCTTGCCGCACTCGGCACGGGCGCACCGGGTGAGATCGTCGAGGCCGATATATCGGGCCACGATGGTACCAGGCTGATCGCGGCGCCGCTTGCCGCCCGCGCCGCCTGAGAAACGCAAAGCATGGCTGGTTTTTTCAAGAAGATATTTTCGTTCGGCAAGAAAGAGGTGGTCGAGGAACGGATCGACGAGACCGCCCCGCTACCGCCGATCAAATGGGAAGCACTCGATGCGCTGAAGCCGGCGGCCGAACAGGTCGTCCCGGAGTTCTTGAAGCGCGACGAGCCGCGGCCCGAGGCAGAAACGACGCCGACGGTCGAGCCGGAGGTAATTCCTGCGCCGGAACCGGCGCCTGTCGAGGAACCGGTGCCCGCGCCGGAGCCGACCATCCCGCCAGCACCGGAGCCGACTGTTCCCTCCGAGCCGGAACCTCTGCCGGAGCCCGCGCCGAAAGAAGAACCGGCGCCCGCGCCAGAGACTCCAGAGCCGCCGGCGCCCGAGGAAGTTCCGCTCACCCCTGCGACTCCCGAACCCACGCCCGAACGGCAGCCGCAAGAAGTCCCAGCGCCGGCGCCGGCCGAACCGGAGATCGTCCCGTCACGCCCGGAAAAGCGGCCGGAGCCGGCCCCGGTCGAAGTGCCGACGCCGGCCGAGGTTCCGGCAGAAACACCAGCGCCGATCGAGGTGCCCACACCGGCGCCGTCCCCTCTTCAGCCGTCTTCAAAGGCCGGCGCCGCCCCTCATCCGCCTGCCGGCACCTTCTCCCCGTATAGCGACGGGGAGAAGGAAGAAGTTTCAGCGCCGACGCCCGAAGCACCCGCCGCCGAAATCGCACCTCCCATTCGCCAGCCTGCGCCGATCGAATCGCAGCCGGTCATTGCGGAAATTGCGCCCGAGCCGCAGCCTCTTCCACCACCCGCGCCGGAGCCGAAAGCCGCCCCCGGCAAGGTGACCGTCACCAAGAAGGTCGAGCAGAAGGCCGAGCCGCAAAAGGCGCCGGAGCCGGCACCGAGGCGCTCTTGGTTCCAGCGCATGAAGGACGGGCTTGCCCGCTCGTCCAAGGAACTGACCGGCAACATTGCCGGCGTCTTCACCAAGCGCAAGCTGGACGAAGAGACTTTGCAGGACCTGGAGGATGTGCTGATCCGCGCCGATCTCGGCATGGAGACGGCCTTGCGCGTTACCGACGCGCTGGCCGCCAGCCGCTACGGCAAGGACGTTTCCGACACCGAGGTCCGCGCCATCATGGCGGCCGAGGTGGAAAAAGTGCTGACCCATGTCGCCATGCCGCTGGAGCTCGACCTCTCGCACAAGCCGCATGTCATCCTGGTGGTTGGCGTCAACGGCACCGGCAAGACCACCACCATCGGCAAGCTCGCCGCCAAGCTGACCGATGGCGGCCTGTCGGTCATGCTCGCCGCCGGCGACACGTTCCGCGCGGCAGCCATCGAGCAGCTGAAGATCTGGGGCGAGCGGACGAAATCGCCGGTCATCGCCTCCAAGCTCGGCGCCGATGCCGCCGGCCTTGCCTATGATGCATTCGAGCGGGCGAAAGAGGCCGGCTCCGACGTGCTGATCATCGACACCGCCGGCCGTCTGCAGAACAAGACCGAACTGATGGCCGAGCTCGAAAAGATCGTCCGCGTGCTCGGCAAGCTCGATCCGGAAGCGCCGCACACCGTGCTGCAGACGGTCGACGCCACCACCGGCCAGAACGCGCTCAACCAGGTCGAGATCTTCCGCAATATCGCCGGCGTCAACGGCCTGGTGATGACCAAGCTGGACGGCACGGCGCGCGGCGGTATTCTGGTGGCGATCGCGGCAAAGCACAAATTGCCGGTCTATTTCATCGGCGTCGGCGAACAGGTCGACGACCTCGAACCTTTCTCAGCAAGCGAATTCGCCAGGGCGATCGCTGGAGTAGCTTAACAAGCATGTCCCAAAAAGGTGCAGACTTTTTGGATCAGATCATGCGTAAGAAAGAGATTCCATGAACCCACCCATTCTCGAACGCGATCCGTCGGACCCGCAGAAGCAGAAGAAGGAAGGCGTCAATCCGCTGCTCAAGCTGGTGCTGGAGCTGGGTCCGTTGATGGTGTTCTTCTTCGCCAATGCGCGCAGCGGATGGCTGGTGCAGAAATTCCCTGTTCTGGCCGAGTTCGGCGGGCCGATCTTCGTCGCCACCGGCCTGTTCATGGCCGCCACGGCAATCGCGCTGATCGCCTCGTGGCTGCTCACCCGCACCTTGCCGATCATGCCGATGGTGTCGGGCGTCGTCGTCTTCATTTTCGGCGCGCTGACGCTCTATCTGCAGGACGACATCTTCATCAAGATGAAGCCGACCATCGTCAACACGCTGTTCGGCGGGGTGCTGCTCGGCGGCCTGTACTTCGGCAAGTCGCTGCTTGGCTATGTCTTCGATTCAGCCTTCAGCCTCGACGCTGAAGGCTGGCGCAAGCTGACCTTCCGCTGGGGCCTGTTCTTCCTGTTCCTGGCCATCGTCAATGAGGTGGTGTGGCGCAATTTTTCCACCGACGCCTGGGTTACTTTCAAGGTCTGGGGCATCATGCCGATCACGCTTCTGTTCACCTTCAGCCAGATGCCGCTGATCCTGCGCCATTCGCTGGACGACAAGACCGGCAAAGAAGAGAAGGCCGGGAAATAGAGCCTGCAAATAAGGGGAAAGGGCCATGGAATTCGTCACCACGCGCGACCAGTTGAGGACGATCTACAAGACGCCACGGCCGACCGACGGTTCTATCCGCAAGGAGCTGAAAAAACTTGACGGCCATTGCCGCTCCTTCATCGGCAAGAGCCCATTCGTGCTGATTGGCTCGTCCGACGGTGCCGGCAATGCCGACGTGACGCCGAAGGGCGACAAACCGGGCTTTGCCACCGTTCTGGACGACACCACCATCGCCATTCCCGACCGGCCCGGCAACAACCGGCTCGACACGCTGGAAAACATCCTCGTCAATCCCTCGGTCGGGCTGCTCTTCCTCATCCCCGGCATGAACGAGACGCTGCGCGTCAACGGCGATGCCCGCATCACCGTCGACGCAAATCTTCGCGAACGGCTCGCCGTCGACGGCAGGGAGCCGCAAAGCGTTGTCGTGGTCAGCGTCAAGGCGGCCTACATGCACTGCGCAAAAGCCTTCATGCGCTCGGATTTGTGGAAGCCGGAAACCTGGTACGACCGCGCGACGCTGCCGACGCTCGGCCAGATCATGCGCGATCAGCTGGCGGTTGCCGATTCCGCCGAGGCGACCGACCGCTGGCTCGACGAGGAATACAAGAAGACGATGTGGTAGTTTTTGCGGCCGCGATTCGCGTCTGGACCGATTCCATACCTTGCTGAACATCCTTGCCATTTCCGGCAGCCTGCGCGCGGCCTCCACAAATTCGGCGCTGATCGCCGCACTGGCGCGCGAAGCGCCGTCCGGCTGCCGCGTCACCGTCCATGACGGGCTTGGCCGTTTGCCGATCTTCAATCCCGACGATGAAGGCGAGCGGACGCCGCTCGAAGCCTCCAAGCTGATCGATGCCGTCAGTCGAGCCGACGGCCTGATCGTCTCCTGTCCGGAATATGCCCATGGCGTGCCGGGCGGGCTGAAGAACGCGCTCGACTGGCTGGTCTCGCGCGATGCCGCCGTCGCCAAGCCCGCCATGCTGGTACACGCCTCGCCGCGCTCGCTGTTCGCCCGCGCCGCATTGGCCGAGATCATGCGCACCATGTCGTTCGCGCTTTACGACGATGTGCTGGAGATCGCCCTGCTCGGCAGGAAGCCGCCGGAGGTGGCGGGCATCCTGGCGGCGCCGGCGAACCGGCAGGCGATGCATGATGCACTGAATGCCTTCGCGGAGTTTATCCGCTCGCATTGAGCGGCGGCCTCTCTTCCTTCTCCCCTTGTGGGTCTAAAGGACGGGGCGAGACCCGTTGCTCGCCCCAGGGTGGTGGCCTCGCGAAGCGAGGTCGGATGAGGGATGTTCCAGCTTGGCACCGACGGCAATCCGTCACCCACCCCTCAACCGTCTCGGCGCTGCGCGCCGATCCACCTCCCACAACAAGGGGAGAAGGAAAGATCGCGCACTACCCCTTTCGCAGCGTCTCCACATCGGTCTTCCCCACGTACCAATCGCGGGCATTGACCTCTTCAAAAACCACCCAGACATCGTCGTTGCTCAGCCCGGTGGCGTCCATGATGGCCGCGGTGACCTTCTTGGCGATATCCGCCTTCTTGCCCGCCGGATCGGCGGCGATCACTTCCTTGACGATGCGGATGTTGACGAATGGCATTTCTTGTCCTCCCGGGGATGTTCGTGCTCACGACCCGCTTCGATGAAACCGTCGAACGGTCGCCAGTGTTCAACTCTCAGTATGTCTTGGCGCCGTTGACCATCAGCCGCACCATGTAGAGCGACGTGGTGCCGGCGATGTAGAGGCAATTCAGCTTGTTACCGCCGAACACGCAATTGGCGGTGACTTCCGGCACCTTGACCTTGCCGATCAGCGTGCCGTCCGGATCGTAGCAATGGATGCCGTCGGCGGCACTGGTCCAGATGCGGCCGTCCTCGTCGAGCCTGAAGCCGTCGAACAGGCCGGCGGTGCAGTCGGCGAAGACTTTTTCGCCGGAGACTTTCTTGCCGCCCTTGCCGACATTGAACACCCGCATATGCGCCGGATTCTGCGCGCCATGCGTGCGGCCGGTATCGACGACATAAAGCTTGCTCTCGTCCAGCGAGAAGGCGAGGCCGTTGGGCCTGACCATGTCGGTGATGACGGCTTCGACCTCGCCGGTGCCGGGATCGACCCGGTAGACGTGGCAGGCGCCGATTTCGCTCTCAGCCCTGTCGCCCTCATAATCCGTATCGATGCCGTAGCTTGGATCGGTGAACCAGATGGAACCGTCGGATTTCACCACCGCGTCGTTGGGCGAATTCAGCCGCTTGCCTTTCCATTTGGCCGCGATCGTGGTGACCGAGCCGTCGAACTCGGTGCGGCTGACGCGGCGGCCCGAATGCTCGCAGGTGATCAGCCGGCCCTGCCGGTCGACGGTGTTGCCGTTCGAGTTGCCGGACGGCTGCCGGAAGACGCTGACATTGCCGTCGGTCTCGTCATAACGCAGCATGCGATTGTTGGGGATGTCGGACCAGACGACATAGCGGCCGGCGGCGAACCAGGCCGGCCCCTCCGCCCACTGGCATCCGGTGAACAGCTTCTCGACCTGCGCGTTGCCGTTGAACAGGCGCGCGAAGCGCGGATCGAGAATTTCATAATAGTCTGCGGCCGCCATGCTTTCCTCCCGGCATCAATGACAGGGATCAAGCCAGCCGGAGGGACAGAAGGCAATGTGGGTAAGCACAGTGTCCCACAAAAGATCGCTTGCCGGCTCTGCGCATGACGTTAGCGCCGCATTAACCGGCTATGCGTCCAGCGCAATGGTGCATTGCAACATCTTCTTTTTGCAATGCACCATTACTATGTCATGCTTCGTATCGATCAAGGGAGGAAGAAACCGCCGCCGAAATGCGGCGCCAAAAAGGAACCTTGCTATGATCCTCGACAGTCTCATGACCCGCGCTCGCAACAGCATTGCCAAGCGCAAGCACTACAACCGCCTTGTCGCCGAAATCGACAGCTTTTCCAGCCGCGATCTGGCCGACATGCGCGCCGACCGCTCGGAAATGCTCTACCAGATCCACAAGCAGATCTACGGCTGATCTCAAGCCCGATAAGACGCGCCGCCAAGGTGCGTTGAGATTCAGATCAGGCCGAGTCGAAAACGGTGGTTTCCGAGAACCGGAGCGGAGCGTACTTTTGGTACACGAGCACCGGACGCGCAGGAAGCCGCTGTTTGCAGGCCGGAATCACCGGAATATCAATGCGCTGCCAGTGCCTTGTCGATCTGCGGCAACAGCAACGCCTGCACCGTCTCGGGCGTCAGCGGGCCGACATGTTTGTAGGCGATCTTGCCGTCCTTGCCGATGACGAAAGTTTCCGGCACGCCGTAGACGCCCCAGTCGATCGCCGCGCGGCCCGCTTCGTCGACCCCTATCGCCTGGAACGGATTGCCGAGATCGCCGAGGAACCGGCGTGCGTTTTCGGGCCGGTCCTTGTAGTTCAGCGCTGCCATGGTGAAACGCTTATCCTGCGACAACGCCAGAAGCACCGGGTGCTCTTCGCGGCATGGCGCGCACCACGACGCGAAGACGTTGACCAATGTGACCTTGCCGGCGAAGGTTTTCGAATCGAGCCCCGGCAGGTTTGAGCCCTCCAGCGCCGGCAGGCTGGTTTGCGGCGCAGGCAGACCGATCAAGGCCGACGGCACTTCCGAAGCATCGCGCCCCGACAGCAGTTGCGACAGGAACAGTCCGGCCAGGCCGAGGAAGATCAGCAGCGGCAGAAGCACGAACAGGCGACGACTGGGCGGCGGCGTTTCCGTTTCGGTGCTCATGGCTTGGCGACCTTGTCGGAGCGACGCCTCACGCCGGACGCCTCCAGTTCGACAAGCTCACGCTTGCGCGCCCGCTGGTCGAGCAGGATCCAGCCGATCAATCCGGCCAGCACCACGGCAGTGATGCCATAGGCGGCGGTCACGTAGAGTGCATGCGCACTCATGCGGCAGGCCCCGCTGAAGTGGGGCCTTCCAAGCCGATCATGTCGCCCAGTCTAGACATGCTTTTCCTTAGCCTCGCTCCGTCGGCTTCGCAATCGGTCGCCGAGCCACAGTCATACGCTGCGTCAATCCGTGCCATGGCGCAGCGCCAGCGCCGCCGAGACCGGACCCAGCACGCCAAGAAACAGGGTCAGCGCGGCAAGAATGAGGAAGGGCTGCAGAAACGGGTCGGGATTGGCGGTCGCCCCATAGCTTGCCGAAACGCCGAAGATCAGCACCGGGATGGTCAGTGGCAGCACCAGCACCGAGATCAGCAGCCCGCCACGCGGCAGCGCCACCGCCACCGCCGCACCGGCGGCGCCGATGAACGTGATGGCCGGCGTGCCGACCAGCAGCGTCAGCGCCGTGGCGCCGATGCCGAGCGGCTCCATGTTCATGAACAGGCCGAGCAAGGGAGCCGCAATGACCAGCGGCAGCACGCTGCCCGCCCAATGCGCCAGGCATTTCACCAGCACCGTCAAGGCCAGCATGTGGCGATCGTTGCCGAGCACCAGGAGATCGAGCGAACCGTCCTCGCGATCGGCCTGGAACAACCGGTCGAGCCCGAGCAGGCAGGACAACAGCGCGCCGATCCACAGGATGGCCGGTCCGATGCGGGCCAGCAGCTTCAGGTCCGGCCCGACCCCGAACGGGATGGTGACGATGACGGCGAGGAAGAAGATGACCCCGGTCAGCGCTCCGCCGCCGGCACGGATATTGAGGCGGATGTCGCGCAGGAAGAGCGCTAGCATGGTTTGAGATGCTTTCGCCCAGACACCATCAACCGGCTTCCCCCATCCTCAACTCCATCCCCTCGATCCCGAGCGGCAGATGCGTCGCCGCGACAATCATCCCGCCATCCGCGCAATGCCTCGCCATCAACCCCGCGAACCGGCCCTCCGAAGCCTTGTCCAACCCAGCCGTCGGCTCGTCCAGCAGCCACAATGGCCGGTGGCTGACCAGCAGTTTCGCGATCGCCGCGCGGCGCCGCTGCCCGGTCGATAGATAGCCGAACGGCAGGTGGCCGATGCCGCCGAGCCCGACCGTTTCCAGCGCCTCTTCGACGCCGAGCTGTCCGTCGCCATTGAAGTCTCGCCAAAAGCGCAAATTCTCCGCCACGCTGAGCGCCGGCTTCATTGCGTTCTGGTGGCCGAGATAGTGACAGGCCGAGGCGACAGACGGAAACGCTTCGCCCCCGTCTTCAACCTTCATGACGCCCTCAATCCTCACGCTGCCTTCCGCCGCCGGCAGCAGCCCGGCGATGATCCGCAGCAAGGTCGACTTGCCCGATCCGTTCGGCCCGGTGACGATAAGCGCCTGACACTGCTCCAAGGCAAAGCCGATGCCGGAAAACACCGCGTCGCCGCCTCGCTCGCCGCCCAGATTTTCGGCGATCAGCCGCATTCCTCGCCTGCCCTGAAACCATGTGTCGCGGCCGCTGCCGCATCGCACAAAATTGCTTTCCAACTGTCTAGAACTATTCCAGAAAATTCTCTATATGCGGTGCATCCGTGCCAGCGGTCGGCACGGGAACAGAATTAGCGCCGAACCAGCGCACGCGCCGCCTTGAACGGCTCGGGTTGCTTGGGAACGGACAGCGGAAATGGCCGTACCCGCACCTTTGCGCGTGATTGCATGCCATCGGCGTCCGTTCCCTTTCAGGCTGAACAGACAAGGATCGCACGTGTCAAAATCTCTCGACAGTTTCAATTGCCGCCGCACGCTGACCGCAGGCGGCGCTGAATATGCCTATTTCGATCTCATCGAGGCCGAAAAGAACGGCCTTACCGGCATCTCGCAACTGCCCTATTCGATGAAGGTGCTGCTGGAAAACCTGCTGCGCAACGAAGACGGCCGCTCCGTCACCAAGGAATCGATCCAGGCGGTGGCCGGCTGGCTGACCGATAAGGGCACCGCCGGCGTCGAGATCGCCTATCGCCCGGCCCGCGTGCTGATGCAGGATTTCACCGGCGTCCCGGCCGTGGTCGACCTTGCCGCAATGCGCGACGCCATGGCTTCGCTCGGGGGCGATCCGCAGAAGATCAACCCGCTGGTGCCGGTCGACCTCGTCATCGACCATTCCGTCATCGTCGACGAATTCGGCACGCCGATGGCCTTCGCCCGCAATGTCGAGCTGGAATATGAGCGCAACGAAGAGCGCTACAAATTCCTGAAATGGGGCCAGCAGGCGTTCCGCAACTTCCGCGTCGTGCCGCCCGGCACCGGCATCTGCCATCAGGTCAACCTCGAATATCTCGGCCAGGTGGTGTGGACCAACACCGAGGACGGCGAAACCACAGCCTATCCCGACACCTGCGTCGGCACCGATTCGCACACCACCATGATCAACGGCCTGGGCGTGCTCGGCTGGGGCGTCGGCGGCATCGAGGCCGAGGCGGCCATGCTCGGCCAGCCGGTCTCCATGCTGCTGCCGGAAGTCATCGGCTTCCGTCTCACCGGCAAGCTGAAAGAGGGCGTCACCGCCACCGACCTCGTGCTCACCGTCACCCAGATGCTGCGCAAGAAGGGGGTCGTCGGCAAGTTCGTCGAGTTCTTCGGCCCGGGCCTCTCCAACATGACGCTGGCCGACCGCGCCACCATCGGCAACATGGCCCCCGAATATGGCGCCACCTGCGGTTTCTTCCCAGTCGACTCGGAAACCATCCGCTATCTCACAATGTCCGGCCGCAGCGAGGACCGCATCGCGCTGGTCGAGGCCTACGCCAAGGCGCAGGGCCTGTGGCGTGAAACCGGCTCGGCCGACCCTGTCTTCACTGATCTGCTCGAGCTCGAACTTGGTTCCGTCGTGCCGTCGATGGCCGGCCCCAAGCGGCCTGAAGGCCGCGTCGCCCTGGAAGGCATTCCGGAAGGCTTCGCCAAGGCGATGGAGACCGAATACAAGAAGGCGGCCGAAATCTCCAAGCGCTATGCCGTCGAAGGCACCGACCATGATCTCGGTCACGGCGATGTCGTCATTGCCGCCATCACCTCCTGCACCAACACCTCGAACCCGAGCGTGCTGATCGGCGCCGGTCTTTTGGCCCGCAATGCCAACCGGCTCGGTTTGAAGCAGAAGCCGTGGGTGAAGACCTCGCTGGCTCCCGGCAGCCAGGTGGTCGCCGAATATCTGGAGAAATCCGGCCTGCAGAAGGAGCTCGACCAGATCGGCTTCAACCTGGTCGGCTTCGGCTGCACCACCTGTATCGGCAATTCCGGCCCGCTGCCGGCGCCGATCTCCAAAACCATCAACGACAAGGGCCTGATCGCCGCCGCGGTCCTGTCAGGCAATCGCAACTTCGAAGGCCGTGTCTCGCCTGACGTGCAGGCCAACTATCTGGCCTCGCCGCCGCTGGTCGTCGCGCACGCGCTGGCCGGAACTGTCACCAAGGACCTCACGACAGAGCCGCTCGGCGAGGACAAGAACGGCGAGCCGGTCTACCTCAAGGACATCTGGCCGAGCTCGGCCGAAATCCAGGAGTTCATCGAGAAGAACGTCACCCGCGAGCTGTTCGCCCGCAAATATGCCGACGTCTTCAAGGGCGACGAGTACTGGCAGAACGTCAAGGCGCCGGAAGGCCAGACCTATGCCTGGGACGACAACTCGACCTATGTGCAGAACCCGCCCTATTTCGCCGGCATGACATCAGGTTTCGGCAAGATCGGCGACATCAAGGGCGCCCGCGTGCTCGGCCTGTTCGGCGACAAGATCACCACCGATCACATCTCGCCGGCCGGATCGATCAAGGCAGCGTCGCCGGCCGGAAAATATCTCACCGACCACGGCGTCGGTGTCGCCGACTTCAACCAGTACGGCACACGGCGCGGCAATCACGAGGTGATGATGCGCGGCACCTTCGCCAACATCCGCATCCGCAACCACATGCTGGGCGAGAACGGCCGCGAGGGCGGCTACACCATTCACTACCCGTCGAAGGAAGAGGAATCGATCTACGACGCGGCGATGGAGTACAAAAGGGAAGGCGTGCCGCTGGTCGTCTTCGCCGGCGTCGAATACGGCAACGGCTCGTCGCGCGACTGGGCGGCCAAGGGAACCAATCTGCTCGGTGTCCGCGCGGTCATCGCCCAGTCTTTCGAGCGCATCCATCGCTCGAACCTGGTCGGCATGGGCGTCATCCCCTTCGTCTTCGAGGAAGGCACCTCATGGGCATCGCTCAACCTCAAGGGAGACGAGCTGGTCGAGATCGACGGGCTGAGCACCATCAAGCCGCGCCAGACGATGATCGCCAAAATCACCTATGGCGACGGCACGGTGAAGAACGTGCCGATCATCTGCCGCATCGATACGCTGGATGAGCTCGACTACTTCAAGAACGGCGGCATCCTGCAATACGTGCTGCGCGATCTGGCAGCTTAGTAAGGGAGTAGGGAAGTAGGGAAGTAGGGAAGGGAATACCTATTCCCCTATTCCCCTATTCCCCTATTCCCCTATTCCCCTATTCCCTTACTTTCGGCGCCCCAAACCGCGCCGCGGCGGCCAACAACACACCCAGCATCAGCCCGTTGAGGATGTGCCAGAGGAAGTGCGTGCCGAGCGGGAAGCCGCCGCAGACCAGCGGGTCGATCATCCGGCAGACGACGGACACCACGAAGATCGCCGACCCGGCCAGATTGTACCAGCCGGCGCGATTGCCGCTGGCGGCCACCAGCGCGCCGAAGAAGGCGAGCGCCAGGAACGGCGGCAGATAGCCCGTCGTGCCGTTCGACGCCTGGCGCAACCAGTCCGGCACGGCAACGGTTATCGCCCCGGCAATCACATAGAAGGCGATGAAGATGGCGATGGCTTTGCCCCATCGCATGCCGAGGAAGCGACGCAGATTGAACAGCGTGTAGGCCAGCGTGAAGCCGGCGATCGGCAGCACGTCGGCCCAGACCGTGCCCTTGGTGGCAAAAGTATGGAAGATCGTCGAGCCGATGCCGATCGCCACCACCCACCAGGCCAGCACCTCGGCGAAGGCGCCGGTGCCCAGCCTTCGCACCTCGCGCACGCCCCACAGGCCGGCGGCGATGAAGGCGAAGTTGGTCAGGGCGTTGACCGGTTCGGACCAGAATTCCGGGCCGGTCCGCTCGCAATAGAGGTCGACCGGCGCAAAAAACGTTTGCCACATCGCGATTGCCGCCCGAATCGGTTTCTATCCTGAAGCGCAGATCCTTGCTATTGCGCGGTTGCGGTCGGCTGCAACGGCAAAATTTCACCGCAACGTGACTTCCCGTTGACTTCCGGTTCTGCCACATATTTCAGCAATCAAGATAAAGCCGGCATCACCGGCGGGAATCGGAATGGCCATGGCCTCGCGAAAATCATTGTGGCTGGCAGCTCTTGCGCTGGCCTTCTCGGCGTCTGCCGGCGCCGGGCATGCCGGCGAATCCGATCGCGCCCAGACCGACCGGGTCCAGATCGAAAAGCCATTGGGCGTGGTCGAGCTGTTCACCAGCCAGGGCTGCAGTTCCTGCCCGCCGGCCGATACTCTGTTCTCCGAACTTGCCGCCAAGGAAGACATCGTCGCGCTCGCCTATCACGTCGACTACTGGGACTATCTCGGCTGGCAGGACACGCTCGGCCGCAAGGAGAACACCGAGCGGCAATACGACTATATGCGCGCCTTCGGCAGCCGCTCCGTCTATACGCCGCAGGCCGTCATCAATGGCCGCGTCCATGTCAACGGCGCCAACCGCGGCGAGGTCGATGGTGCGCTCGCCCGCATGGCCAAGAGCGGCGAAGGCATGCGCGTCGCCGTCAAGGTCAGCCGCACCAGCGATCGCGTGATGATCGACGCCGGCGATGCCGGCAACGGCCCCAGCGACGCCCATGTCGTCATCGTCTATTTCGACCCGCCGCAGACGGTCAAAGTCGGCGAGGGCGAAAATACCGGCCGCAAGATGACCTACTGGAACGCCGTCACCGGCATCCAGACCGCCGGCATGTGGCATGGCAAGGCACAGCGCTACGAACTGCCGATGAGCGAGATTGCCAAAAAGGACGGCTGCGCCGTGCTGCTGCAGTCGGTCGGCAAGGACGGCATGCCCGGTCCCATTCTCGGCGCCGCATTCATCCACAAGCCTTGAGAGCGCTCAAACCCCTGCCGCGGTAGCGCGAAGGCTCACCTATCACCAGCCAATAAAAAACCGACGTCAGCTTGCTTCTGACGCCGGTCATTTAGGTTTTGGGATCGTCGCTCCCGGTTCTTCCGAAGAAGAGCCGAGGTTGGTTCGATCCGACGCAGACCCGTGGGCGGGGGGCTTGGGGTTTACGAGCCGGTGCCGGACCGAACCGTCTCAGGCAACGCCGGTAAATTCGTCGGACATTGGGGCATGAGCGCGGATAAAAAAAGGCAGAAATGTGGCGGAACATCACCAATTCCAACACGGCGTTTCATAAAAGTGACTGGACGTGACGGAAACGGCGCGGCGCGGGGCTCGGTTCGCCGGGCCTTGCAATTCAGTCGCGAACACGCCAACTTTGGTTGGCAAAGATTCATTTTGAAGGATCGAGGCATGACCGATGACAGTGGCGGGACGGGGGATGGGGACGCATCCGCAATAATCCCGCTGCACGAGGCGCGACGCGAACGTCTCGATCAGCCGGTGCGGTTCGATCGACGCGAGCTGGACCAGATCCTCAGGCTCTACGGACGCATGGTCGCCGCCAATGAATGGCGCGACTACGCCATCGATCATCTCGCCGACCGCGCTGTCTTTTCCGTCTTCCGCCGCACCAGCGAAGTGCCGCTGTTCCAGATCGTCAAGGATCCGAAACTGGCCCGCAAGCAGGGCGCCTTTGCCGTCATCGCCGCCGGCGGCCGCATCTTGAAACGCGGCCAGGAACTCGGCCGCGTGCTCGGTGTGTTCGACAGCAAGTTGAAGCTGGTCGAAGCCTGAGCAGGGAATTAGAGCAGGGGAATTGAAGAAATGGAGAATTGATGAGTTGAGAAAAGGCCTCGGCGTCATCTGTTGCCGCCGCTTCTTTTTATTCTTCAGTTCTTCAATTCCGCAATTCGTCAGTTCCTTCTTCAGTCCGCTCTAAGGCGAAACTTCCGCTCTGGCAGCGAACTCGGATCGGGCGGCGTCGAGGCACCGCCATTCATGGACAGCTGCATGAACACCGTGTCCAGCCAGCGGCCGTGCTTGTAGCCGGAGCCTTCCAGGCGGCCCGAATGGCGAAAGCCGAGCTTTTCGTGCAGCCGCACCGAGGCGCTGTCGGGACGGCCATCGCCGATCACCGCGATGATCTGGCGAAAGCCCGCCGTCGTCACCGCCTCGATCAGGCTTTGCATCAGCTTGAGCCCGACGCCCTGGCCCTTGGCCTCGGGCGCGACATAGACCGAGTCCTCGACAATGAAGCGATAGGCCGGGCGTGGCCGGAAGGCACCGGCATAGGCGTAGCCGAGAACCGCGCCGTCCTTCTCCGCCACAAGGTAGGGAAAGCCGCCGGCCATCAGGCTGTCGAATCGAACACCCATCTCCGCGCGGCTCGGCGGCTCCAACTCATAGCTCGCCGTGCCTTGGGCGACCGCGTCGGCGTAGATGCCGGTGATGCTGTCGAGGTCGGCCGCTGTCGCCGGGCGAATCGTAATAGTGCTCATAATTTATGCGTGCCATTTCTCTGCTCGCGATAACAGCAAAGCCCGGCACAAAAGAAAAGGGCGGCCGTTGGGCCGCCCTTTTGGAACTCGATGGTCCAGCATGCTGAACTAGCGACGATCGCCCATGAACTGCAGCAGGAACATGAACAGGTTGATGAAGTCGAGATAGAGCGTCAGCGCGCCCATGATCGCCTTGCGGCCGGCAACGTCCGAACTGTCGCCCTCGAAATACATCTCCTTGATCTTCTGCGTGTCATAGGCGGTGAGGCCCGCGAAGACCAGCACGCCGATCGCCGACACGGCAAACGACAGCGCCGACGACTGCAGGAAGATGTTGATCACCGACGCGATGATGATGCCGAACACGCCCATGATCAGGAACGAGCCCATTGCCGTCAGGTCGCGCTTGGTGGTGTAGCCGAACAGCGACAGCGCACCGAAGGCGGCGGCCGTGGCGAAGAAGGTCTGTGAAATGCTGGCCGTGGTGTAGACCAGGAAGATCGAAGACAGCGACAGGCCGACGAGACCGGCATAGACCCAGAACGTCGTCTGCGCCGCCGAAACGCTCATCGACTGGACGCGGAACGACAGGAACAGCACGGCGGCCAGCGGCGCCAGCATCACCACCCAGCGCAGCGGCGAGCCGAAGATCGCGTAGCCGAAGGACGTCAGCATCTCGCCGCTCGGCAGCGTCGCGACAGCCGAAGCCGGATCGGTGGTGGTGGCCAGCATGATCGTGCCGACAGCGGCAAGACCGGTGATGAGGAGGCCAAGCCCCATCAGATTGTAAACCTTGATCATGTAGGCGCGCAGGCCCTGATCGATGTCGGCACCGACGCCGACGCCGGGCACGGCGCGCGTCTGGTAGTTGCGAATGGGATCAGCCATTGTAGTCCTCTATTGCTTCTGCCCCGTCCGGTGTCAGGTCCTTCCGGACCCAGGCGCCGCTGGCAGGGCTCCAGCATGCCTGTGGCG
Source organism: Mesorhizobium sp. BR1-1-3 (assembly GCF_020165455.1). Taxonomy (NCBI): domain Bacteria; kingdom Pseudomonadati; phylum Pseudomonadota; class Alphaproteobacteria; order Hyphomicrobiales; family Phyllobacteriaceae; genus Mesorhizobium; species Mesorhizobium sp. BR1-1-3. Next base: position 42,568 of record NZ_JAIUIC010000021.1, read on the forward strand.
AAATATGATGGTTATTCGCGTCAAGAACAAGACCGTAACCGGATGTAACGGTTCGTGAGAGGGCGAAGCGCCGATTCCTCGGCTTTTCGGACGGCTTTCTTACCAAGATTTAATCCAGGGTGCCCGTTCCGGGCCTGTCGTCACAGGTTGCGCAGCACCGGTGCTGCCTTGTGGCCGAGCACCCGCCAGGTGCCGGCGAGACCAATGCCGACCGTGATCACCAGCGAAAACAGAATGGTTGCCACCGCCACCTCCGGCATGAAATGCGACGGCAAAGTCATGATGCGCGCGACGACGAACCAGGCGGCTGCGCTGCCCGCCGCCAGCGCGAAAATGGCGGTGGCCAGCCCGATCAGCATATATTCGAGCGAGAAGGCCGATATCAGCGTCGTGCGTGTCGCGCCCAGCGTCTTCAACACCACCGCATCATGGATGCGCGCCCGGTTGCCGGCTGCAAGCGCGCCGGCCAGCACCAGCACCGAAGCGATCAGCGCCACGCCAGCGGCCGCCCGGATCGCCGTGCCGAGCTGCCCGACCAGCCGGTTGACGACGTCGAGCGCGTCCTTGACCCGCACCGTCGTCACCGCCGGGAAGGCGCGGGTGACGGCGTTGAGGATGCGGGCGTCGTCGGCCGTCGATGCACTCTTTTCGGTCAGCGTCGCCATCCAGCCATGCGGGGCGCCCGCGAATGTGTTGGGCGAGAAGACCATGACGAAATTGATACCCATCGTCTCCCATTCGACTTGGCGGAAACTGGCGATCCTGGCCGTGACGTTGCGGCCCAGCACATTGACGGTGATGGTGTCGCCGAGCTTCAGCCCGATCTCCTTGCCTTCTTGGGCCGAAAACGAAACCAGCGGTTCGCCGCTGTAATTTTCGGGCCACCAACTGCCCTCGGTCAGCGTCGCGTTCTCCGGCTGCCTGGTGTCATAGGTCAGGCCGCGATCCCCCCTCAGCACCCAGGCGCCTTCCGCCGGCACCTTCACCTTGTCGACATCGACACCGTTCAGCGCCATCACCCGGCCGCGCAGCATCGGCACCTTGGCCAGCACGCCCTGCGGCGCCTCCTTGCCGATCAGCGCCGAGAAGGACGCGACATCGGCGCTCTGGATGTCGACGAAGAAGAAGTTCGGCGCCCGTTCCGGCAGGCTGCCCGAGATCTGTCGCCTGAGATTGCCGTCGATCAGCGCCAGCGTCACCAATAGCGTCAGCCCGAGCCCAAGGGACAGCACCACCGATGGCGTCAGGGCGCCTGGCCGATGGATGTTGCCGATGGCGAGCCTGAGCGCCACGAAGCGCACGCGCGGGCTTTTCCTGGCCGTCCATTGCACCAGTGCGCCGACCGCGCGCAGCACCAGGAAGGCGAAGACGGTAGCGCCGACAAAGATCGAGGCGATGCGCTGGTCGCCCGAGAATAGAATGGCCAGCGCCGCAAGCAGCAGCGCGATGCCTATGGCCGCCGCGACATAGGCGGGGCGCGGCAAGCCGCGGCCTTCCAGCCCCATTTCGCGAAACAGCGCGGTTGCCGGCACGTCGCGGGCGCGGCCGAGCGGCAGCAGCGCGAAAGCCAACGTCACCAGCAGACCGAACAGCGCCGCCATGCCGAGCGCGCCGGGATAGAAGCCGCCTTCGGCCGGCACCGGAATGACGGATTGCAAGGCCGCGCTCGCCGCGAAGGGCATTAGTGCGCCGAGCACAAGGCCCAGCACGATACCCAATCCGGCTATGATCAGGATCTGCACGAGATAGACGGCAAAGACGAAGCCGCCCGAAGCGCCCAGGCTCTTGAAGGTGGCGATGACGCCGCGCTTGCCGTCGAGATAGGCGCGCACCGCATTGGCGACGCCGACGCCGCCGACCACCAGCGCCGTCAGCCCGACCAGGGTCAGGAACTGCGAGAAGCGTTCGATGTTGGACGACAGCGCGGGCGCCGCGTTGCTGCGCGTGCGGATCGACCAGCCGGCTTCCGGAAAATCCGTGGCGGCCTGATCCTGGATGGCCTTGAGCCTCGTCTCGTCGGCGTCCGCCGGCAGCCGGATTTTGTAGGCATTCTCGACCAGGCTGCCCGGCTGGATCAGTCCAGTGGCCGCCAACCCTTCGGTCGAGATCATCAGCCTCGGCGCGAAGCCGAAACCGTCGGACACGGCGTCCGGTTCGGCGACCAGCTTGGCGCGCAGTTCGAAAGTGGCGGTGCCGAGCTTCAGCCGGTCGCCAAGCTTGACGTGCAACCGCTCGAACAGCAGATCGGGCGCTGCCGCACCGAAGACGCCGAACTCTTCGCCGAACAGTTCCTGTTTCGACAGCGCCGGCTCGGTCTCCAGCGTGCCATAGAGCGGATAGACATGGTCGACCGCCTTGGCCTCGACCAGCGCCTGGTCGGATCCGTCGGCCAGACGCGCCATCGAACGCATGCTGGCGGTCCGCGAAACCGTGCCGAGCCCGTCAAGGAAGCTGCGCTCCGCCTGGCTGGCGTCACGCTGGTTGATCTGGAAGCGAAGATCGCCGCCAAGCAGCGTCTGGCCCTGATTGGCGACACCGGCGGTGATCGAACGCGCCACCGAGTTGACGCCGCCGATGGCCGCGACGCCGAGCGCGATGCAGGCGAGGAAGATCAGGAAACCGGACAGGCCGCCGCGCATCTCGCGCAGCGAGAAGCGGACAGCGAGCCTCAACGTCCGGGACAGCGGCATCAGGCCGTCACCTTGACCGGCGCCGGTGCCTCGATCCGGCCCGAGCGCATCGAAACCTGGCGCGAACAGCGTGCCGCGAGCGCCGGATCATGCGTGACCAGCACCAGCGTCATGCCGCGCTCGGCCGCCTTCGCAAACAAGAGGTCGGCGACCTGCCGCCCGGTCGCCTGGTCCAGATTGCCGGTCGGCTCGTCCGCGATCAGGATGCGCGGCGACGGCGCCAATGCGCGGGCGATCGCCACGCGCTGCTGCTCGCCGCCCGACAATTCGCCGGGATAGTGGGTGACGCGGTCGCTGAGGCCAACCGCCGCCAGCTCGCGCGCCGCCACCGCGAACGGATCGGCATGGCCCGCCAGTTCCAGCGGCACCGCGACATTTTCGAGCGCCGTCATGTTGGGAATGAGATGGAAGGACTGGAACACGATGCCAATGTTTCGGCCACGAAACGATGCAATCTGGTCCTCGCTTTTGCCGTTGAGCAGCTCGCCGGCGATTCGGACCGTACCCGAATCGACCCTTTCCAGGCCTGCCAGGACCATCAGCAAGGTCGACTTGCCGGAACCCGAAGGTCCGACGATGCCGGTCGCCTCGCCGGTCGCCACATCGAGGCTCACCCCCTTCAGCACATGGACCGATGAAGCGCCCTCGCCAAGGGTCAGGGACACATCTTTCAGCGCGATGACGGCTTCTCTCAAAATGAAATCGTCCTATATCTGGGAATGAAGGCTCTGCTTGCCGGAAGCCGTCGACTGAAGAATTCCTAGCTCATATGGGGCCTGCCGCATGTCTTTCAAACGCAGTATTGCCGCAGGCTTCGTGGTTTTCCTCGCCATTTGCGGCGTCATGTCGTCGGCGCGTGCCGAGCCGTTCAAGATCGTCGGCTTCGGTGACAGCCTGATGGCGGGCTATGGCCTTGGACCCGACCAGGGCTTTACCGACAGGCTGCAGGCAGCGCTTGGCGCCAAAGGCCACGACGTGACCGTCGCCAATGCCGGCGTCTCCGGCGACACGACGAGCGGCGGCCTGGCGCGGCTTGACTGGTCGGTGCCGGACGGCACGCAGCTGGTCATCCTCGAACTCGGCGCCAACGACATGCTGCGCGGCGTCTCGCCCGACATCACCAAAAAGAACCTCGACGAGATGCTGAGCAAGCTGAAGCAGCGCAAGATTGCCGTGCTTCTGGCCGGCATGCGCGCCGCACCCAATCTCGGTCCCGACTACCAGAGCGCCTTCGACGCCATTTTCCCGGACCTGGCGAAGAAATACGACGTCGCGCTCTACCCGTTCTTTCTCGATGGCGTCGCCGGCCAGCCCGGCATGCAGCTCGAGGACGGCCTGCATCCGAGCGCACGAGGCGTCGACCAGATGGTCGAACGCATCCTGCCCACGGTCGAGAAGGTGATCGCGGCGGTGCCGGGCGATTCCTAGCGGGTTGGAACTGTTTCCGCCCGGCGAGCTTTTAACAGGGACTGTGGCCAACAAACCTCTTGCTCCGTTTGACTATCGATGATTCGCTATGGGTGACAGTTCGATTCGAGGAAGGGAGGCTCTTCATGCCGCGTCTTTTCACCGCCCTCGAAATTCCGCGTGACGCTGCCCTTTCGCTGTCCCTGCTGCGGGGCGGCTTGCCGGGAGCCCGCTGGATCGACGTCGAAAACTACCATCTGACGCTGCGCTTCATCGGCGATGTTCCCGGCCATGTCGCCGACGAGATCGCCAACGCGCTCGACCGCGTCCACCGCCCTTCTTTCTCGCTGGCGCTGACCGGCGTCGGCGCTTTCGGCCAGAAGAAGCCGCATGCGGTGTGGGCGGGCGCTTCCGCCTCGCCCGATCTGGCCGCCCTTCAAGGTGAGATCGACCGCATCTGCCAGCGGCTCGGCATCCCGGCCGACCCGCGCAAATTCATGCCGCATGTGACGCTGGCGCGCTTGCGCAATTCGACCCCGCTGGACGTTGCCCAATATCTGTCGGCGCGCGGCAATTTCTCGACGCTGCCGTTCCGCATCGGCCGTTTCGTTTTGATGTCGTCGCGCGATTCGGTCGGCGGCGGACCCTACATCGTCGAGGAAGCCTGGCCGCTGTCAGGCACGGACGCCCGCGCCTCCAGCCTTGTCGCCAGCGCCTCCGACGCCTCGCGGATCATGCGATAGGCGGAAGCGAAGGCTTCTGCCTCGTCATGATAAGGATCCGGCACGTCGCGTGCCTTTCCCTGCGCGAACTCCAGGAACAGATGGATGCGGTCCTGCACGGCCGCCGGCGCCAGCGCCTTCAGGTCGGCGACATTCGACCGGTCCATGCCGAGGATCAGGTCGAAGCGGTGGAGGTCCTGCGGCGTGACCTTGCGCGCCCTCTGCCCGGAAATGTCGACGCCGTGCCGCATGGCGACCGCGATCGCGCGTCGATCGGGGGCAGAGCCGGCCTCCCAGTCACTGGTTCCCGCCGAATCGAGCAGGATATCCCGGGCCGGCCCGCGCTCGGCCCAAACGGCGCGGAAGACACCTTCCGCCAGCGGCGACCGGCAGATGTTGCCGAGGCAGACGAAGAGAATGGAATTTATAGGCTTCGCGCTCATCGATCCGTCGCTATGGTGAGGGTCGTTTTCGAATAGCACAGGATAGGGACATGGCGAGAGAGAAACTGGGCAGGCAAGCCGCTGAAGCCGCATTGACGGGCCTCGACGGCTGGGCGCTGGCGGAAGACGGCGCCTCCATCAAGCGCACATTCACCTTCGCGAATTTCTCCGAGGCTTTCGCCTTCATGACCCGCGTCGCGCTTGCCGCCGAGGCGATGGATCATCATCCCGAGTGGTCGAATGTCTACAAGACCGTCGACGTGACGCTGAACACCCACGACGCCGGCGGCGTCACTGCGCTCGATATCGATCTGGCCACGAAAATGAACCGTTTTGCCGGCGCCTGAGGCCTGGTATCGCCTCGGCAGGCCCAAATCGGCACCGGCATCTTGTAGCGGGGGTCGGGTTTCACCACATTTTCCCCCGCGGGGCAGGCGCCGGATGCGCATGAGCCCCGCAAGGAGAGACTGATGGCGCAACAATCCGGTTTTGATTTCTTCGGCTTTGGCGGCAAGCCGTCAGACGAGAGCGAAGTGCGCGAGAAATTCTGGCGCACAGCCAAGAAGGCCGCGCGGCAGATCCCCTTCATGGAAGAGGTCGTGGCCGCCTATTATTGCGCCATGGACAAGAACACGCCGCTGCGCGCCAAGGGCATTCTGCTGGCCGCGCTCGGCTATTTCGTGCTGCCGGTGGATGTCATCCCCGACTTCGTCTTCGGGCTTGGCTTCACCGACGACATCGCCGTGCTCACCGCCGCGATCACCGCCGTCAGTGCCCACATCACCACTGCGCACCGGCAGGCCGCCAGGGACGCCATGGCCGACAAGGGCTGAACACGCGCGCGGAACGCCGTTGAAGCCGGCTTTCGGCGACAGCGTAAAAAGTCAAACTCTTGCCGCTTTCGTGGCCTCCAAGTCGCCAAAGGGATGTCGCGCCACCCGCTCGCAGGGCGGCGGCGCGGGTATGGTGGCGGTTTTCCTCGGGGTGAGGGTCCTTTTCTCTTCGGAAATTCACCGTTTGGTAACCCAGATTAAATCAAAATGAAGCGACGGGCAGGACGCCAAGCCGGCCTGCCTCCGCACCATTTGGAATACGGGAAAAGCGATGCGCGGATTGATTGCGATAGTTTCGAGTCTGGCCCTGGTGGCCGTGGCAGCGCCGGCACTGGCGCAGTCGGCGACCAAGATCGGCCAGCACAATGCCTGGGGCACCTACAGCTACCAGGCATCGGGCGGCAAGGTCTGCTATGTCCTGACCGTGCCGACCGACAAGCAGCCGCCCACGCTCGACCATGGCGATATGTTCTTCTTCGTCAGCCAGCGGCCCGGCCAGCAAGTGTCCTACGAGCCGCAATTCATTGCCGGCTACAATTTCCAGGAAGGCTCCAAGGCCACCGTGACCATCGACAAGAAGACGTTTTCGATGTTCACCCGCGGCAAATCGGCCTGGGTGGAGAATGCCGCCGAGGAGCCGGTACTGATCGCCGCCATGAAGACCGGCACCGACATGAAGGTGACGGCGAAGTCCGGCCGCGGCAATCCCACCTCCTATGTCTTCTCTCTGAAGGGCATTTCAGCGGCGCTGACATCGATCGCCAAGTGTAAATAGGCAAGCTACTTTTTTTGAGGGAAAGGCCGGGCCGCGAAGCCCGGCCTTTTTTCTTTCATACTTGCCCCGGCCCGGCCTCCGCCCGGCGGCGCCGGATCGCCTCGGCGATGAAGACACGCGATAGCGCGTGATAGAGCGGCTCGTGCGAGATCATGCGCGCCGTGCCGTAGCCCAGCATCGAGGCCAGCATCAGCGCGATGACATTGTCGTGATTGCCGGTCATCTCCAGGATGATGACGAAGGCCGTCATCGGCGCTTGCACCACACCGGCGAAATAGCCGGCCATGCCGAGCAGTGCCGCCACCCCAGTGCTCGCGCCAAAGAGGAGGCCGAGCGAACTGCCGATGCCGGCGCCGACAGCCAGCGAGGGCGCGAAGATACCGCCCGGAATGCCCGAGATCATCGACAGCAATCCCGCCAGGAACTTTTCGGCGAAGAAGAACCACGGCAGCGGCGTGCCTTCGACGGCGCCCCGCGCCTGCACGTAACCGGTGCCGAAGGTCAGCCCGCCCGAGGCGATGCCGATCACCGCCACCGCAAGCCCGCAGATTGCGGCCACGATCAGGGCGCGCCGCAAAGGCTGCCCAGTGTTCCAGCGCCGGATCCGCCGCGTCGCCTTCAACGCCAGCAGCGAGAACAGCGCGCCGAACCCGCCGCCGATGATGCCGCAGGCAAGCACCAGCGGCCATTCGGCGGCAAACGAGATGGTGTCCCTGGCGACGCCGAAATAGGTGTAGTTGCCGAGCAGGCCGAGCGAAGCGAGACCGGCCAGGATCACCGCCGTCAGCACCAGCCCGTTGGTTCGCGCCTCATAGGTGCGGCCCATCTCCTCGATGGCGAAGACGATGCCGGCCAGCGGCGTGTTGAAGGCGGCAGCAATCCCGGCGGCCGACCCGGCCAGGATCAGACCCCGGGCCTGCACCATGCCGCCCCAGCGTGCCGCCTGCAGCATCAGCGACGCGCCGACTTGCACCGTCGGACCCTCGCGGCCGATCGAGGCGCCGCAGAACAGGCCGACGATGGTGAGCATGATTTTGCCGGCTACCAGTTTGAGGGACAGGATGTGGCTGCGGTCCTCGTCGTCACGCAGATGGCGGGCGGCGATCGCCTGCGGAATGCCGCTGCCTTGCGAACCGGGAAAGAAGGTGTGGGCGAGCCAGGCGCACAGCACGAAACCCAACGGCGTAATGGCAAGCGGCAGATAGAAACGCCAGCCGCCTGCATCTCCTGTCATCAGTTGAAACAGTTCCTGCGCCCTGTCGGCCAGCACCGCGAACAGCACGCTGATCACACCGATGCCAAGCGCGCCGGCCCAGAACACCAGGCGCGGCTGCCAGACCCGCCGTGAGCCCCACATCGCGCGCGAACGCCGCAGCATGGGATATTTTCGCGATGTGCCGGCCATGTCTGTCCTCGAGCGGGGAATGTTTCGGCCTAACACAGCTGGGCAGTCTATTAAACTAGCGCCGGAAAAACCTGTCGTTGGCGCTCGCCTGAGTGCCAGGCGGAAGCATCGCTTCGGTGAAAGGTCGACCCCCACTCCGTCGAGCTA
>NZ_JAIUIC010000022.1:0-46483 GCF_020165455.1 Mesorhizobium sp. BR1-1-3
GGGACATTGGGGGAAACCTTCGGTTTAAGGGAGTAGGGGAGTAGGGCAGTAGGGCAGTATGATTGCTCTGCCGTTCAATGCCCGGGCCCGAGCCAAGCCACCATCTCCTATTCCCTTACTGCCCTACTCCCCTACTGCCTTAAACCGAAGGTTTCCCCCAATGTCCCACTTCCTCGGCATCGACGTCGGCACCGGCAGCGCGCGGGCCGGGGTGTTCGACCACATGGGAAACCTGCTTGCCTCGGCCAAACGGGACATCGAGGTCTGGCGCGAGGCCGGCGACATTGTCGAGCAGTCGAGCAACGACATCTGGCGGGCGGTTTGCGCGGCCACGCGTGAAGCGGTCGCGCAATCGGGCGTGGCGCCCGAGGCGATCGCCGGCATCGGCTTCGACGCCACCTGTTCGCTGGTGGTGCTGGGCGAGGGCGGCGTGCCGCTGCCGGTAAGCAAGTCCGCCAATCCGGAACGCAACATCATCGTCTGGATGGATCATCGCGCGGTCGAGCAGACGCGCCGCATCAATCGCAGTGGCGAGGCGGTGCTGAACTACGTCGGCGGCGTCATCTCGCCGGAGATGGAAACGCCGAAACTCTTGTGGCTGGCCGAAAACCTGCCCGCCACTTTCGACGCCGCCTGGCAGTTCATGGACCTCGCCGATTTCCTCACCTGGCGGGCGACCGGCAGCCTTGCCCGTTCGGTCTGCACGGTGACCTGCAAATGGACCTATCTGGCGCATGAGAGCCGCTGGGACGAGACGTATTTCCGCAAGATCGGCCTCGGCGCGCTGGCCGACGAGGCATTCGCGCGCATCGGCACCGAGATCGTGCCGGCCGGTGCCGCACTCGGCGGCGGATTGACCGCGCAGGCAGCAGCAGACCTTGGTCTCAACCCCGGCACCGCGGTGGCGGCCGGACTGATCGACGCGCATGCCGGGGGCGTCGGCACGGTCGGCGCGCGCGGCGATTTCGGCAGCGTGCTGTCGCGCATGGCCTATGTTTTCGGCACCTCGGCCTGCACCATGTCGTCGACCGCCGAGCCGGCCTTCGTCGACGGTGTCTGGGGTCCGTATTTCTCGGCCATGGTGCCGGGCCTGTGGCTGAACGAGGGCGGCCAGTCGGCAGCTGGTGCTGCGATTGATCATCTGGTGCGCATGCACCCTGCAGCCGGCGAAGCGACCGCCAAAGCGCAAGCCGAGGGGCTCAGCCTCAGCGCCTGGCTGTCGCTGCAGGCGCAAAGCCGCAATGGAGCCGCGGCCACGCCAGCCCTGGTCGGCGGCATCCATGTCGTGCCGGAGTTCCTCGGCAACCGCGCGCCTTTCGCCGACCCGGACGCGCGCGCGCTGATTGCCGGGCTCGATCTCGACACCAGCCTCGACAGCCTGGTCGGGCTCTATGTCGCCGGGGTCTGCGGGCTGGGCTACGGCGCGCGCCAGATCGTGCGGGCCGAGCATGACAAGGGCATTCCCGTCGACACCATCGTGGTCAGTGGCGGCGCCGGCCAAAGCCCGCTGGTGCGCCAACTGCTGGCGGACACCACAGGCATGGTGGTGGTGGCCTCGACCTCGCCGGAACCGGTGCTGCTCGGCTCGGCGATGCTGGGCACGGTCGCCGCCGGTGCCTACAAGGATGTGGCGGCGGCGATGGCCGGCATGTCGGAACTCGGCGAGGTCTATCATCCCGACGCTACGCTGGCCGGCTGGCATGCCAAACGCTTCGCGGCGTTCGAATTGCTGCAGCAGGCGGGCAAGGCCATCCGAGGCTGAAGCGAGTGGCTTCTGTCCGGCTTTGTCAGGAGCGTAGCGAACACCGCTTGGCGGTTTAGCCGGAAGCTGGCAGCTTTGTTCTGTCGTGGACCCTCTAGCAGCACGCGACGAGGGCAGGGCGACAGGACCAGGAGGCCCTAATGGTGGACGAAGCTAAACCGCCGCTACCATTCGCATCGGATGAGGTGCCGTGGACGGAATGGTCCGATGTGCCACGCTTCGGCCTGCGCTACCGGCATTTGTCGCTGGCTGCCCTTGGCGAAAAACACCGTGTCGGCGTGGCAATCGAGGAGCTTCCGGCTGGCAAGCAGTCCTCGCCGGCGCATTACCATATTTTCGAGGAAGAGCATGTCTTCATCCTCGAAGGGGCGCTTACCGCGTATGTCGGCGACGCGGCCTATGCCATGAAGTCCGGCGACTACATCTGCTTTCCCGCCGGTGCCGCGGCGGGGCATTGCCTGATCAATACCAGCGACGCACTGTGCCGCTATGTCATCGTCGGCGAGCGCAACCCGAATGAAGTGGTCGTCTACACCGCCTCCAACAAGGTGCTGGTACGCGCCCTGGGCCGCCGCGCGATCTTCGATCTCGCTGCAAACCGAAGCTACTGGGACGGCGAGAACACCGGCCTTACCGCCGGCGATCCGCTGCCGTCGGATGTGACGGCCGGTGTCACCAAACCCCCAGCCGCGCCGATCCCGCCGATCGCCAGCGATGCTGTCGAATGGAAGGTCGAGGGCGAAGGTCTGCGGTTCGGCGGCCGGTCCAGGCACCTGACTTATGCCGCGCTGGGACGCTCCGACTATCATGTCGGCATGCTGATCGAAGCGCCGGCGCCCGGCATGCGCCTGGCGCCCCGGCACTATCACATGCTGGAAGAGGAGCATGCGCTGATCCTGGAAGGGGAGGTGACGCTGCTGCTTGGCGAGGAGCGCCACGAAATGAAAGCCGGCGACTATGTCTGCTTTCCGGCCGGCCTGGCGGTCGGGCATTCCTTCCTCAACAGCGGCACGGGGCCGTGCCGTTACCTGATGATCGGCGAGAAAAATCCCAACGAGGTCTGCGTCTATCCAGATTCCAACAAGATGGCGGTCGACGCCTTGCGCCGGCGCGACGGCATTTTCGACATGGGAGCGGTGAGGCGGTACTGGGACGGCGAAGAGATGGAGTAGCCCCCGGCTTCACAGCTCCTTCTCCGCCAACTCCCTGAATTCGTCGGGAACCGAGCGCGCCGCCTCCAGTGCCACGGTGCCGTAGCCGACCGCCTGTTTGCCGAAGCGCTCGCGGATCTTGTCGATGGCGCGGTCGGCGTCGAAGCGTGCTAGGCCCTTCTTCGTGCCGGGCCGGCGCCTCTCGTCGGCGAGGCCAAGCGGCAGGTGGAGCTGCAACTCGAAGCTTTCCTCAAGATGCGAGACCGAGATCGCCAGCAGCGAGATCGTTTTCTCCTGTGGATTGTCGGCAAGCACGCCGCGCACCAGATCGCCGGCGATCTCGGCCAGCATCGCGGTTGCCGAGATCGGCTGGTCAAGCGTGATCGAGCGGGTGACGGCTCTGAGATCGGCAAAGCGCACGCGTACCGTCACCGTGCGGCCGGGCCTTGCCTTGGCGCGCAGCCGACTGGCGACGCGGTCGGCCAGATGCAGCAGTGTCGGCACGATGACCCGTGCCACAGCCGGCTTCTGGCCAAGCGCCGATTGGGCGCCGGCCGAATGCGCGCGGCGCTTCGTCTCCAGCTTTCGCGGGTCGCGGTTCCAGGACAGGGCGGCGAGCTTTTCGCCGGCGGCGGGACCGAGCAGGCGCGTCAGCGCGCCGCGATGCGTCCTGGCCAGTTGACCGATGGTCTCGACGCCGATCTCGGCCAGTCGCGCCCTGGTCGCCGGGCCGACGCCCCACATCAGTCCGACCGGCAGATCATGCAGGAAGGCGAGTTCGGTGCCGGGTTCGACGACCACCAGCCCGTCGGGTTTGGCGACCTGCGAGGCGATCTTGGCCAGATGCTTGGTGCGCGCCACGCCGATCGAGATCGGCAGGCCGAGTTCGGCCCGCACGCGGCGGCGGATGGTTGTCGCGATCTCCTGCGGCGAGCCGAACAGATGCGTGCAGCCGGCGACGTCGGCAAACGCCTCGTCGATGGAAATGCGCTCGACTACAGGCGTAAAATCGTCGAGCACCTTGATCGCCGCATCGCCCAGCCGCTGGTAATGGCTGAAATTGCCGCCGACGAAGATCAAATGCGGGCAGAGTTCGCGCGCCTTGCGCCCTGGCATACCGCCACGCACGCCGAAGGCGCGCGCCTCATAGGAAGCGGCGAGCACGACGCCGCCGCCCACCGCGATCGGCTTGCCGCGCAGCGACGGATCGAGCAACTGCTCGACAGAGGCGTAGAAAGCGTCGAGATCGGCATGCAGGATGGTGGCTGTCGTTTCCATCGACCGCACATCCGCAGTTGCTGATAGATTGGAACAAATAAAGAACAAAGATGGATCGTTGTCAAGCGAAGGGCGATTGGGTGCGGCAACAGCCATGCCGGTTCGGCTTGAACGCAACCGCCTAGACACTATGCTCCGCTCGCAGCGCCGCTTTCATCTTTTCCAGCGCTGCTTCGCCGCCTGCCGCCAACTGATCGGTAATCTTGGCCAATCTCTCGTCGGCCTTGCGGTGCTTGCTGCCCCAGGCGCCGAGCGTCGCCAGCACCGGCAATAGGTCGATGCCTGCTTCGGTCAGCCGGTAGACCGTTCTCAAGCCATGCGTCGGGTCGTCGCTTCTGGTGAGGATGCCTTCGTCCTGAAGCGTTTGCAGTCGCTCGGCCAGCGTGCGCGAGGAGATGCCTTCGTCGGATTGCAGGAATTCGCGAAAGTGCTTTTTCCCGGCGAAGACCATGTCGCGGATGATGAGCAGCGTCCAGCGGTCGCCGATGAGTTCGAGCGACAGGTTGATCGGGCAGTCGGATTTTTCGCGCGTCGCCATCTATGGTTCCATTTCTAAATCACTTTACTATTGACATCGTTTTGGCCTTGCGTCAACAGTTCCAAATGTAAACTATTTTGCGATAGCCGTGAGGAGAATGACGGTGAAAAAGCTGGTCCTGCAGATGCAGATGTCGGTCGACGGCTTTGTCGGCGCCACCGAGGACCATTCCTGGCAGCTCTGGGAGTGGGGTGACGAGAGCGCTTGGGACGATGAGCTGAAGCAGGACTTCAACGCTGTCTTCACAGGCGTCGATACCATCCTGCTCAGCCGCAAGATGGCGCAGGAGGGCTATCTCACCCATTGGAGCAATGCCGCCAAGAAGTTTCCACACGATCCGTTCTACGCCTTTGCACAACGCATCGTCGACGCCCGCAAGGTGGTGCTCAGTGATAAGCTCAAGCAATCGGCCGGGGAGCCGGTCTGGGAGCGCACGAGCGTGGCCAGCGGCGACCTGCCGCGCGAAGTCAATGCGCTGAAAGCGGGCGAGGGCGGCGACATGGCCGTGTTCGGCGGCGCCGGTTTCGCGTCGGCGCTGATTGCGGCCGGGCTGGTCGACGAGTTTCAGCTTTTCATCAACCCGGCGGTGCTGGGTGCGGGCCGCCGGATTTTTGATCAGGGCGGTTTTAGAAACCTGCGGCTGCTCGGCTCGAAGACCTATGACTGTGGCATGGTGGTCAGTCGCTATGCACCGGCGGGGTGAGGGGGACCTCCATCTTCTCCCTGCTCACTTCGCATCGTGAAAAATAATCCCGACCGTGTGGCGCATGCCTGAGCGCAGCCGGCTGACGCCATGACGCAGGTTGACGCGGTAATTGCCTTTGGTGCCCTGCACCGGCCGGTTGTGGACGGCAAAGACAACGGCGTCGCCCTGGCGCAGCGGCACCACCTCGACCCGGCTCTGCATGCGCGGCCGCTGCTCGGTCAGCGCGAACTCACCGCCGGTGAAATCCTGGCCCGGCTCGGAGAGCAGGATCGCCACCTGCAGCGGAAAGGCGAGGTCGCCATAGAGATCCTGGTGCAGGCAGTTGAAGTCGCCAGGCACATATTGCAGCAGCAGCGGCGTCGGCCGCGTCTGGCCGGCGGCATGACACTGATCGAGAAACGCGGCATGCGTCGCGGGATAACGCATGGCCTGCCCCATCCGCTCGTTCCACCGATTGGCGACCTCGGCCAACCTGGGATAGAGCGCGCTGCGCAGGCCGCCCAGAAGGTCGGGCAAGGGATAGCGGAAATAGCGGTACTCACCCTTGCCGAAGCCGTGCCTGGCCATATGGATGTGGCTGCGGAAATGCTCTTCTTTGGGATAGAGGCCGGCGATCTCCCGGCATTCTTCGGGCGAGAGCAATTTCTCGATCACCGCGCAGCCGAAACCGTCGAGTTCGGCGGCAAGGGCGGGCCAGTCGTAACCCGCGACACGCGTCCGAGCAGCTTCAACCGCCGATGCGGCAACCCTGGCATGGGCATTCATATCGTAGCCTCCTTGTCGATCAGAGCGCGCTTGCGCTCGACGCCCCAGCGGTAGCCCGACAGCGTGCCGTCGGCGCGGACAACACGGTGGCAGGGAATGCCCAGCGCAATCGCGTTGGCCGCACAGGCCGTCGCCACGGCACGGGCGCCGTCCGGCTGGCCGAGGCGCTGGGCCAGCGCGGCGTAGGTGATGGTGGCGCCGCACGGGATGCCTCGGAGCGCCTCCCACACGCGCTGCTGGAATGGCGTGCCGCGGCGCAGGTCGAGCGGCAGGTCGAGGCCGACGCCAGGCATTTCGATGAAGCGCGCGATTGCCGCGAGATCGTCGCGCAAGGTGGCCCCGTCTTCGACCAGTAGCTTGCCCGGGAAGCGATGGCCAAGATCCCGCTCCAGTGTGTCGGCGTCCGAGCCGATCAGGATGGCGCAGACGCCGATAGCGCTGCGTGCCGCCAGGATTTTACCGATCGGGGATTCGCCGATGGCGTAGGTTATGATATCGAGGGCGGCGAGCTTGGTGGCTGTCGCCGGAATATTGGTTTGTACGAGGTTCATTGCCTTCACTCCTTTGTCTGTGCCTGAACCCTAGCCACGTGCTGATTGGCGCTCACTCCGATGCTTGCTTTCAAATTCGAATCTCCAAGGCAGGTGCTCTACGGCGCCGTAGAGCGCCGATTTTGATCATTGGCACTTCGCCTGAGGATGTCATGCGACACGGGTGACGGAAATTTCGCCCAGCATGAACACTTCGCCTGATGACAGGCGCAACTCAACCTCGCCGGTTGCGGTGCGGCTCCATTCGGCTTTGCCATCATCGACCATCTGGCCGATGGCGGTCATCACCCATGATTTCGCGTCAGGGGCGCGGCGGCTGCCGGCAGCTTGGGTCTGGATGTTCGCATCGGTGGTGGGAGACCTTGCCATCGCGCGCATTGCCGGTCCTCGTCAGGCCCGCACCGACCGGTTGGGATTGTCGGACGCTGCCTCGCGGTCGAGCAGCGCGCGCTTGCGCTCCGCGCCCCAGGCGTAGCCGGAAAGTGCGCCGTCCTTGCGGATGACGCGGTGGCAGGGAATGGCGACGGCAAGATTGTTGGCGGCGCAGGCGGCGGCGATGGCGCGGGTCGCCTTAGGTGCGCCTATGCGATGCGCGATCTCGGCATAGGAAACCGTTTGGCCGGCGGGGATGGCGCGCAAGGCCTGCCAGACGCGCTGCTGGAACGCCGTGCCGCGGACGTCGAGCGGCAGGTCGAGGCCGAGCGCCGGAGCCTCGACGAAACCGACGACGCGGGCGACCAGCGCCTCGTAGTCGCGGTCGCCACCGATCAGCCGTGCCCTGGGGAAACGATCCTGCAGGTCGCGCACCAGCGCGTCGGGATCGTCTCCGAGCAGGATCGAGGCGACGCCCTTCTGGCTGGACGCGACCAGGATGGTGCCGAGCGAGGTCTCGCCAACGGCGAAGCGGATCTCTTCGTCGGCGCCACCGGCGCGATAGCGCGTCGGCGTCATGCCGAGCATGCCAGTGGATTTCTCGTAAAAACGTCCGCTTGAGTTGAAACCGGCATCGTAAATCGCCGTCGTCACGCTGGCGCCGTCTTCCAGGCCCTGGCGGACCCTGGCGGCACGGTGCGCGGCGGCAAAATCCTTCGGCGTCAGCCCGGTGACGGCCTTGAAGATGCGGTGGAAATAACCGGCGCTGCGGCCGGCGGCATCCGCCAATTCAGCCAGCGAGGGTTCTTCCCCGCTCTGCTCGATCCTGCGGCAGGCAGCGGCGACCATCGCCGCGTTGCCGGCCTCGAGCGACGGGCCATGTGGATCGCAGCGCCGGCACGGGCGAAAACCGGTCGCCCTGGCCTGGTCCAGCGTGTCGTGCAACTGCACATTTTTCGGATTGGCGCGCCGAGACGGACAGGAAGGCCGGCAATAGACGCCCGTCGTCGCCACCGAATACCAGAATGCGCCGTCGGCGGATTTGTCGCGCGCGACGATGCGCGCCCAGCGCGGATCGTCGGTGATTTGCAGCGGCGCGGACTTCAGACTCTTGGCCAGGGTGATGAACATGACCGCATTGAAGCCACCACAAGCCGGCCCGCCACCCGTTTCCTGACAAGTGCCTGGAGAACCTCACTTGCCTTTCCCAATTTGGGAAAATCCTCTTGTTCCCAATTTGGGAATTTGCTATATCAGGTCATGCAGATAATTGCCAAGAAGGCGCTGAAGGATTTTTGGGCAAAACACAATCAGGCCGAAGCTCCTTTGACGGCTTGGTATGTGGCTGTCGGGAATGCTGATTGGAAGACCCCGGCTGACGTCAAGGATGCGTTTGGAGCGACAGTTGATTTCGTCGGTGACAATCGCATCATTTTCGACATTAGCGGCAACAAGTATCGTTTGATTGTCCACGTCGCCTACAAGTTTCACCGCGTTCTGATCAAATTCGTCGGCACGCACAAAGAGTATGACAAGATTGATCCGGAGAAGGTGTGATGGAAAACATTCGACCCATTAAAACCGAAGCCGATTACGATTGGGCGATCGCCGAAATCACTAAATATTTCGAAAATGAGCCGGAGGTCGGCTCTCTCGATGGTGACCGGTTCGACGTTCTCGCAACCCTGATCGAGGCTTATGAGGATAAGCACTACCCGATTGAAGCACCGGATCCCGTTGAAGCCATTCATTCGCACATGGAACTGTTCAACCTGTCGCGGAAGGCGCTGGCCGAGGTGATCGGATCATCACCCCGGGCGACCGAGGTGTTGAACAAAAAGCGCGCACTCACCCTGGATATGGTCTTCAAACTGAACAAGGAATGGAAAATTCCCGCCGAAGTCCTCGTGCAACCCTATCACCTTGCAAATGACAGGGGCCGCAGGCGCGCCTAACATGCACCGTTTCTCCTAAGCCGCGCGTTTGGGCTCCACCGCGAACGGGCTGAGGCCGAGCCAGGTCTGCATCTTCCTGCCGATGGCCTGGTCGCCGGTCAGGGCAACCCTGGCGCCGGCCTTCTCGACGGTCAGCACTCCCATCCAGATCGCCGTCATGGTGTGCAGGTCGGTCGAGACGTAGAGATCGACATCGAAACCCGGATCGTACCAGCACAGATCGACCTCGCCGTGCTTCTCGACGATCAGCCACCACGAGCGTTTGGATGCCGGCAGGTCCTGATACAGGAATTGTATCACCGTACGTCCCTCGGGCAGCGGCGACGGGTTCAGATTGCGCCGCATGTCCCACATCAGCAACGACGGATCGAGGTTCTTCAGCGACAGCCGGGACTCGACCCATTTCTGCCCCCAGAAGCCCATTGCCTCGACGACAGGACGCAAATCCCGGCCGGCTTCCGTCAGCCGATATTCGAAGATGCCTTTTTCGCCCGGCACTTCCTTGCGCTCGACGATCCCGGCGATCTCAAGTTCCTTCAGCCGTTGCGACAGAAGGGTCGGCGACATTTTGGGGACGCCGCGGCGAAGATCATTGAAGCGGGTCGAGCCGGCCACCAGTTCACGCATCAGCACCATGGTCCAGCGGGTGCACAGCACCTCAGCGGCCATCGATAGCGGGCAGAATTGTTTGTATCCGTGCTGGCTCATGATTGGTGCCTCTCCCTCAAACCTGACCGAATATTAGGCCTTCATGAATGAAGCGGCCAGTACGGAAACTGTACTGCCCCGGTACAGATCGCGGACTGGTTGGCGAGGGTCCTGCCATGCGAGCCTTTTGGCCGGTTGCACGGGATACGCCTGTGCACCGCAACCAGGAGACCACCATGACCGCCTACGTTATCGCAGACATCAAGATAAACGACCCGCAGTGGGTGCCGGCTTACGCCGCCTCGGTGCACGATCTCGTCCACAAGCATGGCGGCAGATATCTGTCGCGCAGCGGCAATGTGAAAACGCTTGAAGGCAAGCCGCTCGATACCACGCTGATCGCGCTGATGGCGTTCCCGTCGGAAGCGGCGGCGCGCGCCTTCACCACCGATCCTGCCTACGCGCCCTTCGTCTCGGCCCGTCAGGACGGCAGCGACAGCCGTTTCCAGATGATCGACAACACCGATCTGGCCGGAACGATCCCGTATCTGCCGAAGGGATGATCCTTTTCGGTAGCCGTTACATCAATTTCGGGATCTCCAAGCAACAACAGCCACAGCGCTTGCCTGCCGGGCCTCCGTATTTTCGGCGGCCGGCCAGCTGTGCTTTTTCAAGAAGAATGGAATGAAGATGATATCAAACTTTCGCAGCGGACTTCTTATGGCGGGGACCATGCTGGCAATCTGCACCACCCTCGCGCAGGCGCATCAGGAGCCGGCTGAAGCTGCCTCCGGCCCCAACCCGCTGGCCGACAAGGTGCGGGCTGTCAACAGCCGGTTTGTCGACGTCAAGGCAGCGGTATCAGAGGGCTATGCGCCTATTCCTTGTGCCAGCGGCATCACCGGCGGCGCCATGGGCATCCACTATGTCAACGGCCAGTATCTGAAGGACGACAAGATCGACATCGCCCGTCCCGAAGCTGTGATGTACGAGCCGATGGCCGATGGCACGCTGAAGCTGGTGGCGGTCGAGTACATCACTTCGAAAGGACCGGCATCGTTGGACGGCCAGCTGTTCAACTTCAACAACGCCCCCAACCGCTATGGCCTGGGTGAATTCTACGAGCTGCATGTCTGGGCCTGGAAAGGGAACCCGACAGGCACGTTCGCCGACATGAATCCGAAAGTGTCATGCGAGCACGCAATGGCGCCGAGCCAATAAGCAATGAGGCCAGGCGGCATTGACGCCGCCTGGCCCGAACGATCGTTTTGCCTGATCGCCTCAGGCGGTCTTGATCAGACCGAGCTGGGTGAGGGCGGCGACGCCGTCATCGAGGCCGATTTCCTCGACGATCCTGCCGTCAACCACCTTCAGCACCGTGGTGCCGGTGAAGCGCATGGTGCGGCCGGTGGCGGCCGGCAGCGAACCGACGAGGAAGTCGCCGAAGGCTGGGCCGGTATGCGTGCCGCCGCCCTCCCACTGGCCGACGACATAGTCGCCCTCGGCAATCAGGTCGGCGGTGGCCCAGAAGTTGAGGTCCGGGAAGGCGGCGCGGAAGTCGGTCATGAAGGCCTTGATGTCGTCGCGGCCGCGGCGCGGCTCGTGCAGCGAATATTTCAGCAGCATGTCGGGTGCCGCGATCTCGTCGACGACGGACAGATCGCAACGTTCACCCCAGAAGTGGGTGAACCATCTGACGACGACGGCCTTGTTGTCTTCTTGCTTGGTCATGGGGAGGTCCTTGTTGTTGTCGTGCATGGGATCATCGGCGCCGCCGATGATCCAGGGGTCACCGGCTTGCGCCGCTGACCTGGGCAGCAGTAGGACGATCCGCCAGACACAAAACTCCGGTTCCTGCCGGCCAATCGAAAAGGCGGGTTCGGCGCCGGGCAGGGCCGCCTGGGCCGGAACCCGTTCCGCTGAGCCCAAGCATGGCTGCCCCGCCTCAGCTAGACCCTGGAAATCGGATGGCCACGGGAGAAGGCGATGGCAATGAAGAAGACCTATGAAAAGCCGAGGCTCGAGAAGCGCGAAAGACTGTCCGGCGTGACGGCGGGCAATGTCGTGTCGTCGACCTGGGGAAATTGACGGCTGCCTGGAGTAGTTCGGTACGGCCTTGATGAACAGGGGCTCCCAATCAGACGTCGACAACTCCGCCCGCGCGGTAACTGTTTCTTCTCTGGTTTTGCCGCAGATTGCGCCGCGGTGGAGCAGGCGAAGCAGACGATGGCGCGTCAGGGCAAGAAAAGTCGCAATGGAACCTTCTGGGCCAAGGCCCTGGAACGCGCCCATCTTGGCGTCTGGGACTGGGATCTTGTAACCGGCGACTGCTTCTATTCCGCGACCTGGGCGCGGATGCTGGGCTATGATGAGAGCGAACTTGCCAACACCAGCGACCTTTGGCTGCAACTGACCCATCCCGACGACCGCGAGCGGGCGCTGGCCAGCGGCGACCGCCACATTGCCGGCCTGACCGATGCCATCGAGACCGAATTGCGGCTGAAGCACAAGCAGGGACACTGGGTGTGGGTGCTCGATCGCGGCGGCGTCGTCGAGCGAGACGCGATGGGAAAGCCGCTCAGGCTGATGGGTGTGCAGACCGACATCTCCAGGCAGAAGGCCGCCGAAGCCGAACTCGAGCAGGTCAATGTGCGCTTCCGCCTGGCGCTCGCCGCCAGCGGCACCGGCATCTGGCACCACGACCTCGCCACCGGCAAAAGCTATTGGGACGAACGCACCAGGGAGATTTTCGGGCTTGTCTCCGACACCGCCGAAGTCGAGCGCGACCACTGGTTCGGCTATCTGCATCCGGACGACAAGGAGGCCGCGTCGCGTGCGCATCTGGTGCCGCTCGAAACGGACAAGGTCACCGCCGTGCAATACCGCATCGTCCGGCGCGACGGAGAGGTCCGGCACATAGAATCCCTGCTGCGTTTCATCGCCGACCCGCAAATCCCGGACCGCCGGCTGGCGGGGCAGATCCTGGGCACGGTGCGCGACATCACCGAAGACAAGCAGCGCGAGCAGGAGCTTGCCTATGCGGCCCGCCATGACGCGCTCACCGGTCTCTTGAACCGTGCCGCTTTCGACCGGCTGCTGGCCGATCATATCGCGGCCGCGCAGCGGCTGCCGCTCTCCGTGTTCTATGTCGATCTCGACTACTTCAAGGCGCTCAATGATTTTGCCGGCCACGCGGCCGGCGACCTGGCACTGAAAAGCGTTGCCCAAGGCATTCTGGGCTGCCTTCCCGCGACGGCGCATGCCGCGCGCCTCGGCGGTGACGAGTTCGCGCTGCTGATGCCCAATTGCGATGCGGCGCAGGCCGGGCGGCTGGCCGACGCGGTACTTGCCGCGGTTCGCGATGCCGAACTTGGATCGACGGCCACGTCGCGCAAGCTGGCGGCCTCGATCGGTATCGCTTTCGTCGATGACGCCGACACGACGGTGGCCGACGCGCTGGCCTGTGCCGACGACGCCTGCTACGCGGCCAAGGCCGCCGGGCGAAACCGATTTGCCGTCTTCTCCACCGATACGGCATCGGGTTCGGGTGGCCTCAACGCGGCGCGCGTCGTCGCCGATACGGTCGATGCCATGGAAGACGGAAGGCTGAAGCTGTTTGGCCAGGAAATCCATCGGCTGGGCCGGCCCTGGCAGGAAAGCCGCCATGTCGAGGTGTTGGCCAGGCTCGCCGCACGCAACGGCCGGCTGGTGCCACCCGGCGAGTTCATTCCAGTGGCCGAGCGGTTCGGTATCGCGTCGCGGCTCGACCGCTGGATCATCCGCACCGCGCTGTCGCGGCATGGTGCCGCCTTGCGTTCGGGGGCGCTGACGCTTGGCTTCAATCTGTCGGCGCAGACGCTGAGCGATCCGCAGCTTTGGGACTTCGTCGACAGCGTCATAGAAGAAACCGGGGCGCCGCATTCGGGCATCGGCTTCGAGATCACCGAAACCGCCGCCGTCACCAATTTCGATGCCGCCGAACAGTTCGTGCGCAAGGCGCGCGAGCGGCGCTGCCGGGTCGGCCTCGACGATTTCGGAGCCGGCATGAGCTCGTTCGAATATCTCCGGCGGTTCCCCGTCGACACGATCAAGATCGACGGTTCCTTCATCGAGCACATCACGCAAAGCCGCTTCGACCGCGAGATCGTGCTGGCCATCACCAGCATTGCCCGTAGCCTCGGTTGCGACGTGGTCGGTGAGAAGATCGAACGGCAGGACACGCTGGCCATGTTGAGCGACATGGGGGTCGCGTTCGGCCAGGGATTTTTGCTGCACCGGCCGGAGCCGCTCGAGCGAATTGTCGCGCGCGCAACCAAGGGAGCGACGGCCCGCAAGGCATCGTGATCCG
Organism: Mesorhizobium sp. BR1-1-3; assembly: GCF_020165455.1. Taxonomy (NCBI): domain Bacteria; kingdom Pseudomonadati; phylum Pseudomonadota; class Alphaproteobacteria; order Hyphomicrobiales; family Phyllobacteriaceae; genus Mesorhizobium; species Mesorhizobium sp. BR1-1-3. The sequence goes on from NZ_JAIUIC010000022.1 coordinate 14,075, forward strand.
GGTGCGGCGAGTTTCAGGCCAGACCGGACTGGCCTGAAACTCGACACTTTCTATCCGGTTCGCCGCGCCGTCGATTGCGGAAACTCCAGCACTCCAGCCTCGGGTCGCCTGTGCTGCGCCTCCGTCACCGCTTCGATCAACAGATCGAGCGCGTCACAGGCCGCGCGACTCGTCTCGTCGTTGCCTTGCAGATAATGATAGGCGCGTTCGAGGTGGATGCGGGCGGCTGAAAAATCGCTGGTCAATGGTCCCTCCATGATCCCGCCCTAAAAGACCTTGCCGCAGACGAGGGAACGCCGGGTAAATATCCACAAGCGGCTTTTATTCAAATGCCGGCGAGTGTTCGCAAGGAAGAGACCTTGGGCGCTGCGGCCTTGCCCTTCAATCTTGCAAGGAAGGGCGCCGCTGGCGACGCTGCAAATCTCCCCCCTTGAGGGGGAGATGCCCGGCAGGGCAGAGGGGGGCGTGAAGGATCGCCGACCTCTCTGATCTCAATTTCATCAACTGCTGCTGGCTGCAAACAGGGCCGAAAAATGCCATTTGGTCATTTGGGTCGGCGGGACAGCGCCCCCCTCTGTCCTGCCGGACATCTCCCCCTCAAGGGGGGAGATTGGCGGTTCCACGGCCGCACTGTCAGGAGAGATGCCTCCAACCCTTTGTCATGTCTTGCCGCACAGCTACACTGCGGCCCCCTTGCGCAAGGTGAGATCGATGATCGTCCAGGCCTGCATCAACGGCGCGCGTCCGCGCGATTTCCACCCGAAGCTGCCGCTGACCGCCGAGGCAATGGCCAGCGATGCAGCAGCCTGCGTCACCGCTGGAGCGGCCGAACTGCACATCCATCCGCGCGGCACTGACGGGCGCGAAAGCCTGACAGCCGTCGACGCCACCGTGCTGGCGGTGCGCCGGACCTGCCCGGGAACACTGGTTGGCGTGTCGACCGGCGCCTGGATCGAGAATGACGTCGAGCGGACCCGCACGGCGATCGCAGGCTGGCGAGACCTGCCCGACTATGCCTCGGTCAACTTGTCCGAACCGGATGCGCCCGCCGTGATGGAGTTGCTGCGCCAGCGTGGTGTCGGCATCGAGGCGGGGCTTGCCGTCGTCGCCGATGCCGGGCGCTTCGTAGCGCTTCCCGGCCACGACCAGGTGCTGCGCATTCTGATCGAGATCGACATCCCCGATCTGTCGGCTGCACTCGACGAAGCGCATGGCATCGCCGCCGTACTCGAGCGCGCCGGGGTACGGCGGCCGATCCTGCTGCATGGCGTCGACACAACTGTCTGGCCCCTCGTCGAGCTTGCGCATCGCCAGCGCTGGTCGACACGGGTCGGTCTGGAAGACGGCAAGACGCTCGCCGACGGCAGGACAGCCAAGGACAATGCGGAAATCGTCGCTGCCGCCGTGGCGATCTTTCGCGGTGCGCCCGTCGTTGCCTCATAGGCAAGCGGCTTGACGTCTCCGTGCGTGCGAAGGTCTCACGACAAAGGTCGTCGCTCTCCGGCATCCAGCAACCATTGCCGCACGGCTTGCGTCGGCTCGGGATGGCGCTGTTTTCTCGGCATCACGACATAAAAATCCTGCGTGCCGCGCATTTCGCCGCTGACGGGCTGAACCAGACGGCCAGCGGCGAGGTCGGCGGCGACGAGAAAGCGGCTGGCCAGCGCAATGCCTTGGCCGGCGACGGCCGCGTCGATGGCGAGGCCGGTCTGGTTGAAGCGCATGCGTTTGAGTTCGGTCGTCATCTTCAGGCCGATCGCCTTTTCCATGAATTCCGGCCACAGATTGTGGGCATCGTGCAGCAGCACGTGGTGCTGGATTTCGGAGGCCGCGATCTCGATCGCGCCGGCCGGCAGCAGGGCCGGGCTGCACACGGCGACGATCTGCTGGGGAAACAACAGGTCGACGACCAGCCCGGCGCCGAAGGGTGGGCGGCCCTGCCTGACCGCGATGTCGACGCCGTCGGCCTGGAAGCTCGACAGGCTTTCGCTGGCCAGCACGCGCAGGTCGACCAGCGGGTTGTGCGCGACGAAGTCGTGCAGCCTCGGGATAAGCCATTTGGTGGCGAAGCTCGGCGTCACGCTGATCGTCAGCCGCGCCGGCTCGGGACGAAGCAGCAGCGTCGCCTCCGAGATCAGGTCGAAGGCGCGGCGGATGTTGGGGACATAGGCGCGGCCCTCGTCGGTCAGCGCCAGGCCGCGCGGCAGCCGCTCGAACAGCTTCGTGCCGAGATCGGCCTCCAGCCCGCGAATGTGCTGGGCGACCGCCCCTTGCGTGACGTTGAGCTCTTCGGCCGCGATGCGGAAGTTGAGATGACGCGCCGAGGCTTCGAAGGCGCGCAGCGCATTCAACGGCGGCAAGCTGAGGAAGGTTTCGGGCATGCAGTAGTTTTTCTACAGGTTGATTTCAGGCATTCTGGTTCGAACCGACGGGGAAAACCAGCTATATCGACGCTCAACTCCCGAAAACACCGCTTGCGGTGCCCGCAAACCCTGAGAGGAAAATCCGATGAGTGTAGAAAAAGTAGCTGTGGTGGTGGCCGGCGGCAGCGGCATGGGGGCGGCGGCGGCCAAGCGGCTGGCGGCGGACGGCTTCAAGATTGCCATTCTTTCCTCTTCGGGCAAGGGCGAGGCGCTGGCCAAGGAGCTTGGCGGGCTCGGCGTCACCGGCTCCAACCAGTCGAACGACGATCTGCAGCGCCTCGTCGACCTGACGCTGGAGCGCTATGGCCGCATCGACGTGCTGGTCAACAGCGGCGGCCACGGGCCGCGCGCGCCGATCCTCGAGATCACCGACGAGCAATGGCACACCGGCATGGACGTCTACCTCCTCAACGTCATCCGGCCGGTGCGCATCGTGGCGCCGCAGATGGTCAAGCAGAAGGGTGGGGCCATCATCAACATCTCGACGGCCTGGGTGGTCGAGCCGAGCCCGATGTTCCCGACGTCCGCCGTGTTCCGAGCCGGCGTTGCCGCCTACACCAAGATCTTCGCCAACACCTATGCCGCCGACAATGTGCGCATGAACAATGTGCTGCCCGGCTGGATCGACAGCCTGCCGGCCACCGAAGAACGCCGCGACTCGGTGCCGATGCAGCGCTACGGGACTTCGGAAGAGGTCGCCGCGACCATCGCCTTCCTGGCGTCGGAGGGCGCCGGCTACATCACCGGCCAGAACATCCGGGTCGACGGCGGCATTATACGCGCTATTTGAGGGCGTCGGCCGGGAGGGGATTCCGGCATCTCACCCCAAGGAGCAAATAATGCGGCTTTTGATACTCGGCACCGGCTGGATGGCGCAGGAACATGCCCGGCGCTTCAGCGCCATCGAGGGCGTCGACATTGTCGGCGCGGTCGATGTCGATCCGGCGCGGGTCGGCGAGTTCGCCGACAGCTTTGACATTCCCAACCGCTTTACCGCACTGGAGGAGGCGCTGAACTGGGGTGAGTTCGACGCTGTGGCCAATGTCACGCCCGACCGCATCCATCACCCGACCACCATGGCGCTGATCGCCGCCGGCAAGCCGGTGCTGTGCGAAAAGCCGCTGGCCGAAAACTTCGGCAAGGCGACCGAGATGGCCGATGCCGCCGAGGCCGCCGGCATCGTCAACATGGTGAACCTCACCTATCGCAATGTGGCCGCGCTGCAGAAAGCGCGCCAGATGGTGCAAGCGGGCGAGATCGGCACGGTCAGGCATGTCGAGGCGTCCTATCTGCAGAGCTGGCTGGTTTCGAAATTCTGGGGCGACTGGCGCACCGATCCGAAATGGCTGTGGCGGCTGTCGCGCGGCCACGGTTCCAATGGCGTGCTCGGCGATGTCGGCATCCACATCCTCGATTTCGCCAGCTATGGCGCAGCCGTCGACATCGACCATGTCTTCTGCCGGCTGCGCGCCTTCGACAAGGCGCCCGGCAACCGCATCGGCGACTACGGACTCGACGCCAATGACAGCTTCGCCATGACGCTGGATTTTTCCAACGGCGCCTTCGGCGTGGTGCATGCCAGCCGCTGGGCAACAGGCCATCTCAACGAACTGCGTCTGCGCATCTATGGCGAGAAGGGCGGCATCGAAGTGGTGCACAATCTCGACGGTTCGACGCTCAAGGCATGCGTGGGGGAGAATGTCGAGAACGCCATATGGGAAGAGCGCGACCCCGGCACGGTGGAGACCAACTACCAGCGTTTCACTGACGCGGTGCGCACGGGCGTGCAGGCCGAACCGTCCTTCCGCCATGCGGCCGAATTGCAGAAGGTGCTGGATCTGGCCGTGGTGTCGGACGAGAAGCGGGCCGAGCTGCGGGCGAACGCGGAAACGCGGTGAGGGCTCGTACCTTGCGCCCATACCGCAGTAGCTGGAAGGGGCCGAGTTCTGTCAGCCCCCCCTCTGGCCTGCCGGCCATCTCCCCGCAAGGGGGGAGATCGGCAGCTTCAATTGCTGCGCCTGGTAAGTCATCAGTGCCCGCCTCCTGATCCGTGTCAGGTGGCTTCAGGGGCCGGTCACGAGCGAAAAAACCAGTTTCTGCAAATTGCCGCCATTGCCGAATTCGATACGGTCGAAGTCGCGGCTTGCCTGCACCCGCGCCTTCGAGATCGCGTCGAGCCGCTTGACCACCTCGGCCCTGGTCTTGCTGCATTTGGGATCGTCGGCGACGGTCAGGCCGTCCGTCGCGGCTTGGATGTCGTGGACCATCTGGACCATGCTGGCGCCATGCACCTTCTCATGGGCGGCGACGCCGGCGATGAAGGTGTCCCAGTTCTTCTGGACGGCCGGCGGCAGGGAGCGGGAGGGTTTCGGCAAAGTGTAGGTGACGATCAGCTTCGGCCGCCCGGCCGTCAGCACGCAGTCCTTGCCGCTGGGCTTGTAATCCCTTAGCCCCCAGGTCAGCTTGAAATTGGTGTAGGCGATGGCGCGGGCAATGCCGAGCTTTGGCCCTTTCTCGCCGATCGAGCGGTAGAGTTCGGCGCCGGACTGGCCCGAGATCGCGTAGGGCTCGATCTTCTCGACCGGCTTCCACTCGGCATGAGCGGTGAGCGGCAAGGCCAGCAGGGCGGCAAAGGACAGACACAGGCGAATGCAGGCTCTCAATCCAACTCTCCGCGAAACAGGACTGGCTGCCGCAAGGGGCAATGCCATCGGATCGCTTTTCCTATATGCTGGCGACGGGCGCTGCAAATGCCCTGAAGGCAGTCAATTGGGGGGAGCCATGAGAGTTGCACATCTCGTCGTCGCCGGTGCGGTAGCGGTCCTGCAGGCCGCGCAAACGGCGTTTGCCGCGTCGTGCGGCGGCTGGAGCGCCAGGGTGGAGGAAGACGAGGGCGGCAGCGTGCTGACGGCCTCGGTCTGCGGCGGGCCGAAAGGCGATGCGTATCTGATGCTGACCTGTTTCGACACGCCGGTGCTGAGCTACGATCTCGGCGCCAACGGCCGGCAATTGGAGCCTGGCATCAGCGGTTCGTTCGCGTTCAAGGCCGACGGCAAGACGGTAACTAAGGCGCTGCAGCTGGAGGCCATGTACAACTACTTCGTGGTCAACCTGGCGAAAGCCGATCCGCTGCTCGACCTGTTGCGCGGCAAGGGCGATGTGTCGGTCAGTTCAGCCAAATATGGCGAGATCAGCTTTCCGCTGAAGGGTTCAAGCGCGGCCATCGGCAAGGTGCTGGCGCAGTGCGGCAAGGCCCAGCCCGCCGATGGGGATTGAGGACTTCGTCATCCGAGGGCCTCCGAGACGGAGCTGCGCTCCTGCTTCGCCCTAGGATTGTTTGAGCAGGATCAGGTAGTTTGGCGGCCGGGACTGCGGCCCATCACCCCACCCAGTCGTACCGTCGCGGCCATCAGTTCCTCGTCCGAAAACCCGGAAAAACCCAGCACCAGGCCTTGCCGGGACGCCCCGCCGATGAACATCGAGGACAAGGCCCTGGCGCCGACACCTGCCGCCTTCGCCGCCTCGACGATCGCCGTGTCCGGCCCGGCGTGCTTCAGCGTCGCCATCAAGTGCAGCCCCTGTTCGGGCACGGTTACTTCGAGGGCATCGCCGCAATGCGTCTCGAGGCCGGCGACCAGCACGTCGCGCGCGGCTTGCACCCGGCGGCGCACGCGCCTGAGATGCGCGGCGAAATGGCCCTCGTTCAACAGGTCGGTCAGCGCGCCTTCGGCCAGCGTCGAGGGGAAGCGGTCGGAGCGCGCCCTGACCGCCATCACGGCATCGAGCAGCGCTTCGGGCACCACGATGTAGCCGATGCGCAGGCCGGGGAAGAGGATTTTCGAGAAGGTGCCGAGATAGGCGACACGGCCCGAGCCGTCCATGCCCTGCAGCGAGGTCAGCGGCGGGCCGGCATAGCGGAACTCGCTGTCGTAGTCGTCCTCGATGATCCAGGCATCGTTGCGCCGCGCCCAGTCGAGCAAAGCGAGACGGCGGCGCATCGTCATCGTCACGCCGAGCGGATATTGATGCGAGGGCGTGACATAGGCCGCGCGCGCCTTGGAGCACAGGCTTTCGCCGATCTCGGGATCGAGCCCTTCGGCGTCGACGGGTACGCCAGAAACCCTGGCCCCGCTGCCGGCCAGCACGGCGTGCGCCATGGGATAGCAGGGGTTTTCGATCCAGACGGCATCGCCGGGACGAAGTGCTGCACGCACCAGGAGATCGAGCCCCTGCTGCGTGCCCGACGTCAGCACGATCTGGCCGGCGTCGCAGCGCACGCCGCGTGCGGTCCTGAGATAGGTGGCAATTGCCGTGCGCAGCGACAGGCGGCCGCGCGGATCGCCATAGCGGAAATGCTCCGGTCCGGGGCGGGTGAGGTGGCGCGACAGAAGGATGCGAAACATATCAAGCGTGCGCGGATCGGAGACCGCAACGCCAAGGCCGCAAGGTAGCCACGCCGCGACCTCGATCTCCGCTGGACGCGGCTTGATCAGCGTCAGCGGCAGATGCGGCACATCAGGCGCGACGAAGGTGCCGGCGCCGACCTTGGCGACCGCAAACCCCTCCGAGATCAGCATTTCGAAACAGGTAACCGCCGCCGAACGCGACAGGCCGAAGCGCTGTGCGAGATCCCGGGTGGTCGGCAGTTTCGCCCCGGCGGCCAGCGCGCCGGTCTCGATCAGCCGCCTGAGCGCCGCATAGAGCTCGCGGCTGCGCGGGCCGTCGCCCGGCAGGACCGGGATCAGCGCCGACCAATCCGGAAAATTGGTCTGGTTTTTCTTCATGGGATTGGTTCTTTTATCGACCAATGTCATGGCGCATGCTTGGCAGACGACAACCAAGGATGCAAGCCGTGAACGACACGCCAGCCAGTTTTCCGACCACCAGCCGCAACCGCGTCAAGCGCCTGCACGAGCGCGGCAGCTACGACCATGCGGCAGTCTTCGCGGTGCTGGATGCCGGGCTGCTGTGCCATGTCGCCTATACGTTCGATGGCCAGCCCTATTGCACGCCGACCATCCACTGGCGCGAGGACGACATGCTGTACTGGCACGGCTCGTCGGCCAGCCGCATGCTGCGCAATCTGCGCGGCGGCACGCCGGCCTGTCTCACGGTGTCGCATCTCGACGGGCTGGTGCTGGCGCGCTCGGGCTTCAACCATTCGGCCAACTATCGCTCGGCGATGTGTTTCGGCACGGCGCGAATCGTCGACGAGCCGCAGGAGAAACTGAAGGCGCTGGCCGGCGTCGTCGACCGTTTCTATCCCGGCCGGAGCGAGACCCTGCGGCCGATCTCGGCGCAGGAGGCCAAGGCGACGACGGTGATCGGCATGCGTATTGAAGAGGCATCGGCGAAGGTGCGCGCCAAGGGCGTCGGCGACGACGAGGAGGATTACGGGCATCCGGTTTGGGCCGGCGTCATCCCGGTGCGGATGGTGGTCGGCGCCGCCGAGCCGTGTCCGAGGCTGATGCCTGACATGGAGCGGCCGCGGAACCTGGCTGGATATGCCGAGGGCGCGCGGCTCGATGAGGCGCTGACGCAGGCGCAGCGGGTTTATGAGGGCGAAGTTTAGCCCGCGCCTAGTGGGAATGTATTCAAATCTTGCCGCTGCCGCCGCCTCGCGATATCTCGACACCATGATCACCTTCCGCCGTGCGCAAGCCTCCGACCTGCCTGATATCGTGGCCATGCTGGCCGACGACCCGCTTGGCGCCGGCCGCGAGGACGCTTCCTTGCCGCTGGCGCAAGGTTATGTCGACGCTTTCAACGCCATCGACGCCGATCCCAATCAGCTGCTGGCGGTGGCCGTGGATGGCGGCGAGGTGGTCGGCACCTTGCAGATATCTTTCCTTGCCGGGCTCTCGCGCAAGGGCGCGTGGCGCGGCCAGATCGAGGCGGTTCGGGTCGCCGGCCACAGGCGCTCGGACGGCATCGGCAGGCAGATGATCGAATGGGCGATCGACGCGTGCCGCGCGCGCGGCTGCGGCCTCGTTCAACTGACCACCGACAAAGGGCGGGCGGACGCGCATCGTTTTTACGAAAGCCTCGGCTTCACCGGCAGCCATCTCGGCTACAAGAAGAGCCTTTAGGCGGTCGGAAAACGCTGCAACACTTTTGTGGAACTGCTCGCGGCGTTCGAGCAGTGCGCCAGTGCTGGCGCATTCGGGAAACCGTTCAGGCACACTTCAATTCGCGGCCAAGAGGGGATATAGGTCAGTCAAGTTGACCTATATTGCAGCGTCGGGGAGGCGTGCCGTGACCCTTATGAACCTGTTGGCTTCGCGCTCGTCGCGCATGAAAGCGTCCGAAATCCGCGAGCTGCTGAAGCTGCTCGACCAGCCGGACATCATCTCGTTTGCCGGCGGTATTCCCGATCCGGCGCTGTTCCCGGCCGAGGCGATCCGCGACGCCTATGCCGATGTGCTGGGTGGCGCCGAGGCGGGCGCTGCGCTGCAGTACCAGGTCTCGGAAGGCTATCTGCCGTTGCGGCGCTGGCTCGCCGGCCAGATGGGCAAGCTCGGCGTCGCCTGCGACGAGGCCAACATCTTCATCACCTCCGGCTCGCAGCAGGCGCTGGATTATCTCGGCAAGCTGTTCCTGTCGCCGGGCGACACCGCGCTGGTGACGTGGCCGACCTATCTCGGCGCGCTGCAGGCTTTCAACGCCTATGAGCCGCGCTACGACCGGCTGACCCCGGCCGGCGGCAACATGACGCCCGATGCCTATCGCGCGGCGGCGGCCGCCAATGGCGGCAAGGCCAAATTCGCCTATCTGGTGCCGGATTTCGCCAACCCGACCGGCAACACGCTGAACCGTGAGCAGCGCGAGGCGGTGCTCGACCTTGCCGGCGAACTCGACATCGCCGTCCTCGAGGATGCCGCTTACCGCGCGCTGCGCTATGACGGCGAGGGCGAGCCGCCGATCCTGGCGCTCGATTGTGCCCGGTCCGGCGGCATCGACAAGGCGCGCACGCTCTATTGCGGCTCGTTCTCGAAGATCCTGTCGCCGGGCATGCGGGTCGGCTGGGTGTGCGCGCCGCGCCACATTGTCGAGAAGCTGGTGCTGATGAAGCAGGCCTCGGACCTGCACAGCCCGTCGATCAACCAGGTGGTGATGCATCGCGTCGCCGAAGCCGTGTTCGAAGGCCAGGTGGAAAAACTCATCGACGCCTATCGCGAGCGCCGCGACGGGCTGCTCTCGGCACTGGAAGCCCACATGCCCGAAGGCGTGACCTGGAGCCGCCCGGAAGGCGGCATGTTCGTCTGGGTGACACTGCCGGAAGGGGCCGACGCCACCGAGCTTCTGGCTCGGTCGGTGAAGGAAGCGCGGGTCGCCTTCGTGCCGGGCAACGCCTTCTATGCCGATGGCACCGGGCGCAACACACTGCGGCTGTCCTTCACGCTCGCCGACCGGCGCGCGGTGAGCGAAGGCATTCCAAGGCTAGCCGCCATCCTGAAGGGATAGGCCGGCGCTGGAAGCCGGCTTTTCCTCCGCCGTTACAGTCACCAGCCGCTCAAGCTTTGAAAGCCTGGTGCGAGCGAGCTTGCGGACCGGCCCTTCGAAACCTTCTTCGCCGTTTTCGACGACGAAGACCAAGGTCATGAAATCGAGCATGAATTCGTCGATGGCTGCCGCGACCTCGCGCGACCTGCCCTTGAACCGGCGCAGCAGAGCGGTTGCTTCCTCGATATCGTCGACAGCGGCGCTGTCGACCAGCGCTTCGAGCCTCTGAAAACAATCCAATCGCAATTCCTCCCACCGCGCCACCAAACCCGGTTGCGAGCGGAAAGTTCCAAACTGTGAGTGGTCTCGCGAAGAAATCGCCTCCATTGCTTGAATTCCGCGGACGGGCCATCGGCAATTTTTTTGTTCGGGTGGAACCTCCGCGGCCAACAAAGGTTCTTACCAGGTCTGATCCCCCCTCAGACCCCTGAAGGCTAGACATGCTTTCCAAAGGCCCGCCGGATCCCCTCCCGGCGGGCCCTTTGTTTGCTGGGAAGTATCCGCATTGACGACGCCCTATCCCAACCTAAATTCGAACCCACACGAGGAGGCGTTTTCATGGAAACCCAGGAATTGCATCGCGGCCGGCTCATCGACCACATCCAACTGGTGGTCAGAAACCTCGCGGCCAGCCGGCGTTTCTACGAGGCGGTCCTGCAGGCGCTCGATGTCCCGATCGGAGGTAGCGGCGCCGACTTTTTCTGGGCCGACGAACTGTTTGTCTCCACTGCCGACAGCCGGGCCGCACAGGGAAAACTCACCGGCCGCCATCACCTGGCTTTCCAGGCAAGGGACCACGCCATGGTCGACGGCTTCTACAAGGCCGGGCTGGCGGCCGGCGGCACGGACAATGGCGCGCCGGGCGAACGGCCCTATCACCCCGGCTATTACGCCGCCTTCCTGCTCGATCCGGACGGCAACAACATCGAGGCCGTCCATCACGGCCCGCATCGTCGCAGCGCCGCTTCGGTGAAGATCACCTTCTAAGCTGCCGATATTCAGCCGGCCGGGATCGCGGGTGCATGGGCGATGCCGGAGAGAAGTTGCTTGCGTTGCCAGATCGGTGGCCCCGATGCTAACCGTGCAAATGGCGGGTGGGAATCGGTCCCGAAGCAACGTCCGCCACAAATTTTCAATAAAACTCCCCTTACCCCCCGTGGAGATATTTTTTTATGCAAAACCCAGCAAGGGCGATCTGTGCCGCCACGCTTCTATTTGCGATCGGGGCAGTTGGCCTCACAAGTATATCATCCTTTGCTTATATTTCATCGGCGCAGGCCCAGGAGGAATATCTTCCGACCGAGAAGGATTTTGTCGGCAAATGGAAACTCAACGGCGGAGCCATCCGGCCGCCGCGCGATATGAAGGATGCGCCGACACCGGAACAGGAAGCGGCCGCCAGTGAGTTCCAGCAGACGGTGACCGCGTTTTACGGGGCGTTCGATTATCTGGAGATCACGGCGGACGGCCGCTACAATTTTCACCAGCCCGGAGATCCGACGTCGGGGCCTTGCGTCTGGTGCGGAACCTGGTCGTTCAGCAAGAGTTCGGCGTGGCTCGAGCTGGATACGGCGCCCCGGCTGGATATCTACGCCAAGGACGGCGACATGCAGATGACCTACACTGTCGAACCCTACGAAAAATCGAAATATGCGTGGCTGGTTTTCGGCTGGGCGAAGGCCGAGTAGGCGGCGCGCAGCATTCACCGCCTTCGTCATCCTCGGGTCTCCGCGACGGAGCTTCGCTCCTGCTCCGCCTGTGGATGACGAAGGCGGGAGAGGCTTCCGCTAACCCCGGATGTCAGCGATGGTTGACCGAAACGGAAGATGACATCTTCTGGGTCGCGCCACTGAATGTCACGGCTTTTCATCCATCTCGTATCCTCGTATACGAGATGGAGCCCGACCGAGGAGACCGCATGAGCCCGCCGCCTGAAACCGTGCCGTTTTTCAGCCAGTGGGAAACGCCTGACATGACGCTGGACGTGCTCGCCGACGGCGCGGATGTTGCGCTCAGGCGCGATCCGCTGTGGAGGCGATCCGGGGCGGAGACCCTCGATGAATACGCAATCTGGGCCGCCAACATCTGCGGCATGGCCTGCCTTAAGATGATCCTGGCCAGCCGCGGCGAGATCGTGCCGACGATCGAACTTGCCAGGCGCTGCACCTTATATGGCGGCTATGTCGTCAATGAGGGATCGATCAAGGGGCTGATCTACGCGCCCTTCGTCAGCTTCGTGAAGGAAGCTTTCGGCCTGCGCGCCGAGGTGATGACCAATGTCGCCACATCAGACATTCCGGCGATCATGCAGCGGACGCGCTTCTTCATCGCGTCGGTCAGCAGCTCGATCCGCTGGCCCGAGCGCGAGCCGCCCTCGAAGGGCGGCCATCTGGTGCTGATCACCGCGGCATCCGACGAAGGTTTCCGCTTTCACAACCCGTCCGGCCATGAGCCCGCCACACAGGCAGACGCAGTGTTGTCACCGGCCGATTTCGACCGCTTCTTTGCCAATCGCGGCATTGCCGTCGCCATTTGATTTTTTGACAGTCGAGGGATTTTGATGACCGACAAGACAAGAGTGGCCATCCTCTATGGCGGGCGTTCGGCCGAGCACGACGTGTCGCGCCTTTCGGCCGCCAATGTGCTGAAGGCGATCGACCGGACGCGCTACGATATCGTGCCGATCGCCATTTCGCGAGGCGGCAGGTGGCTGCTGCAACAACTCGATCGCGCCGCGGCGATCGGCGATGAGGCGGCAGGGGCGCCGGCCTCCGAAGACGGCCCGGAGGTTGCTTTGTTGCCCGGCGGCAAGGGCCGGCTGGTTGCGGTGTCGCGGGATGGTACGCAGCCTGAGCTGCCCCCCATCGACGTCGTGTTCCCGGTGCTGCACGGGCCGTTCGGCGAGGACGGCTCGGTGCAGGGCTATGCCGAGGTCGCCGATGTCGCCTATGTCGGCTGCGGCATTCTCGCCTCGGCCGCCGCCATGGACAAGGACGTCGCCAAGCGGCTGATGCGCGAGGCGGGACTGGCGGTTGCCCGCTCCGTCACCGTGCATCGAAACGGCAAGCATTCCTTCCAGGAGATTGCCGGGACGCTCGGCCTGCCTTTCTTCGCCAAGCCGGCGCGCCAGGGCTCGTCCTTCGGGGTCAGCAAGGTGAATGACAGGGACGGCTTCGAGCAGGCCATCGACACGGCTTTCCGCTACGACGGCAAAGTGTTGATCGAGGAATTCGTCGAGGGCCGCGAGATCGAGTTCTCGGTGCTGGGGCGCGCCGACGGGTCGCTGACGGTGTCGCTGCCCGGCGAGATCATTCCGGCCGGCAAGCACGGCTTCTACACCTATGAGGCCAAATATCTCGATGCCGACGGCGCGCTGGTCAAGGTGCCCGCCGATGTCCCGGCCGATGTGGCCGAAAAGGCCAGGGATATGGCGCGGCAGGCGTTCCAGGCGCTTGGCTGCGAAGCCATGGCGCGCGTCGATTTCTTCCTGCGCACCGACGGCAGCCTGCTTGTCAACGAGGTCAACACCATTCCCGGCTTCACCGACATCTCGATGTATGCCAAGGCGCTTGCCGCCTCAGGCATCGGCTACAGCCAGACCATCGACGTGCTGATCGAGCACGCGCTGGCCAGGCATGCGGCGCGCTGATCCGATCGGGCGAGCCTGACTTCCATTTAGCCCTTGGGGAGCGGCCGGTGCGGGCCGGATCATTGCCTGTGAGCGAGGCGTATTTCATCGTTGGCTAAAGTTGCACGTCCGCTCTATATGCCCGACCATGGCATTTGGCAGGGAGGCATCACGTGGCCAATCGTCGAAACGGCACGGCGTCTCCGGCTGATGGGCTGGGGGACACCCTTTCAGCGGCCGCGCCCCATCCGCGAACCTCTTTGCCCAATGTGGCGGCCATCGTCACGACAGTGGCGGCACTGTATTTCGGGCGCGAGGTTTTCCTGCCGATCGCCATCGCGCTGCTGCTGACCTTCGCACTGGCGCCGCTTGTCGCAGCGCTAAAAAAGCTCGGCATTCCCCGGATTGCCGCCGTCATCGCCAGCGTGCTCGGCGCCTTCGCGGCGCTTGGCCTGTTCTCCTTCATCGTCGCCACGCAGGTCAGCGAACTGGCGCAGAACATCCCGGTCTACCAGACCAACATCCTAACCAAGATCCGCTCGCTCAAGGAAACCGGGGTCGGCGGCGGGATCCTTGCCAGACTGAGCAAGGTGGTCGAGCGGGTCGGCCAGGAGATCGACAGGCAAGACCCCTCGCTGCCGGTCGCCACCCCGGAAAAGCCGCCGCGCGAGCCGGTGCCCGTCGAGGTCGTCGCGCACGAAAGGCCGCTTCAGGTCCTGCAGAATGTCGTCGGGCCGCTGATCAGCCCGCTTGGGTCGGCCGGGCTGATCATTGTCGTCGTCATCTTCATGCTGCTCGAGCGGGAGGATCTGCGCGACCGCTTCATCCGGCTTGTCGGCTACGGCGACCTCCACCGCACCACCGAGGCGCTTCAGGATGCCGCCAAGCGGGTGGGCCGCTATCTCTTGATGCAATTGGTCGTCAACATCGTCTACGCCATACCGATCGCGATCGGGCTCTGGGCCCTCGGTATTCCCAATGCGCTGCTGTGGGGGCTACTGGCCCTGGCGCTGCGTTTCGTTCCCTATATCGGCCCGATCATAGGCATGCTTTTGCCGCTGTTCCTGGCGCTGGCCGTGGCACCGGGCTGGTCGCTCGTGCTGTGGACAGCCGCCTTGTTCGTGGTGATGGAACTGATCACCGGCAATGTCATCGAACCCTGGCTCTACGGTTCGCGAACGGGACTGTCGCCGCTGGCGATCATCGTCGCGGCGATTTTCTGGACGTGGCTCTGGGGGCCGCTCGGGCTGATCCTGTCGACGCCGCTCACTGTCTGCCTGGTGGTGCTGGGCAGGCACGTGCCGCAGTTTGAATTCCTCGACGTGCTGTTCGGCAACGAGCCCGTGCTCGAACCCCATGCGCGCCTGTACCAGCGGCTGCTGGCCGGCGATCCGGAAGAAGCCACCGATCATGCCGAGGAGATGCTGGAGGAGAAATATCTGGTCGAATTCTATGACAAGGTTGCCATTCCGGCGCTTCTGCTGGGCGAACAGGACCGTGTGCGCGGCGTCATGGGCGATTTGCAAAGGCGGCAGGTGGCGGCCAGTGCCCTGATGCTGGTCGCCAATCTCGACGACAGCGCGCAGGAGGAGGCAGGCGAGGAGGAGGGGCCGCCCGTGGCCGCAGAGGCGAGCGACGATGACGATCCCGGCGGGGAGGACGAGACCGAACTGCCCGATGGCACGGATATGTCCGTGCTTTGCGCCGGGGGGCGTGGCGAGCTCGACGACGCCGCTGCCGCGATGCTGGCGCAGGTGCTGGAGGTCCAGGGCGCGACGGTGTCGAAAGCCAGCTTTGCCGATATGGAACCCGCCAGCATTCGCCGCCTTGAGCTCGAAACCGTCGACACCGTCGTGGTCGGATTCCTGAACCGGGATTCCATCAAGCACGCCCGCTTTCTGGTCCGCCGGCTGAAGCGTGCGAAGGCCGCACTTCGGGTGGGAATCGTGTTCTGGTCGGAGGCCGACAGCGAGGACAAAGAGACGGCGGGCAAACTGGCGCGTGACATGAACGCGGATTTCGTGGCGCATGGCATGGTCGACGCCGTGCTGGGCGCGCTGTCAAACGAGCCGCCGGTCGCGCTCAAGCTTGTCGCCAAACCGCGCATGCGGCGACAGCGGGCCGCGTCCAAGAAGGTTACCGCGGCAGCGGCGGGTTGACCGAAATCGGCGGAAGGCCCATGGAACCAGGCGGCCCCCCGCGCGGCCTTACGGAATTGGCCACCCCGGCGGTGAGAAATGCTCGAAATTCGCCCAGCCCACGAAGCCGACCGGTCGGCGATCGTGCAACTGTGGCATCGGGGCTGGCATGATGCCCATGCGCATCTGGTTCCAGCCGAAATCCTGGCGTACCGAACGCCGGCGCATTTTGCGCTGTGGCTGGAGCAATCCACCGATGCCTTCCATGTGGCGGCAGCCGATGGATTGCTTGGCTTCGTCTCGATAAACGGGGCGGAGCTGGTCAAACTCTATGTAAGCCCGCAAGCACGGGGAAGCGGAACCGCCCGCGATCTGCTGTCTTATGCCGAGCATCTCTTGTGCGAACAGGGCGTGGCGGAGGCCGAGCTTTTCTGCACGGCGGGAAATGTCCGCGCGCAGAGATTTTATGCCCGCGAAGGATGGCGCTTGAACCGCAGCTTCGAAGACGCACTTTGGCTGCCGGATGATGTCGCCGGCAGGTTCACCGTGGAAACCCACTGCTATCGGAAGCATCTGGGCTTTCGTTAGCATCACTATTCGGAACGAGCTTGGCGAGATTGTCGCGGACGCTGGAGCAGGCGCCCCCTACCGGTCGACCATCGCCATGCCCCGCTCGGTATAGCGCGGGCCGGAGATTTTTCCCGGCGCGAGCGCTTCGTTGAGCGCGGCCATCTCGGCGGCATCGAGTTTGATAGCGGCGCCGGCGACGTTCTCTTCCAGGTATTTTCTGCGCTTGGTGCCGGGGATCGGCACGATGTCGATGCCAAAGCCGTCGCCCTTCGCCAGCAGCCAGGCCAGCGCGACCTGGCCGGGCTTGACGCCGCGGGCAGCGGCGATGTCGCTCACCTTGGCGGCCGCCTCGACATTGGCGTCGTAGTTTTCGCCCTGGTAGCGCGGGTCGTTGCGGCGATAATCGCCGTCGGGATAGTCTTCCGCACGCTTGACCTGGCCGGTGAGAAACCCTCGGCCGAGCGGCGAGAACGGCACCAGGCCGATGCCGAGTTCGCCAAGCAGCGGGATGATCTCCGGCTCCAGATTGCGCTCCCACAGCGAATACTCGCTCTGCAACGCCGACACCGGATGCACGGCATGCGCCCGGCGGATGTTGGCTGCACCCGCTTCCGACAGGCCGAAGAAGCGCACCTTGCCTTGCGCGACGAGTTCGCCGACGGCGCCCGCGACATCCTCCATCGGCACCGCCGGGTCGACGCGGTGCTGGTAGAGCAGGTCGATACGGTCGGTTCCGAGGCGGCCGAGCGAGGCTTCCACCGCCTCTCGAATGTGCTCGGGCCGGCTGTCGGTTCCGGTCTGCTTGCCGTTTTCGATGCGGAAGCCAAATTTCGTGGCGATCGTCACCTGGTCGCGCTTGCCCTTCAATGCCCGGCCGAGCAGGGCTTCGTTGTCGTAAGGGCCATAGACTTCGGCGGTGTCGAGGAAGGTGCAGCCGAGGTCGATGGCACGGTGCAGCGTGGCGATGGATTCGGCCTCGTCGGCCGGGCCATAGGACTGGCTCATGCCCATGCAGCCGAGGCCGATAGCCGAGACCTGCAGCCCCTGGCTGCCGAGCTTGCGTGTTTTCAGGGTCATGGCAGGCGTTCTCCGGAGGGGGCGCAGCGATTATAGCGTCAGCACGTTCAATCGATACGCCTATTCGATCACGATGTGGCTATTCGATAAGGATGTGGCTATTCGATCAGGATGTGGGCTTCGCGCGCTGCTTCGACGAGCGCCGCCCTGGCGACGTCGGGGGCAACATCGCCGCTCGTCGCCCGCTGGCAGGCGCGCAGTGCGGACCGATGCTTCGGGCTGCCTGCGTCACGCCAATGTGTGGTGAGCAAATCAATGGCCTGCTGTGTGTTGGATAGATGATGGATGGAACCGGTGACGCCGACCGAAACCGCCACAGGTTTGGAGAACCATGCCGTTTGCATTGGAACCACCTCAATTGGGCTGAAGCAATAAACGCTTGTGTCCGCTCAAGGTTTCGTCGCTACCAATCAATCTGGCGTGATAGATTGCCGATACCCCCAGCGGCATTGGGCCCCACATTGTCCGCGGGGCTCACATGTTCGAGGCGACGTCGCGGGTGGGCGGAGTTTTGGGTTTGTGGGCGGCGCGTTGCCGCGTCGCCTGGTGGGCAGGGCGGGGTTTGACCGTGTTCACGGTCGTGGGCGCCTGCGCCTTGCGGCGCTTGAGCCAGTTGGCTGACAGTTCGGCAAGGAGACTGCGCAAGTCTTTCACGACGTCCTCCTCTTGTAGGGCGACAAGGTAATTGCCGTCGCCCCAACTTGTTCCACCGCAAACTCCTTCCGCCAGAAATAAAAGTTCTTGCCGGCGAAAGCAGCCGGGCATCACCTGCCGATATAGGCGGCCAGTTCGTCCGGCGTCCCGTTCGGGAAGGCCTGTTTCAGAAAATCCAGGAACGCCGACACGCGCGGGCTGAGCAGCCGCCGGGAGGGGTAGAGCGTCCAAAGAGCGATCTCAGGGGCGTCGATGTCCCCCCAATTCACCAACGTGCCGTCAGCCAAATCGTGGGCCACCAACGAAATGGGAAGACGTGCCGCACCGACCCCCGCCCGCACCGCATCGCGCACCATAATGAGCGTTCCCAAAGCGAGGACCGGCTCGATTTTGATCGTCGACCGGCCACCCTCGGTCTTCACGTGCCATGTTTGCCGTTCGCCTTTCCCGCGCGCAACGGCAGGGGCCGGTCCACCGGTGCGAGGAAGGTGAGGGCTCGCCACGACGACCAGCCGGTCGCGGAGAAACGCCCGTCCGACCAAGCTTTCGTCGGGATCCGGGTTGACCCGGATTACCAGGTCGTAGCCTTCCTCGATCATGTCCACAGCCCGGTCCTCCGTCGTGACCTCCAGCCTCACCTCCGGAAATTTGAGGGCAAATCCCGCGGCGATCCTCCCCATCGCGGTCTGAGAAAAAAGCAGGGGCGCGCTGATCCGCAGTCTTCCCTTGGGTCTTTGACCGCCCGAGGCGATCGCCGCGGCCGTCTCGTCCAGTTCGGCAAGCAACGCCCCCGTCCGCTCGAAAAGCGCCCGTCCTTCCTCGGTCAGCTTCAGATTACGCGCACCCCGTTCAAACAGGCGCAGGTCAAGGCTGCTCTCCAAGTCTCCAACGCGCCGCGACAGGGTTGCCTTGGGCCGGCCGGTGGCCCGTGCCGCCTTGCCGAAACCGCCATGGCGGGCAACGAGGTTGAAATCGGTGAGGGCCAGAATATCCATAGG
This sequence comes from Mesorhizobium sp. BR1-1-3, assembly GCF_020165455.1. NCBI lineage: Bacteria > Pseudomonadati > Pseudomonadota > Alphaproteobacteria > Hyphomicrobiales > Phyllobacteriaceae > Mesorhizobium > Mesorhizobium sp. BR1-1-3. The sequence continues at coordinate 33,066 of NZ_JAIUIC010000022.1, forward strand.
TGTTCCACCAGTGAGACGGTGCGTCTAAAATTTCGGTCTGTTTGAGTGTTTGTGAGCCACACATATTGGGCCTGTCAAGCAACCCAACAGGAGAAATTCCATGACCATCCTCGTTACCGGCGCCACAGGCAATGTTGGCCGCCAAGTCGTCGAGCACCTCGTCAAGCGCGGCGCCGACGTCCGTGCTCTCGTCCGCGATCCGTCGAAAGCCAGCTTCCCGGCGGGCGTATCGGTCGCGCAAGGCGACTTTCTCGATGTCGATTCACTGCGCAAAGCCATGTCCGGCGTTTCCACCCTGTTCCTCTTGAACGCCGTGGTGCCGGACGAATTCACCCAGGCTTTGGTCGCGCTGAACGTCGCCCGATCGGCGGGCATCGAGCGGATCGTCTATCTCTCGGTGATCCATGCCGACGTGTATGTGAACGTGCCGCATTTCGCCGGCAAGTTCGGCGTCGAGCGAATGATCGAGCAGATGGGCTTCCAGGCTACGATCCTGCGCCCGGCCTATTTCATCCAGAACGACCTGATGATCGAAGACGTCATCACCGGCTACGGCACCTACACAATGCCGATCGGCGCCAAAGGCCTCGCCATGGTCGATGTGCGTGATATCGCCGAGATCGCCGCTCTCGAGCTGCTGCGCCGCGAACGGCCCGCGGAGCCGCTTGCGCTCGAGCGGATCAACCTCGTCGGTCCGCAGACACTGACCGGGACGGATATCGCGGCCATCTGGTCCGACGTGCTCGCCCGGCCGATCAGCTACGGCGGCGACAACACCGAAGGTTTCGAGCAGAATCTCAAGCAGTTCCTGCCTGCCTGGATGGCCTACGACATGCGCTTGATGGGCGAACGGTTCCTGACCGACGGCATGCTGCCCGAGGCCGGCGACGTCGAGCGCCTGACCGCGCTTCTGGGCCGCCCTCTGCGTCCCTATCGCGACTTCGCCTCACAAATCGCCGGCTCTGCCTGACGGAACGGCTCCGGTCATCACCCGGTTCAGAAACAGCAGGGCGGCCTTTTGAGAAGGCCCCCTGTTCAGCCGGTACCGTCTTACTGCAGGGTGGCCGGACCAGGCCCGTCGCGTTGGGCGATCATCCGCCCGCCATCGTCGCCACCGAGACCATCCACGAACAGGCCAGCCACGCCGTCGAAATTGGTGAGCCCGTCGAATTCAATTGCGGCGCCAATCAGCTGGGCTGCCTGGAAGACAAGGTATTCGACGTCCTCGAGAGCGATGTTTTCGGCCAGGTTCCTGACCCTTACATGTTCCGCCACCGCCGTGATGCTGACGATGCCGGTCTTCCTGAAGGCGATCTGGACCGCTGAACGGACGTCATCGCGCAGTCGCGCCGAGTAATCATACCGCATCGAAACCTCCCAAAGGGAACGGTTTTCTGTTCAGGTTGCACAATGCGGCAGAGGCTTCGTCTTGGCAAGTCACGAATTAAATAATATCTAAACAAATCAGCTAGTTAGCATAGTTATGCAAGTATGCGCCTTACGCCGAATACCATCAGGCTCATCATGTGCATGAGAAGCAGTTCACTCATCGGGAGGCCTTGACGCACTAGGAGCGCTTTCCTAACTATTAGGTAAGCGAGTTGAATACTCATTCGAGGTATCGGGATCCTGAGCGAGGGAGCGCGATGACTGAACTGGAACGCCCGGAACGGTTGCAGATCATGCTGACGTCAGACGAGCTGGCTGCGCTGGAAAACTGGCGCTTCGACAAGCGTATGCCGAGCCGTTCGGCCGCGGTCAGGGAATTGCTGCGGCGCGGGCTTGCCTCGGACGGGTTCCTGACGGCGGAGCAAGGGGCGAAGTCGCAAGACTTCGGCATCCTGCCAACCGCCGGCGGCAACGGCATTTCCGAAAGCGGCAAGGAGTAGCGGGTCACCGCGCGTGAGCCGCTCGAGTCCTTTCAGGCTGCCGGTCGCCGCAACGCGGTGCCGGCCGGCCCAGCGGACCATAACTCTCGATTCAGAGGATGTTGGTCGTCACTTCGACGACGATCGCGGCACCTTCCAGGCTGCCATTGGTGACGTGCACGACACGCGATACCCGCAGATCCTGCGTGGTTCCATCGATCGACAGCGCAACGCTTTCGCCGATCCGCGGAACCGCCTGAAAAACCGCGTCCGTGGCCTCCGGCCGGTTGTCGATCGATATGCGGCAGTTGACGGTCATGAGATGTCTCCTGTGTCGGCCCGGTGGTCAACGCGGGGTCCGCGAAATGGTTTCAGGAGCCGGATGCAACTTGATGGCGCCCGGATCCGTAAAGCAGTAATTGCTCCATTGTTCATCGTAACGGAGCAACAAGGCTCGCCGGGGAGGGCGTTGGGGCTGCCCCGGCGAGCTTGATCCGCCTTACCAGGGGCGTGGCATCACCGGGGTATGGAGACGAGTTTCGGCGCCCGCAATTCCCCGGCCATCCTTGCCGCCTGGAAAATTGTCATCAAAACCAGGATGGGCTCACCCTCGGTCGGGTTGATGGTCAGCACGACGCGGCCAAGCTCGTCGCTCATGCCGCAAGACCAGTCCTTGACGGCTATCACCTTTCTCGCGGCCATATGCCGTTCTCCTGCACGGGAGGTTCTCTGCCGGCTACGCCGTCTGGAGTTGGTCGACAGAACCTTCGCCTGACATTGCAACCAGCCGAAATGCGGCAAATGCGGCCAATATCATGAAAACCGCCGTGACGTTCAGGGACATCGTCGACGCAAGGACGCCCCCGTCAAAGCAACTCAGTTCCATGCGCTGTACCCCTTCAAGCCACTGACGGCCTGGATGATGATCCTGCTTCGAGTGAAATACAAGCGCGCGCTAATGTGCTGAAGTCGGCTGGCCAGTCTGCGCGCGGCTCCGAACCAGCCAAGCGCTTGGTTGCTGGTTCCCGCTCAAGGGCTCGAACCTCGATTCACGCCTTCAAAGGGCGCTGTCCTACCATTAGACGAAGCGGGAAAATGCACGTTGCGCCCCACCCCTAGCCGGTTCGCGCGCCGGGATCAACGCACTGCGGCGGCAAAGCCGATTGGAAGCGCGGTGTCAGTCCGGAAAGTTGGTGACAGGTTCCTCGCAGCGGTAGACCGGGCAGCTGCCGTCACGGGTCGGGACATAGGCCGACATCGGCACCTCCGGCCAGTCGCATTCGTTGCCGAACTGCCTGACATAGCGGTCATAGGTGTTGGGGCCTGTGGTCAGCACCACGGCATGGCGGCTTTGGAGCAGTTGCCGGAGCTGGTCGCAACTCATCGTGCGGGTGTCGGGCCTGGCTTCGGCGAGGCCGGTCGCGGCCAGCAGGATCGCTGCCGTCATGAAGGCAATTCGGCGCATTGGCATGGCTGTTCCTCGAATGGACATATCGGCCGAAACTCGCATCCCGCCGGGTGGTTCCGCAACCGCCGGCTCGCCGTCTGTGGCAGCGCAACCAAATGGTCCGTCGTGCATTGCTGGGGATGGATGGCAGGAAGCCCTACAAAACTCCGCAATGGCGGCCCGGAAGCGGGGATCGCGAGGCCATGTGCTGTTCTTTCTGCGGCGGGCGCGACCACAGCTATGAGGACTGTCCGCAAAGGAATCCCGACGCCGATGCAGTGCCCGTTGCGCCGCCCAACGACGCTGGCTCCGAAAAAGCAGGCCGATGAGACGGACAGGGCGAAGCGGTCATCGGGCTTACAGCAGCTCGACTGGATCGGCATTTACGGCCGCAGAGGCATTGCCGAGATGGAGGGCCGGGCATTATCGTGACATGCGTGTCCGCGACCGCAAATGCGGAATGTTGCGCACCGACTGCAACCAAAATGCCCGGTCAGGCATTTCTGGCACGAGGGAAATCCTCACGCGTGCCCGGACGCTGGCGGGAGGCGGCAAGGTGGGGCCACGACGGGGCAATGACAGAATTGGCAAGCGTCGATAGCCTGCTCGAAATCACTGCCCACGCTCGGCTGGCGGCGATTGTCGATTCGTCCTTCGACGCCATCGTCAGCAAGGACCTGAACAGCATCATCACCAGTTGGAACGCGGCGGCGCAACGCATGTTCGGCTACACCGCCGAAGAGGCCGTCGGCCGCTCCGTGCTCATGCTCATCCCCGATCATCTCAAGGATGAAGAGACCGACATCATCAGCCGGGTTCGCAAGGGCGAACTCCTGGCCAGCTATGAGACGATCCGCCGGCGCAAGGATGGCGGCCTCATCGCCGTGTCGCTGACCATTTCGCCGATCAGGAACGCGTCCGGCGAGATCATCGGCGCATCGAAGATCGCCCGCGACATCACCGCCAGCAAGGAGAGCGAGCGTCGGATCAGGCTTTTGCTCCGCGAGGTGAACCATCGCGTCAAGAACCAGTTCGCGGTGATCCTCTCGATGATCCGGGAGACCAGCAAACGCTCGACCGATCCGCGCGAGTTCGAGGAGATGATCCGTTCCCGCATCATGGCGCTGTCGCGGTCGCACGATCTGCTGGTGAACTCGGAATGGGCCGGCGCCAGCCTCTTCGACCTTGCCCAGGAGCAGCTCAAGCCGTTCGGTCACGAGGCGCGGGTATCGCTTTCCGGACCGCTTTTGACCCTGCAGCCGAATGCCGTGCAAAATCTCGGCATGGCGTTTCATGAACTCGGCACCAACTCTTCCAAATATGGCGCGCTGGCGAGCGAGGCCGGGCGGCTGGAGATCACCTGGCGGATCGTCGAAGGCGCTTCGGACAAGCTGGAAATCCATCTGCTCTGGGACGAGACGATGCCGGTGCGTGAGGGAGAGCGGCCCGGGGGGCGGCAAGACGAAAGCACGCGCAAGGGTTTCGGCACCGTCGTCCTGCAACGGGTCGCGCCGCAATCGCTGAACGGCTTGGCGGTGCTGGATCGCAGCCCGGGCCATCTCAGCTGGTCGCTGACGGCGCCGCTGGATTCGATCATCGTTCCGCAGATCGGCGCTGACCTGCCTGAAACCGAAACGTCCTGAGCCCATCAAGGGGAGGGCTCTTGGCGGCCGCCAATTAAGCGCGGGGTTTGCCGTCGCGAGATGTGTTCGCGTTTTCGCTATCGACCTTTGCCCGCCATTGCTTGGCGAGATCACGACGGCGTCCCGGATAGCGGTCGATCTGTAGTTTCGCCCGGCCAACCCGATCCATGCGAAACAGCCGGAAGTCTTGCCGCAACTCGCACCAGCTGGCGATAAAGCGCTTTGTTTCGACGAAGCCGAGCACGATCGGCCAGATGATCCGTTCGGTCTCGGACCCCTTCGGGTCATGATAGGTTATCAGCAGCTTGCGTTGCTCGCGCATCGCCTGGCGCACCATTTGCATATCGATCTCGTTTGCATGGTCTGGCGCGCGGCCGACATGGAAGGCGTTCTCATTCAGGATTGGGCGGAGCTCGACAGGGAGCACCGCGCCGATCTTGCCAAGCAAGTTTTCCGCGGCGCGCGCCAGTCCCGCATCTGTCTGCCGGCTCACCCATTGCGCCCCCAGCGTGAGCGCGTGCATTTCCTCCTCTGAGAACATCAGTGGGGGCAAAAGGAAGCCGGGCTTCAAAATGTAACCGAAGCCCGGCTCACCTTCGATTTGAGCGCCCAAAGCCTGCAAGGCGGCAATGTCGCGATAGATGGTCCGCAAAGAAACCCCGGCTTCGCGCGCAAGCTCCGTGCCCGGCACCGGGCGTTGGTGCCGTCGCAACATCTGCATAAGCTCGAAAAGCCGGTTGCTCTTGGACATGGAACTATCCTAGCACAGCTGGTGCCAAAATTTGGCAGCGAGCTGTCAGGCCATGGATACCAAGGCTTTTCCGCCCAGTTTGCGGCCTCCTTCAAGGGCGATCACCAAGGGGATCGCGTCCTGAAGCCGAACAATCTCGGCAACCGGCAGCTTGAGTTGCGCTTCCCCTGCGGCCCGGGCAAGGCCATCCAGGATGTCGGCCCCCGGTGTGCATATGATCGGCTTCAGCTGCCGCGTGAAAAGGGCACGGATGAACTTGGGCAGCGTCGGCTTGATGTCTAGATATATGCCATCCTTGCGCAGCAAACCGAGGCCCACGGCCACCGTCATGATGCCAGCGGTGTCGTAAACGACGTCGTAGCGGGCGCCGAGCTTGGACAGATCAATCGTGCGATAGTCGAATACTTTTTGCATGCCGAGGTCGACAGCCCTTTGCATCGCTTGCGCGCTGCAACTGCCCGACACCGTGGCGCCGAGCATACGGGCGATTTGAACCGCCGATTCACCGACGGCGCCGCTGCACCCGTTGATGAAGACCTGCTGCCCGCCCTTCAGGCGCGCCTTGTCGACGAGGCCATTCCAGGCTGTGATGCCGGGGGTGGCAAGACACGCCGCCTCCTCGAAAGAGATGGAGTTCGGCTTCTTGGCAATGAAGGTTTCCGGCACGATCACGGCTTCGCCGAGTGCGCCACCATCCTTGATTGGGGCGAGGCCAAACACGGCATCACCAACCTTGACGCGCGAAACGCCGGGACCAATGGCGGTGACGGTCCCTGAAAAGTCGCTGCCCAGGGCGCGCGGGAAGGTTTTCCCCGTCACCATCTTCAGCGCACCGTTGCGCACTTTCCAATCGATGGGATTGATGGCCGCGAAGCTGACCCTGACAGCAACCTCACCCTTTCCGGGGGTGCGAAGCTCGAAATCCCTGAGCTTCATCAATTCCGGGCCGCCGTAGCGGTCATACTGGATGCGTCTCATAGCAGGGCTCGGTGTGGAGGCGACCACCTCGGCCAAGGTGCCTAGCCGTTGTGTCGTAGGGGCAATGATAGTCATTGGGGGACTTCTTTCTGCCGGCGCGGCTCAGTGCGGTTGAACCGTTTTCATGTACTCGGCGAAGGGCGTGCCATCGTAAATCACGGTCGTCGATGCGATCTTGCCGTGCTTGACGATGATGTGCTCGGCCACGATCGCGTTCGGAACCGGATAGGTTTCCGCATCGTAGACAATGACGGCGTGCTCATCGTCGCCGAAGGCTGCGAGCAGGGTCAGCTTCTTGATCATCTTGGCGAAGCCTTCCTGAAAGCCACGGAATGCTTGCACGCCCTGAAGCTCGCCCACCGGAGAAATACAGGCCACGTCTTCGGCAGAAATAGAGACGATATTGCCGGCGTCCTTGTTTGCCATCGCTTCGAAATAGGCCTGCGCGATCGCCAGAGCCTTGCCGTTTGTTCCAGTCATCGTTCGTTCCTTTTTGTTCGGTGTTGATGGCCAGCATATAGAGCAAGGCAGTGACAGATTTTGTCAGCATGATGCACGCAGCTTGGAATTGGCCCAAAGGCGAGGCCAACAGGCGAGGCGAGAGTGACGAGACCCGGCCACTCGACCCCGAACTACTTGCTGCACCTCTTTCAGCCGTCGAGAAGCCTGCCACGATCGTCGTGGCTCGGGCCACCTTGAAGACAATCCTGGGGGAACCGTGACCCGGCGGCCGCGTTGTTGGCGTCAGGCCTTCAGGGGACATCATGGAACAGCTCGTCGAGGAATTCGGCCATCCCACCTACACCTCGTTTCCGGTCATCGCGGCAAGGCTGTTGCTGGCGACGCTCTACGGCGCGGTCATCGGTTTCGAGCGCGAATGGCGTAACCGCCCGGCCGGGCTTCGGACGCATATTCTCGTCTGCGTCGCCGCCGCCACCTTCGGCATCCTGACGATCGAGATCGTGCATGCGCCGATGTTCGCGCGGGAAGCCGTCAAGGTCGATCCAATCCGGGTGGTCGAGGCGGTGACCGCCGGCGTCGCCTTCCTCGCCGCCGGCTCGATCATGTTTTCGCGCGGCGAGGTGCATGGGCTGACGACCGGCGCCGGCATGTGGCTGGCGGGCGCGATCGGCGTAGCCTGCGGCCTTGGTCTTTGGCAGGTGGCCGGGTTCGGCACGCTGATCGTACTGGTCGTTGCCGGCTTCCTGCACCGGTTCGAACGCGGACCCGGCCTTGCCGCCGGTGATGAAGGCAGTCAGGCCAAGGTGCAGAAGGAGGCGGCCTCGACCCCATCAAGGGGAGGGCGAAGGTAACTCCGATCGCACGGAGATGCCGTGACTGGTTTCGCCGAAGAAGCCGTCCAGCAGATCGGCCGTCCGCGCCGGGTCCTCCTCGGGGAAGAAGTGTCCGCCCGGCATCGCCTGGCCGCGCACATCGTCAGCCCAGCCGCGCCACAGGGCCAGTGGTCCGCCTTCGCCGGCATACCTATCCGCCAACGCGCCCTGACCGCTCCATAGCGCCAGCAGCGGGCAGCGGATGCGCCGGCCGGCTGCCTTGTCGGCATGGTCATGCTCGCGGTCGAGCGTGGCTGCCGCCCGATATTCCTCGCAGATGGCATGGGCGTGGGCAGGCGTACGCAGGGCCTCGACATAGGCCTGACGCACTTCGGCTGGAAACGCCGATGGCTGTGAGCCCCAGCCGTTGAGCGCATTGTCGACGATCGCCTCGGCGGCGCCGGACAGGATCTTTTCCGGCAATGGCTCGGGCTGCGCCAGCAGCGACCATGGCCAATAGCCCAGCGCCAGCCTGGCGTCGGCGCGGTCCCAGGCATCGGCGGTCGGCACGATGTCGAGGACGGCGAGCCTGTCGATGCTGCCCGGATGGTCGAGCGCCATGCGGTAGGCGACACGCCCGCCGCGATCATGGCCGGCGACCATGAAGCTGCTGAAACCCAGCTTCTCCATCAGCCTCACCAAATCGTCCGCCATGGCGCGCTTGGCATAGGGTGCATGGTCCGGAGTGGACGCCGGACAGGAGCTGCCGCCATAGCCGCGCAAATCGGCGCAGACGACGCTGAACCGGCTGGCCAGAGCGGGCGCGATGTCGCGCCACATCAGATGCGTCTGCGGAAAGCCGTGCAGCAACAGCAATGGCGGCCCGGTCCCGGCACGCAGGCAGAATATGCCGGCATCGCCGGTGTCGATTTCCGCGCCTTGAAAACCTTCGAACATGACCGCCTCCGGCACGCGCAACGGCCGGCGAACGGGTTTGGTTGCAATGCCGCCCGGCGACGCGGCCAACCTTTTTCGTCGACAGGCGTTGTCCCTGTGAAGGGAAGGTCGCCGCGGGCGACCGTGAAAGAAAGAAGGAGGCAGGGATGAGAACTCTCGCCATCATGCCATTCGGCCTTATGCTGGCGCTGGCAGTGCCGGCCGCAGCCCAGCAGCAGAACGACAGCCAGGCGCCGCAGGCCGACAAATGCAGGGCTCAGACCGGGCAAGAGGCAAAACAGCAGCCTGAAAAGCAAGCCGATGACGGCAATTTGACCGCGAAGCTCAACGACTGCGGCGGCGTGCTGAAACCGCCCCCGACGGGAGACCAGGGCATGGCGGCGCCGGCCCCCGACGAAGGCAAGACGCCGGTGATCAAGCCGGGTGAAGTTCCACCCCAGCCGCCGAAGCAATAAACGCCGGCTCACTGGTATTATCGCACAAGCTAATGGAACCTCGTTTTCTCGGGAGCGTTTTTCTCACGACTTGGAATTTGGAGAGATTATCGTGAGAGATATTGCAGCCACAGCCACGTTGCTTGCGTCGATCGCCATCGTGATTGCATTGATTCTTCTGGTGCCGAAGAGCTTTGGATTCGAAACCTCTCAGCCGATTGTCCAGGGCGAGCTTCCAACGAAATGACAAAGCAGGCGAGGCACGACGTCTGCTTCCTTTGACACCTACCGCACCAAGACGCCGGCGTGGCTGCAGAGCGCTGCGAACGCTTCCTGCGCCTCGGCGGCGCCTGTCTGGGTTTCCAATGCGGCTTCGACCTTCTCGCGCGCCGCCTGGTAGAACGGGCCGCGCTTGGCCTGCGGCCAGTCGATCAGGATTTCGCTGGCATCCCTGAGCGTGGCGACGTCGCGGATCGTGTCCGACCCATGCGGCTTGATCCGCATCGGTGTGGGCAAAATGAGCTCGGACATGTCCTGTTTTCCAACTACTGCAGGAGTTTTGCTTCGCGCGCGGCGTCGATCACCGCCCGCATCGCTTTTTCCGGCGGCGTCCAGCCATCCAGCGCATCGCGGCAGCTGCGCAACGCCGCCCGGTAGCGCCGTCCCTGGCCAGCCGGCCAGTCGCCGAGGCATTCCAGGCCTTCCCAGGCGCTGCGGATGATGCGCTCGCGCTCAGGCGCGAATTTCAGCCTGATGGGGCGGCGAAACATCTTGTCGTTCAACGGTCGTCTCCATGATTGCCGCAAGTCGCCGGGCGACATGCGTGAGAGGCGTCCGGTAACGTCGGCGGCAGGGCAGGGTTCCCTTGCCCGGAGATCAAATCTCTGCGTCGATGTCCGACAGCGATCTCGGCGTCGGCGCTTCGGCGTTGTACGTGGCTGGGCGGTCATGCTCGAACTGTTCGGCGCCTGGCAAAGCGTGCAGCCAGGTCTCGCGCCTGGAGGTCCACAATTCATATTCGGGCACGAGATCGGTCGGCGCGATGTCGAGGCTGCCGATTGCCACCTCGGCCTCGTTGTCGTCGACCCAGGCGACGCGGCCGCCGCATGTCGGGCAAAAGCTGCGCGTGCCATAGGAACTGACGAGGCCGGTGGTCTCGAAGGCCTCGCGCGGCCAGATGGCAAAGGCCGAATAGACCGAACCGCCGGCCTTGCGGCAATCCTTGCAATGGCACAGGCCGACGCGCAGCGGCGCGCCGTGAACCTCGAACTGCACGCCGCCGCACAGGCAGCTGCCGGTCCTGCGTATGGTGTCGGACATGACAACCTCCCTCAATGCGTGGCGCTGCGGGCCGGGTGGGACAGATGCTCGTCTGCCGTTTCGTTGGCCAGGATGAGAAACCGGGAAAAAGACATCCTGTTCACCGTACCACCAGGCCCGGTTGACGCGGCCCGCAGCGTCTTCAACGCCGCCCAGGCGAAATGGTTTCGGCTAGCCGCGGGCCGCCATATGGGCGTCGAGCTTCTTGCGCGAGGGTCCGTAGCGCTTGATGATGGTCTGTGCCTCGCTTGGCGGAATGCCGTATTTGCGGGCAAAGGCGGCAACCTCGTAGGGCTCTTCGCCCGAGACCTGCTTGCGGTCCTGTTTCGTCTTCGACTTGTCGTCAGCCATCTCAGGCCTCGCTTTCTGTTGTCGGGGAAACGCGCAACCTTCGGCGCCCGCGATCAACACGACATAACACAGATCGGCGCCGCCGGTTCCACCAGGCGACACGGCCAGGCTGCAACCGGCCTGTATCAGGCCGATGGCCGCATCGGGTCGGCGTCGGCAGCGTGGTCGCCGTCACATTCGGAGCATGCCGCGCTGAGGCCGGGGCAGCCGCGCCGGTGGGTGCCGGCAGGGCAACAATGGCCATTGGAACTCGTCCAGCGCGGACATTGGAAGACCTGGCCAGCGCCGCCGCAGCCGCTGCATTCCAGCGTCGCCGACCCCACGCCACGAGGTGTCGCCCCAAACCTGACGCTTGTTCGCAAATTTCAGCCCACCCAAAATTGCTGCACCGGCACACCGCTGCATTAGCCCCGGCTAACAATATCACATTCGTGATTACCAACAAGTTTCAATCGCGAGATGCGCCGGAGAGCCGGTTCAGGCCGGCGTGTCGTCAGGCCGGCTTCAGCCGCATCGCGGCGAGATACATGAGCGCCGAGGCGGCCTGCCCGCGGTCCCAGCCGGCAGCCTCGACCTTGCGGAGCAGGGCGTCGAGATGCGGAGCCAGCATATCCCTGCATTCCTGTTCGTAGGCGGTGCTCATCGCCGGATGCCGCGGTGCGCCGATGGCCAATGCCTTGGCCATGTCCGTTTCCCCTTTGAGCGAGCAACGCTATACCGTCGGCCGGCAAACCGAAGATCGCTCCTTGCCGTCGGTGTGAGGCTTCGAAGCCTGCTTCGACCCGCGGCAAGCGCCCTGTCGAGAAAAATTGGCCTGGCGTGTCGGATCTGGCTCCAGTCGCGCGTCCTAGGGGCGAGCAACCTGCAAAGCTGGAGAACGAGCATGTCGTCGCAAATCACTCAATCGCCGTGGCAGACCGCGGCCCTTCTCATCGCCCGGCTGATCTTCGCCGGCGTCTTCCTGATGGCGGTGACGTTCAAATTCATGGGCATGGCGGCCACCGCCGGCTATATCGCCGCCGCCGGCTTTCCGTTTCCGCTGTTCCTGGCCTGGTGCGCGGCGATCCTGGAAGTCGTGCTGGTGCTCTGCTTCCTGACCGGCGCCTTCTTCACGCAGGCGGCCCTGGTGGCCGCCGCCTATGTGCTGTTCCTGGCCCTTGCCTTCCACGGACCCAGCCACTGGGCGGGCAACCAGGCCGAGTTCGGCTTCTTCATCGACCATTTTTCGTTCCTGGCCGGACTGCTGTTTGCGGCGGTGCATGGACCGGGCAAGGTGCTTTCGCTCAATTTGGGATGGCCGGGCAGGGCTTGAGGCGAGGCCGGTCGGCCACCGCGCGAAGGACGCGCGCCGAGCCCGGCACCGCTCACAGCTGGTCGTTGTAGGGTTCCTTTATCTTGCCGACCATGCGGGCCAGCTTTGAGAAGGACGGCAGCTCCGCCTCCGGCTGGCACTGGTTGGCGAGTTCCAGCAGCCGGATCGGAAAGTTGACGGCGTCGCGGCTGGATGCGGACATGCCTTCGGATCGTTCCTCGTTGGTTTCGCCGGCCTCGGTCTTGCGCAGGGCCAGGTCGATTTCCTCCGCCTTCAGCACCCCCTTTTGAACCAGGAGACGATTGATCGAGGCGACGGCCATCAACAGGCCTTCGAGTTGCAGGTTGGCGACATTCATGGCGATTGCTCCCGTGGCTGGGGTTGAAACGCACGAGCGGCATTTCCGCTCCAGAAAGGCTGCGGGCGAACGCCTATTCCTGCGTCAGCCGTTCGCCATATTCGCGCCACAGCGCCTTGACCTCCAGGTTGCCGAGGCTGCCGATCGAAACATCCCCACAGCTGATGGCGACGGCGCCGACGTCGTATTGGGGGTAGGCGTTGGCGACGAAACGGATGGCTTCGCCCAGCGAACGCACGCGGATGACTGGATCGGCCTGACCCTGGCCGGTGCTGCACACGCCGGAAACCGTGGCTGGTGCATGTCGCATCCTGAACACGGATGCCATGGCTGGTCTGTCCATCGTCCTCTCCCACAAGGCCGTGCGACGGGAATCATTCCATGAGCTTCGACGAATGATTTCACACCTGCCGGCTTATGACCAGCCGCCGGCAAAAGCAGGGTTTTATGCGCTTTGCCAGCGTCGCTCAGCGCGGGAGTTTCGACCAGACTAGGAATTTTTTCTCAGAAAATGGTTGACGGGGTGAGTGCAGCTATGCTACATTTTTGCCCATGGTGCTGAGTTGCGCCAACGACCCGCCGCCGAGGCGGGTTTTTTGTTTCTGGACCGGTTTCATTTGCGCCACATGGAAACGTCGGCGGGACAGCGGGGGCGCCAAGGAATGCCATCCTTCGCCCGATGACTCATTTCGCAATCCGAGAGACACCCATGACCCGCTACGCCA
>NZ_JAIUIC010000023.1:0-45584 GCF_020165455.1 Mesorhizobium sp. BR1-1-3
GCAAGGGATTTATCGGAGAGGCAATTAGTGTCTCTGGCGGGTTGGCTATGCTTGACGAGTTTGCGCGAGGCGCCCCCTCTGTCCTGCCGGACATCTCCCCCCCAAGGGGGGAGATTACGCGCTCAACAGCCTTCGCCAAATCATCTACACGGTAAGGTGGGCGAGACGGCGAAGCTGCCAATCTCCCCCCCTTGAGGGGGAGATGCCCGGTAGGGCAAGGGGGGCGTAGAGCGCTGTCCCTGCAGTGACCCGCCTCGCTATCCAATCCTCTCCAGCCGTCGCGGCAGCCTGTTCATCGGCTTGGGCCCGTCCGGCGTGATCAGGAACTGGTCCTCGAGATTGAAGCTGGCGAGGCCGTCTATGTAGAGCGGGATCTCGAAGGCCAGCACCATGCCGGTTTCGATCACGACATCGCTGTCGGCGGCGATGAACGGCCATTGTTCGGAAAACACCGACTGGCCGACGCCATGGCCGAAATGGCCGCGGCGGTAGGTGCGCAGCCCTTGCCGCGCCAGGCTGTCGGTGGCGACGCGATGCACGTGGGCGAGCGTGGTTCCCGCAACAAGGGACGCCAGCCCGTCGTCAAAGGCCCGCTCGGCAATGGCGTGCAGTTCGGCCTGCTCGGCGGATGGCGGCCCGAAGGTGAAGTTGCGCGACATGTCGGAGGCGTAGCCGCCGACCGTGCAGACCATGTCGCACTTCAGCGGATCGCCAGGCATCGCTTTCGCATCGGCATCTTTGGCCCGAGCGCCCAGCGTCACATATTCGGCAGTTTGGACCGGATGAGACAGGCCGGACGCGGCCGTGGCGACACCTTGCCGGTAGAGGGCAATGAGATCGGCCTGGCGCATGCCGGCCATCGCATCGACCTGCAGCCGCTCCAGCCCGGCTTCCGACAAGATGATGCCTTGCTGCAGCAGGTCGATCTCGCGCGGCGACTTGATGGCCCGCAACCTGTCGAGCACGGCCGAGCCGTCGACCATCGTGCAGGCCGGCAGCAGCGCCTGCATGACCGAGAAATCGGCGGCGGGAACAAAATCGAGGTCGACGCCGACCCTTGCGCGCCCGAGCCCGAACCCGGTCAGGATCTGCTTCAGCTCGTCGACGGCACGGGCGAGTTCGAATGTCGCGGGTCGAGAAAAACCCGGCGCCCGGCCGGCAAGGCCGGCCTCGATGCGTTGCGGCAACCCTTGCCCTGACGTCGAGGCGTCCAGCGTGGCGGCTTCGATCCAGATCGGGTGGCTGCGGATAACAGCGTCCGGCAGAACCCGCTGCAATTGTCCCGCATTGAAGTCCGCCACCACGACGCCGATCGGCAGGTCTCGGCCAGCCGGGATGACGACAAAGCCGGCGCCGGCGCGCCGGAACAGTCCCGCCGGGCCGATCGAGGCTCCGGTCGCATAGTGGAAGGCCTCGGGCGCGCACAGCACCAGCGCCTCGATGCCGGCGCGGTCCATCAGTTGCGCCGCGCGCTGGCGGTCGACAAAGCCTGTCATGGGTTTCTCTCGCGCGAGGCCAGGAGCGGGAAGCCGCCGCCCTTGCGCGGGGCGGCGGCGATGTTGTTGACCACGCTCAGTTCGAGCGGGATTTGCCTGCCGCTGGCTTCCACCGTGAAGGGTTTTCCCTGCTCGAAATCCGATACCGATGCCATGCACCCTGCCGGCGGCACTGTCGCCGCTTCGCGGCAAGCTGTCCAGAGGTCCGGCGGGCTGTCGCTGGTCGGCCAAGACACTTCACTGGCGCCAGCCCAAACAGCACCGCCCGTCCTTTTATGCGCGCAAGAGACGCTGTAGTACTTTGTCTTGCGCGGGATTCCTTTCGATCAAGATCAGCGCAACCAAGCATAGATCCCGGCTTCGGGACCATTGGCAGCCTGATGGGCGTGCGGGAGACGGATGATGGCGGATGCAAAGACGGACGTGCCGGGCGATGCGCTGCCGCTGTTCTATTCGAGGCCCGAGGCGCTCAATCCGGCGCGGCACGGCTCGCTTGGCCTGACCGCGCGCAGTGACTTCGGCTTCGCCCGCTCGGCGCACGCCATTCCGGTGGTCGCGTCGGAAATGCCGGCGGCGATGCGCTCCTACCCGATCGTCTTCATCGGCCCGGCCAAGTCGCCGGTGATCATCACCGGCGTGCGCCAGAACGAGAACCTGTTCGTCGATGCCGACGGCAAATGGACCGGGCCCCACTACATCCCCGCCTATGTCCGCCGCTTCCCCTTCATCCTGGCCGAAGACCCGACATCGGCCGGCCGGCTGACGCTGTGCGCCGACCGGGCAAGCGACCGTGTCGTCGACCAGCTGCTGGCGCCGTTGCGCGACGAAAAGATCCTGCCGTTCTTCACCGGCAACGAGCCGACCGAAGCGACCAGACAGGCGCTCGCCTTCTGCAACCAGTTCCAGATCGACTTCCGAGCCACCCGCGAGATGGTCGAAAAGATCGATGCGCACGGCCTGTTTTCGCCGCGCCAGAGCAAGGTGACGCTGGAGGGCGGCGAGGTGCTCAATCTCACCGACTTCCAGGTGATCGACGAGCCGGCCTTCAACAAATTGAGCGACGAGGCGTTTCTCGACCTGCGCAAATCAGGCGCGCTCGGCCTGCTCTATTGCCACCTCGCCTCGACCAACAGCTGGACCTCGCTGGTGCATCAGGCATCGCTGCGGAAGGCGGATGGGGCGAAGGGCTGACTGTGAAAAGCTTGCGCGGTCGATCGTCTGGGCGGACAGGCGGCTAGGCAGCAACCCTTCTGTCGTGCCGCCCTTCCCTGATCTCCTCGGCGAGCTTGTCGCAGAACGCGTCGAGATCGCCGGGATTGCGACTGCTGACGAGCCCCTGGTCGGTGACGACTTCGGTGTCCTCCCACAGACCGCCGGCGTTGATCACATCGGTCTTGATCGATTTGTAAGACGTGACCCGGCGACCCCTTACGATGCCGGTCTCGGCGAGAAGCCAGGGCGCATGGCAGATCGCGCCGACGACCTTCTTGGCCGACCAGAACGATTCGATGAAGTCCAGGGCCTTTCGCTCGACGCGCAGCAGATCCGGATTGATAACCCCGCCGGGCAGGACGATCGCGTCATAGTCGTCCGCCCGCGCCTCATCCAACGTCTTGTCGACAGGAATCTCCCGACCCCAGTCCTTGAGGTCCCAGCCTTTGATCTTGCCGCTTGCGAGCGACACGACATCGACCTCGGCGCCCGCCTCGCGTAATTTTTTGAGCGGAACTTCAAGCTCGGATTGTTCGAACCCGTTTGTCGCAAGGATAGCGACGCGCTTACCGGAAATATCCTGCATTGGTTTTTCTCCATCGTTAGGTGATGGAGGGCTAACGAGGCGAGGCGGGACGCGTTCCTGGCTGTAATTTTATGTGACATGAGAGGCGGATGGACGAAGCGCAGTTCGGCCCAAGCTCCCAGTTCGACAATGTCCAAAAACGAAAAAGCCGCGGCGGACCGCGGCTTTTCGATGCTTGATTTCCTTAGAGGAAATTGGAGCGGGTGAAGCGATTCGAACGCTCGACCCCAACCTTGGCAAGGTTGTGCTCTACCCCTGAGCTACACCCGCTCGCACGGCGTCTTGGCCGCAAGCCGGGCCTATATGGCTGAAGAGCGCGGCGATTGCAACAGGGAAATCGCAGGCTTTTTTACGACCCGGCAAGCGAGGCCGGCAAGCCGCCGGCGGGCGCGCGAGTGGCACGCGGCGGGGGCGCCACCGCAAAGGGCGGGTGCCGCTCACCGTGATGTCGCATGACGGTCTTGTGTCGGCCGCCCCATTGGCCGTAAACGGCATGGGCTCACAAACGGGACGAAGACGAAACCGATGCCGAAGACCGAAGCCGAACTTTTTGCCTTTCTTGCCGAGCTGGGCATTGCTGCCTCGACCAGGCGCCATCCACCGCTCTATACCGTCGCCGATTCGCAGGCGCTGCGCGGCGAGATCGCCGGCGGGCACACGAAAAACCTGTTCCTGAAGGACAAGAAGGACAATTTCTTTCTGGTCACCGTCGGCGAGGACGCGGTCGTCGACCTGAAGCAGATCCACCAAGTGATCGGCGCCGCCAGCCGGGTTTCTTTCGGCAAACCGGAGATGCTGATGGAGCTGCTCGGCGTCACGCCGGGCGCCGTCACGGTCTTTGGCATCATCAACGACACGGCAAACAGGGTCAAGCTCGTGCTCGACAAGGATTTGATGGAGCATGCGGTGATCAATGGGCATCCGCTGACCAATGAGGCGACGACATCGATCGCAGCGAGCGACCTGATCAGATTCGTCGAGGCAACCGGGCACGATGCTGCTATCTTGAAAGTCTCCGCGTGATCGCCACATGGATGGCTTAAAACCGATGGTCTGAAGCATAGGGCGCCTGGCCGCCGGCCGGCGGCGCCACGGAAGGGTAAAGAGATGAGCGACAACAATCCGTTCGGCGGCCCCTTTGGCGGCAATGGCGGCCAGTACACCACCTCGGTGCAGTATGGTGGAACCGCGCCGGCGCCGGCGAAAGTCGCGCTTGGCGATACGCCCGCCGCTCCCGCCGATGTGATCAAGGACACGACGACGGCTGCCTTTGCCGCCGATGTCATCCAGGAATCGCGCCGCCAGCCGGTGCTGGTCGATTTCTGGGCGCCCTGGTGCGGACCTTGCAAGCAACTGACGCCGCAGCTGGAGAAGGCGGTCAAGGCCGCCGGCGGCAGGGTCAAGCTGGTCAAGATGAACATCGACGACCATCCGTCGATCGCCGGCCAGCTCGGCATCCAGTCGATCCCGGCGGTCATCGCCTTCAAGGACGGCCAGCCGGTCGATGGCTTCATGGGCGCCATCCCGGAGAGCCAGATCAACGAATTCATCACCAAGGTCGGCGGCAAGGGCAATGGCGCGCCGCCGGTGGCCGAAGCTCTGGCTGCGGCGACCGAGGCGCGCGACGCCGGCGACATGCAGACCGCGGCCGACATTTATGACGCCATCCTGGCGCAGGCGCCGGAGACGATCGAGGCGATCGCCGGACTGGGAGAGCTGCTGTTCGAGGCCGGCGACACGGAAGGCGCCGAGGCGCTTTTGGCAACAGCCCCGGAGGCCAAGAAGGATGCGCCGCCGGTGGCAGCCCTGCGCGCCAGGATGGCGGTTGCGGCGCAGGCGGCGGCTCTCGGCAATCCAGCCGAATTCGAGCGGCGCCTTGCGGAAAATCCCGGAGATCACCAGGCGCGTTTCGATCTGGCCATGATCCAGAACGCCAACGGCGACCGTACGGCCGCCGCCGACAATCTGCTGGCCATCATCAAGGCCGACCGGGCCTGGAACGAGGATGGCGCGAGGACGCAATTGCTGCAGCTGTTCGAGGCCTGGGGCATGACCGACGAGGCGACGCTGGCCGCGCGCCGCAAATTGTCGGCGCTGCTGTTTTCCTGAGCCGGCTGCCGGTTGTTTTGCCGCACGGGCTTGGCGTCGGCGATGATTGCGCCAGATTAGGGCCAAGAACTCACGCGCTTTTTGATGGCGCGATCGGAGGAATGAGGTGCAAGCGGGAAACGCGCATTACCGGCTCGCCAAGGATTTGCCGTCGACGATCCCTATCTTTCCGCTCGAGGGGGCGCTTTTGCTGCCGGGAGGCCGCATGCCGCTCAACATCTTCGAGCCGCGCTATCTGCAGATGGTGGACGAGGCGATCGCCGGCTCGCGGCTCATCGGCGTCATCCAGCCCAGTCTCGACGGGGCCTTGCGCGACGACGGCGAGCCGGAACTCTGCAATGTCGGTTGCGCCGGGCGCATCATCGCCTTTTCCGAGAGCGGCGACGGCCGTTACCTGATTTCGCTGCAGGGCGTGTGCCGGTTCCGCATCGCCCATGAATTGACGGTCAAGACGCCGTTTCGCCAGTGCAAGCCCTCGCCTTTCCTTGCCGATCTCGATGAGGACCAGGCGGGCAACGAGATCGACCGGCCATCGCTGCTCAAGGCATTTCGCGCCTATCTGCAGGCCAACGACCTCGAGGCCGACTGGGAAAGCGTCAGCCGGGCCGAAAATGCCATGCTGGTCAATGCGTTGTCGATGATGGCGCCCTACGGGCCAGCCGAGAAACAGGCGCTGCTCGAAGCGGCGGATTTGAAGACCCGGGCCGAGACGCTGATCGCCATCACCGAAATGGCGCTGGCGCGCGAGAATGAGGATTTTGGGTCGAGTTTGCAGTAAGAGGGCGCGATGGCGGACGGACGTGACGGGAAGAAGGTCGACCCCAGGCTGCTGGAACTCTTGGCCTGCCCACTGACCAAGGGGCCGCTGGCCTGGGATCCGGAGCGCGGCGAACTGATTTCCAGGGTCGCCAAGATTGCCTATCCGGTGCGTGACGGCATCCCGATCATGCTGCCTTCCGAGGCGCGGACGCTTTCGGTGGAGGATGTGCTGGCCCCGCCGCCGCCACGTCTGGGTGGGCCGGGCTGAGGGGCACGTTTCTTGTACCCAATAGGCCGGCAGGACAGAGGGGGCGCGAAGGATCGCCGACGTCCGCTTTCGTTCCGTTCTTGGCATGGCCTTGCCTACTGAAAATTCCGCCCCTTGGGCATGACCTGTTCCGCTTCTTCCGACAGCGTTGCGAGATCCTGCCGGATCGGCGCGCTTTGTTTGGCGGGGCTGAAGCGATCCGAACCGTCCTTGGCGAGGTCTCTCGGAGGAACCGCTGGTGCAGCCTCGCTGACCTTCTCCAGAAGCACGGTCAGCCAGGGCGTCAGATCCTCGATCTTCCCGGCAACGATGTGGACCACACCCGATTCCGACTGCAATTTCCCGGTGACCTTGACGAACCGGGCCCCCATGACGATAGGCCGATAGCGGTCGAAGGTTCTTTGCCAGAAGATGATGTTGGCCACCGCCTTGTCGTCCTCCAGCGTCAGGAAGATCGCATTGCCCTTGCCGGGGCGCTGCCGCACCAGCACGAGGCCGGCGACCGAGACGCGCCTGCCATCGCGCACGGAAGGAAGATTCGCATTGGGGATGACGCCGGCGCGGTCGAGCCGCTCGCGCAGGAAGGCGACCGGATGCGCCTTCAGCGACAGGCCGAGCGCGCGGTAATCGTGGATGACATGCTCGCCGAGCGGCATTTTCGGCAGCCTCGTCTCCGGTTCCAGCTCGCGCAGGCGAAGCGCCGGCTGGTCGAACAGCGGCAGCCTTTCGGCGGCGCTCTTGCCGTCGAGCGCGCGCACCGCCCACAGGGCTTCGCGACGGTCAAGACCGAGCGAGCGGAAGGCATCGGCCTGCGCCAGTTTTTCGATCTCGCCGACATCGAGGCCGGAGCGCAGCCAGACATCCCTGACGGATACATAGCCTGAGCCGCGCCGCTCGACGAAAGCCTCCATGCGCTCCTTCGACAGGCCCTTGATCTGCCTGAAGCCGAGCCGGACGGCATGCTTCGTCTCGATGACGCCGCGCATTTCGGCATGGCGTGGCAGGATGCGGGCCGGATCGAATGGCGCCTTTTCCAACGTACAATCCCACACCGAAAAATTGACGTCGACGTCGCGGATGTCGACGCCATGGTCGCTTGCGTCGCGCACGAGTTGGGCCGGCTGGTAAAACCCCATCGGCTGCGAATTCAGGATCGCGGCGCAGAACACGTCGGGATAGAAGGTCTTGAACCAGCAGGAGGCATAGACGAGCAGGGCGAAGGAAGCAGCATGGCTTTCAGGAAAGCCGTATTCGCCAAAGCCCTCGATCTGCTTGAAGCAGCGCTCGGCGAAGTCCTTCGTGTAGCCCTTGCCGACCATGCCATTGATCATACGGTCGCGGTAATTGCCGATGGTGCCGGTGCGCTTGAAGGTGGCCATGGCGCGGCGCAGTTCATCGGCTTCGCCCGGTTTGAAACCGCCGGCGACGATGGCGATATTCATCGCCTGTTCCTGGAACAGCGGTACGCCAAGCGTTTTCTTGAGGATCGCTTCCAGCTCCGGCTTTTGATACTCGGCCTGTTCCTTGCCTTGCCGGCGGCGCAGATAGGGATGGACCATATCGCCCTGGATCGGGCCCGGCCGAACGATCGCCACCTCGATGACGAGATCATAAAAGGTTTTCGGCTGGAGGCGCGGCAGCATCGACATCTGGGCCCGCGATTCGATCTGGAAGACGCCGAGCGTGTCGGCGCGGCAGATCATCTTGTAGACCTGCCTGTCCTCCGGCGGCAGGGTGGCCAACACATAGGGCTGCCCATAATCATCCCGCGCATTAGGATAGTGATCCGTGAGCAAGGTGAAGGCGCGTTGCAGGCAGGTCAGCATGCCGAGCGCCAGCACGTCGACTTTCAAGATCTTCACCGCGTCGAGATCGTCCTTGTCCCATTCGACCATCTTGCGCTCGTCCATCGCCGTCTTGACGATAGGCACAATCTCGTCGAGCCGGTCCCTGGTGATGACGAAGCCGCCGACATGCTGGGAGAGATGGCGGGGGAAGCCCATGATCTCATTGGCACGCTCCATCACGTGCCTCGACACCGGGTCGGTGCGGTCGAGGCCGCCGGCGCGGGCTTCCTTCTCGCCAAGCTCCGATGTCGACCAACCCCAGATCGAGCCGGAAAGCGATGCCCTGACATCCTCGGACAGGCCCATCGCCTTCGACACTTCGCGCAGCGCCGACCGGCCGCGATAGCTGATGACGGCGGCGGCAAGTGCCGTGCGCTTGCCGCTGTATTTCTCGTAGATGTACTGGATTACGGTTTCGCGCTTTTCGTGCTCGAAATCGACGTCGATATCCGGCGGCTCGTTTCTCTCCTCGGAAATGAAGCGCTCGAAGAGCGAATCGATTTTTTCCGGCCCCACTTCGGTGATGCCGATGCAGAAGCAGACGACCGAATTGGCGGCTGATCCACGTCCCTGGCAGAGAATATCCTTGCTGCGCGCGAACTTGACGATGTCGTAGACAGTCAGGAAATAGCGGGCATAGTTGAGGCGTTCGATCAAAGCGAGCTCTTCCTCGATGCGCTTGGTCACGGAATCCGGCACACCAGCCGGATAGCGGTTCGCCGCCCCCTCCCGCGCCAGTCGCGCCAGCTCAGCCTGTGGACCAAGACCCGATTCCGTCGGCTCGTCGGGGTAGTTATACTGGAGGTCGCCAAGCGAAAAAGTCAGCTCTTGCGCAAACCGCAGCGTCTCGGCCAGCGCCTGCGGATGCCGGCGGAACAGGCGGCCCATCTCCATCGGCGGCTTCAGATGGCGCTCGGCATTGGCGGAGAGTTGCAGCCCGACCTCGGCAACGGGCGTGTTGAGGCGGATCGCGGTCAGCACGTCCTGCAACGGGCGTCGTTCGGCGGTGTGATAAAGAACGTCGTTGGTCGCCATCAGCGGAATGCCGGCGCTCTCGGCAAGTGCTGCCGCCTGCTCGATGCGGAAACGGTCATTGCCGGCGTAGTCGGGCGAAACGCCAAGCCGCAGGTTCCTGCCGAAACGGCCCTTGAGCTCACCAAGCAAGGCAAGACTGTCTTGCGCCCCCATCGACAGACCGGGCAGGACCGCCAGCGACATCAGGTCACCCCATTCGAGCAGGTCGCCGCGCTGGAGAAGGGTGGCGCCTTTTTCGTTCTCGTCGCGCAGATTGGCTTGCGTCAGCATGCGGCAGAGGTGCCCCCAGCCCTTGCGGTCCTGGGGATAGGCGAGGATGTCCGGCGTGCCGTCGTCAAAAACCAGCCGGCAGCCGGGGTGATAGGAGAGTTTTTCGACCTTGGCCTGCTGCCAGGCGCGCACCACGCCGGCCACCGTGTTGCGGTCGGCAAGTCCGATCGCCGAGAAGCCCAGGAGCTTGGCCGCGACCACCAGCTCCTCCGGCTTGGAGGCGCCGCGCAGGAAGGAGAAATTCGACTGGATGCCGAACTCGGCATAGGGAATGACGGTCAGCGCGTTCATGCGAAGACTCCATGCAGGAACCAGCGCGGCGGGACTTGCGAGGCGCCGCCGTAGAGGCCTTGCCGGTAGAGCCAGTAGCGGCGGCCGTCGGCATCCTCGATGCGGAAATAGTCGCGCGTCGATGCCGCCTCGTCGCTTGGCGCTTCCCGCCACCATTCGGCGGCGATGCGTTCCGGCCCTTCGGCGCGCTTGACCCGGTAGAGCGCGCGCCGCCAGCGGAAGTTCAGCGGCGGTCCTTCCGGCATTTCGGTGGCCGGCACATCGATGGGTTCGGGCGAGCGGAACAGCCGGATCGGTCGTTCCGGCGGAAATATGGTTTTTGGTGCCTGCAGCCTGTCCGGCTTCTTCGGCGGCGTGGTCCGGCACGGCGCGTCGGTGAAGGGGATGGTGGCGACGGCACGCTCCGGCAGATGGCTTTCGACCGCGACCGGCCGGAGAACCGCGCCATCGCCGAGCCGGGCGCGGATGCGGTCGGCGAACAGCGCGATATCGGCGCCGTCGTCGGTCACCTCGCCGGCAAGATCGGCCTGCTGCATGTCGAAGGTGGCTGATGCCAACACCGAGAGCCGCACCAGATCGAAACCATAGCCGGCATCGATATCCTGTTCGAGCGCGGCCAGCCTTTCATGGAACAGTTTCTGGATCAGCATGGGTTCGCGCATCGGCCGCGAGGTACCGAGCGCGATGCGGCTGACGGCGCCGTCGACGCGAAAGAGCAGCAGCGCCAGCGTCCGGGCGCCCTCGCCGCGGCGCTCGAGGTCGGTCTTCAAGGTCGCCGCCAGCATGCCCACCAGCCGTTCGATGTCCTCGGTCAGTGTGACGGGTTCGGCGAGGTGGCGTTCGACCGAAAGCGGCGCGACGGGCAGGCGCGGCGACACCGCCTCGTCGAGCCGGCCAAGCGCCTGGTCGAGGCGCAGGAGCAGCAGGGCGCCGAAGCGGCGGGCGAGCGGCGCGCGCGGTGCGGCCATGACGGCGCCCGCCGTGCGCAGGCCCACACTTTCCAGGCTGGTGCGGGTCGAAGGTTCGATGCGCAGCGCGGCCAGCGGCAGGGGCGCCAGCAGCGCCTCCTCCTCGCCTGACACAACGATGCGGTCGCCGCAAAAGCGTGCCGCCGCCCAGGCAGCGCCCGGCGTCGCGGCAAGCCCGGCGCGGACATCGAAACCCTGATGGAAGAAGCGCGACAGGATGTCGTCCAGCATGGCGCGCTCGCCGCCGAACAGATGGGTGCAGCCGGTGACGTCGAGAAACAGGCCGTCTGCCCCGTCCAGCGCCACCAGCGGGGTGTAGCGGTCGCACCAGTCGGCGAGGCCTTCGAGCAGGCGGCGATCGGCTTCCGGATCGGCCTCGACGACGTCGATCGACGGATGCATGGCGCGCGCATCGGCGATGCCCATGTCGCGCTTCAGGTGCAGCGCCTCAGCCCGCTCGTCGAGGGCCGAGATGCGCTGTGCGTTGCGGTCGCGATGGCTGATCACGAGCGGCGGGTGAGATGGGTGATCCGACGGCCGGGAACGCCAGGACCGCCCCAGACGCTGGCGCAGGATTCTTTCCGCCGCCAGATAGGGAAACCACAGGGACAGGATTCTTTGCCCGGTCTCTTGCCTCGCCCGCTCTTTCGTCGAATGCGCGTTCATCGGGGTTCCACTCCAGTGTGAATTGTCCAGGCAGGGCCGTGCGGCTCTTGCCGATGGTGAGGGTGAAGGCCGGGCGGCCGATCGAGCCGGCCAGCGGCCCGGCGATGGTGTCGCGCGGCACCGCCGGCGCCGAGGCGACGATGAGGCGGACGGGTGCCGCCGTCGGTTCGGGCCCAGCCGCCTGCCGCAGCAGGAACACCGGCCGGCCGGCCGCTTGCGCCCTTGCATGCAGCCGGCGTGTCGCGGTCAGGTCAAGCCGCTGCGGATTGCCGCGGATTTCCAGGATGACGGCGGCGAGCGCCGTCATCCGGGCCGCCTCCTCGGCGACCCACAGTGCATCGACGAGCCTTGGCGCCTCGGAAAACAGCAATTGCTCCGGCTCGATGCCGAACGAGGCGTGAAGCCCCCTGGCATAGGGAAAGCCGGCCTCGCGAAAAATCTCCGATGTGCCGATCCACAGCACCGGCAGCCCCGGCGTTTGCTTGAGGATCAGGCTGGTGAGCGACAAAGCGAAGCCGGCGACGGCCCCGGCATCGCGGGTTTCAAGCCCATGGATTTCGCTCAGGGCGGCCTTCGGCAGCCCGCCGCTCAGGGCGGCATCGAGGCGCCCGACGCCGATAGGCAGGAACGCATCCGGCAACGCCGCGGCAATGCCACGCCGGACGATTGTGAGATCAGTGTTGACGTCAGCATCAAAGGGTGCGGCTGCCGGCGCAGCCAAGCGCTCGGGCAGCGTTCCCTCGATTTTCGCGATCTGGCGGCGCAGGGCAAAAACAGTCTCCCGCGCCACGGCGGTCATCGCCATGACGGTCAGCTTCCACTCACAATTGTTCCTGTTATGTTCCTATAGATTCCAGAGCGCATCCCAAGAGTCAAGCAGAGTCATGGGGAATTTATTCCTCTCTGCAGGGATGGCGCAGGCGCATCGGCCCGTTCATTTGCCGATTCCGGTGCGAAAGCCTATATGCCGGGATCAAAGGACAAAGCATGGCCCGCATCTACAAGACCCGCACCTGGCACGACGAACTCTCGCCCTCGATGGACGAAATGGAGTTCCTGGCGCTGGAGGCGTACGCCCATCTGCCGGAGGATTTTCGCAAGCTGACCGGCGAGATCGTCATCCAGATCGCCGAGTTCCCGACCGACGAAATCATGGACGATCTGTCGCTGGAAACGCCATTCGACCTGCTCGGCCTGTTCGAGGGACGCGGCATCGCCGAGCGCTGGAACCCGCAGACCGGCGAAGGCCCGAACCGCATCACGCTCTACCGCCGCGCCATCCTCGATTACTGGTCCGAGAACGAAGAGACGCTGGGCGACATCGTCACCCACGTGCTGATCCACGAGATCGGCCACCATTTCGGCCTGTCGGACGATGATATGGAGAAGATCGAAGAGGCGGCGGAGTAGGGTGCGCTGATATTCAGGTGATGCCCGCCTGCAAATGATGGCTTCCTGCGCTTCCCCGCTCTACCGCGTCGCGGTAGAACTGTGCTCACGTACCCAAAAGTACGCTCCGCTCCGGTTCTCGGAAACCACCATTTTCGACTCGGCCTGACCTGAATCTCAACACACCTGCGTCGGAGCTTTTCAAATCTACCAGTCACTCAGCTTGGTATCGGGCCCGTATTCCTGACCGTCGATATCCTTGACCACGGCCTGGCCGCAACGCATCGCTTTGGCCTTCTTGTCGTAGGCATAGGTCGGCGAGCCGAACAGATGCCAGCCCTTGTTCAGCGCCGCTGTCACCTTGTGGCAGAAGCTGGCATCGTCCGGAGCGGACAGAAAGCGGTAGAGTTTCATTGTTCAATTCCTGTCGTGAGTAGCTGTAGTCCGCTCGCATCCATCGAGCATTTATGACCCGATGGCGGCTGCCTTCGCCAGCAGTTTTTCGGCCTGCGCCAGGTGCAGCCGTTCGACCATCCTGCCGTTCAGCGCGATCACACCCTTGCCGGCATTCTCGGCGAGCGCGAAGGCTTCCTTCACCGAGCGTGCCTCGGCCACCGCTTCCGTGGACGGCACGAAGGCGCGGTTGGCGGCTTCGATCTGGGCCGGGTGGATGAGGCTCTTGCCGTCGAACCCCATGGCCGCGGCTTCCGCGCATTCATGGGCGAAGGCGTCGAGGTCGCGAAAATCGTTGGAGACGCCGTCGAGCATGTCGATGCCGCCGGCGCGTGCGGCCAGCACCATCTGCATCAGCCATGGCACGAGGTAGCGCCTGTCAGGCGTCGCCAGAATGCCGGTCTCCTTGACCAGATCATTCGTTCCGGCAACGAAACAATTGAGCCGCGAGGCCGGATCGCGGCCAAGTTCGGCGATGGCGCCGATGTTGAGCAGCGCCTTGGGCGTCTCGATCATCGCCCATAGTTTCACGCTGTGGGGAGCGAAATTATCGTCGAGCACGTCGCCGGCCTCGAGCAGGTCGCGCGGCGTGTCGACCTTGGGCAGAAGGATGCCGTCGGGTTCGCAGCTTGCGGCAGCCAGCAGGTCGTCGGCGCCCCATTCGCCTGATATCGCATTGATGCGCACGATCATCTCGCAGCGTCTCTCGGAATGGCCGGCGAAAATGCCGGCCAGTTTTTCGCGAGCGGCGATCTTGTCGGCCGGAGCGACGGCGTCTTCCAGGTCGATGATGATGGCATCGCAGGCAAGCTGCGCGATCTTGGCCAAGGCCTTGTCGCTGGAGGCCGGGATGTAGAGCACGGAGCGGCGCGGGCGATAGGTTTCCATGGATGATCTATGCCGCTTGTGGTTGGTCGAGGCAAGTCGGGGCATGAAGCTGCCAATCTCCCCCTCGAGGGGGGAGATCGGCAGCGTTTACCCCTGCACGAAAACTGCACGGGCCTGCGGAAAACCTCCTCGGATCCGCCCTGCCGTTTCCCCGCCCGCTTGCGAGACAAGCGGCATGCACAAGCGAGCAAAGTCCCGTTGGTCCCTGCCTCACCGACTGCGTAGCGAGGGCTGGTGGCTGGCCGATCCGCCGCGCGCGCGTCCCGTCGCAACCCTCATTCCCTTTGTCCGCAGAAGCCCGCCAACGGTTCGGCTGGAAGCCATCAGGAAAGCCAGGTCATGACAGCGTTGTTCTCCGCCGCGCCGAGCTATTGCAGCCGTTTCGGTGTCGCCATCCTGCTGGCAGCGCTCGCGGATTTTCTGTTCTATGGCCAGCCCGCCGGGATCACGGTTTTCCTGTTCGCCCTGCTGATTGCCGCGGCGGTCGTCGCTGTGCACCCGGCCGCCTTCAACGACGGCCGGGTCTGGCTCAAGCCCATCGCCTTGCTTGTCCCGCTGCTGCCGCTGGCTGAAAACGTCAGCACCCTGTCGGTCTCGATCGCGCTGGCGGCGCTGACCGTCTTCGCGCTTTCGTTGAGCGGCCGGCTGCGGCACAGCATCGCCCGCATTGCCGGGCAGATCGTGCTGTTCGGGCTGGCGGCGCCGTTCCGCTTCGTCATTGATTTCATCCGCTGGCGCAGGACGGCGCGGCGGTTCGGTGGGCGTCGCATCCGGCTGGCGGCGATCGCCGTCTGGGTGATGCCGCTGACGCTGGGCGCGGTCTTCCTAGCGCTGTTCGGTGCCGCCAATCCGGTCATCGACTATTGGCTGTCGCTGATCGATCTCGTGAGGCTGCTCGATCTTATCCAGCTGGCGCGGATTGCCTTCTGGCTGTTCGTGCTCGCCGCTGTCTGGGCTTTTCTGCGACCGCGCCTGCCGCGCCTGGTTCGCCGCATCCCGCGCGCGTTGCCGGCGGTCAGCGCTCGAGCCGGCAAAACCGCCACCACCATCGAAGACATCCTGTTCGGCAAGGCCGCCATCCTGCGCGCCCTGATCGTCTTCAACATCCTGTTTGCGCTGCAGACGGCGCTCGACGCCGCCTATCTGTGGGGCGGGGCAGCGCTTCCCGATGGGCTGAGCTACGCCTCCTACGCGCATCGTGGCGCCTATCCCTTGATCGTCACGGCACTGCTTGCCGCCGGCTTCGTGCTGGCAGCGCTGCGACCCGGCAGCGAAACCTCGGCCGATCCGCTGATCCGCCGGCTGGTCTATGCCTGGGTGGCGCAGAACATCATGCTGGTCATCTCGTCGATCCTGCGGCTCGACCTCTATGTCGGCATCTATGCATTGACCTACTGGCGCGTCGCCGCCTTTGTCTGGATGGGGCTGGTGGCAGCAGGCCTTGCCCTGATCATTGCCCGCATCGCGCTTAGAAAATCCAACGAATGGCTGCTGTCCGCCAATCTTCTGACGTTATCCCTGACGCTTTATGCCGGCTGTTTCATCAATTTCGCAGCAACGATCGCCAATTACAATGTCGACCATTCCCTCGAAATGACCGGCCAGGGCATTCCCCTAGACGCCTGGTATCTTCACTCGCTCGGTCCGGGCGCGTTTCCCGCGCTTGATCGCTTCCTCGAGCACCAGGGCAAGACGACAGCCGCCGGCACTGTCCGCGAACTGGCCGGCGTGCGCGGCAGCGACGAAATCTGGTATCGAACTATCCAGCAGAACTGGCGGGCCTGGAGCTTTCGCGACTGGCGGCTGCTTCGATATCTCGACACCAAGGAGCCGTTCGTGATTCCCTCCGCTATCGAACCTTCCATGCCGGGCCGCTGATCCATGCCGCATCACATCCTCGTCGCCGACGATGACCCGCACATCCGCGAGGTGATCTGCTTTGCCTTGGAGAAGGCCGGCATGAAAACGACAGGGGTGGCCGACGGTGCCGCCGCCTTGCAGGCAATCGGCCGCCGGGCACCGGACCTCGTCGTGCTCGATATCGGCATGCCGGAAATGGACGGGCTGGAGGTCTGCCGGCGGCTGCGGCACATATCCGATGTGCCGGTGCTGTTCCTCTCTGCGCGCGACGAGGAAATCGACCGCATCCTCGGGCTCGAAATGGGCGGCGACGACTATGTGACGAAACCATTCAGCCCGCGCGAGCTGGTTGCCCGCGTCAACGTCATCCTGCGGCGCGCCCGCCCGGCGGCGCCCGAACCGGCCGACGACAGGCGGTTTTCGCATGGCAAACTGGCTCTGGCGCCGGCCAGCCATACCGCCAGCTTCGACGGCAAGCCGTTATCGTTGACAGGAATAGAGTTCTCGATCCTGAAGGGGTTCCTGGCGCGGCCGGCGCATGTGCTCGACCGCGACGCGGTGACGGCCAGCGCCTATGCCGCAAACATCCACGTCGCCGGCCGCACCGTCGACAGCCACATCCGCAACATCCGCGCCAAACTGGCAGCCGTGGGTTGCCCAAATGTCATCGAGACGGTGCATGGCGTCGGCTTCCGGCTTGGCCGATGCGGCTGACGGCCTCCAGCAAATGGATCGGCCGCAAATGGCGGCCACGGCTTGCCACGGTCGTCGTCGCCATCCTGATCATGGTGATGGCCTTGCCACTGGTCGGCCTGTTCTTCTTCCGCCTCTACGAGAACCAGCTGATCCGCCAGACCGAGGCGGAGCTGATCGCGCAAGGCGCTGCCATCGCCGCCATCTATGCGCGGGATGTACGTGACGCCGGCATCCCACCGGAAAAGCTCGGTGCGCCGATGCCGGAGCCAAGTGGGGATTCAAGCCGCAGCGTCAATCCGGACCCGCTCTACAGGCCAATCGAACCGCAGCTCGATCTTGCCTCGGATTATGTCCTGCCGACCCGGCCGGCGGCGATGCCGGCGATCGTCGATCCCGCCTTCGCGGTGATCGGCGCGCGCCTGTCCGGCATCCTCGACGCCACCCAGAAAACCACGCTGGCCGGCTTCCGGCTGCTCGACCCCCGGGGCGTCGTCATTGCCGGGCGCGGCGAGGTCGGCCAGTCGCTCAGTGCGGTCGAAGAGGTGCGCACAGCACTTGCCGGCCACTATGCCAGCGCGCTCAGGCTGCGCATTCCCGACCAGCCGACGCCACCGCTCTATTCGGTCAGCCGCGGCACCAAGGTGCGTGTCTTCGTCGCCCTGCCGGTCGCTGTCGACGGCCAGGTCGCCGGCGTCGTCTATGTGTCGCGGACGCCCAACAACATCATCAAGCATCTCTATGGCGAACGTGGCAAGGTGACGTTGGCGGCGATCGCCATTCTCGGCGGCACGCTGCTCATCGGTCTCATCTTCCTGCGCACCGTCAGCCGGCCGATCTATGCGCTGATCGACCGCACCGAGCGCATCGCCGCCGGCGACCGCACGGCGATCCGGCCGCTCGACCACCACGGCACGCGAGAGATGGCGGAGCTGTCCGCCGCCTTCCTCGACATGGCCGAGAAGCTTCAGGCGCGGTCGGACTCGGTCCAGACTTTCGCCACACATGTCTCGCATGAGCTCAAATCGCCGCTGACGGCGATCCAGGGCGCGGCCGAATTGCTGCGCGATTCCGGTGGCGCGATGGACGATGCGGAGCGGCGGCGTTTCTCCAACAATATCGTCACCGATGCGGGGCGGCTCAATCTGCTGGTGCGGCGCCTGCTCGACCTGGCACGCGCCGAAAACCTGGCGCCGAGCGGCGAAAGCACATCGCTCGGTGCGGCGCTGGCGCTGCTGCCCGTCGACAACAGGCTCGCGGTTAGCGTCGGGGCGGGCGGCGACATCGACTTGCGCATATCGGCCGAGAACGCGGCTATCGTGCTGGCCAATCTCATCGACAATTCGGCCAGGCATGGCGCGACGCAGGTTTCTGTCTCCGCTACGAGCGCCGGCGGCAAGGCGAGCATCCTGGTCAGCGACGACGGTGCCGGCATTTCGCCGAGCAACCGGGCGCGCATTTTCGAGCCGTTCTTCACCACGCGGCGCGAACAGGGCGGCACGGCATGGGGCTTGGCATCGTGCTGGCCCTCCTGAAAGCGCATGATGGTATGATCGCGCTGGTTGACAGCGAGCGCGGCACGCGCTTCGAGGTCATTCTGCCGGTGGCGTGAAGGACACTATCGGCCGGATCGGAGAGAACATGCGCTACGACATCGTCATCATCGGCGGAGCCATCGTCGGCTCCTCGGTCGCCTATTACCTGCGTGAGCAAGGGTTTTCCGGCACGATCGCGCTGATCGAGCGTGATCCGCAATTCGCGCATGCGGCAACGACGCTGTCCATGGCCTCGATCCGCCAGCAATTCTCGATCCCGGAAAACATCCGCCTGTCGCAGTTCACGCTGAAGCTGTTCCGGCGGCTGAAGGAAGAGTTCGGGGATGACGCCGATATCGGCTTTCGCGAGGGCGGCTACCTCATCCTTGCCGGCGAGGACGGCTTGCCGATCCTGAGGAGCAATCACCAGGCGCAGATCGCCGAGGGCGCCGACATTGTGCTGGAGGAGGCGGATCAACTGGTGCGCCGGTTCCCATGGCTGTCGCCCGAGGGCATTTCAGCCGGCGCCTATGGCCGCAGCGGCGAAGGCTGGTTCGACGCGCATGCGATGCTGACGCTGTTCCGCAAGGCGCTGCGGCAGAAGAAAGTCGATTTCATCACCGCAGATGTCACCGGCATCGCGCGCGATGGCAACCGCGTCACGGGAGTGAGCCTCGGCAATGGCGAGACGCTGGAGGCTGGCATCGTCGTCAACGCCGCCGGCCCGAACGCCGGCAAGGTGGCTGCCATGGCCGGGCTTGAGCTGCCGGTCGAGCCGCGCAAGCGCAATGTCTTCGTCTTCGAGGCGCGCGAGAAATATGCCGACATGCCGCTGCTGGTCGATCCCTCCGGCATCTATGTCCGTCCGGAAGGCTCGGTCTACCTCACCGGCGGCGCCGAACCGGAGGAAGGCGACTGCGCACCCGATCCCGGCGACTTCGAGGTAAACTGGCCACTGTTCGAAGAGGTGATCTGGCCGGTGCTGGCGACCCGTATTCCCGCCTTCGAGGCGATCAAGCCGACCCGTGCCTGGGCCGGCCACTACGACTACAACACGCTCGACCAGAACGCGGTGATCGGTCCGCATCCCGACGTCGGCAATTTCCTGTTCGCCAACGGCTTTTCCGGCCACGGCCTGCAGCAGGCGCCAGCAGTGGGCAAAGCGCTGGCCGAACTGATCGTGCATGGCGGTTATCGCACGGTGGATTGCTCGGCGTTCGGGTATGAGCGGGTGGCGGAGGGAAGGGCGTTCCGGGAATTGAATGTGATTTGAGCGGGCAAAGGGAAGGTCCTTTTTGACGCTGGCGCGAAGGATCGCTACGGTTGCGGAAGAGTATTTCGAGCGAGCCTCAGCCCTTGCGGTCGAACCAGAAGGCGTCGGCCATGCGCTTCATGCCGATACGTTCGTAGAAGCCGACGGCATCGGGCATGGAGATCAGGCTGATGGCGACCGATGGTCCAAGCTGCCGGCGCGCCTCGTCCATCAGGCCCTTGCCGATGCCGAGCCCCTGTGCCGATCGGGAAACGGCGAGTTCGGAGATGTAGCAGACCCAGGAGAAGTCGGTGATCGCCCTGATGACGCCGATCAGCGGCTTGCCCTGAATATCAAGGCGCGCGGTCAGCACCAGATTGGCGCCCGACAGCATCGCCCGCAGCCGCGCTTCATCATCGATCGGCCGTGTTTCGCCGAGGCCGGATTCGACCAGCACGCGACGGAATTCGGCGATGTCGAGCGCGGGTCCTCTTTCGTAGAGGACGTGTGCGTTTTCTGCCATGGCCGCCAGATTGCACCATCGGGCCGGCTTGTGCCACCGTGCACGAACAGTTGCCTTTTATTTGCCGCCGGCTTTGTGTAAACCGGGCCTCAGCAAATTCCCCCGCAACGAAAACACGGGCAAAAGCCATGGAAAAATTCACCAAGCTCACCGGCGTCGCCGCTCCGATGCCGATCGTCAATGTCGACACCGACATGATCATCCCGAAGGATTATCTCAAGACGATCAAGCGCACCGGGCTCGGCACTGGCCTGTTCGCCGAAATGCGCTACAAGGACGACGGTTCGGAAAACCCGGATTTCGTGCTCAACAAGCCGGCCTACCGCAAGGCACAGATCCTGGTCGCCGGCGACAATTTCGGCTGCGGTTCCAGCCGCGAGCACGCACCATGGGCGCTGCTCGACTTCGGTATTCGCTGCGTCATCTCGACCTCGTTCGCCGACATTTTCTACAACAACTGCTTCAAGAACGGCATCCTGCCGATCACCGTCAGCCCCGAGGATCTCGAGAAGCTGATGGACGACGCCTCGCGCGGCTCCAATGCCACGGTGTCGGTCGACCTCGAAGCCAAGGAAATCCGTGGGCCGGATGGCGGCGTGGTCAAATTCGACCTCGACGACTTCAAGCGGCACTGCCTGCTCAACGGGCTCGACGATATCGGCCTGACCATGGAGAAAGCCGGCGCCATCGCTTCGTTCGAGAAGCGCAACGCCGAACAGCGCCCCTGGGCCTGAGCGGCGCGCTCCGGACGGATGGATCTGGCCTTTCGGGCCGGTTCGCGGCGACTGAGTGGAGGGACAGTCATGACACGTTCGCTTCTTGCCGGCCTTTGCGGGCTGGCCTTGTTGCTGGGGCAAATCGCCAGCGCGTCTGCGCAGACCCAGACGCCCGCCACACAGCCGGCCCCGGCGACGGAGCAGCCGTCCGCCGATCAGGGGACGAACGCCGCCGATGCTTCCGATGACGACAAGCAAGCTCCCGTCCCATTCGAAGGCGGCACGCTGACCATCACCCAGAAGGAACAGTACGGCGAGAAGGTGCTCGCCTATGACGGTCAGCAGCTGGCCAGCAATTACGATGTCTTCTTCGACAAAACAGTCGAGGTCGGCGGCGTCAAGGTGGCGCTGTTCGATGTCGGCGACGGCGGCAATCAATGCGGGCCGGCGACGGTGATCGTCTGGAAACCGGAAGGCGGCACGATCCAGAGCACCACGGTCGAGCAGGACCAGTGCGGCGCGCCGCCCTCGGCGGTGTCCGACAACGCCATCTATTTCGTGCCCTACCTGTTGCCGGGAGATCAGAAGCCGGCTTTGCAATGGTCGCCGACCGACGGGCTGACGATTTCGGGCAATCTGACCTACATGCCGGAACCCGGAACGGACTGGAAAGACATCGATCCGGAAAAGTACCAGAACATCATCGACGCCTTCCACAATGAGGCCGTCTACACGGAAGCGGAAAAGCTGCTCGGCAAGGACATGGCCGACATGGCGACCAGTCTGCTGGTCGGCGGCGGCACCGAAAAGACCGCTTCGGGCGCCTTCTACGCCAGCGGCTGCGTGCCGCATGACTG
This sequence comes from Mesorhizobium sp. BR1-1-3, assembly GCF_020165455.1. NCBI lineage: Bacteria > Pseudomonadati > Pseudomonadota > Alphaproteobacteria > Hyphomicrobiales > Phyllobacteriaceae > Mesorhizobium > Mesorhizobium sp. BR1-1-3. The sequence continues at coordinate 21,674 of NZ_JAIUIC010000023.1, forward strand.
CGGCGGCAATGACGGCTTCATGGCGGTCGACCCGGCCCAGCGCAAACTCTACTTCGCCCGCCGCGGCGACAATGGCCAGCCGCAGGCGTGGCCTGGTGTGGCGACATGGCCCGCGGATGTGAAGGCGGCGTTGGACAAGGCGCTGGGGGCGGCAAATTAAAGCTTTAGCGTTGCGCAGCACCCCCTCGCTTTCGTCATCCTATGGTCTGCGCCGCGTCGCTACGCTCCTTGCTCCGCCATAGGATGACGACGGAAGGGATGCTTCAACCAATCTCGGAGGTTCGCGCTTCGCTTCCGGGATAACAGTTTGCCTGGCTTGGCCCACGACCCGCGCCGTTCCGCCTGCTAATGCTGGCCGACAACCCAAGCAAGGCCCCTCATATGCGCAAACTCATCTCCACCGGTTCGCCGTTCGAAAAGACCGCCGGCTATTCGCGCGCCGTGGTGCAGGGCGACTGGTGTTTTGTGTCCGGCACCACCGGCTATGACTACGCGACGATGACGATGCCGGAGACGGTGGAGGCGCAGACGCGCAATTGCCTGGCGGCGATCGGCAAGGCGCTGAAGGAAGGCGGCTTCGAGATGGCTGACGTGGTGCGGGCGCATTACTACGTCACCGACCAGGCCTTCGTGGATGTAGTCTTCCCGATCCTCGGCGAGACGTTCGGTGACATCAGGCCGGCAGCGACGATGATCGTCTGCCAACTCAACAAACCGGAAATGAAGATCGAGATCGAGGTGACGGCGCTGCGGCGCACGGCCTGAAGGGCGACCGACGATGAAAGTCCAGCGCATTGTTGCCAATATCGAGACAGCGGATGTCGCGGCGGCGAAGCGTTTCTACCAGGATGTGCTCGGTCTCGACCTGCTGATGGACCTCGGCTGGATCGCGACCTACGGCTCGCAAGCAAAGATGGATGTCCAGGTCAGCTTCATGGCGCAAGGCGGTTCCGGCACGCCGGTGCCGGATCTCTCGATCGAGGTCGACGATGTCGATGCAGCGCTCGATGCCATGAAGGCGGCGGGCTTTGCCATCGAATACGGACCGGCCGACGAACCGTGGGGCGTGCGGCGCTTCTACGTGCGCGATCCGTTCGGCCGGCTGGTCAACATTCTCTCGCATCAGTGATGACGTATGCCGGCGGGACAGCGCCCCCCTCTGGCCTGCCGGCCATCTCCCCCTCAAGGGGGGAGATTGGATGTCGCCTCGGCGTTCGCCAATCTCCACGTCAGAAAGAAGAGGCGAAACGATAATGCTGCCAATCCCCCCCTTGAGGGGGAGATGCCCGGCAGGGCAGAGGGGGGCGCTACGGATCACCAACGAATCGGGTTATCCGTGATCGCTGCGTTCCTGCTTGCATGCAACTCGCTTGGCGTTTAGCAAGGCCGCGGTTCAAATCTTTCCAGGACGGTTTCTCCATGGCAACGAAGCATCTTTTCCTGCTCCCCGGTGACGGCATCGGTCCTGAGGCCATGGCCGAGGTCAAGAAACTGATCGCGGTCATGAACGACAGGCTCGGCAGCGGTTTTGCCACCGATGAGGGGCTGGTCGGCGGCTGCGCCTATGACGCGCATGGCGCGGCGATCTCCGATGCCGACATGGAAAAGGCGATGGCGGCCGACGCGGTGCTGTTCGGCGCCGTCGGCGGTCCGAAATGGGATGCGGTGCCCTATGAGGTGCGCCCGGAAGCCGGCCTGCTGCGCCTGCGCAAGGACATGGAGCTATTCGCCAATCTGCGCCCGGCCATCTGCTATCCGGCGCTGGCGGCGTCCTCCTCGCTCAAGCAGGAGGTGGTCGAAGGTCTCGACATATTGATCGTGCGCGAGCTGACCGGTGGCGTCTATTTCGGCGAGCCCAAGCAGATCATCGATCTCGGCAACGGACAGAAGCGCGGCATCGACACGCAGGTCTACGACACGTTCGAGATCGAGCGCATTTCGGGCGTCGCCTTCGAACTCGCGCGCACCCGCAAGAACCACGTCACCTCGATGGAAAAGCGCAATGTGATGAAGTCGGGTGTGTTGTGGAACGAGGTCGTCACCCAGACCCACAAGGCGCGCTATTCCGACGTCAAGCTCGACCACATGCTGGCCGACGCCGGCGGCATGCAGCTGGTGCGCTGGCCAAAGCAGTTCGACGTCATCGTCACCGACAATCTGTTCGGCGATATGCTGTCCGATATCGCCGCTATGCTGACCGGCTCGATCGGCATGCTGCCGTCGGCCTCGCTCGGCGCGCCTGACGTGAAGACCAAGAGGCGCAAGGCGCTCTACGAGCCGGTGCACGGTTCGGCGCCCGACATTGCCGGCAAGGGCATTGCCAACCCGATCGCCATGATCGCCTCCTTCGCCATGTGCCTGCGCTATTCCTTCGGCATGGTCGATGAAGCCGACCGCGTCGAAGGCGCGATCGCCGCCGTGCTCGACGCGGGCCTGCGGACGAAAGACATCATGTCCGATGGCATGACCGAGGTCGGTACGGTTGAGATGGGCGACGCGATCATCGCCAAATTCCTGGGCTGATACCGTGACGGTCGACGTCCGCTGGGCGACGATCGAGGACGCGACGACGCTCGCGGCCATGTTTTGCGAGATGGCGGAACATTATCGGCAACCGCCTCTCGATGCCGACCGGGCCCTGTCTGCGGCACGAAAATGGCTTGGCGAGGAAAGCCCGGCCTATCCGCATTTCGCGCTCGCCTTCATCGAGGGCGAGGTCAGCGGCCTGGCGTCGGTGGCGATCGCGCATCCCGGTATCGATCTCGAGCGGCTGCTGTTCCTCAAGGACCTGTTCGTGCGCGACAAAGCCCGCAACGCTGGTGTCGGCCGGGCGCTGATCGGCTTTCTCGCCGATCATTGCCTGCGCGAAGGCATCGGCCGCATCGACCTGACCAGCGAGGACTGGAACGAAGGCGCGCAGCGCTTCTACGACCGGCTTGGCGCAGAACGCCACGGCCAGAAGGTCTTTCTCAGGCTTTCGGGCGAGGCGCTGAAGGCGATCATCCCTAGACCCTGACGCCCGCCGGCACCGGTCCCCACTGGTTTTCGCGGGCCTGCGTCGGGATCAGCGCGAAGACCAGGATGATCAGGCTGCCGATGGTCGGGATCAGCACCACCAGATAAAGCCAGCCCGAGAGGCCGATGTCATGGATGCGGCGAACGGTCATGCCGAGGCTGGGCAGCAGTGTCGCCAGGACGAAGGTGCCGCAAAGGCCGACGGTTACCGCCGCCGATACGCTGCTGTCGAAATTGCCCATTTCGTTGTCGGCGAAAAGACCGATACCGCCGATGACAAGCAGCGAGACCACCCAGAACAGGAAATAACCCCAATATTCCTTGCGGCGGGCACGTCCGGCGAAATTGAAATAGTTCTGCGTCACGCCACGCCAGAAATAGCCCCAGAGATCGGTGGGCTCGGCCGGCCCGGAGGAACGGCCGAAATGCTGGGCCTGTGGCGCAGAAGCGGATGGTGCGTTACCGGCTTGAGTTGGCGCGGCGCTCGTACCAGCGTCGCCGGCCGGCGCAGCCGTCTCGGCGGCGATCAAAAAGACGTCGCGCGCCTGGCCGCCGCCCGCCTGGAATTCCACGCCCGCGCCCTTCCGCATAGTGGTTTCCCGGCGCAGGTTTTCGCGGGTGAAGGTGTAGCGGTTGCCGTCGGCTCCGGTGATGAAGCCGAAGCCCTGGACTTCGTCATAGTGAAGCACTTTGCCGCGCATTTGCCACCCCCACTTGCCACGTCCCTGCCAAGGTGTGGCACATGGCCGAACCGATGGGCAAGACCGCATCGGGATGCGGCCGGCGTCATGCGGGCGGATGAGGCTCGTTGCCCGGTCTTACGAAGGCCGCTTCTTCGCCTTCTTGTGCTTGGGTGCACCAGAGGTGTCGAATTTCGGCTTGCCCGGCTTCTTCGCCCATGGCTTTGCATCATGCGGGGCGGTCGGGCGCTGATCGGCTGCTGCCGGTGCACGTTTTTCGAATTTGCGCTTCGGCGCGTTGGGATCGAACGGCGCCTTGCCGCGATGCGGCTTCTTGTCGGGGCTTGGCGGCTGATAGCCGGCGCGCGACAGATCGGGCGTACCGTCGAGCCGCTTCACCAGGATGTTGCCTTGCAGCTTCCGGTCGGGACCGATCGCGGCCAGGAAGCGGTCTGCCCAATCCGCCGCGATCTGCACGTAGGTCTCTTCCGGCTGCATCTTGATGGCGCCGATCTCTCGCTTCGAGAGGCTGCCGGTGCGGCATAGCATCGGGATGAGCCAGCGCGGTTCGGCATTCTGCCGGCGCCCGATCGACAGCGAGAACCAGACGCTGTCGCCGAAATCGTCGCGGCGGCTGGGCGCCTCGTCGCGGCGCGCGAAACCTTCGCCCGCCGGTCTTTCACGCGACGGCGTGAAGGGCGCGATCTCCATGAGGTCCTCGGGGGCCGAGCGGCTGGCGCGGCACTGGCGCACGAAGGCAGCGGCCACCTGTTCGGCGCCATGCCTGGCGAGCAGTGCGTCGATGAAGGAGCGCTCGTCCTCCTTCACCGGCTCATCGAAAGCCGGATCGGCAAGGATGCGCTCGTCGTCGCGCCGCATCACGTCGTCGGCCGAGGGCGGGCTCGCCCATGTCGCCTTGAGGCCGGCGTTCTGCAACAGCCGTTCGGTGCGCTTGCGGGCGCTGTTGGGCACGATCAGCGCGCTGACGCCCTTGCGCCCGGCGCGGCCGGTGCGGCCGCTGCGGTGCAGCAGCGTTTCCGGGTTGGTCGGCAAATCGGCGTGGATGACCAGCTCAAGATTGGGCAGGTCGATGCCGCGCGCCGCGACATCGGTGGCGATACAGACTTTTGCGCGGCCGTCCCGCATCGCTTGCAGCGCATGGCTGCGCTCGTTCTGGCTGAGCTCGCCCGACAGGGCGACGACGGAGAAGTTGCGGTTGTTGAAGCGCGCGGTCAGATGATTGACGGCGGCACGCGTGTTGCAGAACACCAGCGCGTTCTTGGCTTCGTAATAGCGCAGCACATTGATGATGGCGTTCTCGCGGTCGGGCTGGGCGACGCTCAGCGCCCGATATTCGATGTCGAGATGCTGCTTCTCCTCGCCGGCGGCCGAAATGCGCACCGCATCGCGCTGATAGCCCTGGGCGAGCGTGGCGATCGAGCGCGGCACCGTGGCCGAGAACATCAGCGTCCGGCGTTCGGCCGGAGCGGCGTCGAGGATGAATTCGAGGTCTTCGCGAAAGCCGAGATCGAGCATCTCGTCGGCCTCGTCGAGCACCACCGCCTTCAGCGCCGACATGTCGAGCGAGCGCCGGGTGATGTGGTCGCGCAGCCGGCCGGGCGTGCCGACGACGATATGGGCGCCACGCTCCAGCACACGCCGCTCCGAGCGCATGTCCATGCCGCCGACGCAGGACGCCACGGTGGCGCCGGTCAGTTCGTAGAGCCATTCCAGTTCTCGCGTCACCTGCAAGGCGAGTTCGCGCGTCGGCGCCACCGCCAGCGCCAGCGGTGCGGCGGCGTGGCCGAAGCGCTCCGCGCCCTCAAGCAGGGTCGGCGCCAGAGCGAGGCCGAAGGCCACCGTCTTGCCGGAGCCGGTCTGCGCCGAAACCAGCGCATCGGCCTCGCCGAGCTCGGGCGCCACGACCGCCTTCTGGACGGGCGTCAGCTCGGAATAGCCGCGTTTCTCCAGCGCCCTGGCAAGCGCTGGAACAAGTGCTTCGAAGTTGGACATCTCACTCTTTCGGAATTTTAGGGTCCGCGCTCATCACGGAGCACATGCCGGGGCGGGCCTCGCGCCAGCCAAACAATCTTGGCCGTTCGTACTTCGCGCAGCCGCGATTGTACAGGGCGCGCGCAAAACCAGGCGCCGCTCGGCAATTGACTCTTGACGCAAACCGCGTAAAAGCCGGCACCGAACGGGACAGTTTCGATGCGCGGCCTTTTGACGGCTCTTCCTGCATTCGATGCCCCCAGCCTCAATGCACATCATTGGGCCGGGCGCGTCGGCGCGTCTCCTCGTTTCAGCAAAACCGCATTCTTGGCCAAGAAAACTGGCAAAACCACCACCAAAACGGTGTGATTCCCTTGGCCTAACCACCCTCTCCCGGGTTCGGCCCGGGGGACGGAACCCGCAGCGGCCAGCGGGTTTCTCCAAAAACCAAGCGGAGAGGGACAGGAGATTTTTCGATGAGTTTCAAGGTAGCGATCGTCGGCGCCACGGGCAATGTGGGCCGGGAAATGCTCAACATATTGGAAGAGCGCGGCTTTCCGGTAAGCGAAGTCGTGGCGCTGGCGTCGCGGCGCAGCCAGGGCACGGAAGTGTCGTTCGGCGACCGCACGCTGAAGGTGAAGACGCTCGACCAGTATGATTTTTCCGACACCGACATCTGCATCATGTCGGCCGGCGGCAGCGTCTCCAAGGAATGGTCGCCGAAGATCGGCAAGCAGGGCTGCGTCGTCATCGATAATTCGTCGGCCTTCCGCTACGATCAGGACGTGCCGCTGATCGTGCCGGAAGTGAACCCGGACGCGATCTCGCTGTTCACGCGCAAGAACATCATCGCCAACCCGAACTGCTCGACGGCGCAGCTGGTGGTGGCGCTGAAGCCGCTGCACGACTTCGCCACCATCAAGCGCGTCGTCGTCGCCACCTATCAATCGGTGTCGGGCGCCGGCAAGGAAGGCATGGACGAACTCTTTACCCAGACCCGCGCGGTCTTCGTCGCCGATGGCGTCGAGGTCAAGAAGTTCACCAAGCGCATCGCCTTCAATGTCATCCCGCACATCGACGTCTTCCTCGACGACGGCTCCACCAAGGAAGAGTGGAAGATGGTCGCCGAGACCAAGAAGATGCTCGACCCCAAGATCAAGCTGACGGCGACCTGCGTGCGCGTGCCGGTGTTCATCGGCCACTCGGAAGCGGTCAACATCGAGTTCGAAAAGCCGATCACCGCCGACGACGCGCGGGATATCCTGCGTGAAGCCCCAGGCTGCCAGGTCTTGGACAAGCGCGAGGACGGAGGCTACATCACGCCGCTGGAATCGGCCGGCGAGGACGCCACCTTCATCTCGCGCATCCGCGAGGATTCGACCATCGACAACGGCCTGTCGATGTGGATCGTCTCCGACAATCTGCGCAAGGGCGCCGCACTCAACGCGGTGCAGATCGCCGAGCTTTTGGTCGAGCGCGGCCTGATCCAGCCGAAGAAGAAGGCGGCCTGACGGCTGATTTAGTTTTCGCTCACGGGCCGCACCGCCGCTAGCGCGGCTGGCCCGCGGTCGCGGGCTCCGCCCTCGGCCGGGATGCTGAAGGTTTGCGGAGCATTGATGAAGGCCAATCTCCCCCACGAGGGGGAGATCGGCAGCTTCGCCGATGCGCTACACTCGGTTGTCCTCGGCCAGCCCGATCAGCAGCTTCAGTGCCTCCTGCGCCCTATCGGCGGGAACGAACAGATGGTCGTGATAAAAGGCCGAAACCGGGTTCACGCCCATGCCGGCGGCGGCCAGGCGCGTGGTGATGGCGGCGAGGAAGCCGACGGCTTCCAGCGACGAATGGATGTTCAGCGTCAGCATCCGGCAGCGGAACGAAGCGGTCAGTCCCGCGGCGCTGGCCTCCTCCTCGGTCACGATCAGCGTCACACCCTCGCGCTCGCGAAACACCATCACCGGCTCAACGCCTTCCGGCTGAGGGACGCCGGGTGCCAGCGTGACGAAGACATAGGCGCCGGCGAGCAGCTCCGGTGTCATCGACGCCAGCAGTGTCTTGAGATCGGTTTCGCCGGCCATCTGTCTTCCCTCGCCTGCAAAAAAACGGGCCGCAGCCCACGTGCTCTTCAATATCCGCGACCGGCGCGTGCCGATAGTCCAGGCGCTGCAAGGACGACATGGCGATGTCGCTGGCGGCTGGGCTTGCAGAGCTGTCGCATCGCACAATAGAGAAGCTGAGGGCCAGTGCCGGTCCGTGAAAGGCCTTCGATGATCGTTCGCCCGCGCCCCACATTCCTGCAGCTGTTCTTCATCATGCGCGGTTCGGTCGTGCCACGCATCCTGCCGCAAATATTGGGCTTCGCGCTTTATTCCGCGATCATCCTGGCCGCGGCGCGCCGGTTCCAGCTTGATTTCAGCGTCTTCAACATCACGCCTTTCGGCCTGGTCGGCGTGACATTGTCGATATATCTCTCGTTCCGCAACAACGCCGCCTACGACCGTTGGTGGGAGGCGCGCAAGCTGTGGGGCGCGCTGGTCTTCGAAATGCGCAACCTGGCACGCGCCACCACCAGCCTTATCCCGGACCAGACCGAACAGCGCGCCCTGCTGATGGAAGCCCTCGCCTTCTGTCATTTCCTGCGCGGGCAGTTGCGCAAGATCGACAGCATGAAGGATGCCCGTGCCTTCATCGACGCCGAGGCGGACAAGGCAGCAGCCTTTTCCAATCCGGCGGATGAGATGGTCAGGCGCATGGGCCGGCGTGCCAATGCGCAGCGCCTGGCGGGCGACGTCGACACGATCGGCTTTCGTATCCTCGATGAGAGGCTCGCGTCGGTCGCGGCCATCCAGGCCGGCTGCGAGCGGATCGCCGGTACGCCCTTGCCGTTCGCCTACACGCTGCTGGTGCATCGCACGGCCTATATCGTCTGCCTGCTGCTGCCGGTCGGCCTGATCTCGACCACCGGTTGGGCGACGCCGCTGTTCACCGCGCTGATCGCCTATACTTTCTTCGGCCTCGACGCGCTGTCGGAAGAGCTCGAGGATCCGTTCGGCACCGAAGCCAACGACCTCGCTCTCGACAGCCTCTGCCGTGTCTGCGAAATCTCGGTGTTCGAGGCGCTTGGCGAAACGCCGCCGAAGATGATCCCGGCGGAAAAGTTCTATTTTTCGTAGGCAAAGGCGCGCGGGCTTAGCGGGATTAAAAGAATCCGCCCCGCTGTCGGATCGCCGCTCCATGCCACGTCCTTGGTTCGACCCCAGCAAGAAGGGGATAGAACCATCAGGAGGGACCATCATGAGCATTTCCGAAACCGCGCCCGTCTCGCCGGGCGCTTTGTGGACCGGCCGCGCGCTCAGCGGCGTCATCGTGCTGTTCATGATCTTCGACGGCGCCATCAAGCTGCCGCCGCTCGATATCGTCGTCCAGACGATGGTACCGCTTGGCTGGCCGGCCGATCCGAATGTCGCGCGCATGCTTGGCGTCATCGGCCTGATCTCGACCGCTCTCTATGCGCTGCCGCGCACCTCGGTGCTCGGCGCCATCCTGCTTACTGCCTATATGGGCGGCGCCATCGCCACCAATGTCCGCGTCGACAACCCGCTGTTCTCGCACATTCTGTTCGGCGTCTATCTCGGCATTATCCTGTGGGGTGGCCTGTATCTGCGCGATCCCAGGCTCCGCGCGCTGATCCCGTTCAGCCGTTAGATCCAGATCGAAGCACCGCTTTCGGCTCGAAGCCTGAACCCTTTGCCGGGCAATATCTCAGGGATCGAATCGTCGAGTTGCGAGTTAGAGATTCGCCCGGCGGCGGAGGCGGCTCCTATCGGAGAGGAACGACGATGAAGAAAACGATGCTTTTGATGGCGCTGCTGGTGCCGCTCGCCGCTTGTTCGCAAACGGAAAAAGGCGCGGCCGTAGGCGGCCTCGGTGGCGCTGCCGTCGGTGCGGCCGTCGCCGGCGATCCGGTTGAAGGCGCCGTCGTCGGTGGTGCTGTCGGCGCTGTTGCCGGCGCGCTGATCGGCCGGGCGAGCGAGCGTGGCGAATGCCGCTACCGCGATAGCCGTGGCCGCGTCTATATTGACCGCTGCCCGCGCGGCTATTGACCGGGCGGCTTTTACAGACAGGGTCGAATGAAAAAACGGCGGGCACATGGCCCGCCGTTTTCCTGGATGCGATAGAGCAAATACTTATTCGGCGGTTGCGGCTTCCGCCTCGGCCGGTGCAGCCGCGGCGGCGGCAACGGCAGCAGCGGCATCTTCCTGCGCCTTCTTCAGAAGAGCAGCGCGTTCCTGCGCCTTCTTGCCCGGCTCGGCCTTCTTCGGGTTGGAACGGGCGTCGCGCTTGACAAGGCCGGCCTCGTCGAGGAAGCGCAGCACGCGGTCGGTCGGCTGGGCGCCATGCGCCAGCCAATGCTTGACGCGGTCGGCGTCGACCTTGACGCGTTCGCCGTCCTTGGGCAGCAGCGGGTTCCACGAGCCGATGGACTCGATGAACCGGCCGTCACGCGGCGAACGGGCGTCGGCAATGACGACGTGGTAGTAAGGACGCTTCTTCGAGCCCGCACGGGCCAGTCGGATCTTCAAGGGCATTTCTTTTCTCCTAAAAACTAAGTTCGTTGATTGGGTTTCAGTTGGTTTTCGTCACGCCGTTGGAAGCGGCGATCTGTTCGTGGTGGCGGATCACTTCGCGGACGACGAAGTTGAGGAACTTTTCCGCGAAATCCGGGTCGAGATGGGCATCCTTCGCCAGCTGGCGAAGCCGGGCGATCTGCTGCTGCTCGCGTGCCGGGTCGGCCGGCGGCAAGCCATGAGTCGCCTTCAGCACGCCAACCGCCTTGGTGCAGCGGAAGCGCTCCGCAAGCATGTGGATGAGGGCTGCGTCGATGTTGTCGATCGACGCCCGGTAATCTGCCAGGAGGGCGCGGGCGTCGGCCATGTCCTTTTCTTCGTTCATGGCGTCCTCACTTCTTCTTGCCAAGGCCGGGCAGCCCGCCACCGCCGAGGCCGGGAAGCCCGGGAAGTTTCATGCCGCCGGGCAAACCTGGCATGCCGCTGGGCAGGCCACCGCCGCCGGGAAGGCCTTTCATGCCGCCGCCTAGGCCGGCTGCCTGCGCCTGCTTCTGCAAGGCTTCGAGCTGCTTGGGATCCATCTTCGACAGGTCCGGCATGCCGCCGCCCATCATGCCACCCATACCGCCGGGCATCATGCCGCCGAGGCCCATCTTGGAGGCGAGGCCGCCCATCATGCCGCGCATCAGGCCGCCGCCTTTGCCCTTGCCGCCCATCGCCTTCATCATGTCGGCCATGCCGCGATGCATCTTGAGCAGCTTGTTGATTTCGGCCGCGTCGGTGCCGGAACCGGCAGCGATGCGCTTCTTGCGCGAATGCTTGAGCAAATCGGGATTGGCGCGCTCTGCCTTGGTCATCGACGAGATGATGGCGAGCTGGCGGCCGAACATCTTGTCGTCGAGACCGGCGGCGGCCATCTGGTCCTTCATCTTGCCCATGCCGGGCATCATGCCCATGATGCCGCCCATGCCGCCCATCTTCGACATCTGCTGAAGCTGGCCGGCGAGATCGTTCAGGTCGAACTTGCCCGACTGCATCTTCTTGGCCATCGCCGCCGCCTGTTCGGCGTCGATGTTCTCGGCGGCCTTTTCGACGAGCGAAACAATGTCGCCCATGCCGAGGATGCGGTCAGCGATGCGCTTGGGGTGGAATTCCTCCAGCCCGTCCATCTTTTCGCCGGTGCCGATCAGCTTGATCGGCTTGCCGGTGACGGCGCGCATCGAAAGGGCAGCACCGCCACGGCCGTCGCCGTCCATGCGGGTCAGCACGAGACCGGTGATGCCGACGCGCTCGTCGAAGCTCTTGGCCAGGTTGACGGCGTCCTGGCCGGTCAGCGAATCGGCGACCAGCAGGATTTCGTGCGGGCTCGATACCTTCTTGATGTCGGCCATCTCGACCATCAGCGGCTCGTCGATATGGGTGCGGCCGGCGGTGTCGAGGATGACGACGTCGTGGCCGCCGAGCTTGGCCGCCTGCACGGCGCGGCGCGCGATGTCGACCGGCGACTGGCCGTCGATGATCGGCAGCGTGGCGACCTTGACCTGTTCGCCGAGCTGGCGAAGCTGCTCCTGCGCGGCGGGGCGCCGCGTGTCGAGCGAGGCCATCAGGACCTTCTTGTTCTGACGCTCGGAAAGACGCTTGGCGATCTTGGCCGAAGTGGTCGTCTTGCCGGAACCCTGCAGGCCGACCATCATGATGACGACCGGCGCCGGGGCATTGAGATCGATGGCGACGCCTTCAGCGCCGAGCATGTCGACCAGTTCGTCATGAACGATCTTGACGACCATCTGGCCGGGCTTGATCGACTTGACCACGGCCGCGCCGACAGCCTTCTCGCGCACCTTGTCGGTGAAGGAGCGCACCACTTCCAGCGCCACGTCGGCTTCGAGCAGCGCACGGCGCACCTCGCGCAGCGCCGCCGAGACATCAGCCTCCGACAGCGCGCCGCGGCCGGTCAGGCCGTTCAGGATCGAACCAAGACGTTCCTGTAGCGATTCAAACATTCGTTTTCCTTTTCCCTGGCACCCGGATGGTGCCCGAGAGGTAATGCGTTCGCGCCCAGTGTCCAACCAAAAGTCCAAGCAAAAGCCAAAACCAAAAAGCACCCGGGGGCGCTCAGCGCTGCCGGGTGTTGGCCTCCAGGATCGATTTACAGCACTTCACCTCAAAGAGGTTTCGGCGTCCTGGTCGGCTTGCTCGGAGGGATACTCGTCGCGGAATTCGGGGCGTGTAGACAGGAAATCTGCGCAAGAGTCAAGACAAGGGCCGGGTAGCGTCATTCCCGGACCCGCATTCAGGCCGTGCTCGCGCGGTCCGGAAGCTCGGCGGCGACCTTGAGCGGCGAGCGCGGATGCAAAAGCAGCCCGATGGTCAGCAGGCTGCAGGCGATGCCGATGAAGGCGATGAGAACCGCATCCGACGTTGCCCAGCCCGGTCCCTCGAGCGGCCTGGCGTTGAACAGGGCGAAGGAATTGTAGCTTTCCTGATGCGAGATCAGCAGGAAGCCGGTCAGGTTGTTGCCGAGATGAGCACCCAGCGCGGCGCCGAGATTGCCTGTTGCGTAAACGACAAGCGTCAGCAGCAACGCGAAAGCGGCGATCGACGCCAGCACACAGGCGTTGATGGCTGGCGACGAACTCGCACTCCAATGCAGCGAGGTGAACAGCAGGGCCGGCAGCAGCGCCCAGATGAACGGGCTCTTGAACCGGCTGGCCAGCCCGCGCAGCAGGTAGCCGCGAAACAGCAACTCTTCCGACGAGGTCTGCAACAGAGTGAGCGCGGCGATCGGGATCGCAAACAGCAGCCAGGACGACAGGCTGATCGGGCCGCGCGCGATCTGCGGCTGCAAGAGATAGAGCAGGATTTCGGAGATCAACGAGGTGATCAGCACCGCGATCAGCCCCTTGAGGAAGCCGGACCACGAAACACGCCGGCTGTTGCCGAGCAGCGCCGACAGCTTCTCGCCATGCACCCAGCGCATCGCGGCCCACAGGCCGATCCAGATGCCGGCGAACGAGACGAGCGCGGTGAGAATGCCGATGGGCGAGGCGAGGAAACCCTGCATGCCGGATGATGGGGCCGCCTGCCGGGCGAAGAAGGCATAGGTGCCGCCGACCAGCACGGCCACGGTGGTTGCTGCCCAAAAAAGGACGACGATCCCCGTTCCGAGCAACAGGCGCGGCAAGGTCGTCCTGGCGTTCGGCGAATGCCTGTAGCGCTCGAAGGCGGCCGGATCGATGGTCACGCGGGCTCCTTTGCCAAAGTCATCGCCTATTGACTAATCGATGGCTCGGAAAATCGGAATCGTTTTCCGCAAAGGACAATGCTCAGAGCAGCGTCGGCGCACAAGAGGCGACGCTGCGGTGCCGCCTGCCGGCGGCCGCTGCTGTGGCAGCGGCCGCTTATGCCAATTGTCGTCAGCGCACGACGTACATGATGCGCCGGGTCTGCGGATCGATCAGCGCCCGCTGGCCGTTCACATAGACATAGCGGTAATTGTAGTCCGGAATCTCGCGCAGCTCGACGGTGTCGGGCAGGGTCGCGCCGGTGACCACTTCGCCTTCCAGATAGATGGGATCGAGGCGATGCGTGTCGACATAGGTGCGGACTTCAGCCGGGGGCGGCGGGAAGTCATCCACGACCGGATCGCTGGCGATGATCGCGCCGGTATAATCGGTCGAGTAGTTGCCGATGTCCTCCGGCGGCGAGACGACAGCAACGCTGGCGCGCCGTTGCGTCAGCACCACCCGGCTGCCGCCTATATCGGCCGTCACATAGTCGGAATAGACCCAGCCCTGGCCGCCGGCCTCGGCTATGGTGCACCATTTGCTGTTTGCGATGCAGCCATTGAGCGTTGCCGACTGACCGGCGGCGAGCACGCCGATGACAGGGTATTGCGGGCCGGGTCCGGCGCGAACGTTAAGGTCGGTGACGGCTGAGACGGCGGTGTCGGCAAACGCGGCGCCCGACATCACGGTCAGCATTCCGGCGACCGCCGGAAACAACAGGGATTTCATGGTTTCTCTCCGTTTTCATGGTCCCTCGCCAGCGAAAACGGGGCAGCAGCTCATGCGTTCCCGCTAAAGCGCCTGTGCCAACTCACGATTTGTTCCCTGTTCTCCAGGCAAATCGGTCAGAAGTTCGTGAACGAAGTCCAATTTCCGCGCCGTGACGTCCGAAATGACAAAGGGATAGAGGTCCGGCAGGCCCATGCAGCGGTTGATCGAATTGGAGGCTTCCGACAGCACCAGCCAGCGGGCAAGGATCTTTTCGAAAGACTCGGGCGCGGTCGGCGGCTCCGAGGGTGCGGCCTGCAATTCGCCGCCGGTGTCGCCGCGCGGCAAGTCGTTGGCCTCCACCGTCTCCAGCCGGCCGAGCGGAAAGTTCAGTGCGTGCACCATTTCCAGCGTGTCGGTGATGTGCAGGTGGTGAGCCCAGGTCTCGGCCCAGTCCTCCCATGGATGCGAGGTCGCATAGGCCGAGATGTGGGCTTGCTGCCAGTCGGGCGGCGCACCATTGGCATAATAGGCCTTCAGCGCCTGTTCGTAATCGGCGCGGTCATCGCCGAACAGTGCGCGGAAAGCTTCGAGCCGGTGCGGATCGTCGCGGATCAGGCGGTCCCAATAATAGTGCCCAAGCTCATGACGGAAATGACCGAGCAAGGTGCGGTAGTTCTCGCCCATCTCGACGCGCCGCTTCTCGCGCTCGGCCGAATCCGCCTCGGCGACGTTGAGCGTGATCAGGCCATTGTCGTGGCCGGTCAGGATCCGCTCGCCGCCGGGGCCGCCGCCGATCGGATCGGCGAGGAAGTCGAAGGCCAGCCCGATCTCGTCGGCGGGGTTCTGCTTGGGCGCCACCGGCAGCCCGAAGGCCAGCAGCGAATAGATGGCGCGCTTCTTCGCCGCTTCGACACGGATCCAGCGGCGGCGGTTGCCGTCGACGGAGAGATCCGGGATCAACTGGTTGAGCGCACAGGCGCGGCAAAAGGCGTGTCCGGGCTCGGCCATCCAGTTGCAGGCGCATTCATCGGCGTTGGTGCACTGGAAGATGCCGTCGGCGCTCGCCAGCGCGAAACAGGCGTGCTCGGGATCGTAGAGCACGGGGTTCCCGCAGTTCAGGCACTGGGCGTTCTCGAAATAGATGCGATGGCCGCAATGGGGGCAGTCGAAGAGTTTCATGTCGGTCTCAATTCACCGGAGGTGACATAGATATTCACGGCGGCCCGTGCCCAACGCGAACAGCCGCGCGGCGTTCCACATTTTCCTGAAGCTATTTGGCCGCAAGCTGGGCGACAACCTGTCTTGCCACCGCTTCGCCCGACAGCCGTGCGCCGCCGCAGGTCTGCATCAGCGGGCCGGCCAAGTGCTCGCCGGCGAAGAAGATCTTGTCGGCCACCGGCTGCATGAGCGCGGCGCGCGCCAGTGAACGGCCAGGGCGGGCGGCGGCGTAGGCGCCGCGCACGAAGCGCTCGCCGCCCCAATTGGTCATCATGGCGCGTCCGACATGCTTGCGCGTATCGCCACCGAAGATGCCGCACAGCCGGTCGACGACGAAGTCGATGCCGGCCGCCTCGCCGGCCGCCGACATTTCCCAGGCGAAATCGCCGCCGACGAAGCCGACCATCAGGTCAAGGTCGAACGGGAAGCACAGGAAATAAATGTCGTGCCTGGCCATCCGTTCGATCAGCAGGTCGTCGAAGGGCTGCAGCCCGAGCCTTGTGCCCGATATTTCGACCGGCAATTTGGTCAGCATGCCCATCGGCAGGTCGAAGAAGGCGCCAAAATGGGTGTCGGGCAGGGCCGGCGAGAACGCGATCTCCTCGAAGGCGAGCACCGCTGGCGAAGCGGTCACGATCACCGCTTTGGCGCGGACGGTGCCGCGATCAGTGACGCAGGCGACGCCGGGCACGTCCCACAGGATCTTGCGTACCGGCGTCGACAGTTCGACCGGCACGCCGGCGCCGAAACGCGCCACCAGCGCGCCAAGGCCCTCCTTGCTGAAGTAGTTCGGGTCGAGATCGGCGGCGGCCTGGAAGTCCAGGATCGAGATTTCGTCCTCGTCGGCGCCGAAATCCATCGGCCCGGCGAAGGTGGCGGCGGCGCGCGGCGCATGGCCTTTTGCCAACAGCGCCGAAAGACGATCGTCATCTCCGCCCTTCACTTCATGCCTGGCCAGCAGTTCGAACAGCTTTGCGTCGGCGGCCTTCATGTCGGCTTCTTCCGCTTCGCTCGCCTTGCGCTCGCGGTAGTAGAGATGATCGACATTCATGTCGTGATGATGCAACGTCCAGCCTGCCACTTGCGCTTCGGGAAAATAGGGATTGCGGTCGGCGGCATGCAGCCAGGCGCAGCCGATGTCGAAAGGCACGCCGAAATGCTGGTCGCTGGTCCAGGCTCGCCCGCCGATTCGGTCCATCGCTTCGAGCAGCGTGAAGGAAAGCCCCGCCGCCTGCAGGGTTTTGGCAGCGGCAAGACCCGCCGAGCCGGCGCCGATGATGACGACATCAACGTCTTGCATGCAGCCCCCTTGCCACAATAATCACTTGATCCTAGGCAAATTCCACGGCATTCGCCAGCATTGCAGCGGTGACAGTGACAAGTGCGCGTTTCGCTGGCAAGTTCGCAATTGGGACGTGATTCAGGCAACCAGGAGATCAACATGGCAATTCTTGCCAAGGGAAAGATGTTTGCAGCGGCCGCGATGGCGGTGCTTGCGCTGGCGACGGGCGCACAGGCAGCGGCCAGCTGCGGCAAGACCGGCGCCGGCTTCGAGGCCTGGAAGCAGGACTTTGCCGCGCAGGCCAGGTCGGAAGGTGTGGGCGCCAAGGGGCTGGCCGCTCTGGCCGGGGCGAACTACGCGACAAAGACGATCTCCGTCGACCGCGGCATTCACAAGGCCTTCAGCGGCTCGGTGGACGATTTCATGCGGCGGCGCGGCGGCGCGGCGATTATCTCCAAGGGCCGGTCGCTGAAAAAGTCGAATGCGGCGCTGTTCTCCAAGATCGAAGCGAATTACGGCGTGTCGCCGGGCGTGTTGCTGGCCATCTGGGGTATGGAAACCGGCTTCGGTTCGGCCATGGGCAACCAGAACACCGTCTCTGCGATTTTGACGCTTGCCTATGATTGCCGCCGCCCGGGGTTCTTCTACCCGCATGCGATCGCCGCCCTGAAGCTGGTCGATCGCGGGGCGCTGACAGCCTCGTCGGTCGGGGCCGCGCATGGCGAGATCGGACACACGCAGTTCCTGCCAGGAAACGTCCTGAAATATGGCGTCGGCGGCGGAAACCTGCGCGACAAGGGCACGGCGCTGGCTTCCACCGCCAACTTCCTCAAGGGTCATGGCTGGCGGGCAGGTGCGAGCGCGAGTGCGAATATGGGCGCGATTGCCGGCTGGAATTCCGCGAGCGTCTATCAGCAGGCCATCGCCCGCATTGCCACGGCGATCGACGGCGATTGACGGACCATGCACCGGGCAGGAGGCCCCGGCCATTTCTGACTTGATCGAAAACCCGGCGTGAATGCCGGGTTTTTATTTGATTTCGAGCGTGTAGGAGCAGCCGGCCAGGGTCTTGCCGGGATGGGACTCGACGGTCGAGACGTTGAGCTTGACGTCCGTGGAGAAGGTCAATCCTTCCGACTCTTCGGTGCTTTGGACAACGACCTTTTCGCCAAGGAATTTTTGCGGCGTGGAAA
Organism: Mesorhizobium sp. BR1-1-3; assembly: GCF_020165455.1. Classification (NCBI taxonomy): domain Bacteria; kingdom Pseudomonadati; phylum Pseudomonadota; class Alphaproteobacteria; order Hyphomicrobiales; family Phyllobacteriaceae; genus Mesorhizobium; species Mesorhizobium sp. BR1-1-3. The sequence goes on from NZ_JAIUIC010000023.1 coordinate 39,617, forward strand.
AAACGGCCATGACGTCGAGTTCTTTTGCAAGTTCCGGCGCGGCAACGCCGTCGAGCACGGCCATCGGCCCCGCAGCGGTAAACACGATCGATCCTGTCTCGCGGTTGAACACGCGGATTTTGGCCGGCAGTTCGTATTGGCTGAGAAACGGATTGGCGGAGGCAACCTCCTTCCAGCCAAGCGTTTCAACGGCACCCGGTGCGCTGGACAGCCACAGGGCAAAGTCGTTGTAGGTCGGAACGTCCGCCCTGCACTCGATCAGCGCGGGAAGGTCAAGAGAGGCGGGGTCGAACTCCTGGCCGGCGGCCGGCGTCGCCAGAACAATCAGCGGCGCCAGGCAGCGACCGAAACCGCGCATCCGCCCTACTTGGCACGGTTGCGCGCTGCCAGCGTTCTCAGCCGCAGTGCATTGAGGCGGATGAAGCCGGCGGCGTCCTTCTGGTCATAGGCGCCACGGTCATCCTCGAAAGTGACCAGCGCATCGGAGTAAAGCGTCTTCTTCGACTTGCGGCCGGTGACCATGACGTTGCCCTTGTAGAGCTTGAGCCGCACCGTGCCCTCGACGTCTTCCTGGCTCTTGTCGATCATCGCCTGCAGCATCAGCCGTTCGGGCGCAAACCAGAAGCCGTTATAGATCAGCTCGGCGTAACGCGGCATGAACTCGTCCTTGAGGTGGGCCGCACCTCGGTCGAGCGTGATCGATTCGATGGCCCGGTGGGCGGCGATCAGGATGGTGCCGCCTGGCGTTTCGTAGACGCCGCGCGACTTCATGCCGACGAAGCGGTTCTCGACCAGATCGAGCCGGCCGATGCCATTGTCGCGGCCAAGATCGTTGAGTGTCGCCAGCATGGTTGCCGGCGACAATTTCTTGCCGTTCAGCGCGATCGGATCGCCCTTCAGGAACTCGATCTCGATCTCGGTGACCTTGTCCGGCGCATCCATCGGCGAAACGGTGCGCTGATGAACGAATTCCGGCGGCTCCACCCACGGGTCTTCCAGCACCTTGCCCTCGGAGGACGAATGCAAGAGGTTGGCGTCGACCGAGAACGGTGCATCGCCCTTCTTGTCCTTCGGCACCGGGATCTGGTGCTGCTCGGCGAAATTCATCAGGTCGGTACGCGACTTGAACGTCCAGTCGCGCCACGGCGCGATGACCTTGATGTCGGGGTTCAGTGCGTAAGCCGAGAGCTCGAAGCGAACCTGATCGTTGCCCTTGCCGGTGGCGCCATGCGCGATCGCATCGGCGCCGGTTTCCCGGGCTATATCGACCAGATGCTTGGAGATCAGCGGCCGGGCGATCGAGGTGCCGAGCAGATAGGTGCCTTCATAGACGGTGTTGGCGCGGAACATCGGGAAGACGAAGTCGGCGACGAATTCCTCGCGCACATCGACGATACGGATGTCCTTGATGCCCATCATCTCGGCCTTGCGGCGCGCCGGTTCCAGCTCTTCACCCTGACCGAGATCGGCGGTGAAGGTGATGACCTCGGCGCCGAACTCGGTCTGCAGCCATTTCAGGATGATGGATGTGTCGAGACCGCCGGAATAGGAGAGCACGACTTTCTTGATGTCTTTGGTTTTGGACATTTTTACCCCGTCGGTGGCGGACGCCCCAGCCTGGGCGTCACGGATTGTCGCAGCGCCTTTTAGCAGGAACGGCAGAGCGAGCAAGCACGCGTGCATGCATGGCTTCTGGTCCAGCGCATGGCGGGAGCGCGATGCCTGGGCCGTGGCGTTTTGGCGGGACCGTGCCATGGCGCCCCGCATCGCAGCACTAAGAAGATGCAGTTCAGCACGGAGCGCGGTCTATCCGCGCGACGGGGCCGACCGCGAGCGGTTGGTCAGCAACGCCGACCTTGCCATGTACCGGGCGAAGAACGACGTGACGCGAGCCGTCTGCTTCTACGAATCCGCCATGGACGAGACGGCGCGGGCGCGCCGCGCCTTGGCCACCGACCTTCGCCAGGCGATCGACCGCGGCGAGCTTTCGCTTCACTATCAGGTGCAGACCTCGGTCCCGACCGGCGCCACCTGCGGCTACGAGGCGCTGCTGCGCTGGGCCCATCCCGTGCATGGTATGATCCCGCCCGCCGAATTCATCCCGATTGCCGAAGAGAACGGCTCGATCATGGCGATCGGCGAATGGGTGCTGCGGACCGCGTGCCGGCAGGCGGCCTCGTGGGGCAATGGCCACAAGATCGCGGTCAATTTGTCGCTGGTGCAGTTCGCCCATGCCGATCTCGCCAAGCTCGTCCATCAGATCCTGATCGAGACCGGGCTGTCGCCGAAACGGCTGGAGCTGGAGTTGACCGAATCGACGATCGTCGCCGACAAGGTGCGCACGCTGCATGTCCTGCGCCAGGTCAAGGCGCTTGGGGTGACGATCGCGATCGACGATTTCGGCACCGGCTATTCATCGCTCGATACGCTGCGCTCGTTTCCCTTCGACAAGATCAAGCTCGACCGCTCATTCATGGCCGATGTCGAGCGAAGCCCGCAGGCCAAGGCCATCATCCGGGCGGTGCTGACGCTGGGCCGCAGCCTCGACATTCCGGTGCTCGCCGAAGGCGTCGAGACACATGTCCAGCTCACCATCCTGCAGGTCGAAGGCTGCAATGAGGCGCAAGGCTATTTTCTCGGCCGGCCGAAGCCCATCGACCAGATCACCGGGGACACCGATGTCCGCAACGATCGACTCTTCGCGGAGGAGCCAGCGAGGATACGGCTGAGCAGGCAGGCATAGGACTGCCGCGGCCGGCGCCCAGCGAATGCCGTGCAGACGCCTGCTGGATCGAGATCGGATCGCTGCTGTGTCTGGCGTCGACATGGCGCATCCTGTATAGGCCTCCCAATTCCCCGGGGCCGCTCATGTCGTTCATTCCAGACACCACCACGCTGATCCAGTTCGCCATCGCCACGGTCATCCTGGCGATCACGCCGAGGCCGGACATGACCCTGTTCGTCTCGCGCACGCTGAGCCAGGGCCGTGCCACTGGCTTTGCCTCGATGGCCGGCGCGCTGTGCGGCACGCTGATCCACACCACGCTGGTGGTGGTCGGCGTCTCGGCGCTGATCGTCGCCTCGCCGATGGCATTCTTCGTGCTGAAGATCTTCGGCGCCGGCTACCTCGTTTTCCTGGCCTGGCAGGCAATCACCAGGGGCTCGGCCTTTTCGCCGGAAAAGAAGACAGGCCCCGAGATTTCGCTGTTGCGCAGCTGGGCGGCGGGCCTCGGCGTCAATCTGCTCAACCCGAAGATCATCCTGTTCTTCATGACCTTCCTGCCGCAGTTCGTCTCCGCGCATGATCCGAACGCACCGGGAAAGCTGTTTTTCCTGGGCACGATGTTCATCGTGCTGTCGGTCCCGGTGACGGTGCCGATGGTGCTGGCGGCGGAAAAGTTTTCGGCGGCGATGAAGGCAAGCCCGCGCGTTACGCGGGTGGTCGACTATCTGTTTGCCGGCGTGTTCTCCGCCTTCGCCCTCAAGATCCTGACGGCGCAGGCGAAGTAGGCGCCGTCATCCTGTCCGGCCATCCTCTTTTGATTCTGGTTCGCCTTGCCACCAGCTTGCGGCCCAGCGCCCGGCGCTGAGCCAGTAAAAGATACCACCGACCATGCCGCTGCCGATCACGGCCATGATGGCGCTGGTGTCCCTGACGGCGAAGGCGGTGTCACCGCTGTGGTCGGCAAGCCCGAGGAAAACACCGGCAACCACCGCGCCCGCCAGCGCATAGAACAGCCAGTCGCGCCGGCCCAGGATTTCGGCAAGCAGGATGACGACAGAGGCCGGCATCAGGGCGAAATAGGCGACGAACAGGGCGGCGAAGGGAATTGAGAAATACAGGGAAGCCGTCGCCGTCGGATGTGCATGCTCCGGCGTGTAGCCGAGCGATGCCAGGAACAGGATGTTGAGGAAGGCGCTCGCCGCCAGCGAGGCGACGGCATAGCCGAACAGGATGACGGTGAAACGGATGAGGTAGCCGACGAGACGCGCCATCAATCCCGGCCCAGATTCCGGCCCGTGCCGGACCTGCGTCCAGCCAGAAGCCAGTAGATCCAACCGGCGGCGATGCCGGCGGTGGCGAGAAAACCCAGAAAGCCCGGATTGAAGACAAAGCTGCTGGCGGAGCGCGGCATGGATACGCCAAAGGCGATGGACGTGATCGCACCGGTGGCGGCGAAGTAGAACCATCCCCGAAGTGAAAACCGTTCGGCGACAAAGAGCGCCGGGCCGACGATCAACAGCGCGCCGATCATTACGGTCAACACGGCGAGCGGGAACGAGCCAAGCCAGTCGAAGGCGAAAATGATCGACCAGTTGCCGTCTTCGATGCCTTCCAGAAGAGCGATCAGCAGCACCGGCACCAGGATCGAGGTCAGCACGGCGGCGACATAGCCGACCGCCATGATGGCGAGGCGTCTTAGCCAGGCGAAGGGGCGGTTCACGCCTCGCCGTGCCCCGCTATCATCATCGCTTCCAGAGCCAGCCGGTCGACCTTGCGCATGCGCTCGGAGTCGGATTTGAGCTGGCCGCAGGCGGCGAGGATGTCGCGGCCGCGCGGCGTGCGGATCGGCGAGGCATAGCCGGCATTGTTGATGTAGTCGGCGAATTTCTCGATCGTCTCCCAGTCCGAGCACTGGTAATTGGTGCCCGGCCACGGGTTGAACGGGATCAGGTTGATCTTGGCCGGAATGCCCTTGAGCAGCTTGATCAGTCCCTTGGCGTCCTCGATGGAATCGTTGACGTCCTTCAGCATCACATATTCGAAGGTGATGCGCTTGGCGTTCGACAGGCCGGGATAGGCGCGGCAGGCGGCGATCAGTTCCTTCAGCGGATACTTCTTGTTGATCGGGACAAGCAAGTCGCGCAGATCGTCATTGGTGGCATGCAGCGAGATTGCCAGCATGACGCCGATTTCCTCGCCGGTGCGGAAGATTTCCGGCACGACGCCGGAGGTCGACAGCGTGATGCGCCGCTTCGACAGGGACAGGCCGTCACCATCGGAAGCGATCAGCAGCGCCTTCTTCACCGCTTCGAAATTGTAAAGCGGCTCGCCCATGCCCATCATGACGATGTTGGACACTTTGCGGCCTTCGGCCGGCACGATGGCGCCGTCGGGCGTGTCGCGGTCAGGGAAATCGCCGAGCCGGTCGCGGGCGGTGAGCAGCTGGGCGAGGATCTCCTCGGCCGTCAGATTGCGCACCAGCTTCTGCGTGCCGGTGTGGCAGAACGAGCAGGTCAGCGTGCAGCCCACCTGCGAGGAGATGCACAGCGTGCCGCGACCCTCTTCGGGAATATAGACAGTCTCAATCTCGACGGGCCGACCGGCGCCGCGCGGCGGAAAGCGGAACAGCCACTTTCGCGTGCCGTCGGCGGAAATCTGCTCCTCGACGATCTCGGGCCTGGCGACGGTGAAATGCTTGTCGAGCTCAGCACGCAGATCCTTGGAGATGTTGAACATGCCGGCGAAATCGGAGACGCCGCGCACATACATCCAGTGCCACAGCTGCTGGGCGCGCATTTTCGCCTGGCGCTCGGGCACAGCGCCCGATGCAACCAGAGTCTCGGCGAGTTCGATCCGCGTCAGGCCGATCAGCGACTGCTTTTCGGGCTGTGCCGAGCGGGCACGCAACGCGTCGCGGGCGCTGTCAGTGGTGAGATCGAATGAAAGGGTCATGGTTGCACTGATATAAGCGGTTTGCGGCCGATTTCACGCATCGTGCCGGAAAGGAAGCGCGGCGCATAGCACAGGTTGAGGGCAGAGTCATGCTCAGCTAGCTTTAAGATCTACGATCGCCTTGGAACGACGTCGGCACCGCCCCTCGTCATGGCGGGCATTTCTCTCCCGATAATGCCTGTCTTGCGGCGGCAGCGCGTTTGGCTGATGGCTTCCCCCACTCCGTCGCTGCTTCGCAGCGCCACCTTGTATCTACACGAGAGAGATTTCGTGGGATTAGAGCGATTGAGC
>NZ_JAIUIC010000024.1:0-45270 GCF_020165455.1 Mesorhizobium sp. BR1-1-3
CCTCAATGCAAAAGCACGCGATGCGCGCAACGAGTTCGCGAGTGCAACTTGACACCCCAGATAGTCGCTCTCCCCCCCTCCGGAGGGAAAGGAAAGGAGCCAAGGCAGGGCGATGAGGGGCAACGCTGAAGTTGCAAGTTGATTGAGCTTCTAGCCCGCCAGCGCCTGCTCCAGATCCGCAATCAGATCATCGCCATCCTCGATCCCCGCCGACAACCTGACCAGCGAATCCGAAATGCCGATCTCCGCCCGCTTCTCCGCCGGAATCGAGCCATGCGTCATCAGCGCCGGGTGCTCGATCAGGCTCTCCACACCGCCGAGGCTTTCGGCGAGCGTGAACAATTGCGTGCGTTCGAGGAACTTTTTGGTGCCGGCTAGGTCGCGGTCGAGCACGGCTGTGATCATGCCGCCGAAGGCATGCATCTGCTGGACGGCGACGGCGTGCTGCGGGTGGCTGGCGAGGCCGGGATAGATGACGCGGCGGACGTCGCGGCGCGCTTCCAGCCATTGCGCGATCTTCAGGCCGTTGGCGGAATGGCGCTCCATCCTGAGCGCCAAGGTCTTGAGGCCGCGCAGCGCCAGAAAACTGTCGAACGGGCCCGAAATGGCGCCGATGGCGTTCTGCAGGAATTTCAGCTGGGCGGCCAGATCCTTGTTGTCGCCGACCACGGCGACGCCGCCGACCATGTCGGAATGGCCGTTGAGATATTTGGTCGTCGAATGCACGACGATATCGATGCCAAGCTCCAGCGGCCGCTGGATATAGGGGCTGCAGAAGGTGTTGTCGGCGACCGTGAGAATCCCCTTGCGCCTGGCAAGTGCGGCGACGCCTTCGAGGTCGACGATGCGCAGCAGCGGGTTGGTGGGGGTTTCGACCCACAGCATTTTCGTCTCGGGCCGGATCGCGGCCTCGACGGCGGCGAGGTCGGTGAAGTCGACGAACGAGACCTGCAGATCGGCCGAGCGCTTGCGCACCCGCTCCATCAGCCGGAAGGAACCGCCATAGATGTCGTCGGTGGCGACGATATGCGCACCGGAATCGAGCAGCTCCAGCACGGTGGCGATCGCCGCCAGCCCGGACGCGAAGGCGAACGCAGCCGAGCCGCTTTCGAGATCGGCCACGGCGCGCTCGAAGGCAAAGCGCGTCGGGTTCTGGCTGCGGGCATATTCAAAGCCCTTGTGCACGCCGGGCGATTGCTGGCCATAGGTCGAGGTGGCGTAGATCGGCACCATCACCGCGCCGGTCAGCGGGTCGTGGCTCTGGCCGCCATGGATGGTGCGCGTCGAAAAAGCCAGTCGGTTCTTGCCGGCTGGCGGGGTGCTGCTGGTCATCGTGCGCGCCTCAGATGGTTGATCAGATCGATGCGGGTAATCAGGCCGACGAATTCGTCGCCGTCGAAGATGATGGCGACCTCGTTGCGGTCGAACACCGGCAGCAGCGCGTCCAGCGTCTGGCTGGCCTGCAGCGTGTGCAGGTTGGAGGTCATGGCCGTGCGCACTGGGCCGTTGAAGCGCTCCCAGCGGCCGTCATAAGGGCCGTCGACCTTGGCCAGTATGTCGCTTTCGTCAACGATGCCGACGAGCTTGCCATTGTCGAGCACCGGCAGCTGCGAGACATCGGAGCGGCGCATGCGGCCATAGGCATTGAGCAGGCTTTCGTCCGGGCCGACATAGACGGTGTCGCCGGTGCGGTGCGAGCGCATCACCAGGTCACGCAGATCGCCATGCTGCTCGTGCTCGGCCAGCCCCTGCTCGGCCAGCCAGAAATCGTCGAACACCTTCGACAGGTACTTGTTGCCGCTGTCGCAGACTAAGGTGACGACGCGTTTGGGCACCGTCTGCTCGCGGCAATAGCGCAGCGCCGCCGACAGCAGCGTGCCCGAGGATGAGCCGGCAAGGATACCTTCCTTGGACAAGAGGTCGCGCACCGCCAGCATGCTCTGCTTGTCGGGGATCGAATAGGCCTTCTTGACCAGCGACAGATCGGCATTGGGCGGCACGAAATCCTCGCCGATGCCTTCCACGGTCCAGCTGCCGGCCTCTTCCATCTTGCCAGTCTTGATCAGCGGCGCCAGCACCGAGCCGACCGGATCGGCCAGCACCATTTCGGTCTTCGGCGACACTTTTGCGAAGTAGCGGCCAAGCCCGGTCAGCGTGCCGCCCGAGCCGACGCCGACCACCACGGCATCCACGTTACCGTCGAGCTGCGAAAAGATCTCCGGGCCGGTGGTGGTTTCATGCGCCAGCGGATTGGCCGGGTTGGCGAACTGGTTGGCATAGAAGGCGCCGGGCGTTTCCGCCGCGATCTTCTCGGCCATGTCCTGGTAATATTCGGCATGGCCCTTGCCGACATCGGAGCGCGTCATGCGCACTTCGGCGCCGAGCGCGCGCAGGTGCTGGATCTTTTCGCGCGACATCTTGTCGGGCACCACCAGCACGATGCGATAGCCCTTGGGGATGCCGACCTGGGCAAGGCCGAGGCCAGTGTTGCCGGCGGTCGCTTCGACGATGGTGCCGCCGCGCTTGAGCTTGCCCTGCTTTTCAGCTGCGGCGATCATCGACAGCGCGATGCGGTCCTTGATCGAGCCGCCGGGGTTCTGGCTTTCGAGCTTGATGAACAACCGGCATTTGCCGGTGTCGAATTTGGTCAGCTCGACCACCGGCGTCTGGCCGATCAGGTCGAGCACCGACTTGTAGGGCGGACGCAGGCGGGACAATTCGGCTTCCGAGGGGGCACTGTCCAGTGCGGCGATCTCATGCTCGCTCATATCGATGCTCCATGACCAAGCGACCGCCTCTGGGCAGGGCGGCAGCGTAGCCTCTTTTCCAGCCCTTTGCAGTCGGAAAGAAGATAGATCGTGCCAATCAACCGGCCAGATGCGGAATGAAATTCCGGTTTGTGCCTCAAGGGCTTGGAGGGTGTGTTGGGATTCAGGTCAGGCCGCGCCGAAAATGGCAGATTCCGAGAACCGGAGCGGAGCGTACTTTTGGGTACGTGAGCACCGGAAGCACAGGAAGCCGCCATTTGCAGGCCGGCATCACCTGAATATCGACACAGCCTACCCCAGCAGCTGCTTGCTCAGCCTCGCACACTGCACGCGGATATCGGGGATGGCGTCGATCTCGAAGAAGGTGCCGCGCGTCAGCGGGCCGACGGCGAGGATCTTGGCCGAAACGGTTCCGTCGCCGGCGATGATCTCGCATTGGGTCGATACGTCGAGGCCGATGCGCAGCGGATCCGGCCTTGCCAGGCCGCGGTCGACCAGCGAGCGCACGACGCTGTTCGACGAGGTCGAGATGTCCCTGACGATGCCAGAGCAATCGTAGATGCGGGCGACCTCGAAGGTCTCGAGACGCTGCGTGTGACGCGACTGGACCTGGACGGTGAATTCGCCGTTGCGCGCAATGTCGACGACGCGGCCGGCGACCAGGCGGATGCGGCCGGATTGCACGGCCTCGGTGACACGGGCGTAGACCTCGGGCGCCATGCGATGGCGGTGGATGTCCCACCAGGCCTTGGTGTGCTCGACGAAGCGGCGCTTGGCGGAAGCCGGCCAGTTCTGCCAGATCTTCTGGTTGAACGGCCGCAGCCCGTCGACGACGTCACGCCAGTCGATGCCGGCCTTCTGGTTTTCCTTGATCAGGTCGCGGAACCAGCCGACGAAATAGGAGAGCTGCGTGCCGAGCGGAATGTCGGCGACGTCGAGCTTGATCGGATTGCCCTTGCGATGCGGCGAGGGCAGCAGGCCGCGCCTGGACACAGCTATGATGTCGCCGCGATGGCCGCGTTGCTCCAGCGCCAGGAAAGCATCGACCATGCTGAGGCCGGTGCCCAGCACCATGACGCCGGCGCCGGGCGGAAGTGCTGTGTCGGCTTCCGATCCCATCCTGATGGCATGGCCTTGCGCCGGCTCCTCGTCGTGGCCGGTGGCCAGCACGGCGAGATGCGCAACGACGCTGGTGCCGTTGGCCAGCGCCACTTCGACGCCGGAGGCGGTGGGCGTGATCGAGAGGCTTTCCTCGCGGATCAGCCGAAGCCGACCGCTCTGCTTTTCCCGCGCTTCCAGATCGACCAGCAACTCGCCGAGATAGCGGGCATAGATGCTGCGTGGCGCATAGAAGGGCGCCTCCTCAGCCGTTGCCAGGCCGCGTTCCTGAAGCCAGCGCCAGAAATTGCCGGGATCGTCGGCATAGGCGCTCATGCCGGCGGCGCTGACATTCAGTACATGCGCCGACAGCAGCGTCGAATAGGCGATGCCCTGACCGAAATGCGGGCGCCTTTCGATCAGCGTGACGCGCAGGTCGGGATTGGGCGACTTCAGGAGATGCGCGGCCAGCACGACGCCGCTGGCGCCGCCACCGACAATGATGATGGAGTTGGCGCGCCCGGTCATAGGCATGCCTTCGCTCTGCGCAGCGCCAGTGTCAGGCCTGGACCTTCACCGCGACCGGCAGATCGCCGATGCCGACCGACAGGTCGTCGAGAGAGATATCGCGCATTTCGGCGAGGCTGCGCTGATCGAGCACCTCGGCGATCGCCTGCCGGACCTCGAGCATCAGATGTCGGACTTGGCATGTCGCCTCGTTGCAATCTTCACAGCGCTGGTACTGGGTGCGGCTGGCGCAGGGGATCGGCGCCAGCGGACCGTCGAGGACGCGCACGACATGGCCGACCTTGATCTCGTCGGCGGGCCGCGCCAGGCGATAGCCGCCATCCTTGCCCTTGCGGCTCTGGACGAAGCCGGCATTGCGCAACTCGCCCAGGATGGCGTCGAGAAATTTCTTCGGGATGTTGTTGCCGGTGGCGACGTCGTTGACGAAGGCGAGCTGCCCGGCCGGCAATCGCGCGAGGTGGACAAGCGCCTTGAGGCCGTACTTACCTTTTTTGGTGAGCATGAGATCAAATTTTCTCTGGCATGCGACGGCATGGAACCATCGGTTGCAAAACGCCTGGCGTGCGTTGCCGCCGCGTCCAAGCCCGCATGACACATAAATTCTAGTGACATGATGTACAAGCCGAGAACTGCTGATTTTGCTTCGTTTTCAAGCCGCGCGGGCCATTTTGACCAGCCTTTGTGCCCACAGGGACACAAAAGCGCACGAGTTTGGGGGCGCGATCATCGCGATATGGTGACTGCTCATCGTCGCCTCCAGTCTCAATGTCGATAAGATTACTATACTTACCCTCGAACACGCGGAATGGGTTGTCAAATCGGCGGTTGTTTGAGGCATGAATTTGCCTGGAAGAGGCCGGAAGCGGGAATTCTAGTTCGCGGTGGGCGTAGGCGGAGCCATCACCGCAGTTCAGGAGGTTAAAGGTCGATGGGACAGAGGGGGGCGCTGGCCCGCCGGCGTCGAAAGGCCTGCCCTGTGGCGACACTCTGCCCCACCGCAACCACCCTATCCGCCTCACCACCTCACATCGACAGCTTTTTTCTAACAAGCCCGCTTTGGATGGAAGGATTTAACTCTACAAGAACCATAGAATTAGCTGACTATTATGAAGCATTCCGGTTTTTCTCTTTTCAGGAGCCCTTCATGTCCACCATTTCGCGACGCATTCTTCTGCTCTCGTCGGCGGCACTTGCCGGTGCGGCCTTCCTCGGCCCGGCTCTTGCCAACGACCTCAAGATCACCATCGGCTACCAGACGGTGGTCGAACCCTCGAAAGTGCCGCAGGCCGACGGCGCCTATGAAAAGGCGACGAAGGCCACCATTGATTGGCGCAAATTCGATTCCGGCGCCGATGTCATCGCCGCGGTCGCTTCCGGTTCGGTCGATATCGGCTATGTCGGCTCGAGTCCGCTGGCGGCGGCGGCGAGCCGCGAATTGCCGATCCAGACCATCTTCATCGTCGGCCTGATCGGCGAATCCGAGGCGCTGGTGGCACGCAACGGCGCCGGCATCGAGAAAATCGCCGACCTCGCCGGCAAGAAGGTCGCCGTGCCCTTCGTCTCGACGACGCATTACAGCCTGCTCGCGGCACTGAAGCATGAGGGCGTCGATCCGAAGTCGGTCGAGATCCTCAATCTCCGGCCTCCGGAAATCGCCGCCGCCTTCTCGCGCGGCGACATCGACGCCGCTTATGTCTGGGATCCGGCGCTCGGCCAGATCAAGACGACGGGCAAGGTGGTGGTGGATTCCTCGCAGGTCGCCGCCTGGGGCGCGCCGACCTTCGACGCCTGGATCGTGCGCACCGACTTCGCCGAAAAGAACCCGGAAGCGGTGCGCGACTTCGTCAAGGTGACGGGCGCGGCATATGCCGAGTTCCTCGCCAAGCCCGAAGCCTGGTCGGTATCGTCGCCGCAGGCGGCCGCGATCGCCAAACTCACCGGCGCCAAGCTGGAAGAAGTGCCGCAACTGCTCAAGGGCTATGTCTTCCCGACGCTGGAAGAGCAGGCCTCCGACAAATTCCTCGGCGGCGGCACGGTCAAGGCGGTCGAAGCGACATCCACCTTCCTCAAGGAGCAAGGCAAGATCGACGCCGTGCTTCCCGACTATTCGAAATACGTTTCGTCGAAATACGTCACCGAGGCGCTCGCCTCGAACTAGTACTCGCTTAACGCAATTCCGGACGGAAAACCGCTTCACACTTTTCCTGGAATTGCTCTGAACGCGCGCGGATCTTTTTCCCTAACGCCGCGTGCTGACTGCCCCGGAACCGCTGACGAGGGCCGGGGCAGTCGGATTTCAACGAACCGCGAGGCATCCATGCCGCATCTCGTGCTCGACCCCCATCTCGTACTGGACAAGGTCTCGATCCACTATGACGGCCAGGCAGCGCCTGCCGTCGAGCGGGTGTCGATCGATGTCGCCAAGGGCGATTTCGTCGTGCTGGTCGGCCGTTCCGGCTGCGGCAAGACCTCGCTGCTCAACGTCGCCGCCGGCCTTGTCGCGCCGGCGCGCGGTACGGCTTCAATCAACGGCAAGCCGATCACAGCACCTGGCTCGGACCGGGCGGTGGTGTTCCAGAACGATGCTTTGTTCCCATGGCTGACGGCGCGCGAAAACGTTGCCTTCGCGCTCAGGCTGCGCGGTGTCGCTCCGGCCGAGCGGGCGCGGCGCGCCGATGAGCTGCTGGCGCTGGTGAAGCTCGCCGACGCCGGCGACAAGTGCATCTGGGAGCTTTCCGGCGGTATGCGCCAGCGTGTCGGCCTGGCCCGGGCGCTCGCCGCCGAACCCGAATTCCTGCTGCTCGACGAACCGCTCGGCGCGCTCGATGCGCTGACGCGCGAGCGCATGCAGACGACGCTGCTCGATCTGTGGACGGCAAGCGATGTCGGCGTGCTGATGGTGACGCATGGCATCGAGGAGGCGCTGGTGCTGGCCACCCGCATCGTCGTGCTGGCGCCTGGCCCGGGCCGCGTGGTGCAAACTTTCGAACCGGGCTTCTCCAGGCGCTACGCATCGGGCGAGGCCATCCGCACCATCAAGGCCGACCCGGCCTTCGCCGCGGCGCGCGGCGAACTAACCGACGCGATCTTCGAAGGAGAGGCGGCATGACCGTTACCTCCTACACCGAGCGGCCGGGACACAAGGTCGACGAGGCCGACGGCCTGTCGGTGCCGTGGTCGCGGTCCAGCCCGAAACGCAAAGGCGTTTCCGCGCGCGCGGTCAGCGTGGTGACCATCCTGGTGGTGCTGGCGCTGTGGGCGCTGTCGGCCCGCCTGCAACTGGTGTCGCCAGTGTTCCTGCCCTCGCCGGTTGCGGTGTGGAACAAGTTCATCACCGTCGCCCGCGACGGCTTCGTCGATGCGACGCTGCTGCAGCATGCCGTCGCCAGCCTGGGCCGGGTTTTCGCCGCGCTGATCGCCGCCATCCTCGTCGGCGTGCCGGTTGGGCTCGCCATCGGCATCAGCACGATTGGGCGCGGCATCTTCGATCCGCTGCTGGAGTTCCTGCGGCCGATCCCGCCGCTCGCCTACCTGCCGCTGGTCATCATCTGGTTCGGCATCGGCGAACCGTCGAAGATCCTGGTGATCACTATTTCCATGCTGGCGCCGGTGGCATTGTCGACCGCGTCCGGCGTTCGCGGCGTTTCGCAGGAACGCATCAATGCGGCGCGCTCACTGGGCGCTACTCAGCGCCAAGTGGTCCGCCATGTGATCCTGCCCAGCGCGCTGCCGGCGATCCTGACCGGCCTGCGCATCGCGCTCGGCGCCGGCTGGTCGACGCTGGTCGCCGCCGAACTGGTGGCGGCGACGCGCGGGCTTGGTTTCATGATCCAGTCGGCCGCCCAGTTCCTCGTCACCGACGTGGTGGTGATGGGCATATTGGTGATCGCGGCCATTGCCTTCGTGCTGGAATTCACCCTCCGCAGGATCGAGCGCGTGCTCGTCCCGTGGGCGGGACGCGAATGATTGGGAACCAGAAGAGCAGGAGAGAATGCCGATGACCCATTCCACCGCCGTGCTGTTCGCCCAAGCCGGCAATTGGCTTCTCGCCTGGACCAGGGAAAGCCAGCCGCTTGAACAGCAACCGAAATCGCCAACGCCGGTCCGCTGGGACGCCGAGCGCGACCGCCTGCCGCCACGCGACGAGAGTTTTTACTGGGCCTGGCAGTACTGGTCGCAGTGAGGGGATTGGCGATTGGCACTAGCCCCCGCGTCTTCGTCATTCCTAGGGCGGGGCAAGGAGCGAAGCGACGCAGCGCAGACCCCAGGATGGCGAATTCCAGGTAGCCAAAGAAGATAATTCCCATTCTCCCCTCTAACTCGCAAAATCATTCCTCTACTAAATTTATAGAATTACCTAGCCTCATCCATCTTCCAACCGGCGAGGCCATTTCCGGCGCCGATCCGCAGCGAAGGAGAGGGATCAATGTTCAATCTAACGAGACGTGTTTTCGGCATCGGCCTGCTGGCGGCGACGGTTGCCGTGTCGTCCGGCGCCACGGCGCAGGAGCTGAAGCAGTTCAGCATCGGCTATCAGAAGACCGGCCTGCCGGTGATCGCCAGGCAGCAGCAGGTGATCGAGAAGGCACTTGAAGACAAGGGCGTGACGGTCAAATGGGTCGAGTTCACCGCCGGTCCGCCGCTGGTCGAGGCGCTCAATGTCGGCGCCATCGATGTCGGCTGGACCGGCGACGCGCCGCCGATCTTCGGCCAGTCGGCCGGTGCCAACATCGTCTATGCCGCAGCGCTGCCGTCGAATGGCGAGGGCGAGGCGATCTTCGTCAAGCCGGCGTCGCCGATCCAGTCGGTCGCCGATCTCAAGGGCAAGCGCGTCGGTGTCGGCAAGGGCACCAGCGCGCACAATCTGCTCGTCGCCGCGCTGGAGAAGGCCGGCATCCCGTTCGACCAGATCACGCCGGTCTATCTCAGCCCGGCGGATGCGGCCGCAGCCTTTGCCAGCGACCAGATCGATGCCTGGACCGTCTGGGATCCGTTCTTCGCCATCGCCGAAACCCGCTACCAGCCGCGTGTGCTGGCCCGCTCCAGCGAGGTGCTGAAGGTCAACACCTATTTCCTCGCCAACAAGGATTTCGCCAAGGCGCATCCCGAAACCGTCACCACGACGATATCAGCCTTGGGCGAGGCGGCGAAATGGGCCGACCAGAACCGCGACAAGGTGGCCGCGGCGCTGCATGAGGTGACCGGCGTGCCGCTCGACGCGCAGATCATCGCCGCCAACCGCACCAAATTCGGCATCTTCCCGATCACCGACGAGATCATCGCCGGCCAGCAGGCGACCGCAGACCGCTTCTTCAAGCTCGGGCTGATCCCGAACGCGGTCCGTATCTCCGACGCGGTGTGGACGGCACCCGGCAACTGACTTGTCCCCTGACGGCGCCGGGTGAGAACGCCCGGCGCCATTTGCGTTCGCACCCATATCTCCAGGAGATCCGCCCGTGACTGTGCCAGACATGACCGCGCCTGCCAGCACCGCACCGCTCGATTTCTTCTGGTTCATCCCGACGCATGGCGACGGCTCCTATCTCGGTTCCGAGGAGCAGCAGCGGCCGCCCGAATTCGGCTACTTCAAGGAGATCGCGCAGGCGGTCGACCGGCTCGGCTTTCCCGGCGTGCTGTTGCCGACCGGCCAGAATTGCGAGGATTCCTGGATCACCGCGACGGGCCTTGCGACACTCACCGAAAAACTGAAGTTCCTGGTCGCGCTGCGGCCGGGCGTGACGCTGCCGACTTTCGCCGCACGCCAGACCGCCGCCCTCGATCGCTTGAGCAATGGCCGCCTGCTGCTCAATGTCGTGGTCGGCGGCAACCCGACCGAGCTCGCCGGCGACGGCGTCTTCCTGCCGCATGACGAGCGCTATGCCCAGGCGCATGAATTCCTGACCATCTGGCGCGGCCTGGTGTCCGGCGAGCGGGTCAATTTCAACGGCAAATATTACCGCGTCGAAAATGGCCGCCTCGACCTTCTGCCGCACCAGGAACGGCCGCCGCTCTATTTCGGCGGATCGTCGGATGCCGGCCAGGATCTCGCCGCGGACCTCGTCGACATGTATCTGACCTGGGGCGAACCGCCGGCACAGGTGGCCGAGAAGCTGGCCGCGGCGCGCGCAAAGGCGGCGCGGCGCGGCAGAAAACTGCGCTTCGGCATCCGGCTGCATTTCATCGTGCGCGAGACCGAGGACGAAGCCTGGCGCGCCGCCGACCGGCTGATCAGCCATGTCACCGACGCCCAGATCGAGAACGCGCAGGCGCGCTTCCTCAACCAGATGGATTCGGTCGGCCAGCGCCGCATGGCGGAGCTGCATGGCGGCCGCCGTGACAGGCTGGTGGTGTCGCCCAATCTGTGGGCCGGCGTCGGGCTGGTGCGCGGCGGCGCCGGCACGGCGCTGGTCGGCACGCCGGAACAGATCGCCGGGCGCATCCGCGAATACCAGGCGATCGGCATCGATACCATCATCGGCTCGGGCTATCCGCATCTCGAGGAGGCCTACCGCGTCGCCGAGCTTCTGTTTCCGAAACTCGGGCTCGGCACCAGGCGGCAGCGGGCGCATGAGAACATCGCCAACGAATTCTCGGTCGGCTTCCATGGCGCCAACCGCCTGCAGGCTTCGTCATGAGCTTTTCCACGCGCCTGCATAGCAACGCCACCGGCTGGCTGCTGCCGGCGCTGGTGATTGCCGGCTGGGAGATTGCCAGCCGCGCCGGCGTCATGCCGGCCAACGTGCTGCCGGCGCCCAGCGCGGTCGCCGAGGCCTTCTGGCGGCTGACGCTGTCGGGCGAACTGATCCGCAACATCGGCGTCTCGACCGCGCGCGCCCTTGCCGGCTTTGCCGTCGGTGGCTCGATCGGTTTTGCGCTCGGCCTTGCCAACGGGCTATCGACGCTCAGCCGCGGCCTGACCGACACGACGCTGCAGATGATCCGCAACATTCCGCATCTGGCGCTGATCCCGCTGGTCATCCTGTGGTTCGGCATCGACGAGGAAGCCAAGCTGTTCCTGGTGGCGCTCGGCGTGTTCTTTCCGATCTACGTCAACACGCTGCTCGGCATCCAGAGCGTCGACCCACAGCTGGTCGAGATGGGCCGCGTCTACGGCATGGACCGTCGCACGCTATTCTTCCGCGTCATCCTGCCCGGCGCGCTGCCGGCGATCTTCGTCGGCCTGCGCTATGCCCTGGGCATCATGTGGCTGACGCTGATCGTCGCCGAAACCATCTCGGCCAGTTCGGGCCTCGGCTACATGGCCATGCAGGCGCGCGAATTCCTGCTGATCGATGTCGTCGTGCTGTCGATCCTGATCTATGCGCTGCTCGGCAAGCTCGCCGACAGCCTCGCCCGCCTGCTCGAGCGGCTGTCGCTCGGCTGGCATCCGGCCTTCCAGAACGGATGAGAGATTGCCCATGACCGCCGCCAGCCTGACCGCAGCCCGTTCCTTCGTCGCCACGCCGGTGCGGCCGATCGGCTCCGTCGAAGGACAGCGGGCCTTTGCCTTCAGGCATGCCGGCAAGCGCTTCGGCGACAAGACCGTGCTCGACGGCATCGACCTGGACGTGCCGGCCGGGCAGTTCCTTGCCGTCATCGGCAAGAGCGGCTGCGGCAAGAGCACGCTGTTGCGGCTTCTGGCCGGGCTCGACCGGCCGACATCGGGATCGCTGTCCTTCGGCGTCGAAGAGGAAGGACACAGCCGCACGCGCTTCATGTTCCAGGAGCCACGGCTCCTGCCCTGGGCCAGCGTGGTGGAAAACGTCGAGGTCGGGCTGACCGGCATCGCCACCGGTAGCGAAGCGAGGCACCGCGCGCTCGACATCCTCGGCGAGGTCGGGCTTGCCGACCGGGCCGACGAATGGCCTTCGGTGCTGTCCGGAGGTCAGAAGCAGCGCGTGGCGCTGGCCCGCGCGCTGGTCGGCCACCCGCAGATCCTGGCCCTCGACGAGCCGCTCGGCGCACTCGACGCCCTGACCCGCATCGAGATGCAGCAGCTTCTGGAACGCATCTGGATCGCGCAGAAGTTCACGGCCGTGCTGGTCACGCATGATGTCGCCGAAGCGGTCGCGCTCGCCGACCGGGTCGTGGTGATCAGCGAAGGCCGGATCGCGCTCGATCTGGATGTGCCCGTGGAACGGCCGCGCCGGCGCGGTTCGGTGGAGCTGGCCCGGCTGGAGGGCAAGATTCTGGATCGGCTGTTCGGGTAGGGCTGTCGGGGGCAGGGCCCTGGAGGACCGCCTTCCCCCACTCCGTCGCTGCTTCGCAGCGCCACCTCTCCCCCCGGAGGGAGAGGAAAGGAGCCAAGGTCGGCGAGCTCGCGCTTTTCCTCTCCCCCGTCGATCGGGGGAGAGGTGGCCCGAAGGGCCGGAGTGGGGGTCGACCTTTCATCAAGCTCACCCGCTTGACCGGTTCGCCCACACCAACCCGATCAGCCCGACCAGCATGGTGACGACGCCGATATAGAGCCATTGCGACTGGCCGGTCATGAAGCTGCCGCCGACAACGCCGATGCCTTGCAGCGACCACAGCGCGCCGACGGCAAGCACAATCAACGCCAGCAGATTTTTGGTCAGCCTCATTGCCGGATCTCCCTTTTGAAGTCGATTGGTTGCAGCATCGGGACCGCGATAAAAGAGCCAAAGGAAGTGGCCCGGCCGCGCCGAGCTCTACTTGGATATTAATGTTCGATCTTGTCAAACGGATGCCCGATAGCAACACAAAGATCATCGTTGATTGATCATCGCGTGCCGGAAAATCCCTGACAGACTGTTACCCAGCGACTCCAAACGTGTGCCATTGCCACGGAACCGCCAGATCACTGCCGCATTTCCCGCCTTATTTGGCACCTAACGGCTGGGGTCTGTCAAAAACGGAGCCATCCCCCAAATATGAAGAACCCAAAACAGACCGCGATTGTCGCGGTAACGATCGCTGCTGGCCTGATGGTCGGTGCTTCTTCGGCGACCGCCGCCGCCCAGTGCGGCCGCGCCTCGTGGTACGCCCTGCACTCCAGAACCGCCTCGGGCGAGCGCATGAACCCGTCGGCGATGACCGCCGCGCATCGCACCTTGCCTTTCGGCACCAAGCTCAGGGTTACCAACAAGAACAACGGCCGCAGCGTCGTCGTGCGCATCAACGATCGCGGTCCGTTCATCAAGGGACGCGTGCTCGACCTGTCGAAGGGCGCGGCCGGCCAACTCGGCTTCATCGGCTCCGGCCACACTTCCGTGTGCATGGCGCGCGTCTAGAGCTTCCTGTGTCCGGCAAGGGCCGGACACACTACCTACACATTTCGCAGCCGCACACTGAGCCGGCTGGCACCGTTCGGCCCCGATTTCCATGGCCTTGAACCAAAGAAGCATTGGTCACGCAGCGTGACGTATTGCATCGCAGCAATTAGTTGTTAACTTCCCCGCGAGACATTTAGGCTCGGCGCTGCTCGTCGTCCCTTCGGTCGCAGGCAGTAGCGGGGTTTCTCGATGTTCTACCAGCTCTATGAGATGAACCACGCCGCCCTGCAGCCGGCGCGCCTCTATGCCGACGCGGTGCGGATGTTCTACTCCAATCCGCTCAATCCGTTTTCCCACACGCAATGGGGCCGTTCGATCGCGGCGACGGCCGAACTGTTCGAGCGCACCACGCGCCGCTACGGCAAGCCGGCCTTCGGCCTGAGCAAGACCGTGGTCGACTGGAAGAGCGTCGAGGTCGCCGAGAAGACCGTCTGGTCGAAGCCGTTCTGCAATCTCGTGCGCTTCGAGCGCGCTGTCCCCGCCGGGCGTAAGCCCGATCCGAAGCTTCTGATCGTGGCGCCGATGTCTGGCCATTATGCGACGCTGCTGCGCGGCACGGTGGAAGCGATGCTGCCCTATGCCGACGTGCACATCACCGACTGGGTCGATGCCCGCATGGTGCCGCTTGCCGACGGCCAATTCGATCTCGACGACTACATCGACTATGTCATCGACATGCTGCACACGCTGGGGCCGGACACGCATGTGATGGCGGTGTGCCAGCCTTCCGTGCCGGTGCTGGCCGCCGTGGCGCTGATGGAATCCAAGGGCGACCCGTTCGTGCCCTCGACGATGACCTTGATGGGCGGGCCTATCGACACGCGCAGCAACCCGACCGCGGTCAATCTGCTGGCGCAGGAAAAGGGCATCGACTGGTTCCGCGACAATGTCGTGATGCATGCGCCGTGGCCGGTGCCAGGCTTCGGCCGCGAGGTCTATCCAGGCTTCCTGCAGCTGTCCGGCTTCATGAGCATGAACCTCGATCGCCATATCATCGCCCACAAAGACTTCTTCATGCATCTGGTGAAGCATGATGGCGACAATGCCGAGAAGCACCGCGATTTCTACGACGAGTATCTGGCGGTCATGGACCTGACGGCCGAATTCTACCTGCAGACCGTCGACACCGTGTTCGTGCGGCAGGCCTTGCCAAAGGGCGAGATGACGCATCGCGGCACCAGGATCGATCCGTCGGCGATCCGTAACGTCGCGCTGTTCACGGTCGAAGGCGAGAACGACGACATATCAGGCCTTGGCCAGACCAAGGCGGCGCATGATCTTTGCCCCAATATCCCGGCTGAGCGGCACGCCCACTACATGCAGCCGGCGGTCGGCCATTACGGCGTGTTCAACGGTTCTCGCTTCCGCTCCGAAATCGTCCCGCGCATCGTCGACTTCATCACCAGCTATGGCCGCCAGGAGCGTGTCGCGGCGAAGCCGAAGCTGGTCCGCGCCGCCAAGAGATAATGCACGTCGTCCAAAATTGCGGGTTTTGGGACGATGATTTGCATAAAACCAAGCTTAACGGCGACAAGCCATGCGATTGACCGGTAAAAGCCGGCCGGCTGGCTGATTCTGTTGCACAAGTGCCGCTGTCCAGCCCCTCGGGTAACCATGCCGACAATCCGACCGTCGTCGTAATTGACACGGACTGTAAATCCCCCTTAACCTTTCGTTAATAACAAAGGGTGAGCGGGGACAATGATTTCCTCATCGATGGCGCGACGGCTGCGCGTGTATGTGGCGGCCGGGCTGGCAATGACGGCGGGCTGGGTGGCACCGGCCTTGGCGGGTGGAGCGATGGCGACCGGGGGGCTCACCTCGCAGCCGATCGGCCACTATGATTTCTGCAAGCTGCATCCGGGCGAGTGCTCGATCCGCCCGGCCAATCTGGCGCCGGCTCCGATGACCGACGCGCTGATGCGCAAGCTTCTCAATGTCACCGCCAGGGTCAACGCCGCCGTCAAGCCGATGAGCGACATGGACATCTACGGCAAGGACGAGGTCTGGGCTTATCCCGACAAGGGCGTCGGCGATTGCGAGGACTATGTGCTGGAAAAGCGGCGCCAGCTTTCGCGCATGAGCATATCGCTTGCCGATCTTCTGATCACCGTCGTGCGCAAGCCCGACGGCGAGGGCCACGCCGTGCTGACGGTGCGCACCGACGAGGGCGACTATGTGCTCGACAATCTGACCGACAAGGTCAAGCCATGGGACGCGACCGGCTACCGCTTCCTCAAGCGGCAGGCGATCGACAACACCGGCCGCTGGGTCTCGATCCGCGGTGGCCAGCAAGTTCTGGTCGGCGCGGTTCAGTAGGCACCAGCAACGGCGGCTTCCCTAGGGGCGGCATCCAACGCTTCGTCATCCCAGGGCGGAGCAGGAGCGAAGCTCCGTCGCGAAGACCCGGGATCCATGCCGTGATGCCGATGAAGAACGCTGCGGCGCAGGAACAGGCGCCTGCAATCGTCATACCGTCATCACCAGATCTTTTGCCCCGTCGCGACGTTCGCAACTCGCGGCATGGATCCTCGGGTCTGCGCGCCCGCTCCGCCCGTGGATGACGAAATCGATGGGCCCTCCGCCAGAATTCGCATTTCTCCGTGAACCATTTCGCTCCGGCCAGCGACACACAGCCGTGAACCGAAACCAACCATGGAGACTTCAGATGACTGCTTTTCTGCGAAACACCCTTCTTGCCGCTATCGCGGTGTCGAGCATGGCCGGATCCGCCATGGCCGATCAGACGACCAGCTGTGCCAAAACCAACCTCAACGACCTCTGGGCCGGCCGCTGTTGCGGTGATGCCGGGGCGTCGGACTGCCTGGGCGGCGGAAACAATGGCCACGACCACGGCGATCATGGCCGGGGTGGAAATGGCGGCACCGCCGGCAAGAAATGATCTCACCACTTTGCCCGCCGGCGGGCCGCCGGCGGGCAGTGTCCTCGTGAGGCAGGCGAACTTGTACCGGCGCGGACCGTCAGGCTACGGCCGCTGGTTCAACGCCGCGCGGATCGATGCGGTGATGCGGCGAAGCTCGGTTTCGTCGAGTTTCTCGATGTTTTCCGCCAGCAGATTGGCGAGCTCGGTGGCGGCGGGGGAAAGACCCGACGTGTCGAGTTTTACACGCGGGTGCGAGGCCTCGGCCAGCCGCGCCAGTTCCTCGGCATCGTCCCAGATGATGTTGAAATAGCCGATGATCTTCTGGATCAGCGTCCAGGTCGGGGCGCCTCGCCTGCCATGTTCGAGCGCCGACAGATAGGCGGCGCTGACGCCGATCGCCGCCGCCATGTCCTTCTGGCGGACACCGCGTTCGCTTCTCAGCGTCCGCAGCTTCTCGCCGAACGGGGTCATGCGCCCGTCCTCATGAACGGACCCGCCGCAGGCGGATATAGAGCGCACCCGAACCGCCATGATTGCGGGCGGCATGGTCGTGGCTGGAGACGAGCGGCCGGAAGGCAGGCGTCGACAGCCAGGCCGGCACGGCGCGCCGCAACACGCCATCGCCGCCGGAGGACGAGCCCTTGCCGGTGATGACCAGGACATAGCGGACGCCGCCGGCATGCGCCCGGTGCAGGAACGAGAACAGCAGCGAGTAGGCCTCGTCCTGCGTCATGCCGTGCAGATCGACGCGGCCCTCGATCGGCAGCCGGCCCTTCGACAATTTGTCCAGCGTCGGTTCGTCGAGGCGGTGCGTGACATGCTGCGCCTTCGGCTTGGCGGTCCCTGCGACATTGGCGACGGGCTGGGCGGGCTGCGACTGGCTTGGCTTGGCCTCGGCAGGAATTTCGGGGTTGTCGACGGCAAATTTCCCCTTCAGCGGCTTGGCCGTGCGCGCCACCAGGTTCCACAGAACCCGGTCGTCCTCGCTGAGCTTGTCCGGGCGTCGGGTCATCGGACCGCACCCGCAATGAGCGCGCGCGGCACCAGCGCATAAAAATCCGCGGCATTGCGGACCACGCCGGCGATCTCGCCCGCGGCCCCGCCCGAACCGGCGAACAGGTCGCCCCGCGCCGGCCCGGTGATGGCGGAGCCAGTGTCCTGCGCGATCATCAGGCGGCGGAATGGTTTTGCGTCGAAGGCGGCGAGCGTCGGCGCGTCGATGTAAAAGGGCGTGCCGAATGTGTGCAGCAGGCGGTCGACGGCGATCGAGCGGCCCGGCGTCAGCGGCACCTTGGCGGCGGCGATCGGACCAAGGGCAACGTCCTCGACATCGGCCGGGCGGAAGAAAATGTAGGAGCGGTTCTGCCACAGGATCTCGTCGACGCGGTCCGGATGCGCCTTGAACCATGCGCGGATCGATTGCATCGTCACTTCCGCCAGCGGGATCTCGCCAATCTCGCTCAGGACCTTGCCTGGTCCGGTGAAGCGCTGGCCGGATTTGGCGGCATAGGTGACGCGGGCAAGCCGGCCGTCGGTCATGGCGAGGCGTGCGGCACCTTGCACGTGAATGAAGAAGGCATCGACCTTGTCGGCCAACCAGGCGATTTCCAGGCCCTTGCCATCAAGCGCGCCGCGCTCGATCTCGCCACGGTCATGATATTCGACCGGCCCGTTCGGCGTCTGGCGCGCGAAAGCGAGATAGGGGTCCAGGCCCGGCGGCCGGTTTGCGTCATCGATATCGACGAGATCGGCCGGGCGCGACAGCAGCGGCACCGAAAACCGGTCCGTGCGCACCGGTGACGCCTCGACCTGCGGTTCATAGAAACCGGTGACGAGCCCATTTTCGGCAGGGATAAGCGCCGGCACAAAATGGCGCTCGAAGAAGGCGCGGGCCTCCCCGCGGGTCAAAACCGGCGACCGATTCGCCGGCGAAACGGTCCGGGCCTCGGCGTAGGCATCCGCAAAGGCGTCGAAGTCGACGCCGAGCACGCCGCTGCGATAGGGTTTGGTCAGGACATGGAAGGCCGAGCGGCGAAAGGCGGCGAAGGCCGCCGAATGGTCGTCATCGTTCCAGCCGGGCAGATCGCCGAAGGCTTTCTCGACAAAAAGAGGCGATAGCGACACCGGAGCCTCGCCGCGTATTCCCTAGTCTTCTTCCTCGGTGGCGACGAGCTTCCAGTTCGGATCGCGCGAGCGCGTGTCGCGGGCGAAGGTCCAGACATCCTTGACCTCGGCGACGGTTTCCGGGTCGCCGTCGATGACGGCGCCGGCCTTATCGCGGGTCGCCGAAATCAGCTCGCTGATGATGCGCAGCGTGACATGCGCCTCGCCGCCCTTCATCTCGGCCGAGACGATATCGGCCTTGTCGATGCCGACGAAGGAGGACTGGATCTTTTCCGCCTTGGCCTCGCGCTCGCCGATGGCGGCGACAAAACCGTCATAGACCTCGCGCGACAACAGGTTCTTCAGCGTTTTGCGATCGCCGTCGGCATAGGCCATGACGATCATCTCGTAAGCCATCTTGGCGCCGTCGACGAAACCCTTCGGCTCGAAGGACGGATCATTGTCCTTGATCGTGCGCAGGCCCTTGTTGAGGTCGGTATCGGGCTTGGCGAAAGCGTCGATCGCGGCATAGGCGTCGGGAGCCGGCTCGCCTGGCGGACGCTTGCGCGGCAGCGAGACGACGTTTTCGGATTTCTGGGCGGCATCCTTGTCGCCGGTGCGAGCCGCCGAATAGGGATCGAAGGGCGGCCGTTCGCTGCCGGTGCGGCGGCCCAGCACATTGCGCAGCTGGAAAAAGATGACCACCGCCGCAATCAGGAAGAAAATCGTGCCGAAGTCGAAGAATCCCATATCTTCCGCCAATCAATCCCTGCCCTGTGGCCGGACCGTCAGGCCCAACGGCCGCGGTCGCATAGCGTTCAACATTCAAAGCATATAGAACGCAAGGCGCAATCATTCAAATCAAAGGCAGGCATACCTATCTAACAGCCTCAGTGCCAGCGGCGATTGCCAGCTGGCGGCCAAAACAATCAAAACGGTCATAACGATCGAAAAAGGTTGGCAAGACTTGCGCATTTCGCTGCTTCCCTTCTTTCTCCTTGCACTGCCGCTGCTGGAAATTGCCGGTTTCGTCATCGTCGGCCGCGAGGTCGGCGCGTTGGCGACGGTCGGCCTCGTGCTGGCCTCGAGCATCGCCGGCGTGCTTTTGCTCCGATACCAGGGTTTTGGTGTCATGGCCCGCATCCGCACCGAGATGGCCGCCGGCCAGAACCCCAGCCGCCACCTTGCGCACGGCGCCATGATCGTGGTTGCGGCGATCCTCCTGATCATCCCCGGCTTCATCACCGACATCATCGGCCTGCTGCTGTTCCTGCCGCCGTTGCGCGACTTTGCCTGGAGCCGGTTCAAGGGCCGCATTGTCGTCGCCACCGATTTCTCGACCGGCGGTTTTCGTGGCCGCCAGCGCGACAGGGTCATCGACCTCGAAGACGGCGACTATTCGCGCGAGGACGATCTGAAGCGCGGCCCGGATCACAACTCGCCGTGGCGCCGCCTGAAGGACGATTAACGCGCCGTCCCATCTCCATGCCGCAGCCGGGAAGCAAGGCGGCAAACCTTGTCTTGTCATCCCCGCCATGGTAGCGAACGCCCGATTTCAATTCGGTCAGCGACGCTGCCCAGGCAAGAGGACAAGGCTTATGGCCAGCAAAGATGACGCGCCGGTCGGCGCAGCCAACGGAAACGGCAATGCGGCGCAGCCGTCGCTCAACGTTCTGGCGCAATATGTGAAGGACCTGTCCTTCGAAAGCCCCGGCGCGCCGAATTCGCTGCGCGGCCGCGACAAGGCGCCGGGCATCGCCATCAATGTCAACGTCAACGCCAACCCGCTCTCCGACAAGCAGTTCGACGTCAATCTGACGCTCAACGCCAAGGCGTCCTTCGACCAGGAAGTGCTGTTCAATGTCGAGCTGGTCTATGGCGGCGTGTTCGCCATCGCAGGCTTTCCGCAGGAACACATGCTGCCGATCCTGTTCATCGAATGCCCGCGTCTTTTGTTCCCGTTCGCCCGCCAGATCATCGCCGAGGCAACCCGCAATGGCGGCTTCCCGCCGCTGATGCTCGACCCGATCGACTTCGCGCAGATGTTCCAGCAGAAGCTGGCGGAGGACCAGGCGTCATCGAAGGTCCAGGTGAGCTGAGGGCTGCCTGCCACGGATTGTGAAAAGCCCGGCCTTGCGCCGGGTTTTTTGTTTTGGGCGGGACGATTGAGGCGCCGGCAGGGCAGAGGGGGGCGCCAAGGATCGCCAACGGGACGATTTTAGTTCCCGAGAACCTTCAGCCACAGTGCCTTTTCACCCAATGTCCCGACCATGCCGGCGTGCGCGGCGCGTTCGGCTTCTGTCACGCGCGGCGGCAGTGGCGCCGGGCGCGGGGCGACGACGATTTCGATCTGGCGGACATTCTCGCCCTGGGCCGGCGCGGTGGCGCTGTCGAGGATGAGGGCCGCCTGCTTGCCGCCGATCAGCTCGATATAGACCTCGGCCAGCAATTCGGAATCGAGCAGGGCGCCGTGCTTGGTGCGCTTGGTGTTGTCGATGCCGTAGCGCCGGCAGAGTGCATCGAGCGAATTAGGACCCATCGGGTGCTTGCGGCGCGCCAGCGCCAGCGTGTCGACGACGACGCCGTTGTCGATGACAGGGTGACCCAGCCGGCCGAATTCGACGTTGAGGAAGCCGACATCGAAAGTGGCGTTGTGGGCGACCAGCTTGGCGCCGTCGGTAAAGTCCAGCCACTCCTGCACGATCTCGGCAAAGGTCGGCTTGCCCGCGAGGTCCGCCGCGCTGATGCCGTGCACCGCCTGTGCCTCGACATGGATCGCTCGGCCTTGCGGGTTGATGTAGTGGTGGAAGGTCCTGCCGGTCGGGAAACGGTTGACCAGTTCGACGCCGCCCAGCTCGATCACGCGGTCGTCGCGCGAATCGAGGCCGGTGGTTTCCGTGTCGAAGATGATCTCACGCATCGAATCAGTCGCTCCAAAGGAGCAGAATCGTGAGAGCGGAACAAAATGGCAATGAGAAACTATGATGGCCAGGGCAATCGCACAGGTTTGCGCCGCCCCTCATCGCCCTGCACCTTTCCTCTCCCCCGTCGATCGGGGGAGAGGTGTCGAGCGAAGCCGGCAGGCAGATAAGCGGCCCTCACATCGACAGCTGGCGGTCGAGCGGTGGGCTCAACCACCTGGCTTGCCAACCCCTATCAGCTGGCTGATGATTGCAGCGACCTCCGCCCGCGCGGCGTCCATCCCCTGGCCGGTGTCGACGATGAAATCGGCCTGACGGCGCTTTTCCGCGTCCGGCACCTGCTTGGCCAGGATCGACGCCAGCTTTTCCTCCGTCATGCCGGGCCGTGCCAGCACGCGTTCGCGCTGGGTCTCGGCCGGGGCGGTGACGACGACGACCTTGTCGACGCGGTTGCGGCCGCCGGTTTCGAACAGCAGGGGGATATCGAGGACGGCGATCGGCGCGCCTGATCCACGATGCCTGGCCAGAAAGGCATCGGCATCGGCGCGCACCAGCGGGTGGATGATGGTCTCCAGCCGCTTCAGCGCCGCGGCATCGCCGAGCACGCGCGCGCCAAGTTTGGCACGATCGACCACGCCGGCGGATGTGGTGCCGGGAAAGGCGGCCTCGACCAGGGGGGCTGCCTTGCCGGCATAGAGGCGATGCACCGTCTCGTCGGAATCATGGACCGGCACGCCGGCCTCGGCAAACATTTTTGCCGTGGTCGACTTGCCCATGCCGATCGAGCCGGTGAGGCCGAGCACGATCATGGCTTCGGCACCAGATCGGCGACGATCAGGGCCCGGAGTTCGGCCGTCACCCGCGGCCTGATGCCGAACCAGCGCTCGAAGCCAGGCACGGCCTGATGCAGCAGCATGCCAAGACCGTCGACCGTCTTCAGATTTCGCGCGCGGGCGGCCGCGAGCAGCGGCGTCTCCAGCGGCACATAGACGATGTCGGTGACGATGGCATGGTCGGGCAGCCGGGCGGGATCCGCCGACAGGCCTTCATTGCCATGCATGCCGAGCGCGGTGGTGTTGACCAGCAGGCCGGCATCGCCGAGCAGTTCGTTGGTCGCCGCCATGCCATGCGCCGAGACACCGGCGCCGAAACGATCGCGCAATTCCTGCGCTCGGGCCAGAGTGCGGTTGACGATGCGGATGTCGGCAACGCCGCGCTCCTTCAGCGCATGGATGACGGCGCGCGACGCGCCGCCGGCGCCGAGTACCACCGCCGGACCCTTGCTTGCCCAGCCCGGTGCATGATCGTCGAGGTTGGCGGCAAAGCCGTGACCGTCAGTGTTGCCGCCCCACAGGACGCGGTCCTCGAACCACAGCGTGTTGACGGCGCCGATTTCTTGCGCCGCCTGGTCGCGGCGTTCGGCCAATGCGAAGGCCGCTTCCTTGTGCGGGATGGTGATGTTGCCACCGCGGTAATTGTTTGCCTGCAATGTTTCCACGAACACGGCAAAGTCTTGCGGCGCGACATCGATGGCCTGGTAGCTTCCGTCGATGCCATGTTTGGCCAGCCAGTGACCATGGATCTTCGGCGAGCGCGAATGCTTGACCGGATGGCCCGACACGAAGGCTTTTTTCGACGCCTCAGCCATCGATCGCCCCCAGGTCTCGCAGTTCGGCGAGCAGCGGCAACAGCGGCAGGCCGACAATGGTGAAATGATCGCCCTCGATTTTCTCGAACAATTGAATGCCTTCGCCTTCGATCTGATAGGCGCCGACGCTTCCCAGCGCCTTGGCGCCGACGCGGGCGAGGTGGCGGCCGATGAAGGCGGGGTCGAGCTTGCGCATGGTCATCGAGGCGATGCCGACATGCCGCCACAAAACCTTGCCGTCGCGAACCAGCACCGCGGCGCTGTTGAGCTGATGGGTTCTCCCCGACAGCGCCAGCAAATGACGGCGGGCACCCTCCATGTCAGCCGGCTTGTGGAACACCTCGTCGCCGAGCGACAGCGTCTGGTCGCATCCCAGCACCAGGGCGCCCGGCCTGCGCTCGCTGACTTCGGTCGCCTTAGCCTCGGCCAGCACCAGGGCGACGTCCTCGGGCGAGACGCCGCTATCCTGCAAAGGCGACTCGAGCGCGCGCTCGTCGACATCGGCCGGCACCGCCTCGACATCGACGCCGGCATTGACCAGCATCGCCTTGCGGAACGGACTGCCGGAAGCGAGGATGAGTTTTTCGGTCATGCTGATTCACCCATGTTGGCGCTCCGTCACGCACCCCTCATCCGACCGAGCTTCGCTCGGCCACCTTCTCCCACAAGGGGAGAAGGGAAGTCCCGCGCGTACGCCGCTGCAAATCGCCAACTGGCGGTATCTTGCGGAGACGACGGTGCCACGTTCTTCCTTCTCCCCTTGTGGGAGAAGGTGGCCTCGCGAAGCGAGGTCGGATGAGGGGTGCTGGTGCTCACTTATCTTACCTGCCCTATCTATTCTTCCCCCGCAGGGCAACGATGGCCGCCGCCGTTTCCTCGATCGAGCGGCGGCTGACGTCGATCATCGGCCAGCCATGGCGCGTGCAGATCTTGCGGGCGTAGGCGAGCTCTTCGCTGATCGCCGCGCGGTCGACATAGTCTGATGCCTCATACGAGCTGCTGTTGCCGAGGATGCGGTTTTGCCGGACGTGCGAGATGCGCTCGGCGGTGGCGATCAGCCCGACGATCAGCGGCTTGCTGGCGGCAACCAGGCTTTCCGGCACCGGCACGCCGAGCACGATCGGGATGTTGGCGGTCTTGATGCCGCGGTTGGCGAGATAGATGCTGGTCGGCGTCTTCGACGTGCGAGAAATGCCGATCAGCACGACATCGGCATCGTCCATGTTGAGCGGCAGCTGGCCGTCATCATGGTCCATGGTGAAATTGAGCGCGTCGATGCGGCGGAAATATTCGGCGTCGAGAACATGCTGGGCGCCGACGCGGCGGCCGGCCGGGGTGCCGAGATAGGACTGGAACACGGTCAGCACCGGCTCCAGCACCGACACACAGGGCAGGCCCATGGCCGCGCAGCGCTCGTCGATGCCGCGCGCCAGCTTCTGGTCGACGACCGTATAGAGGATGATGCCCGGCTCTTCCTCTATGTCCTCGAACACCTTCGCCACCTGCTTTTCGGTGCGGATAAGCGGATAGATATGCTCGATGGCGCGCGCATCCTTGTATTGTGCCGAAGCCGCCCGGCCGGCGGCGAGCAGCGTTTCGCCGGTCGCGTCGGAAATCAGGTGCAGGTGGAAGAAGCTCTGGGGTTTGTTCACAGGGGGTCACCTGGGGCTGTGGGCTTCTGTGGATAAAGCGGGATGAAAAGAGGGGTCGGTCGGAGGCGACTGTATCAGATGGCAGTTTGTCCACAATTCGATGCGCTGTCAGCTTCGTCGGGCGACTGGGGACAAGTTTGGGGACGGCTTTTTTCGCCTACAGTCCGTCCACAGGACCTGCCTTTCACCGCTCCGCCTAACGCTTTGACTCGATTGATCGATTCCGACCTATCCCCAGAACCCTACATCTGGGAAAAAGAAGCACGCGACAATATGTTGGCTGGTGTTTTCCGGGGCAAAGCGGGACAGGTGGCAATCACCAGAACCAACAGACTCTTAGAATCAGAAGAATCTTAGATATAAGAATCTTTGATTATAGAAGAGGCCGGGAGAAGCGAGCGCTCGATGCCCCAGAACCGGATCATGCTGGATGTCCTGAAGGGCAAGGCTCATTTTCCGCCTCCGCTCTGGATGATGCGTCAGGCAGGGCGTTATCTGCCGGAGTATCGGGAGACACGCAGGCGAGCAGGCTCGTTCCTCGATCTCTGCTATGATCCAGACCTTGCCGTCGAAGTGACCTTGCAACCGATCGAGCGCTTCGGCTTCGATGCTTCGATCCTATTTTCCGATATCCTTGTCGTTCCGCATGCGCTTGGCCGTGACGTCCGCTTCGAAGAGGGCAGAGGGCCGCTGCTGACGCCGATCACCGCGCCGGAGATTCTGGCTCTGGAGGGCAAGGTGTTTCACGTGAATCTCGAACCGGTCTACGAGACGGTTCGCCGGTTGCGGGCCAAATTGCCCGACGAGACAACCCTGATCGGCTTCTGCGGCGCGCCGTGGACGGTGGCGACCTACATGATTGCCGGCCATGGCACGCCCGACCAGGCGCCGGCGCGGCTTTTTGCCTATCGCGAGCCGGTGGCCTTTCAACGATTGCTGAAGGTGCTTGCCGAACATTCGGCCGCCTATCTCATCCGCCAGATCGAGGCGGGCGCGGATGTGGTGCAGATTTTCGATTCCTGGTCCGGCGTGCTGGACGATGAAACTTTCGATTTGTTCTGCGTTCAGCCGATGGCCGAGATCGTTGGCCGGGTGCGGGCGGTTTATCCCGATGTCCCGATCATCGGTTTTCCCAAGGGCGCCGGTGCGCGTTACCGGACCTATCGACAGAAGACCGGCGTAACGGCGCTGGGCATCGACTGGACGGTGCCCCTGATCGCGGCGAAAGAATTGCAGCGCTCGGGTGCGGTTCAGGGCAATCTCGATCCCTTGCGGCTCGTGGCTGGCGGCAAGGCGCTGTCGGATGGCGTCGAGGCGATCCTGGGAGCGCTGGGAGACGGGCCGCTGATCTTCAACCTCGGTCACGGCATCACGCCGGAGACGCCGATCGCCCATGTCGAGGCGATGGTGAAACAGGTGCGGAGCGCGACACGCTGATGGCTCAGATGAACAACACGAACAGCGGCGGCCAGGCGATGATGCGCATGATATCAGGTATCGCCGTGCTGATCGTTTTCACCGCGCTTTTGTATTTCGCGGCACCCGACGGTTTCTACCCCTGGGCCAAGGCGATCCATATCCTCGCCGTCATCTCGTGGATGGCGGGCATGCTCTATCTGCCGCGGCTGCTGGTCTACCACGCCGATGCCGAGAAGGGCTCGGTGCAGTCGGAAACCTTCAAGGTGATGGAGCGGCGCCTGTTGCGCGGCATCATCAACCCGGCGATGATCGTCACCTGGGTGTTCGGCCTGTGGCTTGCCTGGAAGGGTTTCGGTTTCCAGGGCGGCTGGCTTCACGCCAAGATCGGAGCGGTGCTTTTGCTGTCGGCCATGCATGGCTATCTGGCCGGCGCGGTGCGCAAATTCGCCGAGGACCGTAATGAAAAACCGGTCAGGCACTGGCGGATGGTCAACGAGATCCCCACATTGCTGATGATCGCAATCGTCATCCTGGTGGTGGTCAAGCCGTTCTGATGCATGTTGCTCAAAAACGGCCAGGAGACTGCGACAGGCATTGATGCGTTTAGGCCTTCATAGGCCATGCAAAACGCAGCTTGCTCTTTCACCCGACCGACGATAAAAGACGGGTCTTCCTTCCCGTCATGCGCCGCCCCTCGTTGTTTTCGGCCGCGCCCGGCATTTGTCGCATCCCGCCGATATTTTCCCAAAGCCTACCCAGACTCCATCTATTCAAGGTCCGTCTATGCAAGAAATGAAACTCGCCGAGTTCAAGAACAAGAAACCGCCAGAGCTGATCGCTTATGCCGAATCGCTCGAGGTCGAAAACGCCAGCGTCATGCGCAAGCAGGAGCTGATGTTTGCGATCCTGAAGAAGCTGGCCGCCCAGGAGATCGAGATCATCGGTGATGGCGTGGTCGAGGTGCTGCAGGACGGTTTCGGCTTCCTGCGCTCCGCCAACGCCAATTACCTGCCAGGTCCCGACGACATCTATATTTCACCGTCGCAGATCCGGCGCTTTTCGCTGAAGACCGGCGATACGGTCGAAGGGCCGATCCGCAGCCCGAAAGAGGGCGAGCGCTATTTCGCGCTGCTCAAGGTCAACACCATCAATTTCGACGATCCCGAGAAGATCCGTCACAAGATCCACTTCGACAATCTGACGCCGCTCTATCCGACCAAGCGGCTGAAGATGGAGATCGAGAATGTCACCACCAAGGACATATCGGCCCGTGTGATCGACCTGGTGGCGCCGATCGGCAAGGGACAGCGCGCCTTGATCAACGCGCAGCCGCGTACCGGCAAGACGGTTCTGATGCAGAACATCGCCCACTCGATCACCGCCAACCACCCGGAATGCTATCTGATCGTGCTGCTGATCGACGAGCGGCCGGAAGAAGTGACCGACATGCAGCGCTCGGTGAAGGGAGAGGTGATCTCATCGACCTTCGACGAGCCGGCGGTGCGCCACGTGCAGGTCGCCGAAATGGTCATCGAGAAGGCCAAGCGCCTGGTCGAACATGGCCGCGACGTCGTCATCCTGCTCGATTCGATCACCCGTCTCGGCCGCGCCTACAACACCGTCGTGCCGTCATCCGGCAAGGTGCTGACCGGTGGTGTCGACGCCAACGCGCTGCAGCGGCCGAAGCGCTTCTTCGGCGCCGCCCGCAACATCGAGGAAGGCGGTTCGCTGACCATTATCGCCACCGCGCTGATCGATACCGGCAGCCGCATGGACGAAGTCATCTTCGAAGAGTTCAAGGGCACCGGCAACTGCGAAATCCAGCTCGACCGTAAGGTGGCCGACAAGCGCATCTATCCGGCCATGGACATCCTGAAGTCCGGCACCCGCAAGGAAGACCTGCTGGTTTCCAAGCAGGACCTGCAGAAGATCTTCGTGCTGCGCCGCATCCTGGCGCCGATGGGAACCACCGACGCGATCGAGTTCCTGATCGACAAGCTGAAGCAGACCAAGACCAATGCGGATTTCTTCGATTCGATGAACACGTAAGGAGATGGGGTAGCGATCCTTCGCGCCCCCCTCTGCCCTGCCGGGCATCTCCCCCCCTAGGGGGAGATTACGCCCTTGGTCGCTTTCGGCAATTATCAATGCCGTAAGGTGAGCGGAACAGCGAAGCTGCCGATCTCCCCACTTGAGGGGGAGATGGCCGGTAGGCCAGAGGGGGCGTCTCTCGCCGGCGGTTAGCAAAACTATCGCCGTCGCAACAATCGCTCGAGCTCTTCAGCATCCGTCACCGCCGGCAAACAAATCTGCCCTGTACACAACCATGCACCTGCCTTGTCGGTCGGCGGCAGGATTCCACCGGGTAGCAACGGTCGATTCGCTGCCGTACCGATTGGCACGACGATGTCGACGCGGCGCGGGTCCGGGTTTCGATTCGCAACCGGAACGAGCTTTGGATCTGTGAGCTCATCCACCAACACCAGCTTGAGCGGCTCGATTGCCAGCGCGCAGGCATTGACGATGCCGGCCTGGCCATAGGTCTGGTGCGCCGCGCGGCCGGCGGCATGCTCGGCGACGTGCCAGGCTCTTTCCTGCAGCTCGAGATCGCCGGTGACGGAGGCCAGCCGGACCAGCGCCTCGATGATCTGGCCGGTAGCGGAGGGAATAGCTTCGTCGACATCGCCGCGGATGCGGATCGGCACGTCGGTGCTGTCGGAAGCAGTCAGGTAGTAACCTGTCTTCTCGGCGTCGGCGTGCCAATGCTCGAGCTGCCCGACAAACTGGCCAGCCTGGTCGACATAGCTCCAATCCCCGGTGGCCTCGAACAGCGAGATCGCGGCGTTGGTCATAGCGGCATAGTCGCTGGACAAAGCCGGGAACAGTTTTCTGGCGCCGAGCATCGAATGCGGCAGACGGCCGTCGCGGCTGCCAGAGCTGATATAGGCAAAGGCCTTTGCCGCCGCATCGATCCAGTCAGGCCGCGCCAGCGCCCGGCCGGCCTCGGCAAGCGCTGCGATTATCTGGCCGTTCCAGTCGATGAGGGTCTTTGCGTCAAGACCGGGCCTGACCCGCTTTTCCCGGACAGCACGAAGTTTCGCCTTGAGCGCGCTGATCTCTTCGCGGTGGATCACATATTGCGATTGCTGAGACAGCGTTTGGTGGACGACCGGCTTGCCTTCCCAGCCATGCGGGCTGGAGAGCGTGAAGTGATTGAAAAACAATGCGGAATCGTCGCCAAGGGCGGCTTCGATCTCGTCGCGGCTCCAGGTGTAGAACAGACCTTCCTCGCCGTCGCTGTCGGCATCGAGACTGGCGGCAAAAGCGCCGCCGTCGACGCGCATTTCGCGCAGCAGCCAGTTGATCGTCTCTTCGATTCGTACCCGGAACAATTCATTGCCGCTTGCGGCATAGGCCCAGTTGCAGAAGCGGAGGAGCTGGGCATTGTCGTAGAGCATCTTTTCGAAATGCGGCACCAGCCATTCGGCGTCGGTGGAGTAACGGCTGAGGCCGCCGCCGATGTGGTCGTAGATGCCGCCGCTCAGCATCTGCTCGAGGCTGTTGAGGACGTCGTCGCGATGGGCGGCATTGCCGTCGCGAAGCCAGGACAGCCACAGCGTTTGCATGAACGGCGCGTTGGGAAATTTAGGCGCGCCGCGCAATCCGCCGAGATCACGGTCGATCATGCCGTCGATGCCCTTGGCCAATTCCGCCAGCGTGGCGCGGTCGAGCACGGTTCTGGCATGCGAACCGGCGAGCCGCGTCTCGACATGCGTCGTCAGCCCGTCGGCGCTCTGGTTGAGGCTCGCCCGCTTCTCCCGCCACGCCTTGTCCACCGCCTCCATCACCTGGATGAAGCCGGGGCGGCCGTAGCGCGGCTCGCGCGGAAAATAGGTGCCGCCCCAGAACGGCTTGCCGTCCGGGGTCAGGAACATGGTCAGCGGCCAGCCGCCCTGCTCGCCCATCGAGGACAGCGCCGCCATATAGATCTGGTCGATGTCCGGGCGCTCCTCGCGGTCGACCTTGATATTGACGAACAGACGGTTCATGACGGCGGCGACGCCATCGTTTTCGAAGCTTTCATGCGCCATGACATGGCACCAATGGCAGGCGGCATAGCCGACCGAGAGCAGGATCGGCCTATCCAGCGCCTTTGCCTCTTCGAGCGAAGCCGGCGACCAGGCCCGCCAGTGGACGGGATTGCCGCTGTGCTGCTGCAGATAGGGGCTGGCTTCTTCGGCAAGCAGGTTTTGCGCGGGCAGCGTCACTGGGCAAACTCGGGTGCGATTGGCTGATAGGTGTGAAGCTAGGGCGGTTCAGTAGAGCGGGCAAATGATTTCAGGCGATTCCATCGTAGCGCTGTCGAGCGGCCGGCTGCCTGCCGGCGTCGCCGTCATCCGAATTTCCGGCCCGCAGACTCGATTCGTCGTCGAAACGATTGCTGGGACTATGGTTAAGGACCGCGCGGCGGCTCTGCGCCGATTCAGGGCGTCTGACGGGACATTGCTCGATACCGGCCTGGTTGTGTTCTTTCCCGGTCCGGCCAGTTTCACCGGCGAGGATGTCGCGGAATTCCACGTTCATGGCGGCCGTGCCGTTGTGGCAAAAATGCTGGAGACGATGACCGGTTTTGACGGCGTCAGGCACGCGGAACCGGGCGAATTCACGCGTCGCGCCTTTCTGAACGGCAAGGTCGACCTGGTCGAGACCGAGGCGCTGGCGGATCTCGTCAATGCCGAGACGGAGGCGCAGCGGCGCTTCGCGGTGCAGAATGCCGACGGCGTACAGAGCGAACTCTATCTCGGCTGGCGCCGCAGGCTGATCCATGCCCGCGCCATGATCGAGGCCGAGATCGATTTCGCCGACGAGGACGATGTTCCCGGTTCCGTTTCGGATACGGTTTGGTCTGATGTCAGAACGATGATCGACGAGATCGACCGGCACATCGCCGGATTTCGCGCCGCCGAGATCATTCGCGATGGATTCGAGGTCGTCATCCTCGGTGCGCCCAACGCCGGTAAGTCGAGTCTGTTCAACGCCCTGGCGCGGCGCGATGCCGCTATAGTAACGGATGAACCAGGCACGACCCGCGACCTGCTTGAAGTGACACTTGATCTTCAGGGGCTGCGTGTCCGGCTTACGGATACGGCCGGGTTGCGCGATGCGCCGGGGAAGGTCGAGGCGATC
Source organism: Mesorhizobium sp. BR1-1-3 (assembly GCF_020165455.1). Lineage (NCBI taxonomy): Bacteria > Pseudomonadati > Pseudomonadota > Alphaproteobacteria > Hyphomicrobiales > Phyllobacteriaceae > Mesorhizobium > Mesorhizobium sp. BR1-1-3. Next base: position 31,502 of record NZ_JAIUIC010000024.1, read on the forward strand.
GGCATCGACAAGGCGAGGGCCAAGGCGCATGGCGCCGATCTCTTGCTGTTGCTTAGGGATGTCGCCGATCCCAGGGAGATTGGACTGCTGCCGACCGAAGCGCCGATCTTACGTGTCGGCACCAAGCTCGATCTGCTGGAAAGCCGCGCGGCGAGCGACGCGACGGAGGATTATGACCTTGTCATTTCAGTGAAGAACGGGACGGGCGTGGAGGAACTGCTGGCGGAAATCGGCCAGCGGGCGGCGGAGGCAGCCGGCAGCGTCGGCGATGTCCTGCCGTCGCGCCTTCGCCACGTCGAATTGCTGGGCGAAACCAACCGCCATCTGCTCCGCGCCACCGATGGCCGTTCTGTCGGGCAGGAGTTGCGCGCGGAGGAGTTGCGGCTTGCCGCCGACCGCTTGGGCCGAATCGTCGGCGCCATCGACGTCGAGGACATGCTGGACGTGATCTTCTCGCAGTTCTGCATCGGGAAATGACTCACGTGAAACAGGGTCGCTGCGGCGTGAGCTCCCTTTAGATCGTATGTTGCTTTGCTGCATGGCTTCGTGATTTTCGACGAACCCCGAAGGCGGGGAGGCTTCATCTGAGCCACCACCGCGCTGCGCCGCCTGCATGACTCACGTGAAACGTAGCAGGCGGCCCCGATGACTCACGTGAAACACTGAGCTAACTGGCGGCTCGGCTGTTTCACGTGAAACTTGTCGCGGAGTTTTCTTGACAGCGTCGCTCCGCAGGGACATGTGTCCCTCATTCTTCTGAGTCCAGGACGTTTGGAAATGACCAATCGCTATGATGTGGTTGTGGTGGGCGGCGGCCACGCGGGTTGCGAGGCGGCCAGTGCTGCCGCGCGCGCCGGTGCCAGGACCGCGCTGGTGACGCTGCGTTTCGAGACGATCGGGGTGATGTCGTGCAACCCCGCGATCGGCGGGCTCGGCAAGGGCCATCTGGTGCGCGAGATCGATGCCATGGACGGCCTCATGGGCCGCGTGGCGGATGCGGCCGGCATACAGTTCCGCCTGCTCAACCGCCGCAAAGGCCCCGCGGTGCGCGGCCCGCGTACGCAGGCCGACAGAAAGCTCTATCGCCTTGCCATGCAGGAAGCGATTCGGCAGCAGAACGATCTCGACGTGGTCGAAGGCGAGGTTCTGGACTTCGAAATCGCCGATGGGCAGATCAGGGCTGTTCTCCTGGCTGATGGGCGGCGCCTGGCCTGTGGCGCGGTCGTCCTGACGACCGGGACTTTTCTGCGCGGGCTTATCCATATCGGCGAGAAGAAGATCGTCGCCGGCCGCATGAACGAGCAGGCGAGCCTCGGCCTGTCGGCAACGATGGACCGCGCCGGCTTCAAGCTTGGACGGCTGAAGACCGGGACGCCGCCGCGGCTCGATGGCCGGACCATCGGCTGGGCGTCGCTGGAAAGCCAGGCGGCGGATGCGGATCCGGTGCCGTTCTCGCTGATGACCGACCGTATCACCACGCCGCAGATCGATTGCGGCATTACGCGGACGACGACCGCGACGCATGAGCTGATACGCGCCAATCTCGGTCGCTCGGCCATGTATTCCGGATCGATCGAAGGCGTTGGGCCGCGCTATTGCCCGTCGATCGAGGACAAGATCGTCAAGTTCGGGGACAGGGACGGGCACCAGATTTTTCTGGAGCCGGAAGGCCTGGACGACGACACAGTCTATCCCAATGGCATCTCGACCTCGCTGCCCGAAGATGTGCAGCTCGACATCTTGAAAACCATTCCGGGGCTGGAGCGAGCCGTTATGCTGCAGCCCGGCTATGCCATCGAATATGATCATGTCGATCCGCGCGAGCTGCATCAGACGCTGGAGACGAAGCGCGTTAGTGGCCTGTTCCTCGCCGGGCAAATCAACGGCACGACCGGCTATGAAGAAGCGGCCGGGCAAGGCTTGCTTGCCGGCCTCAATGCGGCGCGGCGGGCATCGGGCAGCGCGCAGATCGTGCTCAGCCGCACCGAGGCCTATATCGGCGTCATGGTCGATGATTTGACCAGCCGGGGCATTGCGGAGCCCTACCGCATGTTCACCTCGCGGGCCGAATTCAGGCTGTCGTTGCGTGCCGACAATGCCGATGAGCGGTTGACGCCGCTGGCGGCCAGGCTGGGCATCGCCTCGGCGCAGCGGATGCAGCGCTACGGGGATGTCATGCAAAGTCTGGATGAGGCTCGGGAGCTGGCGAAGTTGCTCACAATGACGCCCAACGAGGCGGCGCGTCATGGGCTGGAAATCAACCGGGACGGCGTGCGCCGGTCCGGTTATGAATTGCTGTCCTATCCCGACGTCGACGTGGCCTGGCTGGGACGTATCGATTCGCGATTCGCGGCAATCGACGGCAAGACGGCGGAGCGCCTCGAAACAGAGGCGAAATATTCGGTCTATCTCGATCGCCAGAAGACGGATGTCGCGCAGATCCGGCATGAAGAGAGCCGGCTGATCCCCGAGACGGTCGATTTCGCCGGAGTGCCGGGTCTGTCGAACGAGTTGAAGCAGAAGATGCAGGCGCGGCGGCCGCGCTCCATCGCCGATGCCCAGCGCATGGAAGGCATGACGCCGGCGGCGCTGGCGATCATTGTCGCGCATGTCCGTCACGCGGAGAGCGCCCAGCGCCTACAAAAGGATGTTGCGTGAGTTCTATGACCCTGGCGAGCCTGCAGGACACGGCAGGCCCGGTTTCACGTGAAACATTCGATCGGCTGGTGGCGTTCGAGCAGATGTTCCAGAAGTGGAATCGCAGCATCAATCTGGTGGCGCAATCGACCTCGGGCGACGTCTGGCAGCGTCATATATTGGACAGCGCGCAGCTCGCGCGCATAGAGCCGGCCGCCACACGCTGGGTGGATATCGGCTCAGGCGGCGGATTTCCGGGCCTTGTCATGGCTTTCCTGCTGGCCGAGCGCGACAGCGCCAGCATCGATCTGGTTGAAAGCAATCGCAAAAAAGCATCCTTCCTGCAGACCGTCATTGGGCAGTTCAGCCTGCCGGCGCGGGTGGTGGCGCGCCGCATCGACGACAGTCATGCGCTTGTTTCGACGCCGCAGATCGTCACGGCGCGGGCGCTGGCTCCGCTTTCGACCTTGCTGGACCTGTCGGCGCCCTGGCTGATTTCAGGCGCGCGCGGCCTGTTCCACAAAGGCCGGGATTACCGCACCGAAGTGCAAGAAAGCGTTCACCGATGGTCCTTCGATCTGGTAGAACATCCCAGTGTGACCGACGCTGGCGGCGTCATCCTGGAATTGTCCAACCTGCGATCTGTCTGATCCGTCACTGACAGGCGATTTGGCGCCCAAAATGAATTTCTGGCATAAACCCATGATGAAGAATGGCCCCCGAATCATCACCGTAGCCAACCAGAAAGGCGGCGTCGGCAAGACAACCACCGCCATCAATCTGGCGACCGCGCTGGCCGCGATCGGCGAAAAGGTGCTGATCGTCGATCTCGATCCGCAGGGGAATGCCAGCACCGGCCTCGGCATCGACCGCAAGGATCGGACGGTCTCGTCCTATGACGTGCTGACCGGCGAGCTGGAGCTGGAGGCCGCGGCCATCCCGACGGCGGTGCCCGGCCTGTCTATCGTGCCGTCGACGCTCGACCTGCTCGGCATTGAAATGGAGATCGCCTCCGCGCCCGACCGCGTGCTGAAGCTGCGCAATGCGCTGCGCGCCGCGACCGAGCGCGGCGCACCTTTCGGCTATGTGCTGATCGACTGCCCGCCCTCGCTCAACCTTTTGACTTTGAATTCAATGGCTGCGGCTGATTCTGTTCTTGTGCCGCTGCAATGCGAGTTCTTCGCGCTCGAAGGTCTCAGCCAGTTGCTGGAGACGGTCGAGCAGGTGCGCCGCTCGATCAATCCGGATCTCACCATCCAGGGCATCGTGCTGACCATGTATGACGGCCGCAACAATCTCGCCAACCAGGTGGTGCAGGATGTGCGGGCGCATATGGGCGACAAGGTCTACGAGACCGTCATCCCGCGCAATGTGCGGGTGTCCGAGGCGCCGTCCTACGGCAAGCCGGCGATCCTTTACGATCTGAAATGCTCGGGCAGCCAGGCCTATCTGCAACTGGCGTCGGAAGTGATCCGCCGCGAGCGCAAGTTACGCGCCGCTTGATTAGACTGCCTGCAATCTAAAGAGCCGATTCGATACCGAAACGATCCGGAACCTGGAATAAAGATGAGCGAAGACCTTTCGAGAAAGAGACTGGGGCGTGGGCTGGCGGCGCTGATCGGCGAGATCGACCGCCCAGCTGCGCCTGAAAAACCAGGCATGAGCGCCGACGGCAAGGTGCCGATCGAGTTCCTGACCCCCAATCCGAAGAATCCGCGGCGGCATTTCGGCGACGCCGAGCTGACCGACCTTGCCCAGTCGATCCGCGAACACGGCGTCGTCCAGCCGGTGGTGGCGCGTCCTTCGCCGGCACAGGCCGGCCGTTACGAGATCATCGCCGGCGAGCGGCGCTGGCGGGCGGCGCAGCGCGCCGGGCTTTCCGAGATCCCGGTCATCATCCGCGAGGTCAACGACCGCACCGCGCTCGAGCTGGCGATCATCGAAAACGTCCAGCGCACCGACCTCAATGCGGTCGAGGAAGCACTTGGCTATCAGCAGCTGATCGACGAGCACGGCTACACCCAGGCCGATCTCGGCCAGGTGATCGGCAAGAGCCGCAGCCATGTCGCCAATACGCTCAGGCTCCTGAAGCTGCCGGACGTGATCCGCGACATGCTGGTCGACGGCGCGCTGTCGGCGGGCCATGCCCGTACGCTGGTGACGGCGGAAGATCCGGCCGGCCTTGCCAAGCGTATCGTCGAAGAGGGCCTTTCGGTGCGCCAGGCCGAAGCGCTGGCCCAGATACCGGCCGGCACCAGCAGCACCAAGGAAGCCAAGCCGGCGCCAAGTCCGGAGCAAAAGGACGCCGATACGCTGGCGCTGGAAAAGCTGTTGACCGATACGATCGGCATGATTGTGTCAGTGGATCACAAGGGCAAGGGCGGCACTTTGCGGGTTTCATACCGGTCGCTGGAGCAGCTTGATGAGCTGTGCAGAAGGCTGAAGCAGGAGCGCTAGTTAGCCGGCGAAGTATATTGAGGCCGGAGATTGCGCATGTGGAAAGGGGCTGGCCGTTTGGCCGGCCTTTTCCTTTTGGGGCGCTGGTGATTGGCGAAATCGGTGACGCCGCGAATCTCCCTCCTTGAGGGGGGATGGCCGGCAGGCCAGAGGGGGTCGCCCCACATCAAGCGCCGGGCCCCTGCGGGAACGAAGAAGAGGTCAGCGCCCCACGCGCGGCGGCCCCCTCTGTCGCCTTCGGCGACATCTCCCCCTCGAGGGGAGATCAGGCTCGCTCCCCAGCCTCGCGCTCTCAACCGCGATCCCAAGCAGCGCCTGCCGCCAGCCCTGCCGCTCGCGGCTTGACAGTGCCAGGCAACGGCGTAACCTATATTAGATATGGCTTAAATTATGTACCCTAGCGTGCCGGTCGGTCGAGGCGGGGGCTATTTGCCGTTCCTACAACAGTCGTGAAATGGCACCGCCCCGCCAATGCGATATGCCGACGCGCCTGACGCAAGTGGGAGGTGCAAATGGCAGTCCGTTGGCAATTGTCCGGAAGTTACTTCGAAAATTGTAGCTGCGATGTCGTATGTCCTTGTCTGCTGTCCACCAACGCGCAGCTGACATCGAAGCCGACGAAAGGTGTTTGCGACGTCGGTTTGGTCTTTCATATCAATACGGGCAACTACGGCGACGTTCGATTGGATGGGCTCAGTGTCGCGATGGTCGCTCACACGCCGGGTCCTATGGCAAACGGCAATTGGACGGCCGCCGCCTATATCGACGAACGGGCCGATGACAGGCAAACAGAGGCGCTAGGTGCCATCTTCACCGGCGCTGCGGGCGGCCCTATGGCGGTGCTGGCACCCATGATTGGCACGAATCTTGGCGCCAAGAAGGTGCCGATAAGCTACCGGATAGACGGCAAGAAGCGGTCGGCGGAGATTGCGGGCGTCATGCAGATGGCGGTCGAGCCGCTGCCGACAATGCGCGAGGACGGGCAGATGTGGGCGGCTACCGGCCATCCTGTCAATCCCGATTGGCTCGCCCTGGCGATGGGGGCGGAAGGCAGTACATTCAGCGATCATGGCATGAGCTGGGACAATTCCCGCCGAAACGGACATTACGCCCCGATCAATTGGTCTGGGCAGCAGTAGCCGTTGGCAGCGTAGCACGGAACGACCTCGTCCATGGCCCCGACGTTGCAGCGATACATCATTCTCGCGCTGCTGATCGCTATCGCTGCGGCGGCGTGGACCCTGCTTGTCTGGCAGCAGATGGGCATGGACGCGGACATGCGCATGGAAATGTACGCACTCACCATGGGTATGAAGGCGCCGCTGTTTCTTGCCATCTGGATGATCATGATGATTGCCATGATGTTTCCGACGGCCGCGCCCATGATCCTGACGTTTCACCAGGTCCAGGCCGGCAAACAGAGCCGGGGCGAGACCTTTGTCTCGAGCTGGGTGTTCGTGGCCGGGTATATGCTGGTTTGGGGCGTGATGGGCGTTATCGCCTTTGTCGGTGCGGCGGGTGCGGAGATGCTTGCCGGGCATGTGGGATTGTCCGCTGCGACGGCCGCGCGTATCGGCGGCGCGCTGCTGATGATTGGGGGCGCCTATCAACTCTCCCCACTGAAAGATCTTTGTCTGGCCAAATGCCGCACGCCGATTGGCTTCATCCTGACCTCATGGCGCGATGGTTATTGGGGTGCGGTTCGCATGGGCCTGGAGCATGGACTTTTTTGCCTGGGCTGCTGCTGGCTTTTGTTTCTCGCCCTCTTTCCTCTCGGGATCATGAACGTCGCCGCAATGGCCGTGGTCACCTTGCTGATCTTTGCGGAAAAGACCCTCCCGTCAGGAGGTGGGATCGCAAAGGTGTCGGGTATCGCTCTGCTTCTTTACGGCGCGGCGGTGCTGGTCTTTCCACAGGCGCTGCCAACCTTCCAGCAGGTGGGCGCCATGACAATGAATTGACCGATGGAGGCAGCGCTCGGTGCCGAGAAGAGGAGGATCGCTCTCCTACCTCTGCGCCAACCTGCTGCTCTCCACCGCAATGCCAAGCAGCGCCTGTCTTGCCAGCGCCACGGAAAGATCCGGCCGCCGCCTGGTCTGCAGCACCGCCGTCTGCAGCCGGGTCAGTGCGCGGCCGAGCGCTTCGGTGCTCCAGCGCTCCAGCGCTTTCTCCACCAGCTTGCGCCGCGAGAAAAACACCGGCGGGCGGGCGGCGGCAACGACCGTGGCGGCGTTGCGGTTGCCGGACTCCATCTGGCCGCGCATGATCTGGATCTGCTGCAACTGCCGCATTGCCGAGGACAGCACCAGGAAGGGCTGGCCGCCGGACTGGCAATGGCGGGTGAAGGCGGTGTCGAAGTCGCCGATCTTGCCTTCGAGAAGCGCGTCGACCGCGTCGTCGAAAGACGCGCCGGAGACATCACCTGACATCGCTTTGACCTCCTCCAGGCCGATCTCGGTCTGGCCATGGGCGTAGAGCACAAGCTTCTCGATCTCACCGCGCGAGGCCAGCCGGTCGCCGCCGAGATTGCGGCGCAGCGCCTGTCTCGCTTCCATGGTCATCGACATGCCGGCCCTGCCCAGTTCGCCGTCGATGACGGTGTCGATGTCGCGGGCTTCATCGGCATAGCAAGGCAGGGCCATGGCGTTGTCGGCCGCCTCGACGATGGCGCGCAGGCCGACACCTTTCTTGAGGTCGCCGGCCTCGATGAGAATGATCGCATCGCGCGCGGGCTCCGCCGTCAGCGCCTTGACGTCGTCGGCCAATGCTTTCTGGCCGCTGGCATTGCGCACCCACAGCAGGCGCCGGTCGGAAAACATCGGCACGGTGCGGGCCTCGTCGAGCAGCCGGCCCTCGTCTCGGTCGACCTCCGAACCTTCCAGCCTGACCACCGAGAAGGGATCGTCGAGCGGCAGGCCGGTCTTGCCGGCAAAGGCCTTTGCTCGCTCGGAGACAAGGCCGCGATCGGGGCCGTAAAGCAGGACAATGGAGATCCGCTGGTCCGGCTTCGCGAGCCAGCCATCGACCTCATATGCTTTCTTCTGTGCCATGGCGGGCTGGTTAGCATGATGTGGGGGCGGCATCCAGCTTGGGCGAACCGTCGACCCCCACTCCCTCGAGCTTCGCTCGACACCTCTCCCCCGATCGACGGGGGAGAGGAAGGGCGCGAGTTCGTCGACCAATCACCTTATCTGCCGGCAAACCTCGCCCAACCTTCTCTCTAATTGCGCGCCACCGCCCAACATCGACAAGAAATTTCGCGGACATATCTTCATCTTGGGTGCGGGAGGCTGGATCGGCCGGCGCGGCCGGGACCGACGTCCGCAGGCTACCCGACAAATTCGCACTGGCGGCGCAGATATGCAAATATCTGTTCCAGGCAACATTGGAGGACAAAGGTCATGGCCGATGCTGGGATGTTGCGGTTTCATGTTCCGGAACCGGAAGTGCGGCCGGGCGGAACGCCTGACTTTTCCAATGTGCCGATCCCCAAGGCCGGCTCGGTGCCGCGCCCGGAGATCGATGTCGATCCGCGCACCATCCGCGATCATGCCTTCTCGATCATCCGCGTGCTGAACCGCACGGGCGAGGCCGTCGGCCCGTGGGCCGGCCTGCTGTCCAGCGACGAGCTTCTCACCGGCCTGCGCCACATGATGACGCTGCGGACCTTCGATGCGCGCATGCAGATGGCGCAGCGGCAGGGCAAGACCTCGTTCTACATGCAGCATCTGGGCGAAGAGGCTGTGGCTTGCGCCTTCCGCAAGGCACTGGCGCCGGGCGACATGAACTTTCCGACCTATCGCCAGGCAGGGCTGCTGATTGCCGCTGGCTACCCGATGGTCACGATGATGAACCAGATCTATTCCAACGAAGCCGACCCGCTGAAGGGCCGGCAATTGCCGGTCATGTATTCGTCGAAGGAGCACGGCTTCTTCTCGATCTCCGGCAATCTGGCGACGCAGTACATCCAGGCGGTCGGCTGGGCGATGGCCTCGGCGATATCGAACGATTCGCGCATCGCAGCCGCGTGGATCGGCGACGGCTCGACGGCCGAGTCCGATTTCCATTCGGCGCTGGTGTTCGCCTCCACCTACAAGGCGCCGGTCGTGCTCAATGTCGTCAACAACCAGTGGGCGATCTCGACCTTTCAAGGCATCGCGCGCGGCGGTTCGGGCACGTTCGCGGCGAGGGGCCTCGGCTTCGGCATCCCGTCATTGCGCGTCGACGGCAACGACTATCTCGCCGTCCACGCCGTGGCCAAATGGGCGGCGGAGCGGGCGCGCAGCAATCTCGGGCCGACGCTGGTCGAATATGTCACCTACCGTGCCGGCGCACATTCGAGCTCGGACGACCCGTCCGCCTACCGGCCGAAGACCGAATCCGACGCTTGGCCGCTCGGCGACCCGATCGTGCGGCTGAAGAACCATCTCATCGCGCTCGGCGTCTGGTCGGACGAGCGTCACGCGCAGGCCGAGGCGGAAATCCTCGACACGGTTATCGCGGCGCAGAAGGAAGCCGAAGGCCACGGCACGCTGCATGCCGGCGGCAAGCCGTCGACGCGCGACATGTTCGAAGGGCTCTACGCCGAAATGCCGCCGCATCTCAGACGCCAGCGCCAACAGGCGGGAGTCTGAAGCCATGCCGCGACGGACCATGATCGAGGCCATTCGCGATGCCATGGATGTGTCGATGGGGCGCGACGAGAAAGTCGTCGTGTTCGGCGAGGACGTCGGCTTCTTCGGTGGCGTCTTCCGCTGCACGCAGGGCTTGCAGGCCAAATACGGCAAGAGCCGCTGCTTCGATGCGCCGATCAACGAATCCGGCATTGTCGGCTCGGCCATCGGCATGGCCGCCTATGGGTTGAAGCCGTGCGTGGAAATTCAGTTTGCCGACTACATGTACCCGGCCTACGACCAGCTGACCCAGGAAGCGGCACGGCTGCGCTACCGCTCCAACGGCGATTTCACCTGCCCGATCGTGGTGCGCATGCCGACCGGCGGCGGCATTTTTGGCGGCCAGACGCACAGCCAGAGCCCTGAGGCGCTGTTCACCCATGTGTCGGGGCTGAAGACGGTGGTGCCGTCCAACCCGCATGACGCCAAGGGGCTTTTGATCGCGGCGATCGAGGATCCGGATCCGGTGATCTTCCTCGAGCCGAAGCGGCTCTACAACGGTCCGTTCGATGGTCATCACGACCGGCCGGTGACGCCCTGGTCGAAGCATGAGCTGGGCGAGGTGGCCGACGGCCACTACACGGTGCCGCTCGGCAAGGCGGCGATCCGCAGGGCAGGCTCGGCCCTCACCGTGCTCGCCTACGGCACCATGGTCTATGTCGCGCAGGCGGCTGTCGAAGAAACCGGCATCGATGCCGAGATCATCGACCTCAGGACCCTGCTGCCGCTTGATCTCGATACGATCGTCGCCTCGGTGAAAAAGACCGGGCGCTGCGTCATCGTGCATGAGGCGACGCTGACCTCGGGCTTCGGCGCCGAGCTGTCGGCGCTGGTGCAGGAAAACTGTTTCTATCACCTCGAAGCGCCGGTTGCTCGCGTTGCCGGCTGGGACACGCCCTATCCGCATGCGCAGGAGTGGGATTATTTTCCCGGTCCCGCCCGCGTTGGCCGTGCCTTGCTTGAAACCATGGGAGCCTGAGATGGGCGAACACATCATCAAGCTGCCCGATGTCGGCGAAGGCGTCGCCGAGGCCGAGCTGGTCGAATGGCACGTCAAGGTCGGCGATATCGTCCGCGAGGACACTGTGCTCGCCGCCGTCATGACCGATAAGGCGACGGTTGAAATCCCGTCGCCGGTTGATGGCGAGATCCTGTGGCTGGGCGCCGAGATCGGCGACACGGTGGCCATCGGCTCGCCCATCGTGCGGCTGAAGGTGGCGGGCGAGGGCAACGCCAAGCCGCAAGGCGCCGAAGCGGAAGCGGTGTCCGCTGAGCCTCCGGCAAAACTTCCGACGCCGAAGCCCGAGGCTGCTGCGCCGGTCGTGAAGGCATCACCAAAGAGCGACGAGCCCAAGGCGAAACCGGCAGCCTCACAGAAAAGCACGGCGCAGCCTTCCGTCCCCGGCGCGCCGCGGCCTGAAGGCGAAAGACCGCTGGCGTCGCCGGCCGTTCGTCTGCGGGCAAAAGAAGCCGGCATCGATCTCAGGCAGGTTGCCGGATCCGGTCCGGCCGGTCGCATCGGCCATGAGGACATCGAAGCGTTCCTGGCGCGCGGGCCGCGGGTCGCAAAGGCATCCGGCCTCGCCCGCAACGATGCTGTGCAGGATATCAAGGTGGTCGGCTTGCGGCGCAAGATCGCCGAGAAGATGTCGCTGTCCAAATCGCGCATTCCGCACATCACCTATGTCGAGGAGATCGACGTCACCGCACTGGAGGAATTGCGCGCGGCGCTCAACAAGGAGAAGCGTCCTGGCGTGGAGCGGCCGAAACTGACGCTGCTGCCGTTCCTGATGCGGGCGATGGTCAAGGCGATCGCGGACCAGCCCAATCTCAACTCCCTGTTCGACGACGAGGCCGGCATCGTCCATCAGCATGGCGGTATCCATATCGGCATCGCCGCACAGACGCCGTCGGGGCTGGTGGTTCCGGTGGTCAGGCACGCCGAGGCGCGCGACATCTGGGATTGCGGCGCCGAGGTCATCAGGCTGGCCGAGGCGGCCAAGTCCGGCACGGCAACACGCGACGAGCTGTCCGGCTCGACCATCACCATCACCTCGCTCGGCGCCATGGGCGGCGTGGCGACGACGCCGGTCATCAACCATCCGGGAGTGGCGATCGTCGGCGTCAACAAGATGATGGTGCGGCCGGTGTGGGACGGCACCCAGTTCATGCCGCGCAAGATGATGAACCTGTCGTCGAGCTTCGACCATCGGGTGATCGATGGGTGGGATGCGGCGGTGTTCATCCAGCGGATCAAGACGCTGCTGGAAACGCCGGCGCTGATTTTCGTGGATTGAGGGGATGAGAACGGTCGCAAGGGCCCCCTCACCCGGATTGCCAAAACCGAATTGCGAAGGGCAATTCGGGGCAATCCGACCTCTCCCCGAGGGGAGAGGAGGTCGCCGGCGTCTGTGCTCGCCTCTTCTCCGCACCGGGGAGAAGGTGGCCGCGAGGCGGCCGGATGAGGGGGCCTTCGCCACCAGAAAGAGCGTGCCATCATGAAAGAAATCTCCTGCAAGCTGCTCGTCATCGGCGCCGGGCCGGGCGGCTATGTCTGCGCCATCCGGGCCGGACAGCTCGGCGTCGATACGGTGATCATCGAGGCGGGCAAGCCGGGCGGCACCTGCCTCAATGTCGGCTGCATCCCGTCCAAGGCGCTGATCCATGCGGCGGAGGAGTTCGAGAAGGTGTCGCACATGGCGGGCGGCAAGAGCCCGCTCGGCATTTCGGTCACCGCGCCGACGCTCGATCTTGCCCGGACCGTCGCCTGGAAGGACGGCATCGTCAGCCGGCTCAACAGTGGCGTCGCCGGCCTGCTCAAGAAGGCAGGCGTGAAAACCGTGCATGGCTGGGCGAGCTTTCGCGACGGCAAGACGGTCGCGGTCGAGACCGAGACGGGTAGCCAAGTGATCCGTGCTGAAACCATCGTGATCGCCACCGGCTCGGCGCCGGTCGAGTTGCCGTTCTTGCCCTTTGGCGGGTCGGTGATTTCGTCAACCGAGGCACTGGCGCTCAGCGAAGTGCCGAAAAAGCTCGCGGTCGTCGGGGGCGGCTATATTGGGCTGGAACTCGGCATGGCATTTGCCAAGATGGGCGCTGAGGCGACCGTGATCGAGGCCTTGCCGCGCGTGCTGGCGCAGTATGATGCGGAGCTGACCCGGCCGGTGGTCAAGCGGCTCACCGCGCTCGGCGTCGAGGTGATGCTGGGCGCCAAGGCCAAGGGGCTTTCAACCAAGGGTGACGCGTTGCTGGTCGAGACCTCGGACGGCAAAAGCGCCAAGGTCGCCGCCGAAAAAATCCTGGTCACGGTCGGGCGCAAGCCGGTGACCGAAGGCTGGGGGCTCGAGCAGATCGACCTCGACATGGCCGGCAAATTCATCCGCATCGACGACCAGTGCCGCACCTCGATGCGCGGCATCTTCGCCATTGGCGACGTCACCGGCGAGCCGATGCTGGCGCACCGGGCGATGGCGCAGGGCGAGATGGTCGCCGAGATCGTTGCCGGCCACAAGCGCAGCTGGGACAAGCGTTCGATACCCGCCGTTTGCTTCACCGATCCCGAACTGGTGACCGCTGGTCTTTCGCCGGAAGAAGCCAAGGCGCTCGGCGGCGAGATCAAGATCGGCATGTTCCCGTTCGCGGCCAACGGCCGGGCGATGACGAAGCTGGGCGAGGACGGCTTTGTCCGCGTCTTGGCCCGCGCCGACAACCATCTGGTGCTCGGCATCCAGGCGGTCGGGCAGGGTGTGTCGGAACTGGCGGCGGCGTTCGGGCTGGCGCTGGAGATGGGCGCGCGGCTGGAGGACATCGCCGGCACCATCCATGCCCATCCGACGCAGGGCGAGGGATTCCAGGAAGCGGCGCTGAAGGCGCTGGGACACGCGCTGCATATTTAGAGGGAGGCTCCTTTTCCTCTCCCTCCGGCGGGGGGAGAGCGACTATCTGGGGTGTCAAGTTGCACTCGCGAACTCGTTGCGCGCATCGCGTGCTTTTGCATTGAGG